>CANQLI010000004.1 GCA_947624675.1 uncultured Clostridia bacterium | reverse complement strand
GCTGCCCGAGGCTGAATATGATGCAATAAGTGAAGGCGGCAGAAAGAAATTACTTCGAGTTGATGACATTGATAATAAAGAGCTTTTAACAGATCTGTTTATGGCAATGTATGACGAGCTACCCGAATCAAAGCCTAAAAAGAAGAAAAAGGCAAATAAAAACTCATCGGAATAAAAAGTGAGGAGTCAGCATTTTTCTGTTTGTATCAAATAGTAGTAACACATAACCGTCTGTCAAATCAGGCGGCTTTTTTAGTGCAAAATAATTTTATACCGTTTTTAGTCATATAACTTTAATGTAAACGGCTCGGGATATTTTGCGCATAATTTGTATAAAATAAACGAATCGTATTGCAATTTGTCAAAAGCTTTGGTATAATTGACATATAAGACTTTGATTTATATTAAATATCAGATGATTTTTTATTAAACAGTTAAGTATTAAAAGGAGGCTTTTATATGACGACTGGGAAACGGATAGTTTTACAGACGGGAATATTTCTAATGTTTTTTTCGCTATTGAGTATAGGAGCGTTTGCGGACAATGGCGGTTCGCCGGTATCCGCAGTACTGTTCGGACTTGTTGGTGCGCTGATCGTGGGACTGATAACTGCGACGGTGCTTATATCAATGAGCCGCACAAAGACAAAATCAACTCAAGCTAATCACTATGTTTCGTCTGAAGTGACCCTTTCGGATAAGTCGGATAAGTTCTTGCGAAAGGATACGCATATGATCTCAAATAAGTAGAGGAGGAATATAGATGTCAAAAAACATTACATATAAATGTCCGACCTGCGGAGGAGATTTAGCGTGGAACGCGAGCACGGGCAGCTTTAAGTGTAAATATTGCGAGGACGAGTTTACAAATGCACAGCTTGAAGCGCTAGGGGAGAATAATATAGAGGAGGAAAAGGCGGAAAAGCACAGAGAGCTTGAGGGGGATAAGTCACAGTACCGCTCGACCGACGGAACGGAAAACAGCGATCTTGTAGCTTACACCTGTTCACACTGCGGAGCGGAGATAATAACAAACAGAACTACCGCAGCTACCATATGCGTTTATTGCCAAAACCCAGTTGTTATGTCGGAGCAGGTAATAGGAGATTTTTCTCCTAAGTACGTGATCCCGTTTAAGGTCGATAAGTCAAAGGTGATGGATGCTTTTAAGAGCTTTGCAAAAAAACCGCTTACCCCGAAGGACTTTGACCCTAATAATGTTGTTGAAAAGATGCAGGGAGTGTATGTACCGTTCTGGCTTTATTCGGCGGATGCAAGCGGTATGCTCTCCGGCGAGGGCACAACTCAGAGGCGTTACAGAAACGGAAATAATGAGTACAGCGAGACATCATATTACAGCTTTTTGAGAAGAGGCTCTGTAACGGTAGATCAGGTGCCGGTTGATGCCTCCAAAAAGATAGAGAATGATGCTATGGATTCGATCGAGCCGTATGATTACAGGGAGATCACCGAGTTTTCGCCGTCTTACCTTGCGGGCTTTCTTGCGGAAAGATATGATTTGAATGCGGATGAATGCTATGAAAGAGCAGAGCTAAGGATAAAGAACACTCTTGAGGAAGAGCTTAAGAGAACAACGGATTATGAATCGGTTACAGTAAAGAGCTTTGATGCCGATGTCAAGGTCAAGAGCAAGGATTATGCACTGCTTCCGGCATGGCTTCTTTATACGAAATATCAGGATAAAAACTACCTGTTTGCAATGAACGGACAGACGGGAAAGTTTATCGGAAATCTTCCGATAGATAAAATAAAGCTTACGGTATTCACCGCTCTGGGAGCTGTCGGAGGCTTTCTTGCGGGAATTGCCGGATACTTTATGTTTATGTAGGTTGTTGTTATGAAGATAATACTTTTGGTTTTTGCCGGAGTTCTGCTGTTTGTTTTGATTTTGGTGATACTTTCGGTGCTTTTCATTAAAAGGTCATTTAAAAACAGTGGCATAAGCAGCATATTGAGCGCTGTAAAACAGGCGGACGAAGATCAGATGAATACGCCAAAAAGCTTGTCCGGCACAGAGCCTGTTTATCGGGATATGATTTTAAGGGACTTCCCGGAATTTGGGATAGAGCTTGCGAGAAGCTATATAAAGGGATTTTTGCCTGAGTATTTTAATGCGCTGTCCTCCGGTGTTGTTTTTGGTATAAGAGATAACTGTACTTCACAGCTTGCCGACTCTGTTCAGTCGGCTCTTGATATGAAAAAGACAGAAAACACAAGACTTGAAGAATACAGCAATGTTAAGGTCCACAGGGTAGTAATATCAGGGTACAAAAGGACTAACGAGGAAGCGCTTATCGACTTTGAAGCGGCGGTAGAATACATAAAGGGCGGAAGGCTTTCACAGCATAAATACAAGGTGTCTTATGTGTATTTTTTGCAGTACGGGTCTAATGGTGAAAACGAAAGCTTGAAATGTAAAAACTGCGGAGCGCCTATCTCAAGCGTCGGTGAAAAGGTATGTCCTGCCTGCGGCGAGGCGATAGAAGCTTCGATAGAGCGAACCTGGAAGATAGCCGATGTTTTGTGTATGGCTTAGTCAGATGTAAAATAAGGAGTAAGAAGCTCCTTTGTATATTTTATGAAAAGAGGTAATTGTTATGGGACTTATTAAAATGGCAATTGGAGCGCTTGGCTCAAATCTAAGAGATCAGGTTGTAGACTATTTTCGCTGTGACGGTATGACACAGGATCATATGGCTATGCCTGCAACAAAAATAGTAAGAGGCTCGGCTGTTAATAACGCGAGCGATAAGGTCATTACAAACGGCTCGGTTTTTGATGTCGCGGTAGGACAGGCGGCTGTGCTTGTCGAAAACGGAAAGGTACACGATTTTGTTATCGCCGACACAGAACAGACCACAGGTCAGTATAAGTATGATTCCTCGGTAGAGCCTTCGCTCTTGGGCGGCGGTTTTAAGGACTTTATACCGTCAATTAAGAATATCGGTCACCGTTTTACGGCCGGCGGACAGTCCACAAACACTATGAGGCTTGTTTATATAAACATTAAACCGCTTACCGATAACCCGGTCGGATTCGGAAATATCCCTTTCCGTGACGGCGAAACGAGAATAACGATAAATGCTCAGGGACACGGAGCGTTTGAGTTTCAGATAAAAAATCCTATCGCATTTTATGAAAATGTTCTGATGAATCCCGATGTCGCGCTTACAAGAACGAGCGATGACGGCTCAAAGATAATCTCGATGATGAAAAACGAGATGAAGCCGAAATTCCAGATAGCTCTCACACAGATCTCAGCAAAAATGATACCGTATGATCAGATAGGCGCATATCCTGATGAGCTTGCGGCTGAGATGAACAAACAGCTCGAGGAGGCTTGGCTTACAAAGAGAGGAATCGTTTTGACCTCGCTTGCTATCGAGCTTAATGTCGATGACGAGAGCAAGGATAAGATTTCTAAGTTCCAGGAGGCGGCAGCCGCACAGAACAACGGACTTTTATATGCTATGGACAGAATGAGCATAAACAAGGCGAGAGAGACCGCCGCAGGAAACGAAGGCGGCGCTATGACAGGATTTATGGGAATGGGTATGGCAGGAGGAATGATGAGCCAGCCTATGAACGCACCCGATGGCACGCCGAACCCACAGGGCTCTATGGCGGCTGTTCAGAACGCACAGAATGCCGCTGCGTTAGCTCCTGCTCCTGCTCCTTCTGCTGACGACGGCTGGACCTGCTCCTGCGGCAAGACGGGAAATACCGGAAAGTTTTGCGCTGAATGCGGTGCTCAGAAGCCTGCCGATGGCTGGGTATGTGAGTGCGGAGCTACGAATAAGGGTAAGTTCTGTACGGAGTGCGGAAAGCCAAAGCCCGCCGGAGAGCCGCTTTATAAGTGTGACAAGTGCGGCTGGGAGCCCGAGGACCCTAAAAATCCTCCTAAGTTCTGTCCGCAGTGCGGAGACCCTTTTAACGACGACGATATTAAATAGGCTATTTCATACAGTACCGGGCTGCAGCTTTTTAAGCTGCAGCCTTTTAATTTTATCACACCGGTTTTCCGGTTATTATTCCTTTTGAGCCGGTCGCTATATAAACTCTTCCGAATTCTCTCGGGTCGCCTGAAATACTTGAAACAGTACCGAAGCACTGGTCGTCGGTGTTTATTCTCTCAAAGCTCTCGGCATAGTCTGTTGAGCGCCAGAAACCGTATTCGCCGTTTATTACACCGGTGGTGAAAACAGTGGGGTGAACGCTTCCCTCTGCGCTTTTTCCGAAGCCCACTCCGCATATCCTGTCGTCAGTGCCCGAGACTTTTTTTGAGATCACCTTGTTACCTGAAAACTCAAGTCTGAAAAGTCCGCTGTGCCGGAGGGCTATCCATAAAATATGGGCTTTCCCGGGTTCAGCCCTTGCTTCAAAGCGGTTGTCTCCGAAGCGTTCTGTCGGTTCGCAGAAGCTGTCTCCTATAATTTCACGCTCGACAAATGTTTCTCCTTTGTCTTCGCTTATAAAAACAACTCCCTTGTCGTTTATCGCCCATATAAAGCTTTCATCGACCCGGCAGGAATTTATTTTTATCGAGATAGGTTCGCTTTCGTAATTTCTGCTTCCTTTAAACCGTGATTTTTTCCAAGATTCACCCTCGTCGTCTGTGTATACAACACAGTCGGACATAAACGACCTGCGCTCTCCGCTGATTGCCCATATTATTCTTTTTTCATCGGCGGTAAGAGCTACCCAACCGGAATCTGTGTTCGGCTTTTTTATATTTTCTATAAGCTTATCAATTTTTTTTGATAGACCTAAAGGATATTTTAAAAGCTTAAAGCTATCTCCCTGATCATTGGTAACGATAACTCCGCCCTTTGTTTCACCTGTCCAGTTCCCTCTTGGAGTTGCGACAAAGTATATACCTCCTCGGTCTGAAAAATCTGCATTCAAACAGGTTATATATCTGTCTCCTGTGTCATTTGCAAAGGTGTTCTCCGCACCGTTCTCAAGGTCTTTAAAGGCGTAGCCGCCGAGATCTCCGACAAGGTCTAAGCATCTTACCTCGCCGTTTGGAGGTGAGTAAACATTCATATGAACAGTCTCCTCCATTCCGTCACATTCGGAGGAGAACACAACAGTTTCTCCTATTTTTGAGGCGGTGAGATTTCTTGTCATAAACACTCCTGTGCCGGTGTTGAACAGCATCATATCGCTGTCAAAAGGATTTATCTTTATGTCGCTCATCCAGTGGATAAGCGAGCGGTTTCCATTATATTCAGGCTTCATATACGGTACGGTGAAATTCATTTTCCCGTGCTTAAGCCCTTGAAGGATAACCTTGTAGCTGTCTCCGTCATCCTCGCTCATATAAATCGCGTCCTCGCCGCGCCTTGAGCCTATTTCCGAAACGGTGAGCATACCGTTTTCAAAGCACACTCCCGAAAGCCCTGCGCCAAGCGATACCTCGGGCGCATATTCAGGGGAAATCCGTCGGTCATAGTTTGAAAACTCAATATTATCAGGGGTTATGTCCTTATCGAGAATAAGTTTGTTGTTTTTAACAGCGTATCTGTATATACGCCCGTCATAGCAAGACCCTGAATCACAGGAGATAGCATTAAAGCCTCCGAAGCCCTTCTCAATTTGTGTAAAGGTCACAAACAGATAGCGTTCGCTTGCTGCGGCACGCTGCGGCACAAATCCCGGGTGAATGCACTTAGGATCGTCAATACCTTTTGGAATAGGCAGTTTTTCAAAGGTCTTAAGATTATCATACGATACGAAAAGCGTATGTCCTCGTCTTTTTCCTTCGGCATTTTGTTCCCCGCTCGTACCGATGATGAAAAACTCAATTCCGCTGATTGCTTCTTTATATATAAAGGTAAGGTTTTTTTCGCCGTACGGCTTTACATTTTCCCAGCTTTCTCCCTCGTCCGAAGATATGAACAGCCCTTCTGTTTGTGAAGCAAAATACAAAACGCCGTCCTTTTTAATAAGGCGTTCGCCCGCGCTTCTTCCGACAAAGTTTCCGTGTATACCACAGGGTACAGACCTTTTTATATATGTCTTTCCCATATCACCGCTTATATAAAGCCAGCCGCTTTTATGGTTTCCGCAGGCGATATAGAGCTTTTCAGGGCCGTCATCATCCAACGCTATTCCGAGTGGATAGCACCTCTCGGGTTCTGTTGCTTTAACATCGTCTATCAGAGAGATCCAGCGCTTCTTATCAAAGTCGTACCTGTAAACTCCTCCGATGTCGGTTCTTGCATATAAAATATTTTCGCACTTTTTTCCGAAAACAAAGCCGGTCACAAATCCGCCGCCTTTTATAGGTATATTCTTGTAATCGTAGGGAATACTCATAATATCATTCCTTTCAGAAAGCTTGTTTATGTTTCGGTTTTTTAATTATTTTCTCAAATAGTATTTTACCAATTATAACAAAATAATATAGATTTTTCAATCGTTTTGACACATAATTATTTTTGTCAGGCTGTGACATCTCGTTTTACTCAGGCTTTAGCTTAAAAATTTTTTGTCTCTCTACTAATAGCGCAAAATCGCGAAAAAATGTACGCAAACGTACATTCTTCATAAAATAACTTATGTTTTGTAACAAAATGTTTACAATATTCATAGTTTGTTAATTTTTAGAGCCCCGATGCGGCTTCGCCACAGCCGGAATTTTCCCCGTATTTTCAGCGCTTTTAATTACACGGCGATGCAGCTTGGACATAATATAAATTGAGTTTGACAATTTGCACAAAATATAAAGGTTGATTTTAGTCAAACATACAAAAACCAGAATTTTATACAAAATGATTTTTATATATCTTGTAATTTTAGGTAAATAGTGCTAAAATATACTTGTATGGTATAGGAGTGCTTATACTTACAATTTTTAACTAGGGAGGACTAAAAATTATGAAGCTAAAAAGATTTTTAGCGGGAACAGCTGCAGTTGTTATGGCTACCACTACACTTGTCGGCTGCGGCGGAGGAGATTCTTCGTCAAAAGCAGGTGACAGCAGCTCAAGCGCACCGGTTTCCGAGCAGGGAAAGGTTTTGAACATTTACTGCTGGAACACTGAATTTCAGGAGAGATTTGAAAAGTTTTATGTACCGAATGCAGACAAGTCTGTATATGACGGCGTAAAGATCAACTGGATTCAGAACACAAACGAGGGTAATGTTTATCAGACAAAGCTTGATGAGGCATTACAAAAACAGCAATCGGCTTCTGCTGATGACAAGATCGACATATTCCTTGTTGAGATGGACTATGCTACCAAGTATGTAAATTCTGATGTAGCTATTCCGCTTGCTGATATCGGAATAACTGAAGACGATCTAAAGAATCAGTATGATTACACCAAGCAGACATTTACAAATCCTGACGGTAAACAGGTAGCTACAACATGGCAGGCTACCCCGGGACTTTATATGTACAGAGCGGACATAGCTGAAAAGGTTCTCGGAACGAGCGATCCTGACAAGGTTCAGGAGCAGATCTCTGACCTCGATAAGTTTGCTGAGGTCGCTCAGAAGATGAAGGAAGCAGGATACTATATGGTATCAGGTTATGACGATATGTACAGACTGTTTTCAAACAATGTATCTGCACCTTGGGTAACAGACAACAAGATCACCATTGACGATCAGATAGCTAAGTGGATTGAGCTCACCAAGGAATATTCCGACAAGGGCTACAATCACGGAACAAGCCTCTGGGATGACCAGTGGAACGCTGATATGAAGAAGGACGCTAAGGTATTCGGTTATTTCTTCTCTACATGGGGAATCGCATTCTCACTTCGTGATGCAACAGTTGACGAGAAGTTAAAGGACGACGGATCAAACGCTAAGGAAGGAAACGGACTCTACGGACAGTGGAGAGCTTGCCCGGGTCCTGTGCCATATTCTTGGGGCGGAACAGGTATCGTTGCTTGTCAGGGAACTGACAACCAAGAGCTCATTAAGGACATAATGCTCAAGATGACTTGTGATACAGCCGTTATGAAGTCTATGACTGCTGATGAAACTGTTCAGGATTACACAAATAACAAGGAAGCTATAAAGCAGCTTATTGATGAGGGTTATACAAATCCGTTCCTCGGCGGACAGAATCACCTCGCACTTCTTACCGAAGCAGCAGAGAAGCTTGATATGTCAAATAAGCTTTCAGCTTATGACCAGGGACTTAACGAGAAGATCCAGAGCAATATGAAGCTTTACTTCAAGGGCGAAAAGACATATGATGAGGCTCTTGAGCTGTTCTATTCCGATATCAAAGCACTGTATCCTAATCTTACTCACTAATTAAGGTAAAGTGAATCAAAAAGGGGCAGGACAAAATGTCCCGCCCCCTTTTTAATACATATTCAAGGGGTGATTTATCACAATGAAAAAAAGAAAAAGCATAAGCTACGCTAAGTGGGGATATATTTTCCTTATTCCGTTTTTCCTTGTGTATGCAGTATTTTCACTTTATCCGCTGATTTCCACATTTGTTACAAGTTTTATGGATATAACTGTTGACCAGGGCTTTATAAGCTTTTCTGGAGAACAAGAAGTAAACAACGGTTTTTGCGGACTTCAGAACTATACGGCTGTGTTTACCGGAGAAATCGGAAGGAGCTTTTATAACACTGCGGTTATGTGGCTTCTCGGCTTTATACCTCAGATAATTATATCTCTGCTTCTTGCGGCGTGGTTTACGGATCTCCGCCTTAAGATAAAGGCACAGGGCTTTTTCAAGGCTTTGATCTACCTGCCGAATATACTTATGGCTTCTGCTGTATCATATCTCTTTTACGGACTTTTCAGTCAGGGCGGCGGAATATGGACCATAATAAACGATATCACCGGATATGAAGGCGTTCTTCTGGATAATGCGTGGGGAGCAAGAAGCATTGTAGCTTTAATCAACTTCCTGTTGTGGTACGGAAATACGACGATACTTCTTATGGCGGCAATAATGGGTGTGGACACATCTCTTTATGAATCGGCACAGATCGACGGAGCTAATTCAAGTCAGATGTTCTGGAAGATCACAATGCCGCTTATCCGTCCGATACTTCTGTATGTGTTGATAACCTCACTTATAGGAGGAATACAGATGTACGATGTTCCGACTCTTCTTGCTACAAGTACAGGATACCCGGGACAGTCGCTTCTTACACTTGTTATGCAGATCCAGAACCGAAAGGACGCATCTCCGGGTATTGCATCGGCAATATGTATTGTAATATTTATCGTAACCGCTATACTTGGAGGAATAATATTCTATGTAACAGAGGACAGAAGCGATAAACGGCTTGCCAGGAAAAGAAAAAAATCGGCAAAGGAGGCGGTATAAATGAGCGATGCACCAAAAATCAAGCAATCGACCGGTAAAGGCTCTTTACTTGCTAGAAGGATCATTGCTTATACTGTACTTGTTGTGCTGATAGTAATATCGCTTTTACCGTTTTATCTGTTGATAATAAATGCTACAAGAGGCCGTGTACAGGCGGGAATAAGATGGTATCCCGACCAGTATCTCCTTGACAACTTCAGAAACCTTTTCAGTGCAACAACGCAAAATAACTTCGGAAATGTTTTCAGGGCGCTTGGAAACAGCTTTATAGTAGCTGCCGGAAGCTGTGTATTGACCGTTTACTTCTCCGCACTTACGGCATATGCTATTCACGCGTATGATTTCAAGCTCAAGAAAATCGCCCATACATTTATACTTCTTATAATGATGGTTCCGACTCAGGCATCTGCGATAGGATTTTATAGATTTATGAATGATCTGGGACTGACGGACACATATATACCGCTTATCGTACCCGCGGTTGCAGCACCGGCTACTTACTTCTTCATGATACAGTATATGAAGAGTTCACTGCCGCTTGAAATTATCGAGGCGGCAAGAATCGACGGTTGCGGTGAGTTTAAAACATTTAACCGAATAATTATCCCGATTATGAAGCCGGCGTTTGCGGTACAGGCAATATTTTCGTTTGTAGCGAGCTGGAACAACTTCTTTATGCCGCAGATGATCTTGAGCAGCAAGGAAAAATATACTATCCCGATCGTGCTTTCGCTTATGAGAGCCGAGACGAGAATAGATTACGGTGTTATAAATCTTTACATTGTAATTGCGGTAATACCGGTAATTCTTATATATCTCTGTTTATCTAAGTTTATTATCAGAGGTATAGCGCTTGGAAGTGTAAAGGGATAGAAGGATCAATATCAACATAGTATAAAAACGGACGCAGTTTATTATTGTGTCCGTTTTAGCTTTTGCACTTGAAAAATACAAAAAAGTGTGGTATACTGAATTTAAGAAAGCAGCTTGGAAGGTAGGTATTAAGAAAATGGCGCTTCTTGAATCGGGAGAGATGTATCTTGAAACAATACTCGTCCTTACTAAGAGAATGGGTAAAGGAGCGGTAAGGTCTATTGATATTGCGACGGAAACCGGATATTCTAAGCCGAGCGTCAGCAGAGCTGTCGGAATATTGAAGGACGGCGGATTTATCGAAATATCAGACGGCGGATATATAACTCTTACCGATGACGGAGAAAATGTTGCGTCGACTATTTATGAGCGACATGTTACTCTTACCGACTTTTTTGTAAGGATCGGTGTCAAAAAGGAGACGGCTGCGGCGGACGCTTGTAAGATAGAGCACTGTTTAAGCACGGAGACCTTCGACAAGCTAAAAAAACACATAAAGTCAATGTAAAAATATAGAATGTTTAATTTTTAAGGAGAGTATAAAAAGGTACTCTCCTGTTTTATTATTTGTATACGGGAGGCAGGTTTTGCCTATAGGGAAGTTTTTTGTACAGTATTGTTGACAAATGTCTGAAAATGTGGTATCATAGCGTATAATGGTTTTTAAAATGGTATGAAGTGAATATTTAGATGTGAGTTTAAAAGCCGATTTTTTATAGGAGGAGGCGGTGGCTATAAACATTATAAAAAACAAGGCACCATTGCTTATCGCGGCATTTATGGCTGCTTTATTTATAGTGCTGTCGGCTTTAGTCGGTGTGCAGACAGCAGAGGCGGTAAACAAGACCGGCGGCGATTTGGAATATGTTGTAAGCAGCGAGGTCAGCGATGAATGGCGGATTAAAAATGATCCGGAATACAGAAAGTATTTAAACAACTACAAAGGTATGGCGAGAGCGTCTTTCGGAGGCGTGAGTACGCCAAACATTCCGTCAAAGCTTAAGAATGTAAAGAACTATAAGATAATCGATGTATCGGAGCATCAGGCTTGGAACACTAAGATAGACTGGAAAGCCTTAAAGGAGGAAGGAATAACAGGAGCTATAATCAGAGCAGGTTATCGCGGATATGGTTCATCGGGAACATTGGTAAAGGATCAATATGTTGACGAAAATATATCGGGCGCTTTAAAGGCTGGTATTCAGGTCGGTGTATATTTTTATACTCAGGCGATAACTACGGCTGAAGCTCAAAAAGAGGCTGACCTTGTACTTAGTGTCATAAAAAATTATGACATTACCCTCCCGGTTTTTTATGACATTGAGCACGTAGATTATGATATTGGCAGACTTGATGCCGCAAATTTAAGTAAAACCGAACAGACAAAGCTTTGTACTGCTTTTTGTGAAAGGATACAGAGCAAGAATTATGTCGCGGGAGTTTATGCGAGCAAATATTATTTTTATGACGAGTTAGACTATAAGACACTGGAGTCAAAATATGAAATATGGCTCGCTCACTATACCTCTAATACCGATTATTCCGGAGATATTGATATTTGGCAGTATTCAAGCGAAGGACGGCTAGACGGTATCTATGGATATGTAGATCTTGACTTATGGTTTGGTACACCCCCGGAAGCTATTCCGTCGGCAACTGCGAAGCTGTCAGGCACCAGTACGGTTTTGTCGTGGACCAGACCTAAGGGCGCATTTGGTTTTTCGGTAAAAAAATATAATAATTCTACGGGTACATATGAAACATTAGCGCATATAAAAAGCTGTACATATACGGTCAAGGATACAAATAAAAATGATAGATTTCAAATTTTACCGTTTAAACGAATGGACGGTGTATATTTTTCCGGTGAGAGTTACAATTTAAGTGCAGGCAACAGTACAAAACCGGTTATTGAAGTCCAAAAGAAAACGGTTTCAGAGACTGCGGTCAGGGTAGATTTTAAAGCTGATAACGCAACAAGCTATACAATGACGCTTGCTGACAACAGTAGTTTTAAAAACTCTAAGACCGTAAGCGGCGGAGCTTCTTTAAAAATAGATTCTCTAAGACCGAACACAACCTATTACATAAAAGCATATGCTACAATAAAATCCGGCTCGACTACATCAAATACCGATGAGATAAGCTTTACGTTAAAGACAAATGATCTTGCAAAGCCAACGGTTAATTACGCATCATCAAACAGCGACTCAAACGCTATAAGAATTGAGCTTAACAAGGTTTCAGCTGCGACTGGTTACAGAATATGGCTATCCGACAATGCCGGGTTTGACGGTGCGGTGATGTTAGAGGGCGGATCTTCGCTAAGGTTTAACAACTTAAAACCAAATACAAATTATTATTTAAAAGCGTATTCGTATATGCCGGTCGATGGAGAAAAATATTTTTCCGATCCGACAGAATTCAGGTATATGACCTTTGACGCCAAAGATATTCCCGTTCCTACGGTAAATTACGCCAAGTCCGGCAGCAGCACAAGTGCGGTAAGGCTAGAATTTGACAAGATCGAGGGAATAAACTACAGGGTCAGGATATGCTATGACTCAAGCTTTGCTGACTCAAAGTCAAGGATATTGGAGGGCGGCCCGTCGCTCAGGTTTGACAATTTAGCTCATCCTAACCACACATACTATATTCGAGCACAGGCTTATAAAACTGTAAACTCAAAGAGATATTGTTCTCCTTGCGTAGTGTTTACCTACAAAACTGTCGGAAATCCTCAGAAGCCTACGGTAAATTATGCCCAGTCGGGCAGTAGCACGAGTGCGGTAAGGATAGAATTTAATAAGATTTCCGGTGTAAATTACCGAATGAAGATATGTTATGACTCAAGCTTTGCGGATTCAAAGTCGAGAGTGATAGAGGGAGGTTCGTCGCTGAGGTTTGACAACCTCGCAAGACCGAACTATACATATTATGTTCGTGCTGTAACATATAAGACAGAGAACGGAAAGCGGTATTACTCTGCGGCAACGGAATTCACCTACAAAACTGTCGGAAATCCGGCAAAGCCGACGGTAAACTTCGCAAAGTCAAACAGCACAACAAGTGCGGTGAGGATAGAATTTAATAAGGTAGATGGCGTAGGCTACCGAATGAAGATATGCAGTGACGCAAGCTTTGCGGACTCAAAATCGAGAGTGGTAGAGGGAGGCTCGTCGCTCAGGTTTGACAATCTCGCAAGACCTAACTATACATATTATGTTCGTGCGGTAACATACAAGACGGCAAACGGAAAGCGGTATTATTCTGCGGCAACGGAATTCACCTACAAAACAGTCGGAAATCCGGCAAAGCCTGTTGTAAACTTTGCCAAGTCCGGCAGCAGCACAAGTGCGGTAAGGATAGAATTTAATAAGGTAGATGGCGTAGTCTACCGAATGAAGATATGCAGTGACTCAAGCTTTGCGGACTCAAAATCAAGAGTGGTAGAGGGCGGTTCGTCGCTAAGGTTTGACAACCTCGCAAGACCTAACTACACATATTATGTTCGTGCTGTAACATATAAGACAGAGAACGGAAAGCGATATTATTCTGCGGCAACGGAATTCACCTACAAAACTGTCGGAAATCCGTCAAAGCCGACGGTAAACTTCGCAAAGTCAAACAGCACAACAAGTGCGGTAAGGATAGAATTCAATAAGATTACCGGTGTAAATTACCGAATGAAGATATGTAGTGACGCAAGTTTTGCGGACTCAAAATCAAGAGTGATAGAGGGAGGCTCATCGCTCAGGTTTGACAACCTCGCAAGACCGAACTACACATATTATGTTCGTGCTGTAACATATAAGACAGAGAACGGAAAGCGGTATTACTCTGCGGCAACGGAATTTACATATAAGACAAAAGCATAAGGACAAAAATCAGCAGGGCATAAAACTCAGCCCTGCTTTTTTATATAAACAAAGGCGCACCGTTATCAGTGCGCCTTGTTTATTAGTTGGTGATTTGACTATTCGTCTTTTGAAAACTGATCCTTACCTACTCCGCAAAGAGGGCAAACCCAATCATCCGGAAGGTCATCGAATTTAACACCTTCTGCTTCTTCGTCATAAACATATCCGCAGACATCACAAACATACTTCATTAAAATCACTCCTTTTAAAATTCATTATATAATAATATTATTATCAGAAATCAGCCCATTATTGCGGTTACTTCATTTACTCCGTTTTTAAGCTTGCTTGCAGGAATAAAGTTTCCGTCAAGCTTTTCGCCGTTAAGTATAAGCTCCTTGATCCCGCTTTCAACATGATCCTTGTTTTCAAACTTGATCGACAGGTGAGAACCTCTGAAATTCTTTTCGATCTCAAAATGATCCCAGTCTGACGGAATTGCAGGGTCTACATAAAGTCCGTTTGCGTTAGGTCTCATACCGAGAATTCCTTCAACACATCCTACCATAACAGTAGAACCTGTTCCGGTAAGCCAGTGAACATGTGCGCGTCCTTCAAACGGAGAGCGTGAGCTTTCAACGAATTGTCCGTGAACATAAGGTTCAAGAACTCTTATCTCAGCCTGATCGTTCATAGCGGCAGGCGATGATTCCATAAAGTATTCAAATGCTCTGTTTCCGTGTCCCATAAGGCTCTCGGCGAGAATTATCCAACCCTGTGACTGTGAGAATATACCGCCGTTTTCCTTTGTGTCCGGGTTAAAGATGTGCATAATAGCTCCGTCAAAATAGTTATCGACATACGGAGGTTCTAAGAGCTTTACACCGTACTTTGTATTGAGGATACGGTGGACGCTATCAAGAGCCTTTTCGCTTTGTTCCTTTGTCGCAAATCCGGAAATAACAGCCCAGCTCTGAGGATTGAGCCACATATTTGCCTCAGGGTCATTCTTTGCACCAACGACTACTCCATCTTCACGGATACCACGGATAAATCTGTCCTCGTCCCAGCAGTCAGAAAGTGATTTTCCCAGTTTTTCCTGAACCTCATTGATATATTTTACATATTCCGTGTCGTTTCTTTCTTCCGCGAGTTCCTTTATTACGCTCATAGCGTAGTAAAGTTGAAATGCCACAAAGGTCGATTCGCCCTTTTTACCCATTCTCAGGCAGTCATTCCAATCGGCGTGAAGTCCGGCGGGCATATTGTGATTGCCCAATCGCTCCATAGAAAATCGTATCGCATTCTTTAAATGGTCATAAACGGTATCCTCTCCGCCGTTTGCATAAACAATGACCTCATCTAAAAACTCCTTGTTTCCGCTTTCGCCGATATACTTGTAAATTGTCGGGAAAAGCCAAAGAGCGTCATCAGCACGGTATGAAGGATGACCTGTTTCTTTTGCGTAAACGGAGTTCTCGTCGTTTTCGTCCGGACAGGTCTCGTGTCCTGCGTTGTGATTGAATTTAACAAGCGGAAGTCCGCCTCCGTTGTCGACCTGAGCCGAGAGCATAAAGCGTATTTTTTCAAGTGCCGTTTCGGGCTCTAAGTGTATGATACCCTGAATATCCTGAACAGTATCTCTGTAACCGTAGCCGTTTCTGAGTCCGCAGTAGATAAATGAAGCGGCTCTTGACCAGATAAATGTGATAAAGCACTGGTAAGCGTTCCACACATTTATCATATTGTTAAATTCTTCGCTAGGCGTTTTTACTTGGAAGTTGTTAAGTATTCCGTGCCAGTAGTTTATTAGCTCTTCAAGCTCACTGTCTACCTTTCCGGGCTGTTCATACTGTGCTAAAATTTCATTTGCAGCGGTGTTATCTCTTTGTCCGAGGACATAGATAAGCTCTTTGGTTTCACCCGGAGCAAGCTCGAAGTCGCTTTGAAGTGCGCCGCAGGAATTCAGGTTGTAGTTTAGAGTTCCGTCGCATCTTCCCTTTTCTACAGCTATCGGGTTTGCGTAAGTTCTGTATGGTCCTATAAAGCTGTCAAGATCGCCGTTATAAGCGCTGACCTTAGCGCCGGCAAGCCCAAAGAATCTTTCCCTGTGGTTAGAGCCGGTTGAATCTTTTCCGCTGTTTTCATTTATGTGTTGAAGTATCTTATTTCCCTCAAAGGTAGTGTTTGTTATAAACAAAGTGTACTGAAGGTTTACCTGATCCTGTTCATAGTTGTTGTCGTTGGTAAATTCGATAAAGCCAAAGGTCGACAGCTTTCTCGGCTTATCCCCCTCATTTGTTATTTTACATCTCCAAACCTCGTAGGTCTTGTCTTTAGGAACATAATATGTTGTCACAGATTTTATTCCTTTATACTGAGCTGTGATAGTGGTATAAGCTGTACCGTGACGGCACTCGCTTTTGTACTCATCAAGCGGCTTGCCGACAGGCTGCCAAGACGCCGACCAATAATCTGCCGTGTCGTTATCTCTTAAGTAAATATATCTTCCGGGAAGAGCCATATTGGAGTTAAAGCGGTATCTTGCGATTCTTCCGTTTGCTCCGCTCTGAACAAAGCTGTATCCTCCTGCGTTGTTTGAAATAATAGCTCCGTAGGCGGGAGAGCCAAGATAGTTCACCCAGGGAGCGGGTGTGTCTGGTTTTGTGATAACATACTCCTTGTTATCAAGGTCAAAGTAGCCGTACTTCATAGCTTAAAATTCTCCTCAATAATTTTGTTGTCATAAGCTGTCCAGCCAAATAGCTTTAAAGCTTAACTAATTTTAACATAACTGCCGACTATTTACAAGGGGGTGCGGGCAAGTTTTTGAGAAAAATTTACACTTTAAATTTACATAATATTAGATTGTTACAGGGGAGGGGTTTTTTGGTATCAATTATTAACACACTATGAATATTGTAAACATTTTGTTACAAAACATAAGATATTTTATTAAAAATGTACGTTTGCGTACATTTTTTCCTGATTTTGCGCTATTAGTAGAGGGAGTATAAAAAAATAAGCTTTATGATGAAGCGAGATATATCAGAGCTTTAAAATAAAAATAAAAGCTCTGCCTTTAAAGACAAAGCTTTTAAAGAATATCAAATATAAGTTTTAATCTTGCTGATTCGCTTCGTAGCAGGCAAAAGCCTCATCGACCTTTTGCTTATTCATCTTAGGTGTGAAAAGACTAACTAGCGGAACAACGATAAGCGAGAGAAGCATTACGATAGCTCCGCAGTTTATTGCTGAAGCCATATTTATTCCAAATAGCGTCCAGGTGTTTCCAAGAAGAGTAAAGTAGATCATATGCGCTACCACAAGTCCTACGCCTAATATGAAAGATGTCCATACAGCAGCCTTTGTGATTTTTTTGGAGAATAGTCCGTACAAAAACGGCGCTAGGAATGCTCCCGCAAGTGCACCCCACGAGATAGACATAAGGGTAGATATTATCGTTTTTGGATTTGTTATTGTGAATATTGCTATTCCGACTGAAATAAGAAGGAAGACCGCTATAAATATCCTCATAGTTATTACCTGTTTTTTATCGGTCATCTTTTTGGTAAAAGGCTTGATAAGGTCAATGGTAAGCGTTGATGACGATGTGAGGACGAGCGACGAAAGTGTAGACATCGAGGCTGAGAGCACAAGCACAATTACTATTCCTATAAGAATGTCAGGCATTGTTTCAATAATAGTAGGTACTATGTAGTCTGTGCCGTTTTGAGCAACCTGATCGGGTGTTGCGAAAATTCTTCCGAAGCCGCCGAGGAAGTAACTGCCGCCTGCAACAATAACGGCAAATAAGGTTGAAATTATTGTTCCCTTCTTTACCGCTCCCTTATCCTTGATAGCATAAAACTTCTGAACCATCTGAGGAAGTCCCCATGTTCCTAAAGATGTGAGTATAACGACGCCGATTAGGTTTATCGGGTCGGGTCCGAAGAGCGTGTTAAACTCGCCCTGTTCTTCAAGACCGTTAAGTGCGGAAACTATACCGCCCTTTCCGGTAATTGCCGCGACAATTACTGCTATGATTCCGACGATCATAAACAGACCTTGTAAAAAGTCATTCATAGCGGTAGCCCGGTAGCCTCCGACAATGACATAAATCGCCGTAAATACAGCCATTCCTACAATGCACCACTCGTAAGGAATGTCAAACGCCATTTTGAAAAGCCTTGACAATCCGTTGTAAACGGAAGCGGTGTAAGGTATCAGGAATACGAATATGATAAGCGCTGAAAATATTTTAAGTCCCTTTGAATCATATCGTTTTTCAAAATACTCCGGCATCGTTTTAGCATCGAGATGCTTTGTCATAATTCTTGTGCGGTTTCCAAGAATAAGCCAAGGTAAAAGTGAGCCTATTACCGCATTTCCGATTCCTATCCATGTAGCCGCTACTCCATAGCTCCAGCCGAAGGTTCCCGCATATCCGACAAAAACAACTGCCGAAAAGTAGCTTGTTCCATAAGCAAACGCGGTCATCCAAGGACCTAGCGTCCGTCCGCCTAAAACAAAGTCGGAGACGCTGTTTGCGAGATGCTTGCAGTAAAATCCGATACCGAGCATTACGGCAAGGTATACGAAAAGTACAATCCACATTGTCATACTGATTTTCTCCCCTAAAATAGATTTCTTTAACGCTTTAAAGCTTTTATGATTTTACTTGTTAAAGCGATGATATTATTATACAGTGAAACTGCTCCAATGTCAATAGTTCGTCTTGCAAAAAACAAAAAAAGAGGTTATACTTATAGACATAAAGCAGATTTTTAAGGAGTTTTAAATGAAAAGCTTGGATTATGAGGTAAAGGGTAAGGACATTGTACTTATCCAGAATGATTTTGACCTTGACCAGACGCTTGACTGTGGTCAGGCATTCAGATGGGAGAAGGTTGGCGGCGGTGCTTACAAAGGTTATGCTCTTAACACTCCGCTTTACATAACGGCAGAGGGAAATGAGTTTACTTTTCACGACACCGACGAACAGACATTTATTTCGCTGTGGGCGGATTATCTTGACCTTTACACCGATTATGGAGAAATAAAACGACGATTATCCTGTGACGAGACACTTGCGGCGGCGTGCAGCTATGCGCCCGGGATAAGGCTTATAAAACAGGATAAGTGGGAGGCTTTATGCTCGTTTATCATTTCACAGAACAACAACATTCCCCGTATAAAGGGGATAATATCAAGACTTGTTGAACATTACGGCTGTTTCCCTGATTTTCGCACTCTTTCTTCAGAAACTGTTGATTCTCTCGGTTTTCTTAGGGCGGGATTTCGTGCGAAGTATATTATTGACGCAGCAAAAAAGCTTGATACAAAGGCGCTTGACCTTGACGAGATCTGTGCTATGCCGATAGGTAAAGCAAGAGAAAAGCTTATGCAGATAAACGGAGTAGGACCAAAGGTCGCTGAATGTGCTTTGCTATACGGAATGTACCGCACCGAAGCATTTCCTGTTGATGTCTGGATAAAGCGTGTAATGGAGAGGTACTATCCGAACGGCTTGCCGGAATGTACAAAAGGTATCGAGGGAATAGCACAGCAGTATTTGTTTCACTACATAAGAAACCTTGAAAAGTAATATTAAAGGATAGCGGAAAACGGACATAAATATAATTGACATTGTATTTAAAAATTGACTGCGTAAGAAATCAAATATCTGCGCAGTTTTTCCAACCTTTTTTGGATTTTGGTGTCTGTATAATTGAAAGCAGCTTTCAAGGAGTAAGACAAATGAACAAAAAAGATGCCGAAAGGATCACAACTCAATATTTAAAGCCTATCTTCGGCTTTGCTTTGAAACGATGTAAAAGCTTGCAGGATGCGGAAGATCTGGCACAGGAAATTGTACTTAAAGCGTTTCACACCCTGATTACAAGAAATGACTTAGAGAATTATGATAAGTTTATCTGGACGATTGCTCATAATGCACTCAGTAATTATTACCGTGATAATGCCAGCAATTTTATAGGTGTGCCTATTGAAGAAATCGCAGACGTTTTAAGCGACAATAATACGGATATATCTTATAACTTGGTTATGCAGGAAACTATCGAAAGATTGCAGAGTGAGATTGCATATCTTACAAAGCTGCAGCGTCGTATAATAATTTTATATTATTATGAAAGTAAAAAGCAAAGCGAGATAGCCAAAGAATTGAGTATTCCTATTGGCACGGTAAAATGGCATCTGTTCAAAGCAAAAGAAGAACTGAAAAGAGGTATGGATACTGTGAGAACGTCAGGCGAATTAAAATTTAATCCGATAAGATTTGCTATTTGCGGTACGAGTGGATCGGTTGGCAGTAAAGGAGGTAACGGAAACTTTTTCAGAAGTGCGCTGTCTCAAAATATAGAATATGTGGTTTTAAGGGAAGCTAAAACCGTAGGTGAGATTGCCGACGCTTTAGGAGTATCTCCGGTTTATGTAGAAAGCGAAGCGGAGTATCTTGAGGAATACGGTTTTCTGACAAAGCGCGGGGATAAGTATCTCTGCAATATACTGCTTGATGAGCCTTCGTCCGAACTCAACGAATTACACGATGAGATGTACGAAAAAGCGGCGAGAATATTTGCAAATGAATTGTATGATGAATTGCTAAATTCAAGAATTTTAGAAAATGAAAAGATTTTGGGCGGATATAAAAATGAAATAACGCTTACACATGACAATCAAAGGGACACAAATTTTATGTTGTGGGCGTTGATACCGTACATTGCCGCAGTAAGCGGAAAGAGCACTATGAATACGGAGGTTTCCTTTGAAAAAGCGGCCACTATACGTCCCGATGGCGGACATAATATATGCTATGCATCCGTGTTGGCGCCAAAGGTCAAGCCGCCCAAATACTTTGACAGTATTCTTAATTTTTGTGGTCCGTGTTGGAACTCATACAAAGGTCTTACCTTGTGGCAGGTAGATTCTGAATGGTCAAACAGGCGTGTGGGAGACACATATCGGTTGGATGCACGACGTGATTTAACTCTGTTGAGCCATTGGGCTGACGGCACGGAATTATCTGAGGAGGAATACGCGTATCTTATTGAGCGTGGCTATCTCAAGGTTGTCGGTAATACAAACGGAATTTTTAAAGCGGGGTGCGAATGCGTCTGGATCGAAGGAGACGAAACCGTAAAAGCTTTAGTTGCAATAGGAGATAAAATCAAAGAGAGACACAGCGCTGAGTTTAATAAGATCAAAAGACCGTATATAAAAGCTGTTCTGGATTCTACACCAAAACAGCTCAGAGCGATGCAAAAGTACAGTATGCAGTTTATCTTTTTTTCTGACGGCTGGTTTATGCTTTATTGCTTAAAGGAACTTGTAAACAGCGGAAAGCTTAAGCTGCCGACAGAGAAGCAAAAGCAGTCGTTATCTACTGTTATTATACATTCAAAATACGATTCAAAGTAGATTTTTGTTTCATTACTATAAAAATCCCCTGCGGAAAACTTATCTCAGCCGCAGGGGATTTTAATCGGAAAATACCGATAATTAAAGTCATAATACATTTTCCCATTCTTTTTCCTTAAAGCCGACAAGAACTGTGCTGTCGGTGACGAGGATCGGGCGCTTCACAAGCATTCCGTCTGTTGCCAGAAGCTTTATCTTTTGAGCGTCGTCCATAGAGTCAAGCTTGTCCTTAAGCCCCATAGAACGGTATAAAAGTCCGCTTGTGTTAAAAAATCGTTTAACATCAAGACCGCTTTTTTCTATCCAGTCTCTTAGCTCGTCCTCTGTTGGATTTTCCTCCTTAATATTTCTGTCCTCGTAGTTTTTTGCGTGGTTGTCCAGAAAAGCCTTTGCCTTTTTACAGGTCGAACACTTAGGATAATTTACAAACAACATTTTTATCACTCCCTCCTATACCGGAATTATACCACTGTTTATTTGTTGTGTCAATCAAGTGGACAGGGTGAAAAAGCTGTGGTATACTTTTAATGAGGTGAAGTAAAATGCGCGTTATAATGCCAAATTACTACAAGAAGTTTGTCTGTAAGGCCGATATGTGCAATGATAATTGCTGTAAAACAGACTGGAGAATAGAGCTTGATGAGGATACATTTAAAAAATATAGGGATATTCCGGGAGAGCTTGGGAAAAAGCTTCGTTTGGCTGTCGGAAGTGACGAGGACGGATATTATATAGTTCACCCGTGCCCGATGCTTCGCTCCGACGGATTGTGCGAAGCGTATCTGTCGCTAGGAGATGAGGGGCTCGGATATATATGCAGGATGCATCCGAGATATGTAAACGCCTATTCTGATCGTGAAGAGTTAGGAATAGGTCTTGCCTGCGAGGAGGCGGCAAGGCTTATTATGACAGAACCGATTAGCTTGGATTTTGACGAGACTATTGGTGAAGAGAGGTCTGTTAAAGACGATCACGCCGAGGTAATTATTGAAATAAGAAGTAAAATAACAGACCTTATTAAAACTTCGGATGACATAGAAAGCAGCATAGCGGGGATATTAAAGTATATCAGTAGTATTGAAGCAGATGTTTTGGGAGGAGAATACGAATCGGCGCTTGATAAAGACATATCGCCGTATGTATATGCCGGAGAGAAAAGCTATTGTAATATTTCCGAAACAATAGAAAAGCTTCTTGAATTGGAGATTTTAGATAAAAACTGGGAAGAGATTTTAAGAGAGGCAAAGAAAAGTGTAAGAGAGGAAAACGGTGGTTTCGACAGCGAGCTGAACAGGATATTTTGCTATTTTATCTACCGTTATTTTGTTGAACATTCGCTTGACGGACAGATGCTTTCTTCTGTAAAGCTTGCAGCGGTGAGCGTTATTGTGTTAAGAGAGCTGTTCAAAGGAAAGTCCCTTTCCGAGCGGATAAACCTCGCTCATATGTATTCAAAAGAGATCGAATACAGCGAAGAGAATCTTGAAAATTTATTATTTGATTTTTTTGTTGATGAAGTATTCGAGGTCGATGAAATAATAAAAATGCTTTGTTGACATCAAAGCTTATGTAAAAGCGCAAACGGAGTGATGACATAATATCCGGTTTGCGCTTTTTGGTTAGTTAAAACAAGTCTCCGTAAAATGAGAACGGTGCAAGTGATTTTTCTATCCATAAAAGGCGGTTGTATTTTTCCACTCTTTCGGATCGGCAGGGCGCTCCTGTTTTTATCTGTCCGGCATTAAGCGAAACGGCAAGGTCGGCGATAAAGGTATCTGAGGTTTCACCGGAGCGGTGTGAGATAATAGTTTTATATGCGGATTTTTTTGCGGTGTGGACGGTGTCTATCGTATCCGTAAGAGTTCCGATCTGATTGAGTTTTATTAAGATAGCGTTTGCATACCCACCCGAAATGCCGTCCTTGAGTCTCTGCTTGTTGGTGACAAATAAGTCGTCACCGACTATCTGTACCCTGTCTCCTATTCTTTTTGTAAGCTCCTTAAATCCTTCGTAATCCTCCTCGCCGAGCGGATCCTCAACCGAGATTATAGGATAGTCAGAGGTCAGCTTTTCGGTGTATTCTATAAGCTCGTCTGACGACATCTGACGCTTTAGCTTCGGAAGAAAATAGCCGTCTGTGGTTTTCCATTCGCTCGCCGCCATATCAAGTGCGAGTTTAAAATCTTTTTCACAGTTAAAGCCTGACTGTTTTATCGCTTCAAGGATCATTTCAATAGCTTCCCGCTCGTCCTTTAAATCCGGCGCAAAGCCGCCTTCGTCTCCGACGGTAGAGGATAGCCCTTTGCTTTTTAAAATGCTGCCAAGTGTGTGATATACACAAACGCTTGCTTCAAGGGCGTTTTCAAATTTTGTAAAGCCCACCGGCATTATCATAAATTCCTGAATATCAAGATTGTTTGCAGCGTGAGCACCGCCGTTTAAAATGTTTAGCATTGGAACTGGAAGCTTTGCTCCGTTTCCGAGATGTTCAAAAAGCGACACCTTTTTTGCTTTGGCTTCTGCTCTTGCAAAGGCTAGGGAAACGGAAAGTATAGCGTTCGCACCGAGGCTTTTCAGATTTTGCGTACCGTCCATAGCCTTAAGAGTACTGTCAAGCTCTGTCTGAGTAAATTCACAGCCGCAGATCTGTGGAGATATTGTTTCATTTACATTTTTAACAGCGTTTAATACGCCCTTTCCGCCGTAGCGGTTTTTGTCGTTATCTCTAAGTTCCGCAGCCTCAAATTTTCCGGTTGAAGCCCCAGAGGGGACACTAGCGGAGGCTGAGGTCGAATCATAAAGAGTTACCGTGGTCCGTATTGTAGGATTACCTCTTGAATCTAAAATCTCACGGGCAGTCAGTTCTTTTATTCTCATATTCGTCCTCTCCTTTAAACCGTTAATGATCCGTTTTCGTTTTCAATAAGAATCAGTATCTGTTCCTCGGCACCGGTCTCACAGTTTATATAAACAAGCACATCGGCATCGTTTTCACCCTTTGCTTTAAATTCATAGCAAAGCATTTCTGAGCCGGTCCCTGTTGGGATAAGAGCCTTTTGTACGCTTTCTACCTCAAGCTTAGGAGAAACCTTTTCCTTTGCCTTTTCAACGGTTATCTCCGGCTTTTTGAGTTGTCTGTCATAGTGGTTTGAAATATATCCCCTGGCGTCAAAACCGAGTATCTCGCCGTTGTCAAGCGCAACCGAAACCTTTATAAGGTCAGGGTAGTACAAAATATCACCGTCTGAATGTGCATAGTTTACAGTCAAAATGTTGTTGTAGGCTTCATAATAGGTCTCTTTCATATTTTCTATACCAAGATCGGAAAGATATTTGTCCGCATAGCGTACAGCCTCTTCATTTATGAGATTGGTTTTGCTGACATTTCTGTCCTTTAGCATATACGAGCAGTAGCCGCCGTTTACGGTGATCGCACATATTGTGTCCTCATTTCTGAAAAGATAAGAGGGCATACTGCTTTGCTCGGTAGTATAGTAAACGAGCTTATCCGAATCAATATTTGTGACTTCAGACGCCTTTACTCTTGCCTTGTCCTTTTCGATTATCGCCTTTCCCTTGATAAGCTCAGGCGATTTAATGAGAAGATGATCTGAATACGGACCGTCGTAAATCAGTGTCGGATAGTTGTCAAAGGTGGATTCTAATTCTTCAAAGCCGGGAGAAGGTTCTTCTCCGTTTTTAAACGAATCGTCGTTTATGGCTGATACTTTTTCATAGCTCAGCGCACCTCCGTCCTCTATACCCTTTTCAACACGCCAGAGCTTGTCCTTTAAAGAAACGGAAAAATCATAAAGCTTTCCGAGCGTTTCGTATTCAGAGTCGGACAGAGTTTTTCCGTCGGCAAGCTTGTTAGCAAGGGCTGATGAGTAATTTCCTACCTGAGAAAAGAATTTGTAGGTGTCCTCAAGATTAAGCTCTCCGACAGGAAGCTGTGAAAGACAGCTTTTCGCCGCCGAGGCATCTCTCGACAGTGAATTCGAGATTTCCTCAAGCATCGACGCATCGTTTGAATACATACTCTTTTCAAGGTTTACGCTTACATTGTCAGCGCTCATTGATAGGTCCTCTATCGCACGGAGATAGCCGTATTCAAGCGCAAGCTCTGCGTTATGTGACCTTGTCATCAGGCAAAAGTTTTGTATTATGAGTACCAAAGCTATCGCGATAGTGTAGGTGATAAGCCGTATTTTTGTTCTGTTGTTCATAATGCTCTCCATTCTGCCGACGACAATTTTTTTACATCGGCGGATAATTATAATTTTATTTGATTTTATTATTAGCAATCTTTGAGATAATATGCAAAATTTCTTATATAACTGAAATATATGTTTTTAAATAAGACCGAGCGTAATTTTTTATTTTTTATCTCCTTTCACTAACAGCGCAAAATCAGGAAAAAATGTACGCAAACGTACATTCTTCATAAAATAAATCATATTTCGTAACAAAATGTTTACAATGTTCATATTCTGTTCATAAAGTAGCGGGCACTACATATTTCCGATTTGTTATTAGCAGGCAGCTTTTGCTTGTTACTCTGTCGGCAGTAATATCCTTCTAAAGCTTGTTGAATAACGGTAAGACTTTAATTATTTAAAAAGATTGAAAAATAAAATCAAATATGCTAAAATTAAATGTAACCAAATAAAAGGATAATGAAGAGAGGAAACGATACCTTGATATATTTTGACAATTCTTCTACCACTAAGCCGTGTGAAAGGGCTGTTGCGGCGGTAAATAAGGCTTTATGTGAAATGTGGGGGAACCCATCAAGCCTTCATAATATGGGGCTTGAAGCCGAAAGGCTCATAAAAGACTCAAGAGAAACTATCGCTAAAGCTTTAAACGCGGACGAGAAGGAGATCTTTTTTACTTCAGGCGCTACAGAAAGCAACAATACAGCTGTGTTTTCCTCAGCCTTTACAAGGGGAAAAAGGAGAAAAAGAATAATCACTTCACAAACCGAACACCCGAGCGTTCTTGCGCCGATAAAGAGACTTGAGGAACAGGGATTTGAAGTCATAAGGCTTTTACCCGACAGCAGCGGAGCTATAAGTCCTAAAGAGGTTTTAAAATACATAGACAAAAATACCCTTTTGGTATCAGTAATGTCGGTCAATAATGAAACGGGAGCGATAAACGATATATCCGGGATATTCAAGGCGGTAAAGGCGGCGGATAAGGAGATATATACACACACAGATGCTGTTCAGGGATTTTTAAAGCTGCCGATAAATGTAAAAACGCTTTGCGCCGATATGATCTCCATTAGCGGTCATAAGGTTTATTCTCCGAAGGGTGTGGGCGCACTTTATATCAAGAAAGGATTAAATTTAAAGCCGTTTATTGTCGGCGGCGGTCAGGAAAAGGGCTTTCGTTCGGGGACTGAATCGGTTCCGCTGATAACTGCGTTTGGCGAGGCTGTGAGTGAGTATTCTAAAACACTTAGCGAAAGATATGAAAAAGCCGAGCGCTTAAAGCAACGGTTAAAGAAGAATGTAGAGGCTCTCGACGGTGTTTATCTTCACGAGTTCAATAATCACCTGCCGTATGTAAACAGCCTTACGGTAAGTGGATATAAAAGTGAAACGCTTTTACACTTCCTTGAAGAGCGGGAGATATATGTTTCTTCGGGGTCTGCCTGTGCAAAGGGCAAAAAAAGTGATACGCTTAAGGCTTTTGGTTACAGCGAAAGCGAGCTTGACTCCACTATAAGGATAAGCTTTTGTGCGGACAACACCGAGGATGAGGTGGACAGGCTGGTTTTTGAAATACAAAATGCGATGAAAAGCCTTGTAAGGATAAGACGATAGGAAAGGGAGAATTTGTTTTTTATGGAAGAAATGCTGCTGTTAAAATACGGCGAAATAGCGCTTAAGGGACTTAATAAGAAAAGCTTTGAGGATGTGCTTGTAAAGAATATAAAGAGAAGGCTCAGACACATCGGAAGCTTTGAATACACACGGGCTCAGTCCACCCTTTATATCAAACCGCAGGGTGATGAGGACATAGATGTGGTACTCGCTAAGCTTACGAAGGTTTTCGGTGTGACAAAAATATGCAGAGCGATAATCTGTAAGAAGGATTTTTCGGATATTGTGAAATGCTCCCTGCCGTATTTAAAGGATACCCTTGACGGTGCAAAGACCTTTAAGGTCGAGGCTAAGAGAGCAGACAAAAGCTTTTGTATGACTTCGCCGGAGCTTCAAAGGGAGCTTGGGGCAAAAATACTTGATGAGTACAGTCACCTTGAAGTCGATGTACACGAACCACAGGTAACAGTTACTGTCGAGATAAGAGAAGAAAACGCTTTTGTCCACGCATACAAAACAGACGGAGCGGGAGGACTACCTGTTGGGACATCAGGAAGGGCATTGCTCCTACTTTCGGGAGGTATCGACTCTCCTGTCGCAGGATATATGATGGCAAAAAGAGGAGTTATAGTTGACGCTGTTCATTTTGAGGCTCCGCCGTATACATCCGAAAGAGCCAGATTAAAGGTAGAAGAGCTTGCTAAGATAATGAGCGAGTACACAGGGGCTGTGAATTTTCACTGTGTGCCGTTTACAAGGATACAGGAAATGATAAAAGAGCATTGTCCCGAGGAACTGTTCACAATAGTTATGAGGCGGATAATGATGGAAATATCACAGAGGATAGCCCTTAGCGTTGGAGCAAGCTGTCTTGTGACAGGGGAAAGTATCGGTCAGGTCGCGAGCCAGACTATGCTTGCTATGGTGTGTACAGACGCGGTATGCAAAATACCTGTTTTCCGTCCGCTTATAGGAATGGATAAAACAGAGATCGTCGAGGTGTCAAGGAAAATAGGAACATATGATACATCAATAGAGCCGTATGAGGATTGCTGTACCGTTTTCACCCCAAGACATCCAAAGACAAAGCCCCGGCTTGAGGAGGTCGAAAAGGCTCAGGCGGCATTTGATTTCGAGCCGCTTATAAATCAGGCGATCAATGATACCAAAGCGTATATTATCTCGGCAAATTAGGAATAAGAACGGGTTGTTTAAAAATTTTACGCTCAACCGGATAGTATTATAAAGTTCTTAATTGGTTAGCCGAAGGAATCAGTTAACAAATTTGTAATATTTTAGTGAGAAATTATGTGCAAAATAAAATAAAAAGGCGGATAAACAGAGTGGAATATGACAAAAGTGACAAAATGATTACAGATAGTATTGACAGTATGGCTTGTAAAGTGGTAAAATGTTTAATGGAGCATAAGGAGAAAATCTCTTTTGCCGAGAGCTGTACAGGCGGAATGATAAGCCAAAGCCTCACCGCTGTGAGCGGCGCAAGTGAGGTTTATGAGCTGGGAGCTTGTACATATTCAAACGAAATGAAAAATCGGCTTTTAGGCGTAAAATCAGAAACGCTTGAAAAATTCGGCGCTGTCAGCGAGGAAACAGCAGTTGAGATGGCTCTCGGAATAAAGGCATTTAGCGGAAGCGATATAGCTGTATCTGTTACAGGAATAGCCGGACCGACAGGTGGAACAAAGGAAAAGCCGGTAGGTACGGTTTGGGTAGCGGTAGCGTACAAAGAAAATGTTGAAGCTAAAAACCTTATGCTGTACAACAGGGGAGAAGGACTTGATAGGCAAAAAATACGGCTGCTTACGACCTGTGAGGCATTCAGAATGGTTTTGTGTGCGCTCTACGGTCAATCAAGAATCGAGGGATAATTATGTCAATTAAAAATGAGCTTGCAAGTCTTCCTCAAAAAGACGATACAAACTTTTTTATAAGGGTACTTAAATACTTCGTGCCTTGGGTAGGAGATACGATTTCAGACCTTTTCAGAAAGTTTATATTCGTAGCGTCATTGGTAGTTTTTTCGATATGCGTTTTACAGCTTGTTGATTTTTACTACGGAACAGAGGAGAGCAGACAGGCAAATGTAGCGCTTCAGGAGCTTTCTCCTAAACTTGACAATGAGCCGGTCACACTTCCGCCGGACGCAGAGCCGCCGGATAATATGCTCCCGCAGTGGTATGAGCTGTATTCGCTTAATAAGGATGTTATCGGCTGGATAGATATTCCGACATTCAGGGCTGATCCCGATGATGAAAAAACTATGTTTATAAACTATCCTGTAATGCAATCAAAGGATAACGACTATTACCTATATAAAAATATTTATAAAGAGTATTGTGAGTGGGGCTCGCTTTTTGCGGATTACTATTACCCGGTGACAGGATATGAAAGAGCCGATAATATGGTGATCTACGGACACAATATGAGAAGCCTCGGAAATATGTTTACACATCTCCTTGAGTACAAGCGCGGTGTTGATTTCCTAAAGAAAAATCCTTTAATAGACTTTAATACGATATACACGAAAGATGACAGATATATAATCGTTGCGGCGTTTATCGGAACGAGTGAAGAAAATCAGGATACCGATCCGATGTTTGATTATTGGAGATTTGGAAACTTTGAAAAGTATGACAAGAAAAAGGATAAAAAAGAACCGCACTATTCCTTTAATAATTTCTATAAGGGAATAACCTCAAGAAGCTGGTACTCGAGCGATATAGATTGCACAGAGGATGATGAGTATATCACTCTTTCCACCTGCTCAAATGAGGTAAAGGGACTAAGATGGGTAATAACAGCAAGAAAGATAAGAGATGACGAAACGGAAGACGATATAAAGAAAATGATAAAGTCATATAAAAAGAAAGACGACAAAGATATAAAGCTTCCGTCATCCTGGGTAAATGTCTGGGGACAGGTAACTATGTATAAGGGCTGGGATTACTAAGCTTACAACAGAAAAATAAAAAATAAAGCTGATTTTTCCTGTATGAACATAAAGAAAAAGAAACAAGCATATAGGTAAAATAAAGAACATTTCAGAATTCTTTTGGAGAGGACATTTTGAAACAAAGACGGCGTATTGCGCCGTCGGAAAGGCAAAGTGATTGAAATGAAGCTGAACAAAACAGGCGCTGACATTTTGTCTGCGCCGTCTGATGAAAAACAAAAAAAGGGTATTTTAGCAAAGCTGTGTATCGGTGCAGCGGTTATTCTTGCCGTTTGTGCTTTTGTGATCACATTGACAATCGGTAATGTAACTACACAGGAGGGTATAGATCCTGTGGATGAGAAGAGTACCGCTAAAATTGATATGTATTACGCACAGGCACAAACACAGACTACTGCGAAGCAGACAGAAAAGACAACTGTAAAGCAGACGACTCAAAAGACCTCAACAACAAGTAAGACCACTAAAAAGACTACCGCAAAGACTACTTCAAAAAGCACTGCTAAAACTACCGAAAGCAAAGCTCAAAAAACACAGATCAACGCTTCGGCGATACAGGCTACTACACAAGCTTCGATCGCTTCAAAGGCAGCTGTAAAGCCAAAAACTACCACGGTAACAACGACTACCGCCGTTAAGTTTTCGGCATATAAAATGTATACGAACGACACGCTCAACTTAAGGAGCGGAGCGGGAACAAGCTTTAAAAAAATCGCTGAGATACCGTTTGCATCGGAAATCACCGTGACAGGTAAGGAAGCTAACGGATGGTATCCTGTGAAATACGGCGATAAGACGGGATATGTGTTTGGTACATACATACAGAAGGATAAGCCTAAAGTAGCTAAAGTAACAACAGCCAAGACCACACAAAAGGCTGCAGCTGATACAACAAGCGCTACCGAACCGTTAAAAACAGAGTTTCTCGGGTCGTTTAAAATTACCGCTTATTGCGCCTGTGAAAAGTGCTGCGGAGCGGGTGCAACAGGTAAAACCGCAAGCGGAACTGTGGCTACACAGGGCAGAACTATCGCAGCATCATCAAAGTTTCCGTTCGGAACAAAGCTTATGATAAACGGTACAGTTTACACGGTCGAGGACAGAGGCGGCTCGGTAAACGGAAATGTTATAGATATGTTTTTTGCAACGCATCAGGACGCTTGTAACTGGGGCGTAAGATATTTGGATGTTTACAAGGTATTGTAAGAAATACCCGGCTAAAACAGAGGATCAATGAGGGGTCGAGAGGATTTTAACCTTTTGACCTTTTCTATTAAAAAGGGGGATTTGCGGTTTGGATCGCATAAAGGATTATTTTAAGAAAATATTCAGCTTTGAAAAAACAGAAGAAGCTGTAAAGTCAAGACGCAAATTTGCTATAATTCTTACTACCGCACTTGTTGTTGCGTCCGGAGCTATTATCAGCGTGTTGTTCTTAAATGAAAAAAAGGCTGATGTGGACACAGCTTCAGTACTGAGTGACAGCGTTTATAATGAAATCAAAGAGGACGATGATTCGGAAAAAACAGCCGAAAACACCACAGAACAAACAACTTCTAAGACAGAGAAAAAATCAGTTACGAAAAAAACATCTAAGACAACTAAAAAAATAATCAGACTGTCTACATATAAAAAGTATGATAAAGAAGTGCTGATAACAGCGGAAACACACGCTGATCCGTATATTGTGGATTTTGCGAAGGCTCAAAGCTATAAGACAAGAGATATTTCAAAAGAAAAATATACGGTAAGAAATATTGACACCGGCAAGGAAGTTACATCAAACGGATTTGATATGTTGTGTCAGATAGTAAACGGAGAGATGGGTCCGTCATTTTCATCCGAAGCGCTTAAGGCGCAGGCTGTCGCGGCGTATACCACCCTTCTTTACTGTAAAAGTATAGGACAAACCCCTGAACTCGGACTTAATAAGAATTACAGCGAAAAGATAAAAAGCGCTGTTGAGGCTGTGGAGGGACTCGTAGTTGAATATGGCGGAAAGCCAATAAATGCTGTGTTCTCAGCATCTTCGGCAGGAGTTACGGCATCCAGCTTAAACGCATGGGGCGGAAGTCTCCCGTATCTTATAAGTGTTGAGAGCAAGTATGATAAACTTGATCCTAACTTCGGAACAAAATCCAAAAAGGTTTTACAAGAGGTTCAGATGAAGCTTAGATTTCAGCTGGGTGTAGATCTGTCAAATGACCCTGCCGAATGGATGAGCATAACAAAGACATATGACGGAAGATATGTAAAAGAGGTCACCTTCTGTGACGGACAAAAGGTAACGGGAGATTTTATCAAAGCGCTGTTTAATTTAAAATCCAATGCTTTTACGATAGGATATAAAACCGGTACATTTACCTTTACTACATACGGCTACGGCCACGGAGTCGGAATGAGCCAGGAGGGCGCAAATCTTTACGCTATCAAGGACGGACTTAAATTTGACCAGATTTTAAAGCATTATTATCCGGGCACAAGCGTTGCGCTTTCAAAGGCCTCCGCTAAAAAGCCGACAACAACTAAGACTTCGACAACTACAAAGAAAACGACCACTAAGAAGGTTAAAACAAGCAAAAAGACTACTTCAAAAACCACCGTTAAACCTTCAGGCAGTAAGACGCAGACAACGACTACTGTCACTACGCCGGATGTCGGCGATGTGACTGAATATGAGCCTACGCCGGAACAGCCGCCTACCGATGATATGATCGTTACGGAGGTCACAGGAGATACTTATACGGAGGAACCGAGTGAGCCTGTGAGCGATCCTGTTACTGAGGATGATACACCGCCTGAGGTATTTGAAGAGGAACTTGCTGAATAATAAGAGAATAAGAAAAAGCGTGAAGCATTTAATATCAAGCCTTCACGCTTTTTATTTATTTGATTAGGCGATTAACCATATATTTATGGGCGGCGAGCTCAAATGTGTCATCAAGCTCGGAAATAGCATCATCTCCGTATTTGTTTTTTAATGCGACACGGATAAGCTCATCTGTAAAGTACGGATTTTTGGGAAGTACAGGTCCGTGAGCGTATGTTGCGTATACATTCTTGTAACGCGCTCCTTCGGTTTTATCTTCGGAGTTGTTGCCGTTTCCGTATAATATCTTTCCGAAAGGTCTTACTCCTTCTCCGAGATATGTTTTACCCGAGTGATTTTCAAAGCCTACTATCTCTGTTTTTCTTCCGCCGAGTTCACATTCGTACACATAGTTTCCTATCATACGCTTTTTTTGCCCGACAGTATAAAGGTCAAGCGCTCCGATAAAATCACAAACCTCTCCGGTATGTGTCTTGTAGTATTTTCCCAGTATCTGATATCCTGCACAAATAGCCAGAAACACTTTACCAGATTCTATGGCATCTTTTATGGCGTCTCCCTTTCCTGATGCAATATCCTTTAGCAAGACTTCCTGTTCAAAGTCCTGACCTCCGCCTATAAAAAATATATCACAGTCGCGAAGGTCAGTTTTATCGCCGATGTTTGCATTTACTATTTCGCATCCTATACCTCGCCACTCAAGTCGTTTTTTTATTGCCGTAACATTTCCCCTGTCGCCGTAAAGGTTTAGAACATCGGGGTACAGGTGGCAGATCTTAAGCGTTTTCATTTTAAGCTCCTTTACTTCCAGAATTCTTTAAATCCAAACTTGTCGGCAATTCTCTTTCTTATTGCGAGCATTGCGGTATATGTCGGCATCATATATACAGCTCCGTCATAAGCGGCTATATCGTCGATAAGCTCTGAGTAATCCTTTTTGATTTTAATTTTTTCGGTGCTTATTCCTGCATATTTAAAACGCATAGCCATTTCATCCGCACGGATACCGGTGACCCATATCTCACTTAAGCTTTCGTCAACATCGAGAAGCTTTTCAAAGTCAACATCCCATATCCACGAAACATCCGTACCGTCAGCGTAGTTGTCGTTTAAGGCTACAATAAAAAGTGAGCGCTCCTTGTTGTTACAGAGAAAGTTAAGAACCTGATTACAGCCAGCGGGATTCTTTACAAGTATCATTCTGAGGCGTGCGTTGTTTATTGGAAGCATTTCCATTCTTCCAAAGCCGCATTCAAAGCTTTCGAGCGCCGCCGCATCGGTCTTTGAATCAAATCCTAAAGCATAGCCGACACAGGCAGTCGCCGCTGCGTTGTAGATGTTATATCCGCCGGGAAGATTTATTTTGACTGTGTATTCATCGCCACCGATATTAAGAAGCACCTTTGAATAGCTTTCGGTAGTTTCAAATATTTCCCTTACCGACACAGTCGGAGAAGGTCTTTCATAGCCGCAACCTGTACATTTAAAACCGCCGAGATGTCCGAAGGTGCGGTAAGAATAAACATACTGAGATTTACATTTTATACAGTATGGAGCATCTGAGATCTCTTCGACAGTCCGCTTATAGATTTCCTTATCAACGCCGTAATAAACGATCCTGTTTTCTATTTCGTCGGAAATTGAAACGGTTAAGGAACAGTCAGCGTTAAGACACACAACTGCGTTTTTAGAATTTTTTATTCCTGCAATAATGCTTGAAAGAGTATGTGTTACCTCTCCGTACCTGTCAAGCTGATCTCTGAAGATGTTTGTTACAAGTACGCATTTTGCGTCCAAATACTTTGATACCGTTTTAAAGGCAGCTTCATCACATTCTATTAAAGCCCAGTCGTATTTCTTCTTACCGGTAAAGCTTGAGTTTTGACAGAACTCAGCTGCAATTCCTCCGAGCATATTAGCTCCGCTTTTGTTACAGAAATATGTTTTTCCCGATTCGACAAGTGTCTGTTCGATCATTCTTGACGATGTTGTCTTACCGTTAGTACCCGTTACGATTATAACACTAACATCCCTTGAGAGGTCGGTCAGAATATCAGGATATAGTCTTACCGCGACCTCTCCCGGAAGACTTGTTCCGCCCTTTCCGATAACTCTGAGAGCCCACCGTGTAAACCTACAGGCAATTACCGCCGCAGTTAATCTGATTTTCCCCATTTTTATCTTTCCTCACTGTCTGAGTTTACTGTAATACGCAATAATATGGCGCTGACGCCCTTCGTTTACATCAAAGCCGTTTATATCCACACCGTTTCCGCTCATAAGCGTTCCGGCTTTAAAGTCCTTTACCTTACAGCGAAAGACTTCCTTTGCTTCTAAAAGTATGACTACCTCGCTGCCGTTTACAGAGATCCCGCCGTTTCTTCCTATGATTTTTTCCTCTGAGCCTATTATTTCAACAGCATAGCTTATTCTCTTACCGTGAAATTCAACAATATCCTTAAGCTTAGTCTTTTTATCATTTTTAAAAAGTCCCATAAGCCCTCCGTTAATTCTCGCTTATAAAGGATAAAAGCTCTCTTTTAAGTCTTGAAACCGGAAGTCCGACAACGTTAAAAAAGTCTCCTTCGATCCCCTTGACGAGTGTAGCTCCAAAGCCCTGAATGCCATATGCGCCCGCCTTATCAAACGGTTCGCCGGTAGAAAGGTACCACTCGATCTCATCATCGTGTATAGGATAAAATGTAACCTTTGTTTCGACAGTAAAAGACTTGATCTTATCGTCCTTTTTAAGACAGATCCCGCTTAGCACCGAATGTGTTTTAGCTGAAAGGGTCTTGAGCATATTGAAAGCATCGACCCTATTTTTAGGCTTTCCCATAATTTTACCATCGCATAGCACAAGCGTATCACATCCGATTATAAGCGCACCGGGAATATTTATAGCCTTAGCTTTTCTTATTGCGAGAGCCTCAGCAATACGCTCCTGACGGATTATAAGATCAACCTTTTCGTCAATATCAGCAGGCATTACCTCATAGTTGTTTGCTATAAGGCTCATAAGCTCTTTTCGTCTCGGAGATGCCGAGGCAAGGATCAGTCTTTCTGAGTTAAATAAATCAGTCATAAATATATTCTCCCCTTGTAAAAGCACTTTAAAAACCCCCGAAGAAAAATATCCGGGGGTTTATTATCAGTCGGCAGTCGTTTTAGAAAACTCGCTTCTGACAGCGCCGAATGCGGCAAGAATGACCTTGTCCATATCAAAATAGCTGTAATTGCCGAGTCTGCCCCCGAAGATGACTTTATCCTCCTTGTCGGCAAGCTCCTTATATTTTGCATAAAGGGCGCTGTTTTTATCGTCGTTGAGAGGGTAGTAAGGCTCTATACCGTTGTGCCACTCTTGTGAATACTCGCGGGAAATTATGGTTTTTGGCTGCTTTCCGAATTCAAAATGCTTGTGCTCGATAATTCGTGTAAAGTCTACCTCATGGCTTGTATAGTTTACCACAGCGTTGCCCTGATAATTTTCCTCGTCAAGTGTTTCTGTTTCAAAGCGGACCGAGCGATATTCAAGAGGCCCGTACTTAAATCCGAAAAACTCGTCTATCATTCCGGTAAATACCGTCTTGTCAGCGATCCCGTCGTTTTTCTTGATAAAATCAAAGTAATCGGTGTTTACAAGAATGTCCGCTCCGTCAAGCATCTTTTCGATTATCTGTGTATATCCGCCTTTTGGGATACCCTGATACGGATCGTTAAAGTAGTTGTTGTCGTAGGTAAATCTAAGCGGAAGTCTTTTAATAATGAATGAGGGAAGATCCTTACAATCCCGTCCCCACTGCTTTTCGGTGTACTCCTTGATAAGCTTTTTGTATATATCCTCGCCAACTAAGGAGAGCGCCTGTTCCTCAAGATTTTTAGGTTCAGTGATACCGAGCTTATCGGTCTGTTCCTTTATTTTTTCCTTAGCTTCCTTTGGTGTTTTTACACCCCAAAGACCGTGAAAGGTATTCATATTAAACGGAAGATTGTAAAGCTCATCGTGATATCTTGCGACAGGTGAATTTACATAGTTGTTAAATTCTGCAAACCGGTTTATATAATCCCACACCTTTTTGTCTGATGTGTGGAAAATATGCGCGCCGTAAATATGAACATTTATACCCTCTCTGTTTTCGGTATAGATGTTTCCGCCTATGTGACCTCTTTTATCTATCACAAGACAGGTTTTACCATTTGCCATCGCCTCGTAAGCAAAAACCGCTCCGTAAAGTCCTGCGCCTACTATGAGATAATCATAGTGCTTATTCATTTGTCTTGTCCTCCAATCTTTCGTCATAAACGCTGTAAACAGCATTCGACTTTATCTTTTTAGTTGAGAATATTGCGTTTTCAAGCCATTTTAAAGACCGGTCTTTTTCTTCTTTGAGCTTTTTGTTTACAGGCTCGTAATCAATGGGCTCAAGTAGCTCTTCGTGTTCGGTTATGGTTCCTATGTCCTCATTGCGAACAAGATGCGACTCCAGTCCCAAAAGCTCAACAAGAGAGAAAAATCTGGTTGCCCCGCGAGAAAGATTAGCTATCGCGATAAGCGGTTTGTTGTAAAGGATTCCGAAGCTTAGACCGTGACAGGAATCGGTAAACAAAAAGTCGCAGTTTTTGATGTTGTATATCCAGTCGCCTTCGTTTAGGTCTTTTACGCATGTAAGTCCCATTTTTTGGCTGTTTTCTTCAAAGTTTTTCTTCCAGCCGTCAAGCATGATTCTAACCGGCTTATTGAGCTTTTGAGAGATCCACTCAATAACCTTTTTCTTTTCCTCGGAAGGGTTTAAAATATATGCTGTGATAAATCCATCAGACGAGCGCTCCTTAAAGCATATATCCTCGTCCACTTCATAACTGTAATCGGGGCTTGCGTATCTTGATTCCTCAGCAACCTTATCAAAAATTTCTCTTTCAGCTATAAACACCGGGTCTAAAACCTGTGTCGCGTCAAGGTCATACTTTTCCTTCATAAACTTTACACCTGAGGATTCTCTCATAGACACGCTGTCGAATCTGTGAAGGTAATGCTTTATGGTCGTCGTTTCAGGCTCCGGAGCAAAATCAAACGGATGACCGATAGAGGTAGCGTAGGCTATCTTCTTCTTCTCGTCTTCAACAAAGTCAAAATAGAACGAAAAGCCAAAAAATCTGTTTATCCCCCTGTGCCACATCTGATCGCTTCCCATTAAAAATATGTCAACATGTCGGTTAAGCTCTCTCAAGTCGCGGGGCCAATAATGACGGCTTATATTGTATCCATGTGTTTCGGCAAATATTCTTGCATTTGAACGTCCAAACTCTGGGTCGCTATTACTATTTGGTGTATAACATTTATCAACCATTAAAACGTTCAGGCCAAATGATTCCACGACATTCATTAAAGCGTAATAAGTAGCAACACTCCCGTAGTTACAGCCAAACCACACACCCATTATCGCAACATCAAATTTTCTATTTTGCGCATAGTTAAGCGCCTTTTCAATAGAAGCGCCCTTTTTTATAAGATCAAAGAAAATATATCTTTGTTCATTTCTTTTAAAAGGATGCTGATATGGCTGTCCTGTTTTCTTAATATCATCACAAGGGACCTGTGCACAAATAACAAGTTTATCTTTGATTTCTTCAAACGCTTTTTTGCCAATTTCACTGTTTATCGATACTATTGAGGTTCCTTTTCCATCAGTGTAATTCGGATTATATTTTGAAATACCCCAAAAGTCCGCAAGAGTTATATCTCCTTGTCTTGGAAGCGTAGAAAATGAACATTCTCCGCAAAATTCTCTTACTGATATACAAGGTAAAAATGCTCTATAAAAAGGATCAACTTCACGTCGTTGTCTGTAAATTTCTCCGTCTTGATACTCAACCGTCATTTCTGTAGACCAACCGTAAAAGTCCTTGTCTCTGAATCCCACGCGCTTTACAGGTTTTTTGTGATACTCTTTGAGGTACTTTTCAAACAGCTTTGGAGAAGGACCTCCGTGACACATAAGATCTATAGAAATAAGTTTTTCCGGACGTTCCCCTAAGTATGCGTAAAGACCGGCAACCTGACAACCACAGCCACAGAAAAGAACATACTTGTTTTCCTTTAAAAGCTTTCCTATTTGTCTGTAAACCGTGTTAGCATCACTTTGAACATACTTTGAAAAACGTAGTTTATCAAGCTCATCAGGGCTTTTGATTATCATATGCTCAACCTTTAAATCATCTGTATACCCCGCACCGCAGACATATCCGCCCTTGTCAAAAACACTTTGAGCCAAAAGAGTAAAGAGTCCGCCGGAAGAGCTCTTTTCTCTGATTTCATCACTTCCATATGCAGCATAACAGGTCGGCTCTGAGAGGTTCTCATATTTTGTATTTATAGAAGGGCATCTATTTTTGCAAAGACCGCATTTTATACATTTTTCGTCGTTTACCTTAGGCTCTAAAAATCCTTCATCGTTATAGACCATAGTTATTGCGCCTGTTGGACAGAGATTATAGCAAGCGCCACAACCGCAGCAATACTTTGGCAAAAGTGATTTTATTGATTTGCACTTAAAATCGATTTCCTTCACTTCTGTTTTCTGCTCCTTATCACTTGGATTTTCAGATGGTTCTTTTGAATTATTTGGATCTTTTTTCGCTTCTTCCCAAGCAAGTGGAGATCGAAACGCTTCCTTAGCTGAGTCGATTCTTTTTAATAATGATTTAAATTTACTCATATATCAAGATAACCTTTCCAGAATTCCTCGCTTGTCATCCTGCTGAATTCATCTCTGTAAGCCTTCTCAACAGTTTCGTGATTTTTCTTGTAATTCTTAATGGTTTTTCTGTAACGCTTAATAAGTGAGAAACATTTTTTTCTGTTTATAGTTCTCATAACAGCGGTATTATCCTTGTTGTTTACCGCTATAAGGTGCTTTCGCATAAAGTTTTTACCCGGAACATTGAAAAAGTCAAATGAAATAACCTCAGGCCATTTTCTAAGCAAAAAGTTCGGAAGTAGATGACCGTTAATTGTTATCATATACCAAAGCTTAGAAAGCTTTCCGAGTCTTTTATAGGTGTATGGGTCCTTGCTCTTGACATTGTACTGTGCGAAATTGGAAATATGAGAAAGCTTATCATTTTTCTGATTGTGTTCTTTTATTGATTGCTCTCCGTTTAATGTTTCAAGGTATCCCGGACCCTTCATAAAATCGTCGATAGAGTCTAACAACTGCTCTGCATTAGAATATGCAAATCTCGTAAGCTCAAGCCAGAACATCGGCTTTATTCTGTTTAAAAAGTTTACCTCGGGACAGATCCCGCTTGCGGCTTGGATAACAAAGCTGTTCCTGTGGACCTGATAAAGCTCCATTGCGGCGTTGAATTTTCCGGCAAAGCCAACATGCCAGATACATATTCCGTTCATAGTCAAAAACCTTGCCTTGTTTCTGAGACTGAACTCAACATCGTCTCCGCGTACAAATACAGGAAGCGGCAAACCGTTTTTCTCTATATGCTCAACAGGGATACAGCAATACCACCATCCCGCATATGAGTTAGCTCTTTCTGGAAGATTGTCGTTGTCGATAACGTTCAGTATGTTTCTCATATCCATAGCGGATTTTACGGGACCGTACTCTCCGTTTGCGACACGAATGTAGCCGACATCTTCATATTGACGCTCACGGATGTCATAGTCAAACATAGCTCCGCTTACAAAACAGGATTGATACTCCTCTTTAACAATTCTTAAAAGATAATATGTCCTGAAAAGGCTTTCGGTCATTATAAGCACATCGTCATCCATTAGGAGAATATGTGTAGGCTTTTCGGGAAGATGGAGTGCCTCTATCATTCCCCTTGTAAAGCCGCCTGCGCCTCCGACATTTTTATTAGGGTAAATCTTTATTCCAAACCCGTCAAGAGCTTTTGCGTCAAGCGTTCTGCCGTTGTCGATTATATGAACAAAAATTTTGTTTCTTAGGTCGCTTCCCTCAGAGAGAACATTTGTCTTTAACAGCGCAATATTATTTTTAACATATTCTTCTCTTTTAAAGGTGGTGATAGCGAGAGAAATTTTAATTTCTCTTATTTTATCGCTTTCGACCTCTGCCGAATACCAGCCCTTATAAATGTAAAGGTCTTCAAGAGCAGTTGCCTCGAATGAAACAAGAGGCTTATTTGTATCGGGAATATCCAAAACTATTTCGGTTTTTTCATCAGCAGAGATAACTTGGCTTGACATAACCGCATAGTTTACTGTTTTTGAGTTTTTGAAAACCTCCAGAAGCTCAATAGAACCTTTTCCTTTGATAATAAGGTGAAGCTTAAAGCTTTTAGCGTATGTCTTTTTTTTGAGCATACCCACCTGTAAGCAGTTAAAGTACGAAACAAAATCCACACAGTTGAGCCGTTTTAAAATATGAGCCTTTTCCTCAGGATCATATACCATAGGGATAAGATTGTTGTAGTTTGCGGCACGATAGATAAGCTCGGGATATTTTCTGAAGTTTGCATCAGCATCATATTGCATTATAATGTTTTGAAGCTTCACAGTTTCCATTTCTTTATTATCAACCTTTCTTATAATAAAATCCTATTGTGCTTTTTTACCTGCATCAAGCTGTTTTTTCTTTTCACGCTCGATGCGTTCTTTTTCCTTTAGAGCGGCGATGTTTTCCTGGTAAGCCGTACAGACCTCTGAAACCTCGCCTGTCATCACGGTTTTTCCCCTGTTTATCCACATCGCTTTTGTACAAAGACGCTGTATATCACTTATGTTGTGAGAAACAAGAAGAAGCGTTGTACCGCCGGAAAGCATATGATTCATACGATCCATACATTTCTTTCTGAAAAGTGCATCTCCAACCGCAAGTATTTCGTCAACTATTAAAATTTCAGGCTCCATAACTGTTGCGATCGAAAAGCTCAGCCTTGTTTTCATTCCTGAAGAAAAGTTTTTTACCGGGGAATCCAGAAATTCATCAAGCTCGGAAAAAGATACTATATCATCAAATTTAGATTCGATAAATTTTTTTGAATAACCTAGAATAGTTCCGTTTAAGAAAATATTTTCTCTTGCCGTAAGCTGAGGGTCTATTCCGGCGCCCAGTTCGATCAAAGAAGCAATAGTGCCGTTTACGCTTACAGTTCCTTTATACGGCTTAAGGATTTTGCTTATGACCTTTAAAAGGGTCGATTTTCCTGCGCCGTTTGTACCGACAAAGCCCCATGCTTCTCCGGGTTTTATCTTTAGAGTTATGTCCTGAAGCGCCAGAAACTCCTGAAACATAAGCTCGTGGTGGATCATTTTTACAAAGTATTCCTTTAGGTTGTCAACATTTTCACTGGCTTTATTAAAGCGCACGGTGACATTGTCAAGGTCAACTATATATTTGCTTTTTTTATTTTTGGCGGGAATGTCCCTAACAAATCCAAACACTTGTTTCTCCCTCTCTTAAATATAAAGAATAAACTTGTCCTGCTTTCTTCTGAAAAAGAAGATGCCGATAGCAAGCATTGCGAGAGCATAAGCTGTGCCGACAAGAAAATACTGGGCAAATATCCGGGTGTTATAGACAAATTCCAGCCCGTTTCTTCCCATCCATATTATATCCCTGAATTGCTTGATGTAGATGTATGCCGGATTTATTTTCTCAACGACAAATTGAACCCAAGGAACTGCCTTTAACATATTAGCGTCATAGAAAATTGCGGACAAATACAGCCATGCAACGGTTATGGCGTTATAAATATATCGAATATCTCTGAAAAAGACATGAAGCTCTGCGAGCAAAAAGCCGAGCCCGAGAGAAAACAAATAAACTTGTATCACAACTAGAGGGAAAAGCAGATTGTAAAAAGAGAATAAACACTCGCCTCTTATGATAGACAAAAATGCCATAACGATAATAAGAGCGCCCATAGAAAAGACAAAATCTATCATAGAGCTTGTTACCTTAGCTAAAGGGAACATAAATTTTGATACATAAGTTTTTTTAAGCAGAACAGCATTATCGGTGATAGAACCGAGCGCCTTACCTGTTGAGGTGTTTATAAACTCAAATATAATTCGTCCGCAAAGAAGATAAATAGGAAAGTTAGGAAGGTTTCTTCCGAACATAGTAGAAAAAACGATCGTCATAACCGTCATTACCAAAAGCGGATTTAAGATGCTCCAAAGATACCCAAGAAAGCTTCTTCTGTACTTAAGCTTAAGATCTCTTGAAACCAGCTGACTTAAAAGGTCGTGATATTTAAACGCTTCAATAAAGCTTCCTTCCTTTGGCATAAATCTTAGTTTTGTTTTTGTCATTTATTTTATCGTTCCTTTCAATGTTAAGACAGGCAGTAAAAAGTATGATAACTAAAGCGTTCAGGCTCAGCTAAAGCTGTGATTGTGCCTAAGCTTGTTGTAAATTCGTGTTGACAATATCCTTTTGTATGTTTTCTTTGAAATACGGAGTTTGTTAAGGTACATAAATATCTTAAACTGCCCTTCGGCAATAGCCGCTGCCCCCGGCATCTTTTCTCTGAATATATTCATAAGTCTCAGGGCGTTTTGGCGTCCTCTTTTTTTGTCGCTGTCAACAAGCGCAGCGGTTGTGAAATAGCTGAGAAGCAGACCCTGTGCCTTTTGCTCATAATATCTTTTTGCGCCGCTTTTATCGGTTGCGCGGTCAGTTATTGCCTGCTCCTTTATAAAGCGCATAAGGACCGCTTCGGTGTGGGATAAGCGCTTAAGCTGATTGAGGTCAGAAACGCTCTGTTCAAGGTCGCCCACCCGATACTGATATATAAACATATCAAACGGAGTTATGCTTTTAGCAAGACAGCAGGGAATAGTTGCAAACTCGTGATCCTCGTAAAATATATGCTCAGAGAGCTCTAAAGTGTTTTGCTTGTAAAAATCCGTCCGGTAGCATATCCCGTGAAATGTAAGGCTTCTGTCAAAGCTTTTCCAGTTATCCATTATTTCCGAGAGAGTATACTCTCTGTAAAACTCTTCGGGATAAGTCATCCATTTAAGCTTTTCGCCGGTTGACATATCTATTGTGTGATGATGTGTAAGCACCACATCGCTTTGACACCTTTCAAGTGCTTTTATAAAAGCCGGAAGATTTTCCGTTACTACCCAATCGTCGGCGTCTATCGGCTTTAGATACTTGCCGCAAGCCGATTTTGTGCCGGTATTGATAGCTCCTCCGTGTCCCTTGTTTTGCTGTGATACTACCTTGAATGAATCGGGGTATCTCGTCTGATAACCGAGAGCTATCTCTTCGGTCCTGTCAGACGAGCCGTCGTTTACAACTACGACCTCTATTTTATCGAGCACCTTAATATTCAAAAAAGAATCAAGGCACTTTGAAATAAATTTTTCACAGTTGAAAGACGGAACTATAAACGAAATGATTTTATTCATTTTAATTTCCTTTTTTGTTTTGTTATCCTGTTTCCGATGATCCCACTGAAAATAGCTTTTAAAGCACAAAGCGGTGATATGTCTTTTTTATAGATGCTTCTTTTTGTTATAATGTAATATACGGCGTATAAAGATGACGGTATAAGTCCGAGAATATATCTTGTGGAAGCTCCCCGGTTCTCAAAAAAAGCCTTATTAAATCCCGAAAACCAAGTAGAACTTTTTTGTGCAGCCGAAGCAACGGTTATAGGGACATAGTAAATTTTAAGACCGGCCTTTTTACAGTCAGTAAGAAATTTAAGCTCCTCTTCTGCACCGTTACCGGTACCTGCGCCCAGAAGCTCATCAAACAAAACACCGCTTTTTATAAGGCTTTCCCGTCTGAAGCTTATCTGCCAAGAGCTTATGTGAAACAAATCGAGTGTGCCGAGCTTTTTTACTCTGTCGGGAAAATGGGCGGGCATATTTTTCATCTTGACAGCTATTATATCAGCATCTTTTATGGTTTTGTAGGCCTTTAAAAGATTTTGTTCAAACCCGTCCTCAAAGACCTCGTCGTCATCGCATAAAATACATATGTCAGCATCGCTGTTTTTTATCGCAAGATTTCTGCTCTTTGAAAGTCCTCTCTCGGTAGTACAGATCATTTTGACATTGCTTTTGCCGATGCTTTCGCATACGGTTTTCTGTTCATCACACTGATTTATGATTACAGTGTCGCATTTGATGTTTGACGATCTTATCAGGCTCATATCGCTCTGATACATACACGAAAGCAGGATATTGAGTTTAAGCTCCAAGTAATTCACTCGCTTTTGGACATAATTCGCCCGTATATTTAATTTAGTATATCATATATCAGCCGTTATGTCAAGAATTGCAAAAAAGCTTAAAATACACGGCTGTAAGCTATAAATTTAAAATAATTTAGTATCTTTTAGAATTCTTATAAGTATTATTAACCGAAGGATACAGGAAGGTGTTATTTATGATAGGTGAGGTTCTTGACAAAATATATGAGCTTTTGTGGGGAGCGCCGATGCTTATTCTGCTTGTTGGAACGGGAGTATTTCTCACAATAAGGCTCAGGCTTCTGCCGCTAAGAAATCTGTTTCACGCTTTAAAGCTTGTGTTTTCAAAGCAAAAGGAACACAAAGCTGAAAACGGAGACATTTCACCGTTTCAGTCGCTTATGACTGCGCTCGCGGCAACTATAGGAACAGGAAATATTGCGGGAGTTGCAACAGCTCTTGTTCTAGGCGGTCCGGGAGCGGTAGTCTGGATGTGGATAGCCGCCCTTTTCGGACTGTCTACAAAGTACGCCGAGAGCGTGCTTGCGGTGAAATTTCGTGAAAAGAATTCCGAAGGCGAAATGTGCGGCGGACCAATGTATGCGATGAAAAACGGATTCAAATTTAAAATACTGGGAAAAATACTCGCGGCATTGTTTTCGGTATTTACCGTAATAGCATCCTTCGGCATTGGTAATATGGCACAGGCTAACTCTATTACAACTGCGGTCAGGTCGCTGGCAGATGTTCCGGTATGGCTTTGCGGAGCGCTGCTTTCCGCAATGGTTATGCTCATTCTCATAGGCGGAATAAAAAGTATAGGCAGGGTATGTTCTGTGATAGTTCCTACAATGGCTATCGGCTATATCCTGTGTGCGCTTGCGGTCACCGCGATAAATATTGAAAATCTTCCGAGAGGGCTTTTTGAAATGATAAACGGCGCTTTTTCATTCAGAAGTGTGTCAGGAGGTCTGGCAGGCTCTGCGGCTGTTATAGCTATGCGGGCAGGTGTCTCAAGAGGTGTTTTCTCTAACGAAGCCGGTCTTGGCTCCGCTCCGATAGCCGCAGCCGCTGCGAACACCGACAGCCCGTCAAGACAGGCCTACATAAATATGACAGGCACTTTTTTTGATACGCTTTTGGTTTGTACGATAACCGCTTTTGCGATCTCCTCATCCGGAGTTTTAGAATATTCAAAAAATACCGGAGCTTCTTTGACAATAGAAGCATTTGAATCTGCACTCGGCTCGTTCGGAGGCGTTATCGTAGCAATAGGATTGGTGTTTTTTGCTTTTTCTACCATAATCGGCTGGGAGTATTACGGAGAAAAATCACTTGAATATCTCTTGAAGACTAAAAAAACAGCTCCGATTTACAGAACAGTATACAGCTTGGTAAGCTTTGTAGGAGCGTCAGCACATCTTGAGCTTGTGTGGCGGTTTTCTGACATTACGAACGCTTTAATGGCTATACCAAATCTTATATGCCTTCTGGTTTTGAGCGATGTCGCTGCTAAGGAGTGCTTTAGGTATCAGGAGCAAAGGAAAAAGGGTATACAATAAAAACAGTCTGAAAAGAAATTTCGTTTAGCTCTCATTTATATTAAAAATCATTGACCTTGTTAGCAACTCTTTTAATTTATCGCTGTTTTTAAAACTTTATTTTTTATGCTCCTCTACTAACAGCGTAAAATCCGGAAAAAATGTACGCAAACGTACATTTTTCATAAAATAAATACAATTTATTCATAATAAATTAACAATATTCATAATTTGTTAAAAATCAAGGCATAAAAAGCCCCGCAAGGATCTCTCCCTGCGGGGCGGAGGTATAAAATCAATTCTAATCAAGAAGATCAGAATTGTTATACGCCTTTAGCGATTTTATTTATTAGTCCTACATCTACCGTCGTTATCTTACCGTCTGCGTTTGCGTCCGCGAGATAAAGCTGCTCATCAGTATAATCTTTTGTACCCTTTGCAAACGAGTTTATTATACCGACATCTACTGTTGTTATCTTGCCGTCGCCCGAGAGGTCTCCGATTGATTGCTCGCCGTTAATGAGAGTGTAGTCAAATCCGTTATCTTTTGCGTACTGCTCACCGGCAGTATTTGAGTAGCAGTAGATTTTAAAGCCGTCGAGTGTTACCCCTCCATCTGTTTCATAATCATATATATATCCAAAAGCATAATTTCCTATGCTTGTTACGCTATTTGGAATTGTTATATTTTTAAGACCGGAGCATTCAATAAAAGCACCTTCTCCAATACTTGTTACGCTGTTTGGTATTTTTATGCTTTCAAGACTGTAACAGCCTACAAAAGCACTTTCTCCAATACTTGTAACGCTATCAGGTATCGATATGTTTTTTAGGCTAACACAAAACGCAAAAGTACCTACTCCAATACCAGTAACACCGTCAGGTATAGTTACGCTATTAAGGTTTTCACAGAATGAAAATGTCTGATCTGCAATTCCTACTGTACCTTCTTTAATGTTTGCCGTTTTATTTTGTCCGTCATATTGAACTAACCATTTACCTACATATTTCATATCGCTTGTCTGATTGTTGACTAAAGGCGTTTCATCAAAAGCATAAACTCCTATGCTTGTAACGCTGTCGGGAATATCAATGCTATTAAGCTTTTCACAGCTTCCAAATGCCCAATCTCCGATGCGAATAACGCTATCAGGTATTGTTACGCTTGTAAGACTGCTGCAATATGAAAAAGCGCTTATTCCAATGGTCTTGATACCGTATGGGATCGTCACATTTTTTAAATATTCGCAAAATGAAAAAGTATTGTCTGCAATTCCGACTGTACCTTCTTTGATGTTTGCCGTTTCTATTGGTGCGTCACATTGAACTACCCATTTATCTACATATTTAATATCACTTGTCTGATTAGTGATCAAAGGAGTTTCATCAAACGCATACTCTCCAATGCTAATAACGCTGTCGGGAATTTCAATGCTGTTTAGCTTTTCACATCCTTCAAATGCCCAATCTCCGATACTTGTAACGCTGTCGGGAATCGTTACACTTGTCAGATTTACAGAATATGAAAAAGAGCTTTGTCCGATGCTTGTTACACCGTCAGGTATAGTTAAACTTGTTATTGCACCGGGACATTGAATAAGCTCGGTTTGTTCCTTATTGTATAAAATACCGTTGACAGACGAATAATATTCGCTATCTTCTGCTACATTGATAATCATAAGGCTTGAACATTCAGAAAAAGCACCGAACGAAACTGATGATATGCTGCTTGGTATTGTCACACTTACAAGACTGTCACAACTATAAAAAGCTTCATATCCAATGCTTACTACGCTAATTCCGTTGATTTCACTTGGGATAGTAATCTGTGCCGCATTACCTGTGTAACCTGTGATCTCAATATAATCATCATAAAGCAAATCATATTCAAAATCTCCGGAGGTTTCCGCTCCGGCGCTAACCGAGGGCATAACGCCGACAAGCCCTATGACCATTATGATTGCAGTAAATAAGCTGAGTGTGCGATTTTTGATTTTTGTCATATAAAATCCTCCTTATATTCTATAAATTACATTATATAACATAAATAAAAAATGTCAACTTTTTTGTCGTGTATGGTTTATTCCTAATATACTTATGTGATAGCTATTTGCAGCTTTGAGCAAATATAATATATTGACTATATTTAATTATACTTAATATTTTGAGTATTGTCAATAGGTTAGGTATATTATAATTAAAGAAAAAGTTAAGGGGGATAAAATATGATAAGCTATAAGCCGTTTTATGAGACCCTTGCTAAAAAAGGTTTGACGGAATATTATCTGATATACAAACAGGGATTTTCCGCAAATACGATACATCGGATCAAGCACGGTAAAGCAATAAGCACAAAAACGCTTGATGAGATATGCTTTGTGTTGGATTGCAGGGTTGAAGATGTATTGAAATATGAAAAAAAATAGCCTCGGAGGAGGCGTTTATTATCTTAAGAAAAATAAAAAGGCGGCAAATCTACCGCCTTTTTTAATTGTCAAATCAGAGTATCTGATAAACAGGAAGCCATCTTCTGCCCCAGTTGCAAGCCTCGCCGTAGGAGTCAAAATAGATGTCGATAACTGAGTTTGAAACAGCTCCGCCTCTGTCCTCTACTTCGTAAGTGCAGTTGTGGTTACCTATCTTGAAATAAGTACCGAAAGCGTAGGCATAGCCTGCGGCAACGGTGTGATTGGAAGCGCAGTAGCTTCCGTCAGCGGTCCTTGCGCCATAGTTAGCGCAGTAGCCTGTTGTCGAGAATATACCGACATATCTTATGCCGCATACTGCTGAAGCCTTACTCTCGGCATTACCTGTCACCGCTTTAACGAGATAGTAGTGGTCTCCGATAGAGCAGCCTGTAACAGTATAGCTTTTTCCTTTAACGGAAGCAACTTTCTTAAAACCGCTGTTTCTCGAGGAGCTTTCGTAAACATTGTATTTTGTAGCGCCGCTTACACCGCTCCAAGAAATCGTGTATTGAGGATTCCATGTGTTCCAGGAGATCTGCTGCATTCCGTTTGTCACCTTGACATTTTTAGGCGCGTCAGGACAAGCCTTTGTATTGTAGGTGAATTCTATACACGGCGATATAATCTTTTTGCCGTTTACGATTTTAAATGTCGCTACACGAATGTAGTATTTGTGATTGGGTTGTTTTAAATTGTCGATTCTGAGAGAAGAACCGCCTTCAACGATCCTTGATTTGCTGTCCGCAAAGCTTGAGTCGCTGCAAACTCTCATTCTGTATTTAACTCCGGAAATTTTGTTGAGCTCTATCCTGATAGCGTTTGCTGTGCTGGCAGAAGCCTTGAGGTTAGCTGTCGGCTTCGGAAGGTTTTTCGTGTTATAGGTAAACTCAATACTCGGGGAGTAATACCTCTTTCCGTCGACCGTTTTAAAAGTAACTACACGAATGTAGTACTTGTGGTTAGGACTTGCGAGATTGTCGATTCTCAGTGAGGAACCTCCCTCGACGATCCTTGACTTATTGTTTGCAAAGCTTGAATCGCTGCAAACCCTCATTCTGTACTTTACGCCGGGAGTTTTGTTAAGCTCTATTCTTATGGCGTTAAATGTGCTGGCGGAAGTCTTGAGGTTAGCTGTCGGCTTTGACAGATTCTTTGTGTTGTAGGTAAACACAGTGTTCGGAGAGTAATATTTCTTTCCGTTTACGGTCATTATTGTCGCAGCGCGAATGTAGTATTTGTGATTCGGTCTTGCGAGATTGTCAAACCTTAGAGATGAACCGCCCTCAACGATTCTTGACTTATTGTCCGCAAAGCTTGAATCGCTGCATATCCTCATTCTGTACTTAACGCCTTCGATCTTATTGAATTCAATCCGTATAGCGCTTGTTGTGCTTGCGGAAGCTTTGATGTTAGCCGTAGGCTTCGGCAAAGCTTTGGTGCTGTAAATAAATGTTGTGGGGGCTGAAAAGTAATTATCTCCGTCAACAGTTACATAGCTTACAGCCTTTAAATTATAGGTAGTATCAGGCTTCAGGCTGTTGAACTTTAAAGAAGAAGCTCCCTGTGTCACTTTCTGATTGGTAAAGCTCTTATTGTCGGAAAGCCAAAGCTTGTAGCCTTTTATATCCGATTCCTTTTTGAATTTGATGCTTAAAGAGTCCCTTGAGCTGCTCGACGCTGTGTAGTCAACTTTAGGAGCGGCAACAGGCTCTGTCTTAGCGCTTATATATTCGCCTCTGGATGACACCGCTTTTCCGGCTCTTGACATCGCTTTAAAATAATAGGTCGTCTCCGGCTTAAGTCCCGTTATCTCGACTGTGCTCGATGTAAAATCCTGTACCTTTTCGTTTGTAAAGTTCTTGTCTTCTGAATAGGAAATATATCCTGAGTCAAAATTGTCGTCAAGCTTTAGCGTTGCGGCAGTCATCGTGGTGCTTATACTTATTACAGTAGATTTGGTTTTGGAAGTACCTTCCGCAAACACACCCGCAACGGTAATACACGCCGCCAATGAAATCACGGTAATAGTTAAAGCTACTAGTTTCTTGATCATAAAGTCATCCTTTCTGATTTGTAACAGTTTTGTAACTTTTTACCAGTGAATTGTAACATTTTTGTTATAGAATGTCAAGCAAAAGGCGATTTGTTAACCAAATTTTAATATTTATCCTGCGTTTTGACTTGATAAAGCGGCGCTTTTGTTAATTTTTTGTAATTGTTGCCCAAATAATTGCTAATAAATTTTTAATCAGTTAAAAATATTACTTAATTTGTTCCTGGGAAGAAACATCATTTTCGGTGGTATCGGAATAAGATTTTTCTGTTATACTGATTGTTTCATCGACCTTCTTTTCGGATTTACTGCGCTTAATTATGTTTTTAACAGTCTTGTTAAAGCCCGATGAGGTAAGTCCGCTTATGATTCCTATTGCAAACGATGTCATAAGGTCGTCTGACGGAAAGTCAGCCATTGTGTAATACCCCAAAAGTCCCAACAGTCCGCCGAGAAAGCCTGAGATTATCTGAATATATTTTTCGGTAGGCTTAAATGCTTTTGTGCATATTCCGGCAAAGTAGCATATTATTACAATCGGTAAAACCGTTACTAAATTTCCTGTGCTCATTAAAATTCCTCCTTTTTGTGATTCTTAAAATATGGATAGCTCAATCGCATATCTTCATATTTTTAACTCTGTTGAATATTTCGGTTGCGGTTGAATTTCCTCCGAGCGAATGGTAAACACTATAAAGGCTTTCTAAATTCCTAAGTTCATACAGGCTTATTTCGCCTTTTGACATAAGCTCATTACCTAAAGAGAGGATCCTGTCCTGAAGTATTGCCACTAATCCGTCTTTTACCTTTTCTTGTTCGCTGAGCTTTTTTGACATCCTTTTATAATAGTATGATAAAACCGCAACGGTTGTTGTTATAAGAAGCTCGGATACGATGCTCACTAAAAATTCCACATTCTCACCTCGTTTCAAAACTTGATTTTTTCAAAAAATTAAGCCCCTCTATATACAGGGGCTTTTACCGAAAAAATGTACGCAAACGTACATTTTTAATAAAATATCTTATGTTTTGTAACGAAATGTTTACAATATTCATAGTTTGTTAAAATTTAGCTTGCCTAAGACTGTGCTTTTAGAGCCTTAAAAAATATGTAGGTTTTTATAAAAGTATATTGACATTGACGCTGCGTAAGGTGATATAATTAAGATGAAGGATCTTTCAATCAAAAATAAAAGGAGGGAATCATATACAATATACACCTGTTTGTTATACTTATGAATTTTTAAAGATGTTTTTTGCTTAATATGTAGTTTCTTACATTTTTTTGTCAATATATGTGTATATGTTTACATTTTAATAATTTTGCGTCTAAAATTTGTTATATTTTTTATGATAGGATAAATAACATAATATATTTTAGAGGGGTGTTGTTAAAATTGTCACAGGTATGTATTTTGATGCTTGATAAAGACGAATGTGTTTTAGCGGAAGCCAAAGACATCATCGAACAGATATCCTGCGAAGCAAAATACGAAGGCTTTACCGATGAAGAGCAGCTTTTAAACAGACTGTATGCTGACAGTGTCGGGGTCGACGCTGTTGTTATACCGTCAGACCTTAAATCGTCGGATTCAATTTCATTCGCATCGGCGATAGCAGAGAAATTTAGTGATACAGAGATAATATTTTCAACATTACCTTGTGAAGCAAAAGAGATCGAGCGATTGTTTCTAAGCGGGTACAAGCTAAGACCTTTCGCTGTTATTGTAAAGCCTTTAAACAAAACAGTTTTAACACCGATAATAAACTCGCTTATTGAAGCCAAAAACGTTAAAAGAAATGCTATTATGGTATCAGCCGGCAGAACTCACACCCTCTACCGCACCGCGGATATTATAATGGTAAAAAGCGAAAAGCGAAAGATACGGGTTCTGACAAAGGATTCACAGGCTTGTATTTACGGGCAGATACGGAAGATAAGACAAAGGCTTCCCGATTATTTTGTAATGCCGCACGCAAGCTATCTGATAAATGTAAATTACATAAAGGTCGTCGAGGGAGATAATATTTTCCTCGACGACGGCACAAAAATACCCATCTCCCGCGGACGAAGGCACGACTTCGTCACCCAATTAAAGCAGGCATCCTCGTGGGGGGGGGGCGTATTAACAACAAAAAATCGCCCGAAAAACGGGCGGTTCCAGCCTGTAGAAAAACCCGAAATCCCTAGCATTGGATTCCGGGTTTTGCATTTTTGTGGAAGAAATTTTGAAAATGTAGGTTTACAATAGATGTGTTACAAAAAATAAAAAATAATAGCAAATAGCATTCCGATGTTTTACAGTTATTTGTGAAGACCAAACAACAAAGGAAACTATTTGCTATGAATACTATAATTTAAAATTTTAAACCATATTCAACTCGGTGATATACAAGCGTCCTGTAACAGGAGTGTCCTTTTCTACCTTAATATAAGCCTTTTTATCTCCGGACTTTGATGCCTCAGAGAACACATTCGACTGAAGTCCGAACAGATAATGATTTTCAAATTCCACCAAAAACATCCATTCATCCGAAGGATCATCCTTTAACATCTTGTCGCTTACATCGGTTATATTTTTTACATCACAGCTTAACAGAAAATCAAGCGAATAGGCGTTAGCTTGATTGTCGTCGGAATCATCAACGGAAAATACATTCAAAGCTTTTTTGGGATTTCTTTCATTTATAGCGGAAAAGAAATATTCTATCGTTTCCTTCGGCGTCATACTTTTGTAGTCGTAATTGAGCTCCCACCTTACAAGCGGCATTATCAGAAAATATGTTAAAAGCGCCCCTGCCAGCAAAAATATTACTATCCATTTAATTATTCTTGCTTTCATTATTTAAGCCCTCCATGTAATATATTCACTTATATGCATTATATAAAATTTGGAATATGTATCTGTACTCATTTGGGTTTTTAAACTCCTATGAATATAATCATCACTGTGTTGAGAAACATATATTATCCCATTAGTAATATCATGTATAATAGATGTATGCGTAATTGCATTTTTCTTCTTATTGTGATAAAAAATAAGATCCCCTGCATCCAAATGCTTAATTATACTGCTGACTTCAGAATATTCTTTTACTGTGAATACTGTATTCGAAGATAAATCATTTACTAGTTTTGAAAATAAACTTTCTGCATAACTCCAAGTAGCTGTATATGAAAATTTACCACTACTGGTTTTTGAACATTGCCATCCGGTATACATATGCAAGCCACCAGCATATAAGCACTGAGAAACAAAATTTGTACAATCATTTTCCTTTAAATCCGGGAAAGCGGGGTTTCGTCTCTTAGCCCATGAAGTCATGTATTTCTTAGCGGCACTTCGATCGTATTTTACTGGATTGAATAACATTGTAATTACCTCCTATTTTTATACAGATATCAAAATAACAATTTTGGTTTTTTATGAATGATAAGATTTAATCTAATTGTATTCTATCACAAATTGCATTAGATTTCAATACTTATTTTTGCAAATATTATCTTTTTTTGACATTAATATTACATATTTTTACAGAAGATAAATTTTGTGCTCGTTATACATGCGGTTTATCAAAATAGAATGATTTTAAACTTGACATATTTGCGTTTTTATTATATAATAAGCTTGTATATTATGTATTTATACAATATCGGTACTTTTTGGCAATAATATAAAAACTTTAAAAAGTATCAAATTGTGTCAATAGATATTATCACTTTTTTATACATTACTCCGAGGGTAAATGTTCTCAATATTGATCGGCATATACCGCCGATATATAAAACCGGGTAAATCCCGTAAATAAACGGTAATAAGAAATTACTGTAATTACAATTTAATATTTAATTGGGCATATGCCTTCGCGGGTAGTATTAACTATACTGACTTAAGAAGGAGGAAGCTTTAAGATGGATTTATTGACATCTGTTTTACTGTGTATCGGTGCGCTTATCGTCGGTGCGGTAATTTCGTTTTTTATAGCGTTTAAGCTTGGCGAAAATCACCGTAAAAAGGACGCGGAAGCAATGATCGGTTCCGCAGAGCAGGAGGCTGAACGCATTTTAGAGGATGCAAATAAAAATGCGGAAAGCTTGAAAAAAGAAGCCCTAATTGAAGCAAAAGATGAGATTCACAAAAGCAGACACGAAGCTGAAAAAGAGATCAAAGAGAGAAGAAATGAGGTATCTCGACAGGAAAGAAGACTTCAGCAAAAGGAAGAAGCGCTTGATAAAAAGGTTCTAAGCATCGAGAAAAAGGAAGAAACGCTGCAAAATAAAATCAAGTCTGCTGATGAGAGCCTTGAAGAGGCTGAGAGAATAAAGAGAAGTCAGCTCGAGATGCTCGAAAGAATTGCGGAATATACAAAGGATCAGGCAAGAGATCATCTTTTGAAACTGCTCGACGACGAGCTTGTTCACGACAAAGCCGTTAAAATCCAAAATTACGAGGCACAGATAAAGGAAGAATGTGAGGATAGAGCAAGGCAGTATATTTCCCTTGCGATCTCAAGGTGTGCCGCGGATCAGGTCTCAGAAACTGCCGTATCGGTTGTCTCACTCCCTAATGATGAAATGAAGGGAAGGATCATCGGCAGAGAAGGAAGAAATATACGCACCATCGAAACTCTTACGGGTGTTGACCTTATAATTGACGACACACCCGAAGCTATTACTCTGTCGTGCTTTGATCAGGTAAGAAGAGAAATAGCTAAGCTCACACTCGAAAAGCTGATTCAGGACGGAAGAATACATCCGACTCGGATCGAGGAAATGTATGAAAAATCAAAACGAGAGGTAGAATACAAAATTAAACAGGAGGGCGAAAGAGCCGTTTTAGAGACCAATGTACACGGTCTTAACAATGAGCTTGTAAAGCTTATCGGTCGTCTAAGATACAGAACGAGCTATCGTCAGAATGTTTTAAACCACTCAATAGAGGTCGCTCACCTTGCCGGTATGATGGCGTCAGAGCTTGGTGTTGATGCAAATCTTGCAAGAAGAGCAGGACTTCTTCACGACATAGGTAAGGCACTGAGCTATGAGATCGAAGGCTCTCATGTTCAGATAGGTGTAGATGTATGTAAAAAGTACAAGGAGAGCGCAGATGTTATCCACGCTATTGAGGCGCATCACGGTGATGTTGAAACAAAAACCGTCGTTGCCGCTTTAGTACAGGCAGCAGACGCTATCTCCGCTGCAAGACCTGCCGCGAGAAGTGAAAACTATGAAAACTATATCAAGCGCTTACAGAAGCTTGAGGAAATATGCTCGTCTTATGACGGTGTTGAGAAATCTTACGCTATTCAGGCAGGCCGAGAGGTAAGAATAATCATTCAGCCTGAAAAGGTAAATGATGAAAAAATGGTTCTGGTCGCAAGGGATATTGCAAAACAAATCGAGGATGAGATGGATTATCCGGGACAGATAAAGGTACACCTCATCAGAGAAAGCAGAGCCATTGAGTATGCAAAATAAACTTTAAGTACAAAAAAACCAGGGAATCGAAAATACTTCGGTTCCCTGGTTTTTTAAAATTAAATTCTATATCTCTCTTAATCCTTAATAATTCAGTTTTTTTCATCATCCTCAGTTTCACTATCGAGATTTTCAAGAGCAAAGTTTAAACATTGTATAACCAACTGGTTTAACGAAAGATTATTATCAAAAGCTAGTTTATCAAGCTTTTCTACAAGTCCAGTCGGTAAACGAAATGATTTACTTACAGATTCATACCCTTTTTGTATCTTCCACATAATTACACACTCTCCTCAATATTATTATGCAATATTTTTTGTGCAAAATATACAATTATTTTGCAATGTATTTGTATTACATTTTACTTGCATTGTTCGACATTTTATGCTATAATACTTACAAATCTATTTAAGTTAAGGAGTTAACACTATGCAAGACAATGAACTGATTTGTTACAAATGCAAAAACGAAATATCTGATGATTTTAAGAAGAAAGTAGTCATAGGCAACAAATTGTCAGAAAGGTCAATATTTTCGGCATATGATTCTCATCGAAATGACGGTGCCGATTTTTGTTGCTTAAAGTGTATGCGGGACTGGCGAACAGGAAAAATAACAAGCCTTACGATTTCGCTTATTCTTTGTATCGTAGTATTGATTTTTGTTAGTATTGCTACAGAAAGTTTTGCTGGGATTGCATTTATGTTTATACCATTTATGATCCGTCAATGGGCTCGCGGACTTAGTAATGTTGCAAACTCAGGGTGGTTTGGTGAATTTGTTTCATTCTTTGTAGTGTTGATTGCTTCATTTACTCTAGTATATCCGATTTATAAGCTTGTTCAGGAAATTATTTGGTTAAAAAGAAGCGGCGAGGATATATCTCAGGCTAGAAGCGAATTACTTGAGTCTTTAGATTTATCATACAACGAAAATCCTGCATTGATCAACACATTAGAGAGTGCCACATCATTAGAAGAAATAAAAAATATTATGCAGAACTTTTCCAATTAAGATTAACAAATAACAGATTATAATAGAGAGGTGATGAACTATGAATTTGAATAACCATTGTTTATGCTTTAGATGTAAATACTTTCTTATATCTAGTGGTATATGCACCATATTAAATCAGAAAACACAAATGTATGCAAATTGTAAATGGTTTGAACAAAAATAAGGAGGTTTTATTATGAATTGGACTGACAGATGTAAAGAGTGCTTAGGAAAAGGTGAAATTCTTTGTCCTGTTTGCAAAGGAACAAGAAAAGATCCCAGAAACACATCAAGAGCTTGTACTTATTGTTCAGGTAAGGGTCATGTAAAGTGCAATTTTTGTAACGGAACAGGTAAAGCGTAAAAATGAATATGGATTACGACAACAAACATTACTTGTATCATAAGACCCTTTGTGGGGATTGTATATGGATTGATTATGACAACCCCGATAAATACACAAGTGGTTATTTCTTTTGCAGAAGAAAAAGAAAGCAAGTTAAAATGGATTGTAATACCTGTTGTGAATACTGGAAAAAGCGGTAATTACTTTTTGCTTCCATATTCACCTCATCAGAGAAAGCAGAGCCATTGAGTATGCAAAATAAACTTTAAGTACAAATAAACCAGGGAATCGAAAATACTTCGGCTCCCTGGTTGTTGTTTATTTTGTTTTCACAAATAACTATAACACATTAGGAAACTATTTGCTATTATTTTTTCTCTTCTGTAACACATCTATTGTAAACCTACAACAAAGCGCCTTGTAGTCATAAGAAAATACTTGACATTTTATCGTCTTGGTGTTAAAATTATTTTAAATAATACAAAGCTTAGAAGGAGAAGCCATTTTGCCTTTGTGCGGGAAAGAGAGAGTGAATGTAAGCTGAAATTTCGCTTGTCGCTATGCAAAAACGGACACCGCTCCAGAGTGCGCCCAATAAGCGCCGTAATTCTGCGTTAAAGATTTCTGTGAGCCTGTATCGGTGGTATCGGTATGGGGAATTTGGGTGGAACCACGATATATTCGTCCCGAGGTAAAGCGAAAAGGTCGCTTTGCGTTCGGGATTTTTTATTTATTTTGAAAGGAGCGATAAAATGCTTTCACCGAAAAAAAAGAAAAAGGGTGCTTTTATTACTTTTTTTCTGTCGACGATTCTTGAGATCGCAATAATAGCGTTGTTTTTGACAGTCGCAATAGTAAAGTCATCGATAACTATGTACGAAACGCTTTTGTGGGCGATAATACTATTTATATTTATTTACTGGTCAAACTCTGCGTATAACGGTTTTTGTGTTGATGAAAACGGAAAAAGCGTGCTTACAAAAGGTACTAGAAAGGTGTTTAATTTTATAAGCCTTATTTTGAGTATAGCGCTGTTTGCTGTCGGAGCGTTAGTGTTTGCCGACTACTATTTTATAAAAATATTTTAATAAACTCCTGTGAAAAGGAGTTATGAAAGGATCGTATAAATATGATAAAGCTAAAACTTAAAGACGGAAGTGTTCGTGAGATCGAAAGTGCTAAGAGTGCGGCTGAGATCGTTAAAGAAATAGGTATGGGTCTTTATAAGGCGGCCTGCTCTGTTAAAATAAACGGAGAGGTAAAGGATTTAAGAACGGTAGTCGATTCCGACTGTACATTTGAGGTGCTGACCTTTGACGACGTAGACGGTAAAAAGACCTTCTGGCACACGGCGTCTCATATTATGGCTCAGGCGGTGAAAAGACTTTACCCTGAGACGCTGCTTTCTATCGGACCTGCCATTGACAACGGGTTTTACTATGATTTTGACAGGGAGACTCCGTTTTCCGAAGAGGAGCTTGTTGCAATAGAGCAGGAGATGAAGAAGATAGTTAAAGAGGGACTTGAGCTTGAACAGTTTGAGCTTTCTCCGAAGGAAGCTATTGACTATCTGAAAAATCAGGGTGAGATATATAAGGTAGAGCTTTGTGAGGAGCACGCCGGAAAGGGAGAACCGATTTCGTTTTACAGACAGGGTGAGTTTACCGACCTCTGTGCCGGACCTCATCTTATGACGACGGCGCCCGTAAAGGCAATTAAGCTCACCTCTTGTACAGGAGCTTATTGGAGAGGAAACGAGAAAAACAAGATGCTGTCAAGAATCTATGCGGTCGCTTTTCCGAAGGCTTCACAGCTTGAGGAGTATCTTACGCTTGTTGAGGAGGCAAAGAAAAGAGACCACAGAAAACTCGGCAAACAGCTTGGTTTGTTTATGATGCACGAGGCAGGTCCGGGATTTCCGTTTTTCCTTCCAAAGGGAATGATACTAAAGAACACGCTGCTTGGCTACTGGCACGAGCTTCACGAGAGAAACGGCTATCAGGAGATCTCTACGCCGATAATTTTAAACAGAAGCCTTTGGGAGACCTCCGGACACTGGGATCACTATAAGGATAATATGTATACTACCGTTATAGATGAAAAGGATTGTGCAATAAAGCCGATGAACTGTCCGGGAGGAGTTTTGGTTTATCAGTCTGAGCCGAGATCCTACAGAGATCTTCCGCTGCGTCTCGGAGAGCTTGGAATAGTTCACAGACACGAAAAATCAGGACAACTCCACGGTCTTATGAGAGTACGCTGCTTCACACAGGACGACGCCCACATTTTTATGACCCCGGATCAGATAAAGGACGAGATTAAGGGTGTGGCACGCCTTATTGACGAGGTTTATAAGCTGTTCGGATTTACCTATCATGTTGAGCTTTCGACCCGCCCGGAGGACAGTATGGGAAGCGACGAGGATTGGGAGATGGCAACAGACGCGCTAAGAGGCGCCCTTGAGGAGCTTGGACTGAGTTATGAGGTCAACGAGGGAGACGGTGCGTTTTACGGACCTAAAATAGACTTCCACCTTAAAGACTCTATCGGAAGAACTTGGCAGTGCGGAACGATTCAGCTCGACTTTCAGCTTCCGCTAAGGTTCGGTCTCGAATATAACGGCGCAGACGGTGAAAAGCACCGACCGATAATGATACACAGAGTAGCGTTCGGTTCTGTGGAAAGGTTTATCGGAATTCTGATAGAGCATTATGCGGGGGCATTTCCTCTTTGGCTTGCGCCGGAGCAGGCTAGGATAATACCTGTTTCAGATAAACAGAATGACTATGCGCAAAAGGTACTTGAGCGTTTAAAAGCCGAGGGCATCAGGGCAACTATTGACAAGAGAGCCGAGAAAATGGGCTGGAAAATAAGACAGGCTCAGCTTGAGAAGATTCCGTATATGCTTGTTATCGGCGATAAGGAGATAGAAGCCGGAGCGGTCGCTGTGCGTTCCCGCAAGGACGGGGATCTGGGTACTACCGAGGTCGGAGACCTTTTGTCAAAGCTTAAAAAGGAAATTGATGATAAGTCAAATTAAAGGCTGTATCCATAATTTTATTCTGCTAGATTTTTTGCCCCTCTACTAATAGCGCAAAATCAGGAAAAAATGTACGCAAACGTACATTCTTCATAAAATAACTTATGTTTTGTAACAAAATGTTTACAATATTCATAATTTGTTCATATATTGGCGTGCTTGACTTCCGATTTCTGTGCAGCAGTAGGCTCATAAATGTCTGACGCTATATTGCTTTCTAAGAGAGGTACAAAGCGTCTTATCTGAATAATAAACACCCGGAGCTTAATGCTTCCGGGTGTTTTTATGTAAGTGTGAGTTGAGCCGTCAATTTAATCGTCAGATAGACTCAAAGTTTATGTTTCTTTCACATACTATCGTGAGATTTCCGTTTCTTACCCTTATATCGTCAATCAGGCTTTTTTCAAAGCTTGAGTCCTTTAAGCGTATCTCATATGTCAGCTCATAAAGCATTCCCATATTTGTAGTTCTCACCCTAACAAGCTTTGCGCCCTTTGTGTATTTCTCAAACAGGTCGTCAAAGCACTGTGAATAATCAAGGTCTTCGGGAATCGTTATTCTCAGCTTTTTGTTTTCGCTGCGTTCTGTTCCTATATCAAGTCTTGAGCCGATAAGCAAGACCGCTCCTATTATAACGGTTATGACCGCGGCAAATACTACATAGCCCATTCCCGAGACAAGTCCGACTCCCATAGCAAAGAACAAAAAGCATATGTCTAGGCTCTTTCCCGGTATCGAACGAAATCTCACAAGGCTGAACGCTCCCATAACGGCTATCCCCGCACCGAGATTTCCGTTTACAACGAGTATTACTACTCCGACAACCGCCGGAAGTATCGCCAGAGAAATAAGCATATATTTTGACGCGTTTCCGCTCATAGCATAGATCCCCGCTATTATAAGTCCTAAAACAAGACTTACCGCAATAGCTGTCACCACGCCCCAGACGGAAATATTTGTCGTAACATCTGTAATTATATTTGTAAACATCGGTCACCGTTCCTCCTGTAATTATGTTTATATACATTTCCTACCTTTGAAAACGAGGAAGAGTATATTTTTTCACCTGTGAGAATATCTGTGAGCCAGAGAGGAAATGAATCCGCCCTTTTTATCTCCATCACATAATCTCCGTTTTTCTCATCTATCAAAAGCTTTCCGGAATTACCCAGACGAAGGTCGAGATCGTCAAAGCGGTACCGTATATTCGTGTCAAAGGTTATTCTAAGCTCGGGATCATCAGCACCAAGCATAGCTATTCTGTCATATCCCACAAATACATACGGCTTTAGATCCATTCTGTTTTTTAAGTAGTCTATTTCCCTCGCCTGCTGAAGGCTCATATCAAGGCTCTTTTTTGAGCAAAGATAATCCCAGGCATCAGCATACGGAAGCTCTATCCTTCGCTTATAGACGATACCCTTAAACTTCTTTTTTATCTCGAGAAATGCAGTCGTTTCATCGTCAGGCACTCCGTAACATCTAAGCCGGAGCTTTTCCTTGTAAACAGGGTGTGATATAGAATTTAATATGGATTCATTGTATTCGTTGTCGCAATATATATTGAGTACCGTGTGCCGTCCGTATTCGTCGGGAACTACCTTATCCTTTATCGCTTCACTTAAGCGGGTAAACTGTGAGGCATTTAACACAAACTTTTTTTCGCCGCGCTTAAATGTGTTTTCATATATCGTGTTCATCACCTCTTCCGACAAGGCATTTAGTGAAAATATTAGCGTCGGGTTTTTCGCGCATACATTTTTTTACATACTGATATTTTCGGAAAAACCGACGCCTTTTAAAAACTCTTTTTTGTACTGTACCAATAATATACCACGATTTTGTTGATTAGTCAAACAATCTGTGTTTGTTTTGTGATATTTTAAAAAAAGGAAGCGGTTATGAAAACAGCTTCCTTTTTAGGCACGATAATAAAATTATTCCACATCCATAAGCTCGTGCATAAAGCTCGAATAGTCGGTTCTTCCTTCCTTGACAAACTTTATGGCTGAGGACGGGTGACTGTTTAAAATAGCAGTAAGAAGGTATGAAATGTCGTATCCCCACACGCACTCTTCCTTTAGCTTAAGCATATGCTTTGCAACAAAGTTCATTACGGGTACAAGGTCGTATTTAGGATTTTTCAAGAACGCAAGAAGCGACTCGGTATAACAATTTCCGGCTCCTCGTCCCATTCCGCTTACTGTACAGTCAAGCCAGCTCACACCGTAACGAAGAGCCGTTATGGTGTTTGCAAAGGCAAGCTGCTGATTGTTGTGAGCGTGAATACCTATCTGTTTTCCGTACCTGCTTCCGAGCTCGGTATATTTCTGTGCGAGCCGCTCGATCTGTTCGGGGTAAAACGCTCCGTAGCTGTCTACTATGTAAATTATGTCAACCGGACTCTTCGCAAGCAGCTCAAGACCCTTTGTGAGCTCATCGTCGTTCACCTTTGACACTGCCATTATATTTACGCTTACCTCGTATCCTTTTTTCTTAGCGTCCTCGATCATTTCTATCGCCGAGGGTATCTGATGAATGTATGTCGCTACCCTCATAAGATCAAACGGAGAGTCAGTCTTTTTCCGCACATCATTTTTAAAATCCGTTCTTCCGACATCGAGCATACACGAAAGCTTCAGGTCGGTGTCGTTGTTTCCGACTATTTCAAAAACATCGTCGTCGTTGCAGAATTTCCATTTACCGAAATCCTTTGGATCAAAAATCTCCTTTGAAGCCTTGTAACCGAACTCCATATAGTCAATATTTGACTTTATGTTTGTCTTGTAAAGATCCTTTACAAATTCGTCGGAAAATCTGAAATTATTTACCAGTCCACCATCTCTTAAGGTCGCGTCCAGAACTCTCACATCAGGACGGAATGAGATCAAATCTCCCTGTGTTGCCATTTCTATCATCCTTTTCAATTTACTAATTTGCTTTAAATCGCTAAAGCGCCGAAATATATATTACTACTATTTTTCAAATATTACAATAGCGTTCATCTTATTTTTAAATTTTGTTCACAATTTTTTTAATTTTAGGTCTTTTATCCGAAAAAAGAATGATGAAGATCCGACATTAAAGAACAACTGATACTTGAATCGCCGTATGGCATTAGACCCGGGCGAAAATCTACCTACATAAACGGGAAAGTCCGAGCAGCCGGTACCTTGTATTGAAAATATAGAAAATGAAAACATTTACTTAATAAATTGTGAACAATTTGTTTGATTTTAAAAATATGTGCCGAAAAAAGCATAAATAGAATAAATTACTGTGTATGTATACAAATATTTGTCGATTTATTTGTGCATAATACACAAAAAATTAAGCTCTTGTGAAATTGGACAAAAGTTATAGTTAAATTCAACAAAACCTTGACAAAAATGTAGATGCTTGATATAATATTAAATAGGAAAATTTACTCTGGGCTTATTTTCTTTGACTATTTCGTCAAAAATAAGTTGAAATAACACGGCTTGGTAGTGACTTTTAACTAATTGGTTAAAAGCGCATTACTTTTGTTTGTCAAAAAAGGCAGATGTGCAAAATGCACAAATAAAACTGCGTAAAGCAGATTGTGAGAGGCGGTGTGAGCTGGTGTCCGCAATACTTACGGCAGAAAATGTAAGCCGCGATTTTAAAATCGGCGATGGAAGTATTGTAAATGCGCTTAAAAACATAAACATTGAAATAGAGCAGGGAAAGCTTACAATATTAAGAGGCCGCTCAGGAAGCGGAAAAACAACGCTTATTAACATATTGGGCGCTCTTGACCGACCTACCGAAGGAAGAGTGATTTTCCTTGACGAGGATATAACCGCATTAAGCGATAAGCAAAGAGATGAAAAACGGCGATATGATATGTCGTTTGTGTTTCAGTCGGTGGCGCTTATATCAAGTATGACAGGCTATGAAAATGTGGAGTTCGGACTGAGACTTGCGGGCTATCCGCCGGCACAGCGAGATGAGCGCGTAAAGCAGTGCCTTTCAAATGTCGGTCTTGCGAAGAGGATGCACCACCGACCCGGGGAAATGTCCGGAGGAGAACAGCAGCGCGTGGCTATCGCAAGGGCAATAGCTCACTCTCCGAAAATAATATTTGCTGATGAGCCGACGGCAGAGCTTGACACACAGACATCTCTTTATATTGTAAAGCTTTTTAAAGAGCTTGTAGAAAAAGAGGGAATGTCGATCGTGATGACAACGCATGACCCCAGTATGATGGATGTGGCGGATGTGGTCTACACCCTTGAGGACGGTGAGATCGTTGAGTGATGTATTGGTCGATGACAACAGCGTAGCAGCCATCAGTGATGACTGTATGATAAGCTGTGAAAACCTTGTAAAAATTTACAAGACATCAGAGGTCGAGGTCGTAGCGCTTCAAGGACTTGATTTCGAGGTGAAGCGCGGCGAGCTTATGGCGATAGTCGGAAATTCCGGAAGCGGAAAAAGTACGTTGCTTAATATGCTCGGAGGTCTTGATAAGCCGAGCGCGGGAAGCCTTTTTGTCGACGGAAAAAACCTGCTTAAATTTTCAGACAACGATTATATGGAGTATAAGCGCAATACTGTTGGCTTTGTATGGCAGAACAACGCGCGAAATCTCATCCCGTACCTTACGGCGGTTCAGAATGTTGAGATGCCGATGATATTAAAGGGTTCAAAGCAACGCAGAGAGCGAGCGCTTGATCTTTTAAATAAGGTAGGGCTGTTAAACAGAGCAAACTCAAGACTTGATCAGATGTCGGGTGGAGAGCAGCAGAGGGTCGCGATAGCGATAGCTCTTGCAAACTCACCAAAGCTGCTTTTGGCGGATGAGCCTACGGGAGCGGTGGATACCAAGACTTCAAGAGCGATACTTGATATATTTAAGGAGCTTAACAGAACCGAGGGGCTTACTATCGTAATAGTTACCCACGATGTAAAGCTTTCAAAGCATATCGACAGAGTCGTTGCTATACGGGACGGGCGGATAAGCTCGGAGATAGTCAGAAAGAGGTCATATGCGGAAGAGCTTAATAACCTCGGCAACATAAATGATATAACAGCCGAACAGGCGGCTGAAGAAGAGGAAGATGCTCAGCACGAGGAGCTTATTGTGCTGGACAGATCGGGACGGCTTCAGATCCCGAAGGATTACCTTGAGGCGCTCGGTATAAAGGGCGGAGACAAGGTAAAGGCAGAGCTTGATGAGGAATCGGGAAGGATACATATATTCAAGTCAAGCGAATGATCAACTCTATTGCCCGTCAGGGAGATAATATAACTTAAACTACTACATTTTATTAGAAAGGTGGATATACTGTGAAACACAAGCTTTTAAAAAGAGTTTTAGCTTTTTCACTGGCAATGGCGCTGGTTGCTACCTCGTCAGCCGCAGCTTATGCAGCGGATGAAAAAACAGAGCCCGCTTCTAATGCAGCGGACACTACTGAAGAGATAGTTCAAGCAACTACCGGCGACATAATGTCTTATACCGACTATCGTGAAGCTCACAAGGACGATGAGCGTCCCGAGATCGGTGACAAAGATGGCTATATCTATTCTAAGGAATATCAGCCTAAGTACACTGCCAGCGAAGATGCGGATGTAACAGTTGAAAGTGTAGACGGAAAGGACGCTTTGAAATGGTCTAATCAGGTAGGAAGCATTACATTTCCGCTTACAGTTGAAAAGACAGGAGTTTATGCAATAAGAATGTCGTATGAGGCTCTTGCGGGAGGAACCGACGGAGTTGAATTCGATTTAAAAATAAACGGTGAAACTCCTTATGACACCGCTTCGAGAATAACTCTTGCGAAAAGATGGGTAAACAAGGAGAACAAAAAGCAGGATGTACACGGAAACGACATCAGACCCGGACAGGTCGAAGATGTATGCTGGCAGGAGGAGTTTTTAAAGGACGGAGACGGTCTTTACGGGGACGCACTCTGGTTTTACTTTGAAGCAGGCAAGTATACAGTTACTTTGGAGTCTGTAAAAGCTCAGTTTGCTATTGAAAGCATAAAGCTTTCACAGGAGGATTCTACCGAGCCTTATTCGGCACCCGACCAGTCGGAGCTCGACAAAAACAAGGATGCCAAGACAATAACGATTCAAGGCGAGGATGCGATTTACAAATCGGACAGAACACTCTACCCTACAAGTGACAGAAATTCTTCAATAACTCAGCCTTCACATCCTACAAAGACAAGATATAACACCATTGGTTCGGGCAACTGGTCAAAATCTACACAGTCGATAACCTGGGAATTTGATGTTGAGACGGCAGGATATTACAAGCTCGGCATCAGAGGCAGACAGGACCAGATGAGAGGTCTTTACTCGAACAGAAGACTTTACATAGACGGTAAGGTGCCTAATACAGAAAGCGGACAGATAAAGTTTTATTACGCTACCGACTGGGAGGTAACAACTCCTAAGGATGCGGACGGAAACGATATTTACTACTATCTCGAAGCGGGAAAGCATACGCTTATGCTTGAGGCTATCCCGGGAGAGATAGGAGGAATAATGGCGGATCTTGACGATGTCGTATACGAGATAACGGGCTATTACAGAAGAATCCGTCAGATCACAGGTCCTGATCCGGACGAGTATAATGACTATCAGATAGACAAGGCTATTCCCGAGATCATATCTGAGTTCAAACGCTTAAGTCAGGCGCTTAAGGATACCAAAAAAGAGATCGAGGATCTTTCTGGTACGGGAGGTTCCGAAGCGGTAACGCTTGAAAAAATGGCGCTTGTTTTAGATAACTGTGTGAACAGACCTGTAAACATTCCGGGTAACCTCAGCCAGATAAAGGATAATATCACCTCCGTTTCATCATGGATGAGAGAGTACAGAGGACAGCCGCTTGAAGTGGATATGATGGAACTTGTTCCGACAGGCAGAAACTTTACCTCAACGGATGAGGGCTTCTTTGACAGCCTTAGCTTTGGTTTTAAATCGTTTATAGGCTCGTTCTTTGAGGACTACAACTCTCTTTCAAATGAGAGCGAGGATTCGCTTGTTTGCTGGGTACAGCTCGGACGAGATCAGGCTCAGATAGTAAACCAGCTCGTTGAAAACGAATTTAACAACACAAGTGATACAAAGATAACGGTAAATCTTGTTGTCGGAGGTATCGTAGAAGCGACCCTTGCAGGAAAAGGACCGGATATAGCGCTGTTTATCGGAGGAGACTTCCCGATACAGCTTGCAGCCCGTGATGTTCTTACAGACCTTACCACCTTTGATGATTATGATGAGGTAGTAAAAAGGTTCCAGAAGAACGCACCTGTGCTTTACACCTATAACGACGGTGTATACGGTCTTCCGATAAGCCAGACTATTCCGATGATGTTCTACCGTGAGGATATTTTGGCGGAATACGGAATAGATGCTGAGAGAGATGTCCAGACATGGGATGACCTTATTGAGGTACTGCCGGTGCTTCAGAGGAACTATATGGAGGTAGGACTTGTACTTCCTATTACTCAGAACACCTCCGCAAACGGTACAGCCGTTGTTTCGACAACTGTTGAGGCAGGAAACACATTCGCTATGCTTATGCTTCAGCAGGGACTTAACTATTATAATGATGAACAGACAGAAACTACTTTTGATGATCAGAAAGCGATAGACGCTTTCGGTAAGTGGACAAAATTCTATACAACATACAGCTTCTCACAGCAGTATGACGGATTTACAAGATTCAGAACCGGTGATATGCCGCTCCTTATACAGCCGTATACCTTCTACAATCAGGTTACTGTTTCGGCGCCTGAGATAAAGGGCTGTTGGGGAATGACTCAGGTTCCGGGAACGCGTCAGGCTGACGGAACGATAAACCGTTCCGCTAACTCACAGGGAACAGGAGCCGTAATATTCAAGAAGGCTGAAGATCAGCAGGCAGCATGGGATTTCTTAAAGTGGTTTACTGATAAGGAAACACAGGTTACTTACGGAAACGATATCGAGGCTTTAATGGGAACAATGGGTAGATTTGATTCAGCTAATATTGAAGCCCTTAAGGAGCTTTCGTGGTCTACCGTCGATATGGAAAAGATTCAGGCTCAGTTTGCCGAGCAGATAGAGATACCTGTAATCCCGGCTTCGTATGCGGTAACCCGTAACATAATGAACGCATTCAGAGAAACTGTTAATAACGCCGAAAATCCGAGAGACACGCTTATGTGGTACAATAAGGACATAAACGATGAGATCGAGCGTAAGCTGAACGACCTTGGATTATCGGTCGGAAGTAATAAGTAAAGGGGGAGTGAGCGGATATGGCAAAAGCAACTGTTGCAGGACCTATTAAAAATCAGGGCAAGGTAAAATACACTCTTCATATGATGCGTGTAAATGCCGGCTGCTACGGAATGATGGCTCCGTTTCTCGTACTGTTTACCATATTTACCATAGTACCGGTAATAATGTCGCTTCCTATGGGATTTACAAACTTTAATATGGTACAGCTTCCGAAGTTTATAGGTCTTTCAAACTTTACAACACTTTTCTTAAACGACGATGTATTTATGATCGCTGTTAAGAACACTCTTGTTATGGCGATATTCACGGGACCTATCGGATATATTCTATCGTTTTTCCTGGCATGGCTTATAAACGAGATGCACCCGGTGCTTAAGACGATATTTACTTTCGTGTTCTACGCTCCTTCGATGACACCGTCAGTATATGTTATCTGGCAGCTGCTCTTCTCGGGAGATACATACGGATACTTCAACGCGATACTTATGGATCTCGGAATAATCAATGCGCCTATCCAGTGGCTGACAGATACAGGCTACATCTTTGTCGTAGTTCTTATTGTTCAGATGTGGATATCAATGGGCGCCGGATTCCTAGCACTGCGTGCAGGTTTCCAGAACATCGACAAGTCAATGTATGAGGCAGGAGCTATTGAAGGAATCAAAAATCGTTGGCAGGAGCTTTTCTCAATCACGATCCCGTCTATGGGACCACAGCTTCTGTTCGCAGCGGTGCTTCAGATCTCGGCTGCTTTTACAGTCGGAGTTGTAGGACAGTCGCTTGTAGGACTTCCGTCAACAGACTATGTGGCTCACACGATTATGAACCACGCGACCGACTACGGTACTATAAGATACGAGATGGGTTATTCCTGTGCGATATGTTTCGTACTGTTCGCGGCGATGCTGCTTGCAAATAAGTTTATAAACTGGCTGCTCGCAAAGTATTTGGATTAGGAGGTGAGGATACAATATGGGACTCAGTGAAAAAGAGAAAAAGAAGCAAGAAAAAGCGTTAGCCAAGCTTCGTAAAAGACAGGCTAAAATCAACATTGATAAGCTTCATGTAAAGAAGAGAAAGAAAAGAACCAACGGTTCAACAGCGGGTACAGTAGTTATCTTCATCTTCTTGATACTTTTGGGAATCTTTATGGTATTCCCTCTGTACTACGCAATATTACAGTCGTTTAAGCCTATACACGAGTTGTTTGTATTCCCGCCTAAGCTTTATGTATTGGAGCCGACATTAGTAAACTACGAAAGTATGTTTACGATAGCATCAAGCCTATGGGTTCCGCTTTCGAGATACATATTTAACAGTGTATTCGTAACTGTTGTAATAACGATTTCAAATATGTTCGTATGCTGCTGTGCGGCATTTGTACTCGCAAAGTACAGATTCCCCGGAAGCGCTGCGATAAACAAGATAATCGTAACGGCACTTCTGTTTACATCCAATGCACTTTGGATTATGCAGTTTTTGGTAATGGCGACCCTCGGTATGATAGATACCTACTGGGCACTCATCCTCCCGAGCGTAGCTATGCCGATGAACCTGTTTTTGATGAGACAGAGCATATCAACTATACACGACTCTATGATAGAGGCGGCGAGAGTTGACGGAGCAGGAATTTTCAGGATCTGTTGGGGAATCGTTATTCCAAACTCAAAACCGGCTATGATGACGCTTCTTATATTTGCGTTCCAGGCAGCCTGGGCAGTACAGGGCGGCGTGCTTGTATATTCAGAGGAACTCAAGACGCTTCCGACTATTATGCAGCAGATCTCAGCATCAGGTATCGCTCGACAGGGCGTAACCTTTGCAACGGCGGTACTACTTATGATTCCACCATTGGTCGTATTTATGGTTGCACAGGGCAACGTAATGGAGACAATGGCTAATTCGGGTATTAAAGACTAATAGGTTTTAACGAATATATGTAAAGGAATGGTGATAAGTAGTGTCAAGAATGAATAAATTAAAGAAAACATTGTCGATCGTTCTTGCAGTTGGGTCAGCGCTTACGCTTACATCGCTTTCGGCTTTTGCCGATGAGCCGTATGTATCGTACAACTACGATGCTTGGTATGACGCTATTCCCAGCCAAAGCGGTTACAGAGTTGATCAGGTGGTTTCGGGAAGCGGAATGGATCTTATGAAGCTTTCAACTGCCGGAGATGAGCTGTTTTTGGCGGATAACGCATCAGCCAGCATCTCAAATGCAAAGGATATGTTCTATGAGCCGGAGCTTGATGAATTCTGGATAGCGGATTCAGGAAACAACAGAATCCTTCGACTTGATAAAGACTTAAAGCTTGTCGGAGCTTACAATAAGCTTTCCGATAGCGAGGTACCGAGTTTTAACGATCCGTCCGGATTGTATGTCACGGTTTCTGACGGCAAACCTGTTGTGTACATAGCTGATACTGCAAATTCGAGAGCAGTAAGAGCTATTGCCGAGTCGGCGACGGTTATGAAGTCGGATCAGGAGTTTGTAAAGCCTGAATCGGAGCTTTATAAATCAAAGACCTTTAATCCTACTAAGATATTAGCCGACAGCGGCGGAAATGTATATGCTGTTGAATCCTCGGTTCAGCAGGGCGCTGTACAGTTCGACCCGAACGGTGTGTTCACCGGCTTTTACGGTGCAAACCGTGTTGAGGTAACAGCCGCAGTTATCGCACAGCAGATATGGAGAACATTCGCATCTAATGAGCAGCTCGCATCTATGGAGAGAAATGTAAATGTAGAGTTTGCAAACTTTGATGTTGACAACGAGGGCTTTATCTACACTGTAACAGAAGCGGCTAACGCTTCTCAGGACGCAGTTAAGAAGCTTAATCCTGCTGGCTACAATATATGGAATACGAATGCGGGAAATTCTTATAAGTTCGGTGACCTCGTAGAGTTTACAACGGCGGAGGTAGATCCGCACTTTGCGATAAGACTTACAGACCTTGTCGTAAGCGACAATATGAACATAAATGTTCTGGATTATGAGTCGGGAAGAATTTTTCAGTACGACCAGGAAAATAACCTCCTGTTCGTGTTTGGCTCAAAGAACTCAACATCTGACCAGAAGGGAACATTTATCGCTCCTAATGCGGTCGAGTCAAGAGGCGATAAAATATATGTCATAGACGGTAAGAAAAACGATATTACCGTTTTTGTAGAAACTCAGTTCGGACAAATGGTACATAAGGCAGCAGGGCTTTATGCCGATGGTCGGTACGAGGAAGCCAAAGGTCCTTGGGAAGAGGTACTTAGCCGGGACGGAGGATACTGGCTGGCGTATATGGGACTCGGAAAGGCTGAACTCAACGCCGGAAACTACAAAGAGGCTATGGATTATTTTGAGTATGCTGAGGCGGATGTGAGCTACGATAACGCTTATCAGTATTACAGAGAAGAGGTTATAGCAAAGTATTTTACACCGGCGATAATAGTGCTTGCGGTTATAATTATCGCAATAATCGTGCTAAGGATCCTTTTTAAGAAAGGTATTTTAGGCAAAAAAGCTAAAACGAAAGGAGGAAAATAACAATGTATGAATTTTCAGAATTGGGCTGGATCAAGCATGTTGTTTTCCATCCGGTTGAGGGCTTTGAGGATCTTCGGTGGAAGAAAAAAGGTTCATTAAAATACGCTTTTATAATTGTCGGACTGTTGTTTGTTGCAATGGTGGTGAGCGCAAGACTTAGAGGATTTCAGTACACAAAAGGAAATCAGGAGATATTCAATGTTGTACCGCTTATAGTTCAGTCAGTCGTTTACTTTGCGACATGGGTAATCGGAAACTGGTCGATATGTACGCTCCTTGACGGAGAGGGTACAATGAAGAGAGTTTGTATTAACTCGGCTTACGCACTTGTGCCGTACATAGTCGGAACTTACATAGGCGTATTCCTGTCAAATTTTATGACGCTTGATGAATCTGTGTGGATCAACACGGTCGAGTACATAGGACTTGGCTGGTCGGTCGTATTGATGATACAGGGAATGAAAGCTGTTCATCAATACTCGTTTTCAAAAACTCTGTTATCAATAGTTCTGACACTGGTAGCGATGCTCATAATCCTGTTTTTGGCGGTGCTTCTTATAAGTCTGTTCCAGCAGGTATACGCATTCTTCTATCAGATCTACACGGAAATAACATATCGTATCAGGGGTTAAGGAGGTAATTATTATGCATAAGGATAAAATCAAAAGACTGATAGCGTGTGCAATAGTAGTTACCATGCTTTTACCGGTCGGTACGCTTATGAATGCGTTTGCTGAAGATGACGCTGCTAAGGAAAGCACAACCTCTGAGCAGGGCAGCAGTAATGAATCGGCAAGCAAGGAGGAGCAAAAGGAAGCTGAAGATGAGCTTCCTGATAAGGTATCCGATGAGGAGGCATTTAAGGCCTGTAAGCTTGCGGTAAAGGACGGAGACATCTCTCTTTACTATGACGAGGAAAACGCAAGGATCTGTCTTTTAGACGAGAGAAACGGACAGAAAAATTATTGGTGGAGCACACCGATAAATACAGAAGCGGATAATACGGTGTTAGATCCTTCAGCAAGAAATCCGTTTATGAAAACGGCTCAGAGGCAACAGCTTCAGTCGGGACTAGTAGTTTCTTACGGAAACCGTGAAAGCAGAACAACATCTACCGTTTATTCTGGAACACACTCAAAGAGAAGCCATACGGCAGACACAACTATAACCGTAAATGACAACGGGCTGTCGATTTTATACAGCTTCAGCAAAGAGGGATTTGTTATACCGGTAGATTACACTCTTGAAGATGGAAAGCTGACGGTATCCTGTGACACCTCAAAAATTGAGGAGAAAAAGGCTGAGGAAGAAGGCGGCAGTCTTGTTATAACGGATATTCAGCTTACACCTTACTTCGGAGCTGTTCCGGCAACGGATGAAAATGAAAAGCCTGTTGAGGGATATATGATAATCCCCGACGGAACCGGCGCTGTTATAAATTACAACAACGGAAAAGGCAATTACGCTACCGTTTACTCACAGAAGATTTACGGAAGAAATTACACAAATGTTCCGCTTCAGGCTCCAAGAACTATGGAACAGGCATATATGCCGCTAGGCGCACATGTTTCAGGAAATAAGGCTCTTGTGGCTATCGCAACTCAAGGAGATGCAGACTGCTCGATAAACGCTCAGATCAACGGACAGGGAAATCAGACATACAACTCACTTTACTATGACTTTGAAGTAAGAGGCTCTGACGACTTTGAGCTAAGCGGTGAAAATGCGGCTCTAAAGGTTTTTGAAAAGGGAAAAATCAAAGCCGGAACTCTGGCGGTTACCTACTATCCGTTGGCAAGTGAGGAAGAAGTAAACTACGCTGATGTTGCTAAGGTTTACCGCGACTACTTTGTGGATAAAACTAAGATGGAGCCTAATGTGTCTGACGGTACAAATCTGTATGTTGACTTCTTTGGCGGAGTTATAAAAGCAAAATCAATTTTGGGAATCCCATTTGATCTTCAGACGGAAATAACTACCTTTGAACAGGCTCAGAAGATCCTTAAAAAATTGAAGGATGCAGGCGCTACGGATATTATCGCCGCATACAACGACTGGACATCAAAGTCCATTGACAGAAAGATCTCAACATCAGCTTCGGCATCATCGACAGTCGGAGGGAACGGTGACCTTGAGGATCTCATAAAATACGGCAATGACAACGGAGTAACGATTTATCCGTCTATGGATAATATGGAGATGGAGAGCAGCTCTTGGGGCTACTTTACATTCACAAGTACGGCGATAAGAGTTTCTAACTCGTTCTCAAGACAGCTCAAATACAATCCCGCATTCGGAGCGGAATCGGGTGTTGCACCGGCACTTCTTACACCTACGGTATACAGCAAGGTGTTTGATGAAATGATCGAGAGCTACAAGGATGAGGAGCTAAAGAATATTGCATTCGGCGGATATTCCTCAAAGCTTGTTTCCGACTACTCGTCAAACAACTATTCGAACAGGCAGACAACTCTTGAGACAATCGTAGAGGGCTATAAGAAAGCAAAAGAAGAGGTCGGCTCGGTACTTGCGGATCAGGCAAACACATATGTATTGCCGTATGTTGATCACATAACGAATGTTCCGGTCTACTCAAGCGGATTTAACATTGTAGATTATGATATACCGCTTTACCAGATGATAGTTCACGGATATGTTCCGTATTCTACAAAGGCGATAAACGCAAGCTCTAATTCGGATGAAACATTCCTGCTTGCGCTTGCGTACGGCTCGGCGATACACTACGATATGATCTATGCAGACGCATCGGTTTTAAATGATACTGATTATAACGATCTGTACTATGCAAACTATAAGGGCTGGGTAGATTTAGCGGCGAATCAGTCTGTTGCGGCAGATAAGGTTTTGTCAGAACTTAATGAGTATGTAATCACAAATTACGAGTACGATGTTGAAAACAGAGTTGCAAAGACGACCTACGGAACTGAGGACGGTGAGGATAAGGTGACCGTTGAGGTAGACCTTAACAACTCGACCGTCAAGGTGGACGGAACACAGATAGATGTAAGCAACTGTTTAGAGGAAGGAGGCGATGAAGAATAATGAGTACAGCAGTAAAGACCGAAAAGGCGGTTAAGCCGCCTAAGGAAAAAAGGCAAAAGGGAATGAGAATACCCTACGAGAGAAGAAAGGCGTTGTACGGATACGCATTTATTGCAATATGGCTTATAGGTGCGATATACTTCTTCCTGATGCCGCTTATCGAATCGCTTATTTATTCTTTCAACCTCACACAGCCTACAAAGGGTTCTATGAACCTTGAGTGGAACGGCATACAGCATTATTACGATGCTTTCAGAAAAGACCAGCACTATTCACAGTACCTTGTGTCTGTTCTGGGCGATACGGCTCTCAAAACGCCGCTCATACTTATCTTCTCGATATTCGTGGCGGTAATACTTAATCAGAAGTTCAGAGGAAGAGTTTTTGCTCGTGCGGTATTCTTCCTTCCGGTAATTATTGCGACAGGACCTGTTATGGAGATCATAAACGGTAATATGTCGACAGGAGGCTATCAGGGAGGTTCGGAACAGTTCAGCACGCTGTTTGAAACTGACCTGGTCGATCAGCTTCTGGAGTTTCTTGGAATCTACGGAATAAGTGAATCGCTTACAAATACGATAACAAGCGTTACATCGGATATTTTCAATCTGGTGTGGAGCTCGGGAATACAGATACTGATATTCCTGTCAGCGCTTCAGAATATTCCGTTTACCGCAAAAGAGGCGGCACAGATGGAGGGCGCTACCGCATGGGAGTACTTCTGGAAGATAACGATTCCCTACATAAGCCCTATGATACTTGCAGCATTGGTTTACACGGTAGTCGATTCGTTCGTCGATCCGTCTAACCAGGTAATGAAGCTTATTATGACGCAGGAAAGCTCTTGGAACTACGGATATATGGCGGCTATGGCTTGGGCATATTTCGCCATTGTAGGACTGGCGCTAGGACTGATCGCGGCGCTGATAAGCAAGCATGTTTACTACGAAGTATAAGGGGGGATAGACTTGGCAACTAAAAAAGAAGAAAAGCTCTTTGCAAAGGAAATGAAGGCTGCAAAGAAGGCAAAGAAAAAGGAAATGAAAAAGCTTGGCATAAAGCCAAATCTAACCCCGGAGCAGATAAGATATAACAGAAATAAGGCTATAATGGCTACTGTTTGGCCGATATTCAGATTCCTTATACTGTTCGGACTGTGCTTTATCATCTTGTATCCGCTGATATTTATGATCTCGACATCTTTCAGACCTGATGAACAGATGAACGATCCCTCGATAATCTGGATACCTAAGTCCTTGACGCTTGATAACATCAAGGAAACATGGACCACGATGAAGTTCGGTTCGACAGCGCTTAACACTATAAAGCTCAATCTTATAGCTTCGATAATTCAGGTAGGAACCTGTGCTTTGACCGGATATGGCTTTGCAAGGTTTAAATTCAAGGGTAAGGGACTATTGTTTGTAATAGTAATCCTTATGATCATTGTACCGCCGCAGATAACTACTATCCCGATGTACCTTAAGTTTACATACTTTAATCCTCTTGGAATATTCAGTATGTTTAACGGCGGCGAGGGCTTACACCTAATAGATACAGGCTGGACGCTATATCTTCCGGCACTGTTTGCAAACGGAATCAAGGCCGGACTGTTTATCTTCCTGTTCAGGCAGTTCTTTAAGGGACTTCCAAAGGAGCTTGAGGACGCTGCTTATCTTGACGGCTGCGGACCATTCAAGACATTCCTGATCGTAATGGTTCCGAATGCGGCGTCATCATTCCTTACAGTATTCTTGTTCTCAATAGTATGGTATTGGAATGACTACTATATGACATCGTCATTCTTGAATGACAGTGCAACGGTAGGACTTCAGCTTCAGAATCTTAGTTCGACACTTGCGGCAGACCTGTTTAACAATCAGGCTGTCGGTCCGAGACAGCTTATCGTATGGCTTGAATCAGGATGTATACTTGCGATATCACCGATACTTATTATGTATATCTTCTTACAGAAATACTTTACAGAAGGTATTGAGCGTTCAGGTCTTACAGGTTAATAGAAAATTAGATACCCTCGTCTTTGGCGAAGGGTATCTTTTTATGCCTGATTGACGACTTTTCTATTTTGTATAGACGGCTAATAAAATTTAATAGATATTGTGTTGCAAAAGCTCTTGCATTTTGATATAATAAAAACAATGAACTGTTAAGGGGTTTTATGTATGAATGATTCAACTACACTTTGGTATACAAAGCCGGCTGAGAATTGGGACGAGGCGCTTCCGATAGGAAACGGAAGGCTCGGAGCTATGATTTTCGGAGGAATATATAACGAGAGGTATCAGCTCAATGAGGATTCTGTGTGGTCGGGCGGACCGAGAGATTGCAACAACAGAAGCGCTCTTAAAAACCTTGAAAGATTGCGCTCCCTTATCAGAGAGGAGAAAATACCTGAGGCAGAAGACCTTGTATTAAATGCGTTTTGCGGGACGCCTGTAAATCAGCGTCACTATATGCCTCTCGGTGATTTAAAAATTGAGCAGTCGTTTGATTCATCGTCAGATGTTAAGGATTATGTCAGAATGCTTGATGTTTCAGACGCTGTTATGAGCGTAGCATTTAAAGTTGGAGAGGTTGTGTACAAACGGGAATGTATAGCTTCTTATCCCGACGAGGTAATAGCAATAAGGTATTTTGCCGACAGGAACAAATCTATAAATCTTAAAATAAATATTGACGGAAGAGACGATTATTTTGATGACAATTCACCTATATCCGACGATACGATTTTGTTTTACGGAGGATGCGGCGGAGAGGACGGTATAAACTTTGCGAGTGTAATAAGAGTTGTGCCTGTCGGAGGAAGCTTAACAAGCTTTGGAAGCAGTCTTGTGGCGTCCGAGTGTGATGAGGTCATAGTTTATATAAGTGCGCAGACAAGCTACAGGTACAATGATTATAAGGATAAGGCATTTTATGATGTAGATAAGCTTAAAGGAAAAAGCTTTGACGAAATAAAAAAAGATCATATTTATGATTATAAAAAATATTATGATAGAATGAGCCTTACGCTTTGCGGCGAAAGTGATGAGAGCTTACCGACAGATAAGCGCTTAGAAAAGGTGAGACAAGAGGGAAAAGCCGATAACAAGCTTTTTGAGCTTTATCTTAATTTTGGGCGCTACCTGATGATCTCAGGAAGCAGAAAGGGAACTCTTCCACTTAATTTGCAGGGCATTTGGAATAAGGATATGTGGCCGGCATGGGGTTGTCGGTTCACAATAAACATAAATACTCAGATGAACTATTGGCCTGCTGAAATCTGTAATCTGTCGGAGCTTCATACTCCGTTGTTTGACCTTATAGAAAAAATGCGTAAAAACGGAAGAATTACAGCAAAAGAAATGTACGGCTGCGGAGGGTTTGTGGCTCACCACAACACTGACTTATGGGGCGGTACGGCTCCGCAGGACCTTTGGCTGCCCGCAACTCCTTGGCCTATGGGAGCGGCATGGTTATGTCTTCATATATGGGAGCATTATAAGTTTACACAGGACAGAGAGTTTCTGGAAAATAAATATGACACCCTAAAAGAAGCAGCAGAGTTTTTTGTTGATTTTCTGATAGAAAATAGTGAGGGAAAGCTTGTTACCTGTCCGTCAACATCTCCTGAAAATACATATATTACTAAATCGGGTTCTAAGGGTTCGGTATGTATAGGTCCGTCAATGGACAGTCAGATTTTGTACGAGCTTTTCACAGCGGTTATAGAATCATCGGAAATTCTTAACAGAGATAAGGCATTTACTAAAAAACTTGCGGAAATGCGATCAAGGCTGCCTGTTCCCGAGATAGGAAAATACGGACAGATAAAAGAGTGGGCAGAGGATTATGATGAGGTAGAACCCGGTCACAGACATATTTCTCAGCTTTTTGCGCTTTATCCTGCGGATATGATATCGGTAAGAAAAACGCCTAAGCTTGCCGATGCGGCAAGAGCAACTATTGAACGCCGACTTTCACATGGCGGAGGACACACCGGATGGAGCAGAGCATGGATAACAAATATGTGGGCAAGGCTTTTTGACGGTGAAAAGGTGTATGAGAATCTGATAGCACTGTTAAGCTATTCTACAAACCCGAATATGTTTGACAGTCATCCGCCATTTCAGATAGACGGCAACTTCGGCGGAACGGCTGCAATAATTGAGGCATTGCTCCAGAGCGAAAACAAAGAACTTGTTTTTCTTCCTGCAAGACCTGCTCAGTGGAACGAGGGAGAGGTAAAAGGCGTGTTAGCGCGGGGAGGCTTTGAGGTAAGCTTTAAGTTCTGCGGAGACAGCATAGACGCCGAAATTATTTCAAGAGCGGGAAACAAGCTTAGCATCGTTGCGCCGGAAAGTGCAAAAATCAATACATCACTCGGGGCTTATGTTGAAGGATATAGAGACGGAGCGTTTATAATAAATACAGAAAAGGACTCGAGGGTTAAGATAACATATTAAACTTTAAGTAATAAAGGGGCAGTTTTAGATAACTGCCCCTTTAACATTTTATGTAAAAAGATCATATATTATATAAGGTCGATGTGCTTTACGCTTATATCCTCATCGTTTATTGTAAGTAAAGCGTATGAAGGCGGATCACTGTCACGAGGTATAGCGGCACTTCCGGGATTTACAAAGTGAATGTTGTCATATATTTGGTGGTAGCGGGTATGTGTGTGTCCAAATAGCATAATATCTGCTTTCCGTTCCTTTGCGAGATAGTAAAGGGCGTCAAGTGAGTAACGCACATTGTAACGATGCCCGTGAGTAAATACGATTTTCTTTCCCATAGCACTGAATTCACCGACCTCCGGAAGACGGGAGTAATAATCGCAGTTTCCTGAAACAGCGACAAAGCTTTTATCATAGTACTGTGTTTTTACGGAATTTAAATCATTTTCTCCGTCGCCTAAAAAAACAAACAGATCGGCTGAAAGATTTCTTTTAATTATATCCTCTGCGGCAGATGTAAGATTGTGTGTGTCAGAAAAAACGATGATTTTCAATGTTTATTGCCCCCAACATATTTATAGATTGTGATATTTATTTATATTGTATCATATGATTAGAATAAATACAAGTACAGTTTAGGAGGAATGTGTATGAATTTAAATGAAAAACAATTATCAGCACTATTGAGCATAGCATCAAAAAAGTTTAACACTACGCCTGAAGTGCTAAAAGCTCAGATGCAAAGTGGAGTTTTTGATAAGGCTCTCGGTAATTTAAATAAAACGGATGCACAACGGCTTACACAAGCGCTTTCAAATCCCAAAATAGCGGAAAAGATCCTTTCAACTCCGCAGGCGCAGGAAATATATAAAAGTATCTCAAAATAGTAAAAAACTGGCGAGGGGCGGTGAGTGATACGGACGATCTGATGGCAAAGCTTAATGATGTTTTAAACGATGAGGAAAGTATGAAACAGATAAAGGAGCTTGCCGGCGCACTCTCTGCGGAATCAGGAAGCGGAAACGCCGACGGCTCTCTTGATATATCAAGGCTTCTGGGAATGAACGACAACGGCAACGAAGCTAAAGAACAAAATACAAACAATAACAGCAACCCTCTTGGAAATCTGGATATTTCAAAGCTTATGCAGATTAAAAGCATAATGGAACAAAGTACGAAGGACGACAAAAATATTGCTCTTTTGCTTGCGTTAAAGCCGCACTTAAAGGATGAAAAACAGGCAAAGGTAGATAGCCTGATAAAGATTTTTAAGCTTTTAAAGCTGCTTCCGTTACTAAGAGAAAGCGGCATATTAGGGGGTGATCTGCTTGGCATCATCTGAGGAGTTTTCGTCGCTGAGGGAACAGGCGCTTCGCCGAATGCGTCAGATGCACTCATCTGCGCAAAGCTCTGAGCCACAGGTCAATTCAAGCCCCGTGAGTGAACATATTTCACATCCTGATCCGCCTATACATAACGAACATAATAACGAGTCCAGGCGCAAGCAGGCGTCACCTTTCAGCGAATTTCTCGGCTCTCTTGCGGGAATCGGAAATCAAAATAATCAAAAGTCACTTTTTGATGAGCTTAACATAGACGAGGAAAAGGCGGTTATCGGAATACTTATATATGTGCTCTATAAAAACGGAGCGGACATAAAGCTTATGCTGGCGCTTGGATATTTACTTATTTAATAAAGCCAAAGCCCCTGTGATTCAAGGGACTTTGGCTTTATGCTTTAAACTTATAATAACAGACTATCTTTTTGAAATTGGAATATATTTCTTTGCCTTTTGAATGCTTTTATACGCCGGGCGAATTATCCTGTTTCCGGTGACAATTTCCTCAAATCTGTGAGCGCACCAACCGGGCATTCTTGAAGCAGCAAAAATCGGTGTAAACAACTCGGGAGGAATTTTAAGCATAGTGTTTACAAGTCCGGAATACATATCAACATTTGCACATATAGACTTATCCTTTCCGGCTTCCTTTAGAAGCTCGGGTGTCAGTCTTTCGATGGTTTCCAGAAGATTAAACTGTGCCTCGTACTCTGTTCCCTTAGCTATTTTCTCTGCGCTTTGCTTTAAAATCACAGCTCTTGGGTCGGAGAGCGTATAAACCGCGTGCCCCATACCGTAAATAAGTCCTGAGCCGTCGTTAGCTTCTTTTCTGATTATTTTTCTTAAAAAGTCAGCTACTTCTCCTTCATCGTTCCAGTTTTTTACATTTGCTTTTATGCACTCCTGCATCTGCAAAACCTTTGCGTTAGCACCGCCGTGCTTTGGACCTTTAAGAGATCCGATAGCAGCGGCATAAGCTGAATAAGGGTCTGTGCCTGAAGAAGTGAGAACTCTACAACTAAATGTCGAGTTGTTTCCTCCGCCGTGCTCGGCGTGTAAGATCATCAAAAGGTCTAAAAGCTTTGCCTCCTCATCTGTAAACTGCCTGTCAGGGCGCAGTGTTGACAGTATCATCTCTGATGTGCTTTGTCCCTTGATGAGCGGATGCATATACATACTTTTTCCGTAAAAGCTTCTCTGCTGAACCTGAAAAGCATCTACCATTATTCTCGGAAGCTTTGAAATTATAGAAATGGCTGTGTTAAGTTCGTGGTCGGGAGTCTGACTGTCGGGGTTATCGTCATATGAGTAAAGAGCCAGAATAGACCTTGCCATTTTATTCATAATGTTTCTGGACGGAGCTTTTAATATCATATCCTCAAAGAAGTCGTTGGGAAGCTCTCTTTGTGCATCTATTATCGCACGGAATGTTTTAAGCTCTGATTTATTAGGAAGAGTTCCGAACAACAGTAAAAATACTACCTCTTCAAAACCGAATCTGTTTTCCGCCTGTGCATTTGAAACTATATCAACAACATTATAGCCACGGTAAAAAAGCTTTCCTTCGACAGGTTCTTTTTCTCCTTCGTTCACTATGTAGCCGTGAACATTACATATATTTGTCACCCCAGCCATAACACCTGTGCCGTCGGGGTTTCTTAATCCCCTTTTTACACCGTATTTATCGTAATATGTCTTGTCGATAAGATTATTCTGAATAAATTGTTCCTTGAGCTTTTCTTGTGCAGTTTTCGGCATAGTACAAAACCTTCCTTTCGTTTTTCTTGACCAATCACACTAAAATCATTTTAATTATAGCAAAATTACAAATCTGTGTCAAGAATAACCCTTGTCTTAAGCGAATACACTTTTAATATAGACCCGATATTGAAAGGACTGACAAAAATGAAACAGACCGTAAAAACGCTTTTGATTCTTGCACTCGGAATAATGCTTATACCGTGTATTGCCTTTTTTAAGGACAGCCTGTTCAAGGTGAAAGACAAGCCGCTTCCGGATAAGGTAAAGATATATCTTACCGAAGATAAGACTGTTAAAACAATTTCGAGAATGGATTACCTTTTGTACTCTACGCTTGCGTCAATACCAATGGATATGAGCGACGAGACTATAAAAGCACAGATGATTCTTCAAAATACATATATTGCAAGAGAAGCCGAAAGCCCCGATCCATCACTAGACGGTGCACATATAAGTGACGATGAAACAGTTTATCAGAAGGTTTTTACAAAAGAAGAGGCAAGCGGCGTATATGACAACCTTGATGAGATTTTAAAGCGCTTAAAGCCGTTGGCTGAAGAGGTGTATGATACGGTTTTGACATACGGCGGTGATCCCGTAGCCGTTGCATATTTTGAAAGATCGTTTGGAAGCACCGAAAGCGCGGAGGATATATGGGGTGAAGATATAAGCTATCTCACATCGGTAGACTGTGATACTGATAAAGAAGAGGAAGCTTCAGAGACCGAAATATCTAAGGACGACTTAAAAAAGGCTCTTGAAAATCAGTTGGACATATCTTTGTCTGATGATTATGACAGCTGGATAAAGGTCATAAAAGAAAGTAAAAACGGCACGCCGCTTAAGGTGCTGATAGATGGACAAAAAGAGATGTCAGCAAGTGAGCTTTATATGCTTTTGTCGCTGCCCTCACAGCACTTTACCTTTAAGGTAACTGACGAAGCATTTGTGTTTTCAACAAAGGGTTCGGGACACCTTGTCGGATTTTGTCAGTCTTACGCTGAACAGCTTGCGTCAGAAGGTAAGAGCTTTGAGGAAATACTAAACTATTTTTATAAAGACTGTGAGATAAAAAGTATAAAGTGAAGTTATATAAAAAATGCCTTCTGTTATTATACAGCAAGGCATTTTTGTTGCTTAATTTGTGTTTACAGAAATTGTTATTTCTGTCCGTAGTAGGCATTTTTTCCGTGCTTTCTCAGATAGTGCTTGTCCTGAAGCTCTTTAGGAGCGCGGCTCACTTCATTGTTTATAAGCTCTGTACGGTATGCCATTTTAGCTATCTTCTCAAGAACGACCGCGCATTCAACAGCTTTATTTGCGGTCTTTCCCCATACGAAAGGACCGTGATTTTTACAAAGCACAGCAGGCGTTGCCAAAGGGTCTATTCCGAGACGCTCAAATTCGGTTGCAATCAGAATCCCTGTATTTTTCTCATAATTTTCGTCTATTTCAGCCTTTGTGAGACATCTTACGCAAGGTACATCGCCGTATATATAGTCGGCGTGGGTAGTTCCGTAACAGGGAATATTCCGTCCCGACTGAGCCCATGAGGTGGCATATGATGAGTGGGTGTGGACCACAGAACCTATGTCGGGAAAAGCTTTGTAAAGCTCAAGGTGAGTAGGTGTATCAGATGAAGGATTAAGGCTGCCCTCGACCTTGTTTCCGTTTAGATCCACTACCACCATATCATCGGGTGTCATCACTTCATAGTCGACTCCGCTCGGTTTTATTACAAAAAGCCCGGATGCCTTATCAATAGCGCTTACATTTCCCCATGTAAAGGTTACAAGCTTGTATTTAGGTAAAAGCATATTTGCCTCATATACTTCTTTTTTTAATGCTTCAAGCATAGTTATTCCTCCGTAAAATAAGTTCAGATAATAGCGGCTGCTCTCTCTGCGTCAAGTCCTGCACGGTAGCTTTCCATAAATTTTTCAAACCCTCTGACATCTTCTTTGTCAGGAATGATTTCCTTAATTTCACAGTCACAGAACACCTTGTTTTGTAAAAATTCCGGGAGGCTTTCTTCTTCGTTTAAATAAGCTGCTAAAAGAGCTATTCCCCATGCTCCTCCCTCTGAGGCTTCGCTGTTTACCCCTGTTTTAACATTTGCCGCTGCTGCCATTATCTTCTGACCTACCTCATCGGTTTTAAAGAATCCTCCGTGACAGTTTAATATATCGAGAGAAACCTTCTCTTTTTCAAACAGTATATCAAGCCCTATTTTGAGCGCACCGAGTGCCGAGTACATATTCGCACGCATAAGGTTTGAAAGGGTAAAGGATGAGTTTTCTTTCCGTATCAGCATAGGTCTTCCGGTGTTGACCGATGTTATGTTTTCTCCGGAAAGATACCCAAACGGCAAGAGCCCTCCGCCGTCCTTTTCCCCGTAAAGCGCCGATCTATAAAGCGTTGTGTAAAGTGTATCGGGATCGACCTGCGTTCCAAACTCCTTTAAAACATCGTTAAAAAGCTTTGCCCATTCGTTTATGTCGGAAGTACAGTTGTTTGCGTGGACCATAGCCACAGGATTTCCGTCAGGGGTTGTCACAATATCAATCTCGGGATATACTCCCGAAAGGCTTTTTTCGAGCACAACCATAGCAAACACTGATGTACCTGCTGAAACATTTCCTGTGCGCTTTAAAACGCTGTTGGTAGCGACCATTCCTGTACCCGCATCTCCTTCCGGCGGACAAAGCGGTATTGAGCTTGTGAGCGTTTTGCTTGTATCCAACAAAGCTGCACCCTCGGGAGTCAGACATCCTGCGTTCTGACCTGCATTCAAAACTCTCGGAAATATTTCTTTAAGGGTGTACGGTAAGCCGTTTTCTTTTAGAATATCGTCGAATTTTTCGACCATATTAGTGTCATAGTCAAGGCTTTTTGAATCGATAGGAAACATACCTGATGCCTCTCCGACACCAAGGACATTTTCTCCTGTAAGTAAGGAATGAACATATCCCGCAAGAGTGGTAACTCTCTTTATTTTTGAGATGTGTTCCTCTTTGTTCAAAATAGCCTGATAAAGGTGGGCTATGCTCCATCTTTGAGGTATGTTAAAGTCAAAAAGCTTTGTAAGCCTCTGAGAAGCGTCAAGGGTTATGTTGTTTCGCCAGGTCCTAAACGGAGTAAGCCATTCTCCAGATTCGTCAAGGGCGATATAGCCGTGCATCATAGCGCTTATACCGATAGCGCCGACTTTTTTTAACACCTCGCCATACTTATTAAAAACATCTTCTTTTAGAGAGGAATAACAGCTTTGAAGTCCTTTAATTATGTCCTCCTTTGAGTATGTCCATATTCCGTTTTGGAGCTTGTTTTCCCATGTATGCCCGCCGACGGCAATAGTCTTGTTTTTGGAATCTATAAGGACTGCTTTTATTCTTGTCGAGCCGAATTCTATTCCCAAAGCGGTTTTCGCATTTATTATATCCGAAACTATGTGATCCATAAAAATAACCTTTCTTTTCATTTAATTTCAAGATAATTTTACCATAAGGATAAAAAAATTTCAACAGAAAACTAAAAATATAAGGACATATAATATAGATGTCAACAAATCTTAATTATTGCAATTTTAAAACATATGTGGTATTATTATAAAGTAAAGAATGTAAAAAAGGGTGGTATTTGCTTGGAAATTTTAAATAAATCTGATAAAGCGCTGTGTGAGGAGTATGAAAATTTTGCAAAAAATCACATAAACGGAAATTTTCTTCAGTCGTTAAATTGGCCAAAGGTAAAGGATCAATGGGGTTGGGACGCGGTTATCTCAAGAAATAAAGAAGGCAATATCGTGGGAGTTTGTCTTGTTCTTGTAAGAAAGATACCGTTGTTTGGCTGTTCGTTTTTGTATGCGCCCCATGGACCTGTCTGCGACTGGCGGGATAAGGCAGTTATGGAGGACCTTTTCAGCGGGATAAAGGTCTTGGCAAAAAAGCATAAGTGTTATGACTTTATGTGGGATCCCTGTTGTGAGGAAAAGGATAGGGATATAATCGAGCTTATAAAGAGTATGGGCTTTAGTTATACGGAAAACGCTCCGGAGCTTTCTACAATTCAGGCGAGAAACAATTATATGTTAAGGGATATAAAAGGCAAAACTGAGGATGAGGTTATGATGACCTTTAAGCCCGACTGGAGAAACAGGATAAGAAAAGCGCCTAGAAAGGGAGTTGTGTGTAAAGCCTGCGGAAAAGAAGCACTTGATGACTTTTACCCGCTTATGCAGGAAACCGGTACCCGTGACGGTTTTGCGATAAGACCAAAGGAGTATTTTGCAAAAATGCTTGATGCTTTAGGTGAGGAGCATTGCAGGCTGTTTGTATGCTATGTGAATAACGAGGAGACCGGAGGAAAGGATGTTCCCGTATCGGGTGCGGTTACTACTCAGTATGCGGGAAAGACCTGTTATGTTTACGGAGCTTCCTCAAATAAGTTCAGAAACACTATGCCGAATTATTTAATGCAGTGGACTATGATACAGTGGGCTCTTAAAAACGACAATTTTATATATGATTTTCAGGGAATACCGTTTTATAAGGATGAAAATCATCCTAACTATGGAGTATATAAATTCAAAAAGGGCTTCAACGGAGAGATCGTTACCTATGCCGGAGAGTTTTACTACTGCTTTTCTCCGTTTAAGAAAAGGCTTGTGACAGTGTTTGAAAAGATATATAGAGGGCTTCACGAGATACAAAGAAGGCTCAAGGTGAAATTCAGACACAAATAAAATGTCTGATGAAAGACATATATAATTTTATATGTCTTAATATAAAATATATATTTCTATTTTGTCGAAATTTCTGATATGATAATTATGTTAAAAAGCTTTCTAACTAACCCCACCATATATGCGAGAGGCACCGGAGGATTTTCTTTCGGTGCTTTTCGTTTATGACAGGCATTTTCGGTAGGAATAAGAGGTGTGATAAATGAGGATTATTTTTGCAAGACACGGAGAAACTGATTTTAACATAAATGGAAAGATATGCGGTATAAGCAGTGCTATGCTCACGGATAAGGGGAAACAGCAGGCAAGAGAGCTTGGAAACAAATTAAAGAACAAAAATATAGACATCGTTATCTGCTCACCGCTGAAGAGAGCTGTTGATACCGCAAATCTTGCAAACGAGGCGATAGGCGCAGAAATTGTTGTTGACGAACGCTTTACCGAGTGGGATTACGGCACTTACGAGGGTGTCATTTTCGAAAAAGTGTTTGACGAGTTTCAAAAGGCAAAGTGTGAGTTCGGAGTTCGTCTTGGCGGAGGCGAATCAGTTTTGCAGCTCGCTCACAGAGTTTTTAGTGCGATCGATGATATAAAGGAAAAATATAAAGATAAAACGGTACTTGTGGTATGCCACGGAGGCATTTGCCGAGTGGCGAAAATGTATTTTGAGGATATGACTATGAAAGAATTTGAAGGGTTCTTTATGGGAAACGGTCAGACTATTGAATATACGGTGTAAGAACAAAATAACATTAAAACACAGCCCACCCAATAATTTTTTATAGGGCGGGCTGTTTAATTGTATTATCTGATTAAAGAATCAAGCTTTTCCTTGAGTTCATAAAGCTTATCAAGGTTATAATCATACTTTTGCACATAATCTGTACTTGCATCTTCCGGTCGGTGAAGTCTGACTATTTCATAAAGCCTTTTTGCTTCTTTCATAAAGTCATCATATACTTTGATGGCTGCTTCATCATTTTTTAAAGCCTTTGCTGCAATAGCGTCAAAAGCGTTTTTTTGAGCCATTACTTTTTCAAGCTGTAACAACTCAAAATCAACATCAAAATCTTTAGGCGTATCGGAATACTGCGTGGTTGCAAAATCCAGTATACTTGCAAAATTAAGAAAGCTAGGATCATCAAGTTTAAGCTGATCTGAGAACCATTTTTCACTACAAGTACAGTAGACCGCTATGTTTTCAAGGGGTCTCCAAACGGTTGATAAGACTAATAATAAGTAATCATTAGGTTCCATATTTTCTTCGCTGTAAGTATAATACTCATTAAAATAAGATAAATATTCGGATAACATCCAAATGCTGGATTCGATAGATGCGGTATGATCCTCATATGTAGGTCTTGTTTCGGAATACTCCTGATGTATCTCCTTGGCGTACGCAGCAAATTTAATGTACGCATCCCTCAAGGTCGCGTTGGCTGCCGTTTGCATATACTCCGTATATTTTGGTACAGACTTAAACATATCCTCAAGTTTGTTGATGTATTTTGTAATAGCTTCTTCACTGGGCGTTTCGATCTCTGTATCTTCGTTATAAACAAAATTTGATATTACCTCACCTGTTTGTTCGTCTTGACACGAGAATAAGCTTCCTATATCCTGATAGTAAAGCGCACTAATATAATTGCTGACTCTTTGCGTCCACAATAAAATATCGGATATGTTTTCATCGTATTTAAAATCTTCTATCGCCTCATCATAAGTAACAGTACTTTCTAGCTTTATGCTTTCCGGCACTTTGACAGAGTTTTCATTTTCACTTTTATTATCTCCGCAGGCGGTGATGTTTAATGCAAGCAATATGGTAAGTATAAGCGTAAAAATTCTTTTTGGTTTCATTATAGTTCCTCCCTATATAGTTCTACTATTATATAGGCATAAAAATCTTAAAAACTGACAAGGGAATCAAAACTTTTATCAATATTAAAATCAGCCCCCACCGTCTTAACAGTGAGGGCTATTCGTTTCATTAAAATGCCGTTTTGTAAATCTCAAGGATAGACTCTACCGTACAGGGACGAGGGTTTCCTCCGGTGCAGACATCAGCAAATGCTGACTCTGACAATGCCTGAAGGTCCTCCTCCTTAACGCCTATTTCATGAAGCTTTTCCGGTATTCCGACATCCTTTGAAAGCTGTTTTACTGCATCTACCGCCGCTTTTCTGTACTCTGCTTCGCTCATTCCGGTGGTGTCAACGCCCATAGCCTCAGCGATGTATTTAAACTTTTCACCTGTGTACTCAGCATTGTACTCCATAACATATGGCAAAAGCACAGCGTTTGCTATTCCGTGAGGAGTATCATAAAACGCACCGAGAGGGTGAGCCATTCCGTGAACAACACCTAAGCCTACATTTGAAAATCCCATTCCTGCGATATACTGTCCAAGAGCCATATCCTCTCTGCCCTTTGGTTCATTATTTACAGCTGAGCGTAGCGACCTTGATATTATCTCTATTGCCTTGAGGTGCATCATATCTGTGAGCTCCCAGGCACCGAGAGTGGTATAGCCTTCAATAGCGTGTGTGAGTGCGTCCATTCCTGTGGAAGCTGTAAGTCCCTTTGGCATAGATGACATCATCTCATAGTCTACTACCGCAACTACCGGAATGTCGTGAGTATCAACGCAGACAAACTTTCTCTTTTTCTCTTCATCGGTGATAACATAGTTTATAGTTACCTCTGCTGCTGTACCCGCAGTAGTAGGTACTGCTATTATCGGAACACATGGGTTCTTTGTCGGAGCTACTCCCTCAAGGGAAACAACATCAGAAAACTCAGGATTGCGAATTATGATGCCGATAGCTTTAGCCGTGTCGATAGGAGAGCCTCCGCCGATAGCTATAAGATAATCTGCGCCGGAAGCCTTAAATACATCTACTCCCTTTTTAACGATCGCCACTGTGGGGTTCGCCTTTACTTCGTCATAAATTTCGTACGGAAGTCCCGCCTTTTCGAGAAGCTCGGTTACCTTGTCGGCTACCTTAAACTTGATAAGGTCCTTGTCCGTAACGACAAGAGCTTTTTTAAAGCCTCTTGCTTTTGCTTCGTTGACGATTTCGGATATTGAACCTGCGCCAAAATAAGATGTCTCATTTAAAATCATTCTTGCCATTTTTATACTCTCCTTTTAAAATAATTGAGCTTGTCGCTATATTTATTATACTAAATATAATTACCTGTTTCAAGCAAATATCCCTGAAAAAATGCACAAAAAAATTTCCTTATTTTGTAGATTTTCACAACCGCTGATATTTCATATCGACTTAAAGGCACATTATTTGACAAGCATATGAGGTTGAAAATATCAATTCTTTGTGATATACTAAACCATATAGCTTTGATTAAAGCGGAGTAAGGTTGTTTACAAAGTCAAAATAAGAAGTAAAATCATCCTTTGGGGGAAGTTTAAGTATGTCACAGATTCATTATGATGACCGTGTTTATGTAAAAAGAGTTTCACATAGCAGAAAAAGGCATAAAAGGAATTCAAGACTGATGCTTGGCTTGTTGATCGCAGCACTGTTAGCGCTGTTGTTTTATATTGTTTTTACAAAGGAAAGTCCTAAGGCGGTCCCGGCGAACGCAGGAGGTAATGCGGTGTCTATGCTGGAGCCGGTAACAGAGACTGATGCCGCTTCTGAGGAGGTATCTGAAGCTACTGAGGCTCCTGAGCAAGAACATATTACGAAAGTAATAGACGGGCGAACATATATTGACGGAATTTTAATAGTGAATAAAAGCTATTCATTGCCGGCGTCATACGATCCGGGACTTGACGACGAGGCACTGGCAGCATTTGAAAGAATGCAAAAGGCAGCGAGCGATGACGGGTTGTTTTTATATATTGCGTCGGGTTATAGAAGCTATGCCGAGCAGCAGGTACAGTATAATATCCATGTTCAGAACAAGGGAAAGGAATATGCGGATATAGTTTCCGCAAGACCCGGATTTTCCGAGCATCAGACAGGTCTTTCTATGGATCTGAATTCGACTGAGGATAGCTTTGCCGAAACAAAAGAGGCGGAATGGATAGCTGAAAACTGTGCGGATTATGGCTTTATCGTCCGTTTCCCGAAGGGTAAAGAAGGTGTGACCGGATATGCGTATGAGCCTTGGCATGTAAGATATGTCGGTATTCAAAATGCTAAAAAGATTACAAGCTCCGGGCTTTGTCTTGAAGAGTATTTGGGAGTAAGCTCGGTATATGCTCAAGGATAGTTTTATAAAAAAATTTTTACAAAATAACAGAATAAAAATAAAGGATAAGGATGTCCCCGGTTAAAGTTTTATGAGGTTTAGACATAAAAAATTAACATTTGACAAATTTCTTGCTGTCTAGTATAATAACTATTATAGAGATATAATAAAGTGTGTGTACTTGATTTAAAGAAATTATATAGGAGGCACCGTTGTGGGAACAACATCCAACAAAGGAAATAACAATATCGGTCTTTTGGTATTTGTCGCTGTTTTTATAATAGTGGTGATAGTTATATTCATACTTATGAAAGCGGTCTTTTCACCGTCATCAGATCAGAATACTTCGTCCGGAAGCATTGTTGAGTTTCAGACAAAACAAACTACAACAACTACGACAACGACTCCGGCTACCGTAGAGTCTCAGGAAGGCACATTGATCGCAAATTCAAACTTGAATCCGAACGGAACATATAACACCTTTTATGAAATGACCGTAAGCTCGGAGGTGAATGTCCGAAGCGGAGCGGGCTCAAGCTTTTCTAAGCTTGGCGTTCTGGCTACCGGAGAAAAGGTAAAGGTAATAGGCGAATCAAACGGCTGGTATCAGATAGACTATAACGGAAATATAAATGCTTTTGTTTATTCGACCTATCTATCGGGAGAAAAGCCTGCGTTTTCAACGAGTCAGTCATCTCAGAATAGCTATGATTATAATAATTACAACAACTATGACAATAATTACAACTATAACTACAACAATAATGGTTACAGTTATGACGGCTCAAACCAGAACTTAGAAAACAATAATGACCAGGGTTCAGATTATTCTTACGATAACGGTTCGGGAAACGAATGGTATGATAATTCCAATACGGCTCAGGGCTTGTATGATGTTCAGTAGGATAATGTGTTTTACGATCAGAGATTTTAAAACTGCGGAAATTTTTTCGCAGTTTTTGTTTTAGGTGTCAGTTTTTTTGTGTGTAAGGACTATATATATTATGAAATGTTTCAAAAGGCAGGTTTAATAATATGACCGACGAAGAGCTGATAATGCTGTTTTACTCGGATCCCTCTTTGGCTATGAGAACAGTTATAGACCTTTACGGCGACATTGTTTATGCTGTTGTCAGAAAGCGAATGGATCGCACAGCGTGGCGGGAGGATATTGAGGAAGCAGTCAGTGATGTTTTTGTATTATTATATCGATCAATAGGTAACATTGATCTTGAAAAGGGTTCAATAAGGTCTTATCTTTTAACGATAGCAAACAGATATGCTATGAAAAGGTCAAAGAAGCTTTATTCCGAAAGTAAGGCTGCTTCGGAGGTAAATAGGTTTATTAAGACATCGACAGACGCCACAGAGGAGATTATAAAAAAAGAAGAGAAAAGATTGTTGCTCGACGGAATAAAAGCTCTCGGAAAGCCGGATTCGGATATTATAGTTATGAAATACTTTTATGGGCTTAAGAGTAAAGAGGTCGGAAGGATATTGGGGATAAAAACAAACACGGTCGACAAAAAGACCGGGCGTGCGCTTGAGCGATTGAGAAAAATTCTTGAAAAGGAAGAATGTAAAAATGAACAATAAGCTTTACAGTCTGTTTGACGATATAACGGAAAGTGAACTTGAAGAGCTTGATTTAACAGATATAAGCTTACATAAAAACCTGAGAAGAAGGAAAAGGATAATGTCATCTGTTATGGGAAAGCTTTCAGGTTCGGTAAATTGTGAAAAAAGAAGTCATATTTCTAAAAAAGTATTTGTTGCATTGATTGCCGCCGCTATACTTGCGGCAGGAAGCGTAGGAGTATATTCGGGCTATCAGCTTTCACAGGGAATATATGACGGAATTCAGTACAGTCTGCCGTACTCCACAACAAAGGAGGACGCGGCGGTTTTATCTGCGGTAACGACACCTCTGGACGCGACGGCGATAAGCAATACTTATAATAATATAAGCTTTAAATTTGAAGGTGTTGTGAGCGACACGACAAAAAAGCATATAATACTGACGGCATCAAGAACCGACGGAAAAAAGTTTTCCGATAAAAAGGGAAGCTATATGGCGGTCTTGGAGGTTCAGTATTCGTATAAGCCTGATGAAAGCAACATCAATGGATATGAAGCGGATGATGTTATAAATTTGTTCAATATATCCGTTACAAAGGACGGAAATCTTGCGATGGATATTACCTGTTACGATGATGTGCTTGAGGGGTACTACTATTCGTATCGCTATAAGATAAAAAATATATATCAGCTTCCGAGAGAGAGTATATCTCAAAAGCTAAGCTTTATATATGGGGATTTGTCCGAAGAGAAAACGACATACGACAAATACGAATCAGCTTTAAAGGATTATGCGCTCAAGACCTATGAGGGAAGCTTTGAGTTCTCGTGTGAGCTGCCCGAAGATGACGGAGTGATAAAGCTTTACGATAAAAAAAGCGATCTTAATATTGCTATAAGCAGTCTTTCATTTGAGATGGTCGGCTCAGGTCTTGACCCGTATATCAACAGAGACGGTGTGACATTTAAATTCAAGGATGGAAGCAGTGAAACATATATGGTAGACTCAAGAGATTTGTCAACGATTGGTGCACAGCCAAGAGTTATCGGTAAGTTTAATAAGCCGGTTGATCCGTATCTTATAACCGAGATAACAGTGTGCGGAAATACGATAAAGATACCGTTGTATCAGTCAAATTCTTATTAAGATTTCTAAAGCTTTCTGCAAAAATACACCTTTACAGCAAATCAGTACATTGTAAAATATCAATGTGCTGATTTGTGCTTTACAGATTTTTTATGTGTGACACAAGATAAAGTGAGCCGAAGATAACTGTGTTTAAGTATTTTCCGCTGATTGCCCGTTGATACTCTGACGCGATGCTGTCTCCTGTGACTGCATTTGCACCGAGAGAGATAAGTATATCTTTAAGCTCCTGAGAAGTGTAGGAATTCGTGTGAAATCCGCTTACGGTAATGAAACTTTTGCAAATTGGAACCATCGGTAAAAGAGCCTTCTGAGCGTTTTTGTCCTTTAACATACCGACTATCGCAATCGGAGCGTCAACCTTTTTCAAAACATCAGAAAGTGCTTTTATGCCGCCTTCATTGTGACAGCCGTCTAAAATCACAAGCGGAGATTTTTTAATTATCTCACATCTTCCTAAAACGGAAGCTTTTTTTATGCCGTCAAATATGTTTTTATAAGATATTGAAAAGTATTTTTTTAAGACCTCTATACCCTCTATGACATTTACTGCATTTGTCACCTGGTGGGCGCCCGACATAGACAATTCATACCTTTTCCCTTTGTAAAGGAATTCTCCTCCGAACAGCATATCTGAGGGTATTACTGTGTTATCCTTGTCCGGGATGATCAGCTCAGAACCCGAATCAAGGGCTTTCTTTCGTACTGCTTTAAGAGTGGTCGGTTGGTTGTCATAGGCTACGACAACAGGAGCGCCGTCCTTGATGATCCCTGCTTTTTGTAAGGAGATCTCTTCAAGAGTGTTTCCAAGCACTGCCATATGGTCGAAGCTTACAGAGGTGATAACACACAAAAGCGGATCTCTTATAATGTTTGTAGAGTCAAGCGTTCCTCCGAGTCCGGTTTCTAAAACAACGACCTCTGCACCAATTTCTTTGTAGAATAAAAAGGCTATTGCCATTGTTATCTCAAACTGAGAATAATCCTTTCCGAAAGCACAGGCTTTTACCCTTTCACAAAGAGGCAAAAGCTCGTCATTAGTTATATTTCTGCCGTTAAACCTGATACGGTCGGTGTAGTCTATCATATAGGGGCTTGTAAAAATACCTGTTTTTATACCGGCACAGCAAAGCACCTCATAAAACATCTGAGCCGTAGAACCCTTTCCGTTCGTACCGGCTATATGGATAAATTTAAGATAGTTCTGCGGATTTCCCAAGGCGTTTAATAGCGTGCCTATTCTTGAAAGATCTTTTACAGGCTTTCCGCTCTTTGAGAAGGAATTTATAAAGTTGATCATTTGATACACTGTCCTTTAAAACTGTCGGCTACGCTTATAAAAAGCGTTAGACACAGCCATTAAATAAATTTACGCACAAAGTGCCATTAAATTATACATCACAATTATTGAGTTGTAAAGGTTTTTATTCACAGTATATTCACAATTATAGTTTATACTAAACCTATACAGCAAAAGTGAGCGAAAAATAAATTAGGTAAAGAAACTGAGCAGTGAGGGAATTATTATGGACGATAAAAAAGAGCTTATACCTGAAGAGGATCGGGAGTACGAGCGTCAGCTCAGAGAGAACAGGCAAAAGGAGCTTGAGGAACAAGAAAGGTCAAAGGAACTTGAAACAGAAAAGCGAAAGGAATATGAAAAACAGCTTCAAAGAGAGCGCCTTGAGCTTTTAAAGCTTAAAAACGGAGATATTTCGGAAAGCGATATGATAAAGGAGGAGCACGAAGAGGCAATAAAGCTTCATGGCTTTGCATGGTTAAAGAACTTCTGGTGGCACAACAAGATAGTTATACTTCTCGCCGCATTTTTTATAATCGTTTTCGGATATATAACCTATGACACACTTTCAAGGGCACAGCCGGATATGCGAGTGATAATGACCTGCAACAACGGTCTTATAAACAGGACCGAAGAGCTTGCCGATATGTTTGAAGAATACTGTGAGGACATAAACGGCGACGGCGAGGTGTATGTACAGATTATTGAAGCGCCTATTGCAAAATATGCGACCGATTATACTTCAACAACAAAATACCAATCGGTCATTCAGGCTAATATGCAGACAGCCGAGGTAATATTCTTTGTGTCCGACACTGATATACTCAATGATGAGTCGGGAGTTTCAGAGGCGTTTGCCGATCTTACAAAGCTTTACCCGGATTCTGAGCTTGTTACAAAAACAGGTCTTAGCTTAAAGGGCGGATATGTTCAGAATAAACTTAAGTGGGAAAACGGTTTTCCTGACAATATGTTTATTGTTATGAGAGAGCCGGTCGCTACAATGAAGGACACAAAAGCTGAGATGGAAGAAAACTTTGAAACCGCCAAAAAGATAATGGATCATCTTGTAGAGGATTTCACTACACATTATGAGGAGGAATCAAAACAATGAAAAAAGGACTTTTAACAAGGATCATTATTCTGGCAATAGTTGCTGTGATGATTCTTGGAATAGTAGTGGGTGCGGCATTAAGCGGCGCACTCGGAGTATAGGAGCGGCTGAAATGGTACATATCGGAAACGACTGGGGCGACATTTTAAAGGATGAGTTTAAAAAGGAGTATTATCTATCTCTTCGTGAGTTTTTAAAATACGAGTATTCTCATTATCATATTTACCCGAATATGTATGACATATTTAATGCCTTTAAACACACACCGTTTGAAAAGGTAAAAGCTGTTATCTTGGGACAGGATCCTTATCACGGTGCGGGACAGGCACACGGGCTTTGTTTTTCGGTAAAGGAGGGAGTACCTCCTCCGCCGAGCCTTAAGAATATTTTTAAGGAGATATATGATGATCTGGGCTATCCCCCGCCAAAAAACGGAACTCTTACAAAATGGGCGGACGAGGGAGTTATGCTTTTAAACACAACTCTTACTGTGCGTGAAGGAAAACCGCTTTCCCATAAAGGCAAGGGTTGGGAGATACTGACCGATGAGGTGATAAGAAAGCTCAATGAAAAGAGCGAACCGATAGCGTTTATACTGTGGGGAGGAAATGCGAGAAGCAAGAAGCCTCTTATTACAAATCCCATTCACGGAGTTTTTGAAACCGTTCATCCGTCTCCCCTGTCGGCATTTAACGGGTTTTTCGGTTGCAGGCATTTTTCAAAGGTGAATAATTTCCTTGTTTCAAAAGGTATAGAGCCAATCGATTGGAAACTTTAAATATAGAAATGAATATGTTAAGGCGCTAATCCGGAGAGCTTATCCCTATCTCGCTTTTTAATGGCGGGACGGAGGGCTTTGGTTAGTCTCAGCTTTAGCATATTTTTTATCCCTCTACTAACAGCGCAAAATCAGGAAAAAATGTACGCAAACGTACATTCTTCATAAAATAAATACAGTTTGTTTACAAAAAATTCATAGTGTTCATTATTTGTTAAAATTTTCAGGGCTTGTCTAGCGCCCAAAATCTATTGACAATTCAGGCGGGCGAGGAGTATAATTTAACTGATTGCAAGTATGTTATAAAAACCCTGACAGTCTTGCAATCTGAAAAATGTGTAATGTTAAACTTAAAAGGAGTTGGAGATTTTGAGAAAAACCAGAATCAGTCGAGCGGCGGCATTGCTGGTCGCTGTGTTTATGTTGCTTGGCAACATACCGCTATTCACAGCTTCCGCAGCAGATTCCGGAGTGCCATATGTTGACGCTGAGGGAAATCCGGCTACGGCGAACGGTGTTACCGAGCTTTCATCAAGCACAACATCGCTAAGCGATGGCTGGTATGTCGCAAAAGGATATGTGACGATAGGAAAAAGATTAAACTTAGCAAAGTCGGTTAATGTTAATTTAATATTGGCTGACGGCTGTAATCTGACATTACAGGGTGGCATAAGCGGCGATGGTGAGGTGACGATCTGGGGACAGAGCGCACAGACCGGTCAGTTGTACGCTATCGGTGACAAGGGTAATAACCAGTACAAAGGATTTGCCGGAATCAGCAGTAATGTCACGATAAACGGCGGCAACATCACTGCGATCGGAACAACCGGCGGCGCGGGAATCGGCGGTAATTATGCCGGCGGAAATAAGAAAATCATCACGATAAACGGCGGTAATGTCACAGCGATCGGCTCGGACGGCGGTGCGGGAATCGGCGGCGGCTATAGCGCCGGAGCAGGAACTATAACAATAACCGGCGGTAACGTCAAAGCGGTCGGTGCGGGCGGCAGCGCAGGAATCGGCGGAGGTTATAGCAATAATGGCGGAAGCATCACAATAAGCGGCGGAAATATAACCGCAACCGGCTCGGACGGTGCTGCGGGAATCGGCGGAGGCAAGAGCAACCACAGCGGAGATATAAAAATCAGCGGTGGCACAGTTTCTGCTACCGGAGGAAAAAACGGCTCGGGAATCGGCGGCGGAGATGGCGCAAACTTAAAATTAGGCTCTATCACGGTGAGCGGCGGTATTGTTTCGGCTACCGGCGGAGGTTCCCGCGGATATGCGTTCGGTATTCTGCCGAGCTTTGAGGGCGATGACGGCAGTGAATATTGTCATATTACCTACAGCGGCTCAAACTCAAAAGAGGTCGAATGGACAGGTAATCCGCTGACGGCGGCTCAATGGAGATATATTACAAAGGCAGACATTTGCCCGATGACCGTTAATGTGGAGGTGAGCGCTTCCTCAAGTAAGGTAGCGGTCAATGGAGAAAATGAGCAGACTGTTGAGATGACCGCTAAGTGTACGGCGACGGCGTCCACTCCTACCCAGAAGGATAAAGAGGTGACATCTCAGGTAGTAGGCGAACTTACCTGGAAGGTAGAAGGAAATAACAGCACTAAAACCGTCATTGACGCTGACTCAGGAATACTCACTGTCGGCGGAGACGAGACGGCGGAAAAGCTGACTGTTACTGCGACGGACGGCAAATTCAGTGACAGCGCCGAAATCAATATAATAATCGACAATACAGCACCGGTGCTGAGCGGCTTTGAGCCGCCGGAGGTCGGCGTAACCTCCACTTATTGCCTGAGCAAGATGGTGCAGTTTACGGAAAAGAACCTGAATAAAGATGAGGCAGTCACAATAGACGGCATCCCGGTGAAACTGACCAAACAGGGAAGCAGCGACGCGTACACATTTACCGTTGAGGGTAAGGGTTCGCACGAAGTGGTCATCAGCGACCTTGCGGGCAACAGCATCTCGTTTACGATTAATATACTGGGCGAGCATAAGCTGACCTATTCGATCAACCAGAGTCTCCCCGAGCGGATTGAGGAACGCTGCGCCAATGAGGGATGCCACTATCTTCAGCGGGTCAAGCTGCTCATCAACGGTGCAAAACGGTTCTTCTATACCGGTGAGCCGATCGAGGCTGATGTAAGGCTGAGCTATGATACCGGCTGGCAGGGCCCGAGGAATGTGCCGATCGTGTATGAGAACAATGTGGAGCCCGGAAAGGCGGCGGCGACGCTGACGGTGAACGGCGCGACCGCGCGGGTGACCTATACAATCGAATATAATTCGCCGCTGAATGTGACGGTCAGCGGCACCGAGGGCGAGAACGACTGGTACACGAGCGATGTGACACTCACTCCGCCCGACGGCTGCTTCCTTTCTCTTGACGGAAAGAACTGGTCGCCCACGCTGGTTGTCAACCGCGAAGGGATCAACGAGGTCACCTATTATGCCAAGAATAAGGTCGGCTCCGTCAGCAAGCCGGTGACGCTTGAGATCAGGATCGACAAGACAGCGCCGAATATCAGTGCGGACAGTACATTCAAGGATGGCGGTATTTATTGTAAAACAGTCAGCTGCGAAATTGTGGAGGACAATCTCGACCGTATCACAGTAGATGAGGAGGAGATTTCCGCTACTCAAACGGACTCCGGCTACTCATTTACGGTTGACACTCCCGGTGAGCATACAGTGACAGCTTATGATAAAGCGGGCAATACGCTGACGGCACATATCACCGTTAATGCTGACCATACGCTGGGCGAACCTGTCTTTATCTGGTCAGAGGACGGAAAGAGCGCTACGGCGGAATTTACCTGTCAGAATGATAACAACCATATTATAAAGGTGGAGGCGCAGGTTAGTGAGAAACCGACCGACCCGGACACTCCGACTGACGGTACGGTAACATATATCGCAACGGTCACTATTAACGGAAAGACATATACGGATGAAAAAACAGTTACAGGCGAGCCTACAGACTTGTTTGAAGTAAGCGGTAGTATCAATATCCCGGGCGGAGATACTTCTGCTGTAACGGTTACAATAAGAAGTGAGGACGCTACTGATAATGTATATAACGAGACGGTTGACGGTGAGTTTTCTGTTAAGTTAGCTCCTGGAAAATATATTGCTGTATTTGCTGCTGAAAACTGTGCGGAAAGAACATACGACCTGACGGTTGAAGACGGTAATGTAACACTTGACGCAGAGCTTCACCTGTTCGGTGATGTAAACGGAGACGGCTTTATCACAACTGTTGATGTCGGTCTTGCAAATTCAGCAGCTCAGGGTGTAAAAAATCTTAGCGATTACGACAAGCTGGTTGCTGATGTAACAGGCGATGGTATAACAACTGCTGATGTCGGAAAAATAAATGCACACGCAAAAGGCACAGAATATTTGTGGTAAGTTATATCTGAGTAAATAATCAAATGAGCCCGCATAGAGCTTTCTATGCGGGCTTTGTTTTCACTGTATCCTTTTGAGGTGTTCACAGACAGATATAAAAAACGGCATAACTTAATTTAAGAGTTACGCCGTTTTCTGCTTTAATAATATATCATTAACACCGAGCAAACTTTCGGATATATTATGCCGTTTTACTTTGATAACAGCTCGTCGGCAAGAGCCGAAAGCTTTGGCTTGTCAGCCTCTTTCATAGTCGAACGGATAGTGACTACCGTGTCGCATATCCGTATATCCTTCATTGTTTCTAATACTGATCTCATAGTCTTTGCAGCTGTCGGACCCCAAGAGCCGTTTTCGACGAGCGCAACATCTCTGTTCTGCCATGCCTTTGACTTAAGGTGATGCAGAAAATCAGACATAGGAGCAAAAACTCCTGCATCATAGCTGGATGCTGCTAAAACTACCTTTCCGTACTTAAAGGCGTCCTCTACACACTCCGCAATATCTTCGCGTGAAAGGTCAGAGATAGCAACCTTCTTTGCGCCCTTTTGTTCGAGAACATCTTTAAGATACTTAGCGACCTTAGCGGTATTTCCGTGAATTGACGCATATGCTATAAACACACCGTCAACCTCTGGCTTATAGCTTGACCAAGTCTCATAAAGTCCGATATAATAGCCGAGATTTTCCTTGAGGATAGGTCCGTGAAGCGGACAGATCGTCTTTATGTCAAGTGCTGACGCTTTTTTTAGAAGAGCTCCTACCTGTGCTCCGTATTTTCCGACGATGTTAAAGTAATATCTTCTCGCCTCGCAAGCCCAATCCTCATCTGTGTCGAGAGCTCCGAACTTTCCGAATCCGTCCGCCGAGAAGAGTATCTTTTCGCTTGATTCATAAGAAACCATTACTTCCGGCCAGTGTACCATAGGCGCCATTATAAATGTCAGTGTGTGATCGCCTAGCGAGAGAGTATCTCCCTCGGCTACTGTCAGCATTTTGTGGTCAAACTCAAAGTCGAAAAACTGCGGAAGCATAGAAAATGTCTTTGCGTTACCTACAAGTGTAGATTCCGGATATTTCTTCACAAAGTCAGCGATGCTTCCTGCGTGGTCCGGCTCAAGATGGTGAATAACAAGATAATCGGGCTTTCTGTCGCCAAGTTCATTTTTAAGATTTTCCAGCCACTCTTTAGTTTTTCTCTTATCTACCGTATCCATAACGCATACCTTTTCGTCAAGTATGACATATGCGTTGTAGGAAACTCCGTTCGGAACTATATACTGGCTTTCAAAAAGGTCTATATCCTTATCATCAACTCCCACATATTTAACGCTTTTTGAAATATAAATATCTTTCATTTTAAAACCTCCTGAGTAAGATTATTTCCAATATATACAATTATACCCGTTTTTTATGTAAAGTCAAGGCGGCGAGTAGGTAAAATAATTGATAATGGGAAAACCTATTAAAAGTTTTAATGATTTATTTAAAACATTATCCGTTTTTTTAATAAATCAATAAAAAAATCCGTTGAAATGATTCAGTTTTTATGATATAATTATTTTGTCCTTATTTTAAAAGGAGGAGCAAATATGACAGACATAATCGATTTGTCAGGAGAATGGGATCTGTTTCTTGACAAGGATAAAAACAACAAATTACCGGACAGCTACAACGACATCATATATTTACCTTCTACGACCTCATATTCAAAAAAAGGCAGAAGAAGCCTTAAGTATTCAAAGGACTTTTTGACAGATGAATATGAGTTTTCGGGTTATGCTTGGTTTTCAAAAAAGGTAAAGCTTACAGGTCTTTTCGGAAAAAAAGTTATGCTTTATCTTGAGAGGACGAGGATAACAACACTTTATTTTGACGGAAAGAAAATAGGTGAAAATGACAGTCTGGTCGCTCCTCATATTTACGACATAAGTGAACTTGCGGAGGACGGAGAACACACCATTACTATTTGTGTATCAAATGTCGGCTATAAAACGGCGGGAGGACATCTTACGAGCTGTGACACGCAATCAAACTGGAACGGTATAGTCGGAAGAATTGAGCTTCAGATTTTTAACGATACATATCTTGAAAATATATTTATAGAGTCCGATATAAAGAACAAAGCGTTTCATATAAAGGCTGAAGTAAAGGGAAAAGACACGGGTGAAATAACAGTATGCGCTGAAAGCTTTAACGGACCGTACACATCAAATACCGATACATTTGCACCAGTTGTTTTTTCTTTCAGCGGAGGCATTGTCGATATAACCTATACGCTCGGAGACCGCGCAAAGCTATGGAGTGAATTTGAACCGAATCTTTATATGTTAAAGACTGATATTTGCGGGGATGTTACCGAAAATATCGTCGGGCTCAGAGATTTTGCCACTGACGGCGGAAAGTTTACGATAAACGGTAAAAAGACATTTTTGCGCGGAAAGCACGACGGTATGGTTTTTCCGAAAACCGGCTATGCTCCTTGTGATATTGACGAATGGCTGAGAGTGATGGAAATCTCAAAAAGGTACGGTATGAATCATTACCGTTTTCATACCTGTTGTCCGCCGGAAGCGGCTTTTATCGCGGCGGATATGCTGGGTATATATATGGAGCCGGAGCTTCCGTTTTGGGGAACTATTGCCGCTCCGGGCGAGGAGGGCTTTAACGAAACCGAACAGGAGTTTTTGATAGACGAGGGAAGAAAAATGTTAAGCGCTTTCGGAAATCACCCGTCTTACTGTATGATGAGCCTTGGAAATGAGCTTTGGGGAAGCACAAAAAGGCTTAATGATATAATAGGTATCTATAAATCAGAGGATAAACGGCATCTTTACACACAGGGGAGCAATAACTTTCAGTTTTTCCCGTCTGTGCTTGAAAACGATGACTTTTTCTGCGGAGTAAGGCTTTCGGGCGACAGATTGATACGAGGCTCTTATGCTATGTGCGATGCGCCCCTCGGACATATTCAGACGGATAAGCCAAGTACGATGAAAAGCTATGACGCAATAATAGACCCTGCTTGGGAGGTCTCTGAAAGCAATAGTGTAGATGAGAACGGTATGGTGAAAATACAGTACGGCACTACTATGAAGCTTGTAAAAGCGAGCGAAGCCGATGCCGGATTTGTTCCGAAGGTCCCGATAGTTACACACGAGATAGGACAGTACGAGACCTATCCGAATTATGATGAGATAAAAAAATATACAGGTCCCCTTAAGCCGAGAAATTTTATGCTGTTTAAAAACCGCCTTGAAAAAAAGGGACTTGGCGAGTACGCAAAAGCGTATCATTATGCGAGCGGGAAGCTTTCGGCGGCGTGCTATAAGGAGGAGCTTGAAGCGGTGTTCCGTTCCAGAAAGCTCGGCGGATTTCAGATCCTTGATATTCAGGATTTTTCCGGACAGGGAACTGCGCTTGTAGGAATGCTTGACGCATTTATGGACTCAAAGGGAATAGTTACCGAAAAAGAGTGGAGAGCTTTTTGCTCAGAAACGGTGTTGCTTGCCGAATTTGACTCTTATGTTTATGAAAGCAAAGGTACTTTCAGGGCGCATTTGATGATAACTCACTTCGGAGAAAAGCCGCTTGATGGGAAAAAGCTTGAGTGGTCGGTGTCCGCAGAAAGCGGCGAGCTTTATCACGGAGAAAAGGAAATACCAAAAACAGATGAAAACTACATAGATATAGACGATATTGATGTAACGCTGCCGGAAACAAAGACTCCCGAAACGGTAACTTTAAGGCTTTCGCTGAGCGATACCGATATTTATAACGAGTATAAGCTATATATATATCCCGGGGATATTAAGGTGGAGCTTGACGGAGTTTACATTTTCAAAGACCCTGATGACGAAAAAGCAAAAGAACTTTTGTCAAAGGGTAAAACGGTTCTTATAATTCCGGACATATGTGAAGATTATAAGAGGTCAGTCCCCGGATTTTACTGTCAGGATTTCTGGTGCTACCCTATGTTCAGGGGAATTTCCGAAATGATGAATAAGCCGCTGCCGGTAGGTACTATGGGACTTTTGATAGATAACAAACACGAAGCGCTGTCAAAGTTTCCGAGTGAGATCTACTCAACTGAGCAGTGGTGGGAAATAGTAATGAATTCAAAAAGCGATATTCTTGACGGAAACGATAAGGATAAAAACATAATAGTAAGAACGATCGATAACTTTGAGCGCAACCACAGTCTCGGTCTTTTATATGAGTACCGAAAGGACGGAGGAAAGGTAGTTGTTCTTAACTGCAATATCGAAAAGCTCTCACAATCTCCTAATGGAAGACAATTTATAAAAAGCGTGTTTGATTACTCGAGAAATAAAACCGAGTAGTGTTGATACAAATGTTTAATCAAGCCCCGCAGATTTTCTCTGCGGGGCTTTGTTTACTTGTATGTAACACAACAAGTAAAAACCCTATTAATTATTAACTAATTATGAATATTGTAAACATTTCGTTACAAAACATAAGATATTTTATGAAGAATGTACGTTTACGTACATTTTTTCCTTAAAAACCGCCTATAAGTGAAGGGGCATTTTCAAAACAAGACTTTACTCTTGCAAATTTCTAATAAATGTGGTAAAATAAACCTCGTATGAAAAGTGAGGATGATAAAATTGGTAAGAGAGGATCTAAGAAATATTGCGATAATAGCTCATGTTGACCACGGAAAGACGACGCTTGTGGATGAAATGCTGAAGCAGTCGGGAACATTTCGTGAAAATCAGGTAGTAAACGAGCGTGTAATGGATTCAAACGACATAGAGCGTGAGAGAGGAATAACTATTCTTTCAAAGAATACTTCCGTAGTGTACGGTGGTATAAAGATAAACATTATTGACACCCCGGGACACGCTGATTTCGGAGGAGAAGTAGAGCGCGTTTTAAAGATGGTAGACGGCGTGATACTTTTGGTAGATGCGGCGGAAGGACCGATGCCGCAGACGAGGTTTGTCTTACAAAAGGCGCTTGAGCTCGGACATAGGATAATCGTTGTAATAAATAAGATAGACCGACCAGACTCAAGACTTAATGAAGTCGGAGACGAGGTCTTGGAGCTCCTTATGGATCTTGACGCTACCGACGAACAGCTTGACAGCCCGATACTCTACTGTTCGGGTAGGGACGGAACAGCGTCAGACAGCCCGAATGTAAAAGGAAACGACCTTACTCCGCTTTTTGACACTATTTTAAGCTATATTCCTGCGCCAAAGGTTGAGGACAGCGGGGCGATGCAGATGCTTGTATCGTCAATTGACTACAACGACTATGTCGGAAGGATCGCCATAGGAAGAATAGAGCGCGGAGAGGTAAAGGTCAATATGGATGTTACCGTAGGCGACTTCCACAACACAAAAAAGGAGTACCGAGGAAAGGTAGCGACTTTATATCAGATAGAGGGACTTGAGCGAATCCCCTGCGACAGCGCGAGAGCGGGCGATATAGTCTGCATAAGCGGTATTGAAAATATAACGATAGGCGATACTATATGCGAATTCGGCTCGTTTGACCCGGTTCCGTTTGTCAGAATTTCAGAACCGACGGTCGAGATGACATTTTCGGTAAACGACAGTCCGTTCGCGGGAAGAGACGGAAAGTTTGTGACCTCCCGTCAGCTTAGAGAAAGACTTTTCAGAGAGCTTTTAAAGGATGTGTCACTGAGGGTCTCTGAAACGGATTCGACAGACAGCTTTAAGGTTGCCGGAAGAGGAGAAATGCACCTGTCTATACTCATTGAAAATATGAGAAGAGAGGGATATGAGCTTTCGGTTTCCACCCCGAGGGTTTTATATAAGGAGATAGGCGGAAAGCTCTGTGAGCCTATGGAAAGAGTTGTAATAGATGTGCCTGAAGGCTCTGTCGGAGCGGTAATGGAAAAGCTCGGCTCTAGAAAGGGAGAGCTTACAACGATGTCTCCGGTAGGAAACAGAATGAGGTTAGAGTTTATTATTCCGGCAAGAGGACTTTTCGGGTACAAGAGTGAGTTTCTTACCGACACAAAAGGCGAAGGGATAATGAGCTCGGTTTTTGAAAAGTACGATACCTATAAGGGAGATATTTCAAAGAGAAATACAGGCTCTCTTGTAGCATTTGAAACAGGAGAGGCAGTAACCTACGGACTGTTTAACGCACAGGAAAGAGGAGAGCTTTTTATAACTGCCGGAACAGAGGTCTACGAGGGAATGGTTGTCGGAGCATCTCCGAAACAGGAGGATCTCGTTGTTAATGTATGCAAGAAAAAGCATCTGACAAATACCCGTGCGAGCGGTAGCGATGATGCGCTTAGGCTTGTTCCGCCAAGAAATCTCAGCCTTGAGGATTGTCTTGAATTTCTTGCTGACGATGAGCTTTTGGAGGTAACTCCTAAAAATATAAGGATAAGAAAAAGAACTCTTTCAAACACTCAAAGAGCTAAGGAGAGAGCTAAAAAATAGCGTATCAATGTCAAGGAGGTTGTTATTATGAGAATTTTAAAAGCACTTGTAGCAACAGCTGTGGCGGCGGTTGTTCTTGTGATGAGCGGATGCGGAAACAGTAAAGCGACATATAACAAGGATGCGGACAATGTAGAGGAATTTGTTATAACCTTGTATCCTGAATATGCTCCGATAACGGTAGATAACTTTGAACAGCTTGTTTCCGATGGCTTTTACAACGGGCTGACCTTTCATAGAGTTGTAGAAAACTTTATGGCTCAGGGTGGAGATCCGAAAGGCGACGGCACAGGAGGTTCTGAAAAAACCATCAAGGGTGAGTTTTCTCAAAACGGTGTTACATCTAATACGATGTCTCACCAAAGAGGAGTTGTGTCTATGGCAAGATCAAAAGGATATGATACCGCAACAAGTCAGTTCTTTATCTGTTACGGTGATTGTTCATTCCTTGACGGACAATATGCAGCTTTCGGAAAGATAGACGAAAAGGGAATGAAGGTAATAGACGAGTTTTTGGATGTGGAAAGAGAGCTTAATGCTTCGGGAGAGCTGGCTGTTCCTAAAACACCGATAACTATAGAAAACGCTAAGATAATCGACAATTCTGCGGATGGACATCCAAGGGTAGAATTTACGGTAAGCTATTAAAAAACATTTTGACAACGACACCCTCGACTAAACCGAGGGTGTTTTTTGTCGAATGATGAGGGATTTTGTTAAATATATTTTCTATTCTATATGTATGTATAAAAGACAGGCTTTGATTTGTGCAAAAGGTAAATTTTAATCCGGACTTCAGACGATTCGCTTGCAAAAACAGTGTAATTATGATATAGTAACATTAGGTAACTATACTTTTGCGTGGCAAATTTATAACATAGATATTTTGAAAGGACGGGGATCTGCCGATGAAAAAAATAGCTTTTAAGCGCAAAGATAAACGCTGCTTCGGCAATAGATCTGGATTTACTCTTGTTGAAGTTATAACGACACTTGTTATTCTTGCAATAGTTGCGGCTGTTGCTATACCTTCCCTTGTTGGATATATAGATTCTTCACGGGAAAAGATAGCTGTTGATGAATGCAGCACCGTTGTTGAGGCTGCAAACGCGCTCGGTGTTGAACACGTTTTGGAAGCAGGCGTTGTAAATTATGATGCGGTCGTGCCGTTAGCGGATACTTCTGAGGCGGGTGAAAGTGTTTATTCGTCTGTGACCAAAGAGGCTATCCTTAAGCGTGCGGAGCTCGAGGATAAAGGAGAAATAAAAAACTTTTCGTTTGATCCGAAGGACAGCGACGGATACAGTCAGCCGGCATATCTTGTAAACGAAGAAGAGGTCGTTGTTTCGGCAGCAGCAGACATTACGCTGGCTAAAAATATAGTATCGCCTTTGGCGGTTTCTGTTGAGAAGACAACAGATACGGATTTTAATGAGACAACCGGAATTAGCCTTACCTATCTTGAGTATACGGCTTCTAACGGAATAGATGTCGTTTACCATAATGGCGGCTATCAGGCGAGCAGTAAGGTAAATGTTGATTTTAAAAATCACAATCTTACCGCAACGGTCAAGCAGGTCTTGACCTGTGAGCAGGATGAGATAGTGCTATTTGAATGCAGCGGCTGTGACATTTGTGTCGGAACTAATAATTATAGCGTTACTGCTGTTACTGCTTTTGCTCCAGGTCATAACTATGGGGCTTTGACTTGTGTTGACAAAGACCAACACGAGCAGACCTGTACAAATGTCTTGAACCGACTTGCAGAGGGCGACAAGGCGCTTAGTGTGGGCGATACGCTTGACCTTGAGCCGCAGTATGATATTTACAATCTTCCAAGGGTGGGAGAAGAATGCGAACCTAAGATAATAGACGGAGAGCACTTTGGAGATATTACCAAAGATGTTGAGTTTACCAAAGACCTTGAGCGCGATATACCGTTTTCACTTGACGGTGTTTATAAATCATCCGGTGATGTGCCAGCAGGAAAGTATACCGTAAAGACCTGCTCAGGCTGCGGATACAGTGAGTATGTGACAGATGAAGAGCCTATGCCGGACGGTCTTGTTATTATTGATAATAATAATGATAATAAACCTGATAATTCAACGGTGGAAAAGGATGTCGGTGAGATAAAACTAGGAGATCCGCTGGTATTTGATACAGTGTATGAGGCAGTAAATTATATAAATATTGCGAATAAAATTGATAATCAAACAATCAAGCTACTTGGAAATGTTAAGGAAGCTGAAAGTATTGAAGTAAAAGGTCAACATGCTCCAACACTGACAATTCAAGGCGTTTCTAACAGTATTCTCTGGGATATAAAAGGAATTTCATTCTCTACGAGTACAAATTCAACAGATAAGCTGATACTTAAATCAGTAAATATCAGCGGAAATAACGGTAAAAATGAAATAATTCAAGTTAGCCGGGCTACAATAATTTTAGATAGTGGTTGCACAGTTCAAGGTGTTTCTAACAGCAACAGCGCTGTAAGGCTTACCGGTGGTACACTTGAAATGCGTGACGGTTCTGTTATAAGAAATTGTTCAAGTGAGAGTGGCGGAGCTATAAGCGCAAGTACTAATGGCGGAATTATAAATCTCTATGGCGGAACAATAGAGAATTGTAGCTCTGCAGAAAACGGCGGAGCTATCTGCGTAAACAGCAAAACTACACTTAACATTAAGGGAAATCCTGTTGTAGTTAATAATACAGCTTCTGAAAAAGGCAATAATATTTACCTTGAGAGTGGAAAGACACTTAATGTTATCGGGGATATAAGCGGCACTAAAACTATCGGTATAGAAAGCGCCGACAAAGAACGCAATCAGGTAAGCGGTGAGTTTGGCATAAATGAAAACACCGGTTATTTAAACGGAAAAACGATTACCGCGTTTAAAAACGATGTAGACGACTCCCTTCACGCCGAGGTCAAGGACGGTAAGATTATCTGGGCGGAGGCGATTCCAAGTAATGGTGCTTCCGGTAACTGGGACAATAGAGATGAAAACGGCAACCATATTCCTTCTGATTGGGAAGATTTTCATCCTGAGGGCGGAGAAAATGGTGAAAAAGTAAGAATAAGTGTTACCGGAAATCCCAACGGTGATTACGGTTCGCTTGGTGCGTCTAAAAATGTTAGCACACAGGGCGCACAAGTTAAAATTGAAAACGGAACGGATCACTATTTAAAGAGTTTTGAATTTAAATTTAGATTTACTTATTCAAAAAAGGTAGATTGGATCGATGATTATGGCGTTATACATTATAAGGATGATGATACACCGTTAGACTTAAGTAATTTTTCATCTACTTTAACAAAAGATCTTTATTGGACTGTTGAAGCAGATAATATAAATAATACTATAACTGTAAAGAGTACGAAAAAATACACAGATGATGTACTTAATATAAATCATAATACAGCGCCCGGTATAGATGGTCAAAGTACATTTTGTTTTAGCTTGTGGTATGGCGCTACACTTGATAACAGTGTTTGTTTATATCTTGATGAAGCAAATGTCGAGTTTGTATATGATAAGGATTATTACGCAAAATTGAATGTTAATTATGAAGGAGACTTATCAACGGTAAAACGGGTCGAAGTTCAGAATGCGCGCTCAATGATTCAGGGGATGGATGTGTTTTATCCCGAACCAAACAAAACAGTAAATCCTTTGGTTACTCCTTCTTATGCGTTGTGTACTAATGGAACTAATGGAGATGATGCGGTAGTTATCCTTTACGGAGATAATGATGTAGAACTTTCGAGGGCTTATATCAAGCAAAGTGTATTATTAGAAACCGTTCAGAAGGATAGGTATGGTAATGGAGTAATTGAAGTTGATTGTCCTGCTACATCAAAGTTTAATTTTAAGGCGGTTTTTGACAGAAGCAAGATAGGAGCGATTGAGTTAAAAAACGGAGACGGAAATTGGCTGCGCGATGATGGTTATCAACAAACACAAAATCTTACTCAAGATGAATATACATGGTTAGGCTTAGATTTGGGAAATTTACCCAATGGTCTGCAACTAATTGTTTATGGTAAAGATCAATGGGGAAATATCAATTGGAATGATACTACAAAAATTCAGATTACAAATAATGAATTAAAAACTTGCGCCGGAGGAACTTTTGTATATACGGTAAACAGTTCAAGTGAAACAGAACCAAGCACGGAAGCAGTAGAAAATATTGAGCCTACAGAAACAACTACAGAAGTTCCGGAAATCACAGAGCCAAAGCCACCTGCGAATATTATTGATCCTCAGCCTAACGCAGTGAATATTCACATTAAGTTTGACAGCAAGTTTAAGGACGATGTCAATCAAATAGCTTTTTGTAGTTACTATAATCCGGATTATAATATTTATGGCAAAATATATAGTATAGATAATTTAATAGTGATAGACGATGGTTTTGTAATTACTAATTATGAGCCGCTCGAATGGTATTTCAATAACAATGATTTTGCTGTTGTGTTGAAGCATAATACAGAAAAAATAGAATTGTTGAAAATACCTAAGGAAACCATTATGAACAATCTTGGTGATACAGTAGAAATTGAGATTAAGTCAACGGGTATTAAAATTGACTTAACCTATAAAGGTAATAATTATAGTGATATACATTTAGTCAAATTTGGAAATAGCGAGATATGGAATTCTAATTCAACATTTAATTCTGGTGATTTAGGAGCATTTTATATCACTCCAAAGGAAAATCAAGATTTATCGGTTACTGTGTATGGTTGGAATTATACTGTTATATCAAAGACATTTACAATTTCTTGGGAGAAGATTAAAGATTCGATAGGAAAACAGATAGATGTTGTTCTTGATCCTGTGTAATAAAAGGGGCTGTTAAATAACGGCCCCTTATTTTAAAACATAAAAATCGTCGCAAGGCGATATAAAAGCCTGCGACGATCTGGCGGAGAAGGAGGGATTCGAACCCTCGATGCGCTACAAACGCATACACGAGTTCCAGTCGTGCGCCATAAACCGGGCTAGGCGACTTCTCCGAACAAAGTATATAGTACCATGTTTTAAGGCGTTTGTCAAGATGAATAGCGTGATTTTGTCATCTGTTTCGCATAAAAACAGTTTAACCGTACTAATTAATATCAACTTAGTAGGTTTTTGAGAATGTAGCGATTAAAGGCAAAATTGCATACAAATAAGCTAAAAAATCTGTAAGGCTAGTCTTTTGTGTGATTTTATTAGTTAATTTCCCGTTGGTTCTTAAGTAGTTTTTATATAGTCATAAAAAACCTGCTACAAAATATTGCATATCATCACCCGCCTTTACAAAAAGCTCCTATTGCACAATTAAGTACAATAGGAGTAGTTTTTATGTATCATTCTTCTATTTTTGTACCGCATTCGCCACAAAATTTTTTTCCCTCAGGTATTTCAGCGTTACAATGTGGGCATAAGTTTTTATTTATAATGGGTATCATAGAACTGCCACATTCAGGACAAAACTTAATACCATTTGGAACAACTGCATTACAGCTTGGGCAATGATTCTCTTTCTTCATGGTTGAACCACATTCTGGACAGAATTTTATTCCCAATGATACATATGCGCCACATTTTGGACATTTATTCACTAGCTTTTCTCCACAATTTTTGCAGAATTTTGTATTTTTGCTATTAGTAGTTTTGCATTTAGGACACAAAACTTCACCCTCTTTTGCACCAAGGGCTACTGAGATGCTTTTTCCACCGCTCATTATGAAATTCTCAATTTCATTAAATATTTCCTGTGGTAGCTTTTTCTGTGCATACGCGCCTATTGCTGATGTTACTGCAAGAGGTGCGAAAACAAACATTCCGACAGCTCCAGCACCAATTTTGTCAGACCATTTTCCTGAACCGACATTAACAGTTATATTATCACCTGATGGTATAATCTGCACTTGTGTAGCCAAATCCATTCCTGCGAGCTTTTTCCAGCCTGTTGAATCATTCTTAGCCTGCACAAAATATCCGTCTGGCGAGCATACACCATCGACTGTCAAACCTTTCTTGTGCCTGAGAAATCCTTCAACAGCTTGACCCACCATTTCAAAAGTTACTCCCTCAAACAATTTGAAAATTTTTGTTTCTGCCATAAAAACTTCCTCCTTATATTTTTCACTCTAAAACTATAGCGTGAATTGATTAGTTTATATTACTTTTTTACCTTTCCACTAACCCAACGCTCTGTATAGGAATACTTTTTTGCCAGTTGCTTTACATTTGTTCCGTCATATTCCTCAATAACTTTTTTCTCAACATAGGTTTTAGAATACAGGCGTTTAGGAAGGGATAACTGTTGACCGTTGTAATGGCTGTAAACCTTTAATGTGTTTTCAAAACCGATCAGTTCTATTAAATCTTTATAAACATCGTTATACATATCAGTATCGACACACATATCTAGGTTACGCTCCATTTCTTCAAGTTTTGACATATTCATTATATTTTACTCTATTTGAAAAAACAAATGAAAATTTCCTTATAAAATTCCAAATAGAATCAACCCTCACCTCCAATTTTATTGTAAATGTGAAATAAATCCTTATCAATATTAAAATGATTTGAAATAAGTTTTTCATCTGCGAAAAAGATAATTCCCAAATTGTTAGAAATAACAAAGCAGTATTCTATTATGTCGTCATAGCGTCACCTACGATGATTTTTTGAAGTATTTTACTCTCGGTTTTTTTGAATAAAAAAGCCTTGCAAACTCATTGTTTACAAGGTTTTATGAACGATATAGATTTATTGTGTATCTTTTTATATACATAAGTTCCGGCATATAAGGCGGAGGATTGAAAACCATATTTCAAAACTTTAGACAAGCAAAAGATATATTGATAATTGTGACATATTTTTACAAATATCCGCATCTACCCGTGTTATAATGTGAAAAAGTATTTAAATAGCGGGTTAGATAGAAACATCTATCTTAAAACAAAAGCCTCTTTAGAGAGTTATCTCTGAAAGAGGCTTTTTATGTTATATTCCTTCTAAATCAAAAATAGGTGTGTATGAGCTTATTGCAGAACCGCGCATCTGAGAAAAGCCGTTGAGGTCAAGCTTGATAGAAAGATTAAGTACCTTCTTGTATTCAAATGTAGATACAGTTCTGTCAAGCTCTGTGCCTTTTACCCTTTCATTTGGCGTGTACTGATTCATAATGCTTACGAGAAATTTACCATTGATATTTTTTGCTATCCATTCGATTATAGCGAGGCTGTCCTTGTAACAGCCGGGAAGGACAAGGTGTCTTATAATGAGTCCCTTCTGAAGTATCCCGTCATCATCAAGCTGTATATCACCAACCTGACGCTTCATCTCTGAAACTGCGGTGGAAGCATATTTAAAATAGTCGGGTGCTTTAGAATACTTTTCTGAAAGGTTTGAAGAGAAGTATTTAAGATCGGGAAGGTATATGTCTATATACCCTTCCCACATCTTAAGAGTCGCGATTTTTTCATATCCTGATGAGTTGAGGATAACAGGTATCTTGAGCCGAGGCTTTGCGATGTCAAGGGCTTTTATTATGTTGGGTGAAAAATGTGTAGGGGTGACAAGGTTTATGTTGTGCGCACCCTTTTCTTGAAGCTCAAAAAATATGTCGGCAAGCCGCTGCGGAGTGATCTCGCGGCCGAATCCGTTATGGGAGATTTTATCGTTTTGACAAAAAACACAGGCTAAATTGCAACCTGAGAAAAACACTGTTCCGCTGCCGTTTTTTCCACTTATAGGAGGCTCTTCAAATCGGTGAAGATATGCCTTAGCGGCAGTTATTTTTTCTCCCATTCCGCAAAATCCGACAGTAATGCTTCGATCTACACCGCACTCTCTCGGACAAAGTGTACAGTTCAACTGAGCTTTTCCCAAAATGATGCAGCGGGGACAGAGTTTTTCCCGAACAGATTAACTTCACCGTAATTGACCCACTGATACCTTACATCTGTAACGGTTCCGTCAACCGAGATAATCACATCATCTCCGGATATAATGGCATCGACGGAAATAAAGTTCTCACCGTCGTATGAAATCTCAAAGCCTATCGGTTTGTCTGAGAATTTTAGCTGAAGTCCGCCGCAGGTGTTTTTAAATGTGACCGTAAGCTGACCGCCTTTCTGTGAACAGCTTAAAACCTCGGGGGCATCTGCATTTTTAGGGATGCCGTATACCTTGTCTAGTGCCAGAAGTGCAAGACGCTGTCCGACCGGAAGCTTATCGGTGGGGTGAATGTTATCAAGCTCGCCACAGTCGAGTGCGATCGCGGTGTAAACTCCCTTATTTTTCTTTGCGGCATTTTGCTGTGCCTGCCGTACAACGGGCCATGTCTTGTCATCCGGAGCGTCGTGGTACCAGAACATAGGAAGCGACACGCATATAAACGGCAGACTGTCGTCAATAAAGTATCTTCTCCAAGCCTTGATAAGCATATTAAACACTGCGTCATATCTGTGACAGACAGGGGTATCCTCCTCGCCCTGATAATAGATAAAGCCCCTTATAGCAAACGGAGCTACACGGGAAAGCATTATATCATAAAGCCCGCTAAGACGAAACGGATTTGTAAGCCCCATAGGTCCGGGCCAGCGGTTTTCGCCGGCATACTTTAGCGCGTCCTCCCATGAACCGTCCGGGTTTTTTCCATAAAATTCGCCGAGCTTTTGGTTCCAGATCTTAGAGTATTCCTTGTATTCATCGTACTCCTTTTTCTGTTCGGCTTCGGTTTTGTCACCGACCTTTTTATCATAGTCGATAACATATTCATTTGTAACAGGGTCACTTGAAAGGGTTTGCCTGTCAATCCAGAGACTGGCTGAAGTTCCGCCGAGATTACATCCGATAATGCCTATTGTAAGGTCAAGCTCCTCTTCGAGCATTTTGGCAAAATGGAATGCGACGGCACTCCAATCCTTAGCTTTTTCGCTTGAGTGAAAGGTCCATTCGCTGTTCTTTTCCGCCTCATAAAACTCGCTGTTTTTGTACTCCATTCTCGGTACATTATAATAGCGTATATCGCTTTTTTCCGCAAGCTCAAGATATTTGTCGGAATCCTTTGCGTTCGCTATTGAAAGCTCCATATTAGACTGCCCGCCGGCAAGCCATACCTCACCGACAGCAATATTTTTTCTCGTTATCGTTTCAAGTCCGTTTGTGACATAAAGCTCTACTCCCGTCTGTTTTTCGAGCGGCGGAAAAACAGCGAGAAATCTGTTGCCTTTGGATTCGGTCTTTACTGTGATACCCGCAAGTGTCACAACAATTTCATCGCCGTCCTTACAGTCTCCGAAGATCCTTATCTGTTTATCTCTTTGCAGCACCATATTGTCCTTAAATACAGCGGCAAGTCTCATAAGTTCATTCCCCCTCCAATTATTTTAGATTGGTTTACTTTCTTGCATTTGCAAGCATAAGCTTTATTCTGTTTTCCTGATTGACCTTAGTAGCTCCCGGGTCATAGTCTATCGCAACTATGTTGGCGTCAGGATATGCCTGCTTTATAACTCTGCTCATTCCCTTTGCTACAATGTGATTAGGAAGACAGCCGAACGGCTGAGTGCAGATTATGTTCTTAGTTCCCGTTTCGGCAAGAGCTGCCATCTCAGCGGTAATAAGCCAGCCCTCTCCCATCTTGACACCCTGATTTATATACTTGTCGGCGTATACTCTCAGCTCTTCAAAATCGTGAGGCGGGAAAAACTCTCCGTGCTCCTCGATTATCTTTATCTGCTGTTTTTGAAATTTATACAGAACATCGTAGCCTATATCGTACATTAAGGTCCTCGGAGTTACCGAATCGTAAAGCCGCTTGTCGTTAAGTGAATCAGATGCACAGTACAAAACAAAGTCCAGAAGTCCGGGAACATAAGGTTCACAGCCCTCAGAGATCAAAAACTCGTTAAGACCGTTGTTCGCAAGAGGTGAATATTTAACATATATCTCGCCTACTATTCCAACTCTCGGTTTTTTGTCCTTTGTTCTGGGTATCGCCTTAAATCCGTCAAGAATCATTCTGTAAAGCTTTTTGGTGTTAAAATATTTATTGTGTTTAAGCGCATATGAAAGTTTATCTTGCCAGTATTCTAATACCTTGTCTGTGTCTCCCTTGTTTATTTCGTAGGGTCGGCATTGATTGTAAAGGAGCATAAGAAGGTCTCCGTACATCACCGCGTAAATAAGCTTCAGCGCAATAGCTGGCGTTATTTTGAATGAAGCCTGCTTTTCAAGCCCAGAGAAGTTTAAGGATATTACTGGGACCTGTGGGAAATCAGCAGCAAGAGCTTTTCTCAAAAGGTGGATATAGTTTGAAGCTCTGCATCCGCCGCCCGTCTGTGTTATCATAAGAGCGGTTTTGTTGACATCGTATTTACCGCTTTTTAGTGCCTCCATAAACTGTCCTATAACGAGGAGAGCAGGGTAACAGGTATCGTTGTGGACATTTTTAAGTCCCTCATCGATAACCGCTCTTGTCGAAGTCTGTAAAAGCTCAAGCCTGTATCCGTATTCCTCTAAAATAGCTATGATAAGCTTAAAGTGAATGGGGAGCATATCGGGAACTAAAATAGTGTATTCCTTTTTCATCTGATCCGTTAAAAAAGGTTTTGGAACTCTTTTTGAGCCTGACATATTACTTCCCCTCCTTTTCTTCTATTGACGCAACAAGACTTCTCAGTCTTATTTTGGCAGCTCCTAAGTTGTTTATCTCATCAATTTTAAGCTGTGTGTAAAGCTTTCCCTTTTCTTCGAGAATAGCCCTTATCTCATCAGTCGTTACAGCGTCTATTCCGCAGCCAAAGGATACGAGCTGCACGAGTTGCATATCCGGCTGTGTGGTTACATACTGAGCGGCGCGGTACATTCTCGAATGATAAGTCCACTGATTCAAAACATCAAGTGCGGGGACATCTGCCAAGGAAGCAACGCTGTCTCCTGTTACGACAGCAAGCCCTAACGATGCTATAAGCTTATGTATTCCGTGATTTATTTCAGGGTCGGCGTGGTATGGTCTTCCGACAAGTACGATTATTTTCTTGCCAAGTTTTCTTGCTTCAAGTATTATTTCCTGAGCCTTAGCCTCTATTTTTTTGCGGTATCTTACCTGTTCGGAATATGCCTTGTTTAAGACGCTGTACACCTGATCCTTTGTAATACCGTATTTCTTAAGAGCTCTTGACAATGCTTTTGCCGTGTGATTTTTTCTGTTTATATCAAGGTAAGGGTATATAAAATTATCGTCATTAAGCTGTGGCATATTTGCCTTTAAAAGCTCGGGGTAATAAGCTACAACAGGACAGTTGTAGTGATTGTCCGCTCCGCCCTCATCGACATTATAGCTCATACAAGGGTAGAATATAAAGTCAGCTCCCTTTTCTATAAGGCTGATTATATGACCGTGAGCAAGCTTTGCCGGATAGCACACCGTGTCAGACGGGATCGTCTGCTGACCCTTGTAATAGGTTTCTCTTGATGACTCCTCACTCAGTACGACTTCAAATCCCAGAGATGTAAACACGGTATGGAAGAACGGAAGAAGATCGTAGTAGGAAAGCGTCATAGGAAGCCCCACCTTTGCGATAGGTTTTTCGGGCTTTATGTTTTCATAATCTCTTAAAAGATTGTATTTAAACTCAATGGTATTTTCCTGAATATCGGTTCTCTTTATACCGGCGCCCTTTTCGCATCTGTTTCCGGAAATAAATCTTCGTCCGTCGTTGAATTTTATTACTGTGAGATTACAGTGTGCACCGCATCCGCCGCATACTGCGGACGAAGGCGTATATGAAAAGCTTTCAAGCTGTTCCTTTGAAAGTATTGATGACACAAATCCATCGTCAGCCTTTTCTTTAGCGTAAAGCGCACAGCCAAACGCGCCCATAAGTCCGGCGATAGCCGGTCGGATAACATTTCTGTTAAGCTCCTTTTCAAACGCTCTCAGCACTGCGTCATTTAAGAAGGTGCCGCCCTGAACGACGATGTTTTTTCCAAGCTCGTCAACGCTTTTTGCTCTTATTACTTTGTAGATAGCGTTTTTGATTATGCTTGAGGAAAGTCCTGCGGATATATCCTCAACGCTTGCGCCGTCCTTCTGCGCCTGTTTTACCGAGCTGTTCATAAACACTGTACAGCGTGAGCCAAGCTCTACCGGGGCTTTTGCAAAAAGTCCGATTCTTGCAAAATCAGCGATTTCATAACCGAGGGCTTTTGCAAATGTCTGTATAAACGAGCCGCATCCAGATGAGCAGGCTTCATTCAGCATAATGCTGTCTATTGCATTGTTTTTTATCTTAAAGCATTTTATATCCTGACCGCCGATGTCTATAATAAAATCTACATCGGGACAGAAGTAGGATGCTGCTTTAAAATGTGCGACTGTTTCGACGATACCGAAATCGATTCCGAGTCCTGCTTTAATAAGATCTTCGCCATACCCTGTTACGGCGGAGGCTTTTATTTTTATACGGCCGTCCGATAGCGAATATATCTCTTTTATCTTTTCGGTTATGACATCGAGCGGCTGACCTTTATTGGAACAGTAATGATTGTATAAAAGCTTTCCGTCGGGAGTTATAAGCACAAGCTTTGTAGTAGTAGAGCCTGCATCTATTCCTAGATATGCTTCTCCGGTGTATTTTTTTATATCTTCATATTTGAGGTCGTTTGCCTTATGCCGCTCAACAAATTCAATATAGTCTTCCTGCGTTTCAAAAAGAGGATCAGAGACTACTATATTGTCTGATGCTTTTGCGTTAAGGATCTTTTCAAGAGCTTCGTTTATCGTCATAGGTTCGCTCACATCCGCAGCCTGAAGCGCAGAACCGTAAGCCATAAAGCATGGTGCAAGCTCAGGGAAAACAGCGTGTTCGTCATCGAGCTTTAGCGTATCTACAAACGCTTTTCTAAGCGCACTTAAAAATGAAAGCGGACCGCCGAGGAAAAGTACCTTTCCGCCGATTTTTCTTCCCTGTGCAAGTCCTGAGACAGTCTGATCGACGACCGCCTGAAAGATAGAAGCGGCGATATCCTCTTTTTTTGCGCCCTGATTTAAAAGCGGCTGTATATCGCTTTTTGCAAAAACTCCGCACCTAGAAGCTATCGGATAGAGCTTTGTGCTTTTCAGCGCCATATCGTTAAGCTCGTCAGGAGTAACTCCGAGAAGGGTAGCCATCTGATCAATAAATGCGCCGGTCCCGCCTGCACACGAGCCGTTCATTCGCTGTTCAACTCCGCCGGTAAGGAAGATTATTTTTGCATCTTCTCCTCCAAGCTCCACCACAACATCGGCATCGGGATAGGTTTTGTTTACTGCAACAAAGGCAGCATAGACCTCCTGAGTAAAATCAATTCCGCTCATATTGGCTATGCCGAGTCCGGCGGATCCCGTTATCATTATTTTAAACTTATCGTCGGGATATTTTTCACCTATTTCCTTGAGCTGATTTGCGACAGTTTCTTTGACCTTTGAAAAATGGCGCTCATATTTTGAGCTTTTTATCTCATCTTTGTCGAGTATTACCGTTTTTACGGTCGTTGAGCCGACATCAATTCCGAGACAATATGTTTTTTCCATAAAAAATCAACCATTCCTTTCAGTGGTATCCGCCACAGCGGTTTTGAAAGTAAATTTTTATTTTTGATTACACCTTTCACTAACAGGCGTTTTTCGTGAAAAAATGTACGCAAACGTACATTTTTCATAAAATAACTTATATTTTGTAACGGAAAGTTTACAATATTCATAAACTGTTCACAAAATACATTGCTTTTCATTATGTCATAACTGAAATAATTATAGCATATTTAATCGCAAAAATAAAGACTTTTAAATAAATTATGTATTTGAATTTATGTAAAAAGTTTTGCTTGATTTTTGGGTTTATGTATGGTATAATAAATCCACTGACTTAACCATATAAAATTTTTGCAGAAGTGGCGGAATTGGCAGACGCGCAGGCTTCAGGTGCCTGTGGCAGCAATGTCGTGTGGGTTCAAGTCCCATCTTCTGCACCACATCGTCGCGGACTTATGTATCGTTCGCGGCGATTTTTCTTTGAAAATCACCTCTCAGTCACTCCGTCGCTCCGACTTTTCAAAAATATGTTCGCAAGGCGGGGGGTTAATATTTTTGTATAGCTAAATAAGAAATCAGCCGCAGGCACGCAACTTGCGGCTTTTCTTGTTATATGCGTTCCTCCACTGTGCTGTTAAGAAATATCGATAGTCCCGTTCATTTAGATTTTTATGTTATTGCTTTTTTCTAATTTTGGTAAATTGTTATTTTATTTACAGGCATTAGCAGATTTACATAGGATATTCAATTTTGAATTTCACTCACTTTTCCCGCCTCTTGATTTTAAAGCTGAAATTGGTATAATAAATATAGACTTAGGATAAACGAACTTATCAATGGGAGGGTGACGCTTTAGCATGAATAATATCCATCTTGAAACTTTTATACGAATTGCAGAAGCAGGCAGCTTTAACAGAGCGGCGGAAGAGTTGTATATCACCTCGACCGCAGTCATAAAGCAGATAAATCTTCTGGAAAACGAAGTGGGCGTGCAGCTTTTCGAGCGGACGCATAGGGGACTTAAGCTTACAAAAGCGGGTGAATCGCTTTACACGGACGCAAAATATATTGTTTCATACAGTAAAGAAGCAATTCGCAGAGCGAGGAGTGCCAGCTTTGAAAAGAACGCAGTTATCCGAATAGGCACTTCACCCATGACCCCTGCGCAGATACTTACCGATCTGTGGCCTAAAATACATGAGCACTGCTTTGACATAAGCTTTCAGCTTGTGCCGTTTGAGAACACTCCGGAAAACGCACGGGAGATACTGAAAAATCTCGGTCAGAATATTGATGTTGTAACGGGAATCTTTGACGACACGCTGCTCGAAGTGCGCGGGTGTTCGGGACTTAAAATAGCATATGAGCCGCTATGCTGTGCCGTATCTATTTACCACCCGCTGGCGGCAAAGGATAAGCTGACGGTTCAGGACCTCTACGGTGAAAATCTTCTTTTAATGCACCGTGGCTGGAGCAGTTATGTTGACAAGCTCCGCGATGAACTTACCGCAAAACATCAGAAGATAAATATAGTTGATTTTGACTTTTACGATATGAATATTTTCAACCGCTGTGAGCAGGAGAAAAATGTACTACTCGTAATACGAAGCTGGAACTGCGTACACCCGATGTTAAAGGTTATCCCGGTGGAGTGGGAACACAGCATACCGTTCGGTGTACTTTATTCCAATGAGCCGTCACGCACCGTGGAGCGGTTTTTGTCGGCGGTCGAAGAGGTTATATAACGGTTATAACTTTTAGTTATAACTGATGAACCAAAAGAGACTTCTCAGGAGGTCTCTTTTTTTGTATAATTAATTTAGGACGAAACGGCGTTTGACGAGGTGAAAGCGCATGAAACGCACAGCGTTGGGAATAGCGATAATTATGATGTTTTTATTTTCGGCTTGTAAAGCAAAGGACGGCGGAAAAATCACAGAGAAAAAGGGTAATTCTGACAGCATTTCAACGCCGTTTACGGCAGATACAGCAATTTCGGACGTGATAAATTATCCGTCATTCGGCGATTGGGGCAGACTGATCTTTCCCGTTGACACGGGTTATTACAGCGGCGATACTCTGGGTAATTTACGGCTGACTTGGTACAGCAATATCGACCCGCAAAAAACGGTTGAGATAGCAAATTACATGAGAGAACACGCCGACAATGGCGATGTGATATTTTACGATATTTATACCGATGAGGAAAAGGCTGCCGACCCCGACAAGGCAGACACGGGACTGTTCTTTTTCAAGGGTGAGCCGAACGCAAAATTTGCCGTGTGCAATGCCGGCGGCGGATTCGCATATGTGGGAGCAATGCACGACAGCTTTCCCCATGCGCTGGAGCTTTCAAAAATGGGCTACAACGCCTTTGCGCTGATATACCGACCCGGTTGGGATACCGCTTGCGAGGACTTGGCAAGGGCAATAAGTTTCATATTTTCCAATGCAGATGAACTTGAAGTTGATACTCGTGACTATTCGCTTTGGGGCGGCTCGGCGGGCGGCAGAATGGCAGCCTATCTCGGAACATACGGTACTGTGTATTTCGGCGGAGATGAACTGCCTAAACCTGCGGCGTGCATTATCCAATACACCGGACACAGCGAATACAGCGAAGACGACCCGCCGACATATTCCTGCGTTGGAACAAGCGACGGCATAGCCAATTGGCGCACAATGCAGTCACGGCTCGATGCAATGTCCGCATTTGGCATACCCACCGAGTTTCACGCATATGAGGGACTTTCTCACGGATTCGGACTTGGCACGGGAACGGTCGCAGAAGGCTGGATAAACGATGCGGTGGATTTTTGGGAGGAGCAAACAGGATAAAATTTTAATATAAAGATTTCACGGTCGCTCAAAGGAGGAATTTTTAATGGAAAAGAAAAAGAGCAAAAAAGGATTAATTGTAATTATCATTGTCGGCGTAATACTTATTGCCGCCGCAGTATTTGTGGTGTATAAGTTTACGGGCGGCGCTCATGTCGGGATAGACAACAAGCCCGAAGCCGCTCCGCAGGGCAGCAGCGATATGCTTGTGGTGTATTTTTCATGGTCGGGCAACGGTCAGAAAATGGCAAGGTGGATAGCCGAGGAAAAGGGTGCGGATATTTTCCGTATAGTACCCGCCGATGATTACGGCAGCGATTATCAGGCTTGCGCCGACAGGGCAAAGTCAGAACTTGACAACGGCACGCGCCCCGAGCTTGCGGAGCATATCGACAAAGAAACGCTTGATAAGTACGACACTATTTATTTGGGATTCCCCGTCTGGTGGTACGATCTGCCAATGCCCGTGTGGTCGTTTTTGGAAGAGTACGACCTGAGCGGAAAGACTATAATCCCGTTTTTCTCGCATAACGGCAGCTCTGACGGCGCAAACAGCCTTGACCGTGTGAAGGAGCTTGCGCCAAATTCCGACGTAAGGACGGACGACGCGCTTTCCATAAACGGTAACAATGTCGCAAATTCGGAAGATGAAGTCAAAGAATGGGCGGCACGGCTCTGAACAGAATAATTTTAAAAGGAGTGTATATAAATGAAAAAATATTTGCAGGAATTTTAAGCGTAATGCTGATAATGTCACTGTCTGCCTGCGGAAATTCGGACGGCAGTGAAAGTGCGGAAAATACTTCCGAAACGGATACAGCAGTGCAGACCTCGGCTGAAACATCTTCTGAAAACAGCACGGAAGAAACTGCGCCAGAAACGGAAGATACCGATGATGAACAGGCGGAAGAATCGGCAGAAGAAGCGGAAGATGTCGAGCAATCGACAGATGAGACCGCTGCCGATAAAACGCTTATGGTGTATTTCAGCGCATCGGGCAACACAAAAGCGGTCGCTGACTACATCGTTTCGGTAACGGGAGCGGACGTGTTCGAGATAACTCCTGCCGAGCCTTACACAAGCGACGACCTCGACTGGACGAACCCCGACAGCCGAGTTTGCCGTGAACATGATGACCCGTCTTTGCAGAATATCGAACTTACCGCAACCGCAGTAGATAACTGGGAAGATTATGACACAGTATTTATAGGCTATCCCATTTGGTGGGGCAATGCCGCATGGGTAGTTGACGGGTTTGTTACCGCAAATGATTTCAGCGGCAAGACGGTCGTTCCCTTCTGCACATCTTCCACTTCGGGACTCGGCGAAAGCGGTCAGCTGCTTGCCGACAAAGCAGGCACGGGCGACTGGCTTGAGGGTATGAGATTTTCCGAAAATGCAAGCGAGGACGAAGTGACTCAATGGGTAAACGGACTGGGTTTATAAATTGTGCAGTCGGCGGAATGTGTGCGGCGATATTAGCCGGCTGCGGTGTAAACGAGATACCCTCGCAGGCAGGTGAAAACGCTTCCCTTGCGGACAATATCGGATATGTCACCAAAAGCAGCGAGATGTACGAAAATTTCACCGTGGACAACGTTTATCACTCCCCGTCTGACGGCGATATTCATTACAACGTCTATATCCCCGACAGCTATGACGGCAGCGAAAGCTATGCGCTTTACTTCACTCTGCCCGGATATGAGGGGCTGTATTTTCAGGGCGCGGCTCAGAATCTGAGATCGGAAGCGTTCGGATTTGAGGCGCAAAAGTACAACGACAAGATGATAATTGTCGCTCCGCAGCTTTCCGACTGGGGCGAAACTTCCGCCGATCAGACGATAGCGCTTGCCGAATATTTTCTTGAAAGCTACAACATCGACCGCGAAAAAGTTTACGCAAACGGTTATTCGGGCGGCGGAGAAACAATGTCGATAGTTATGGACAAGTGTCCCGAGCTGTTTACGGCGTATCTTCATGTAAGCTCTCAGTGGGACGGAGATGTTGAAACGCTTGCGGAAAGCCGCACTCCGATGTATATTTTTGTGGGCGAAAATGACGAATATTACGGCTCTGCGCCGTCAAAAGAGTTTTATGAAAAGCTGACGGAAATTTACCGCAGTCGGGGACTTTCGGAAAGCGAAATTTCGCAGCTTGTCACGCTCGATGTAAAAGAGCATGAGTATTTTACCGAACGCGGCATTGACAACGAACATGGCGGCGGAGGTCTTGCGGCGTATGACGAGGAGATCATGGATTGGCTTTTCGGAAAATAATTTTTGGAGATGATAATATGAAATACCGAACCTTGGGAAAAGATCTGACAGTATCAGCCGTCAGTCTGGGCTGCATGGGCATGACGCACGCTTTCGGCGCGCCGTCCGACACAAATGAAATGACGCAGATTATCCACGAAGCGGTGGAGCTTGGTTACACGATGTTCGACACGGCGGAATGTTACACCGGAATACTTTCTGACGGAACTGTCGCATATAACGAGGAGCTGGTGGGCGCTGCTTTGAAGCCTTGCCGAGATAAGGTGGTTATTGCCACAAAATTCGGGGTGCGGCACGCACCTGACGGTCTGCTGACCGATTCACGCCCCGATACGATCCGCAAGTCCGTTGAGGGCAGTCTGAAACGGCTCGGAACGGACTATATCGACCTTTACTATCAGCACCGCATTGATCCGGACGTTGAGCCTGAAACGGTCGCGGAAACTATGGCAGAACTTATAAAAGAGGGCAAAATTCGCTATTGGGGGATTTCCGAAGCGACAGAGGAATATCTGCGCCGCGCTCACGCCGTCTGCCCTGTAACTGCGGTGCAAAATCGCTATTCGATGATGGCGCGTTGGCATGAAAAGCTGTTTGGTACGCTTGACGAGCTGCACATAGGCTATGTGGCGTTTTCGCCGCTTGCAAACGGTCTGCTTTCCGCAAAATACGGTGGGAACGATAAATTTACAAGCGATGATTACCGCAGCAGAATGCCGCAGTTCACCGCTGAGGGAATAGCAAAAAATCAGGATCTGCTTGCGCTTTTAGAGAAAGTGGCTAATGAAAAACACGCTACTCCCGCACAGATCTCCCTTGCGTGGATGCTGTGTAAACATCAGAATCTTGTAGCTATTCCCGGCACGAGAAAGTCCGAGCGGCTTCGTGAAAACGTAGGCGCGGCTGATATTGAGCTAACGCCGGAAGAACTTGCGCATATCGACTGCGCGCTCAATCACATGGAGATGTCCGATGTGTTCGGGGGAGCAAAAATACTTAGCTGAAGCTTTGGTTAAAACTATAGGTTATAACTGATGAACTAATTTAAACTTCTCTTTGTGCTTTTTTCGTGCTACAATAAAGATAACAAAATCTGTAGGAGAAATTTGTGATGGAATACATTATACTGAATAATGGAGTTAAAATGCCGATGGCAGGTATCGGCGTGTTTATGATGTCTCCTGCCGAGGCGGAGGCGGCTGTTGAGAGCGCGCTTCGCAGTGGTGTGCGCCTTATAGACACTGCAAACGGCTATATGAACGAAAGCGGCACGGGCCGTGGTATCAAAAAAAGCGGTGTGGCGAGGGAGGATATTTTCCTTGTCACCAAGCTTTGGCCTACGGTCTATGAAAAGGAAACGGCAGTTGACGAAACTCTCTCCCGTCTTGGCACGGACTACATTGATCTGCTGTTTTTGCATCAGCCTACCGACAACTGGCGTGCTGGTTATAAGAATATCGAAAAGGCGGTCAAAGAGGGCAAGGTAAAAGCGATAGGTCTTTCCAACTTTCCCGATGATATGCTTCGTGAAGCAATAGATACAATGGAAATAAAACCTCATGTAGTTCAGGTCGAAGCGCACCCGTATTTTCCGCAAACCGAACTGAAAAAGATCCTTGCCGAAACTAATATGGGACTTATGGCGTGGTATCCGCTCGGTCACGGAGACAAAACCCTGATAGAGCAGCCGATCTTCGGCGAACTTGCGAAAAAGTACGGCAAGACCAATGCACAGATCATTCTTCGCTGGCATATTCAGAGCGGCAATGTGGTTATCCCGGGTTCAAAAAATCCCGCCCACATTCGTGATAATTTCGACATTTTCGATTTTGCGCTTACCGAGGAAGATATGGCGCAGATCGCAAAGGTAAACAAGAACAAGCGGTATTATACGGCAACGCCGGAGATGATAGCAGCTTACAAGACAATGCAGTTGCAGCCAGATCTTTAAAGTCTGAAATTCGGAGGGGAAGTTCATGGAATATACAACACTTAACAACGGCATAAAAATGCCTATGGAAGGCTTCGGAGTTTTCCAAGTCTCCGACCCAAAACAGTGCGAACAGGCGGTGCTTGACGCGATAAGCACGGGCTACAGACTCATCGACACGGCGGCATCTTACGGTAATGAAGAATCGGTCGGCTCGGCAATAAAAAGGAGCGGCGCGCGGCGTGAGGACTTATTCATCACCACAAAGCTGTGGGTGTCGGACGCAAGCTATGACAAGGCAAAAGCGGCGTTTGAAACTTCGCTTAAAAAGTTGGGTCTTGAATACCTCGACTTGTACCTTATCCATCAGCCGATGGGCGACTATTACGGCGCGTGGAGAGCTATGGAAGAACTTTATAAAGAGGGACGTATCCGTGCTATCGGCGTGTGCAATTTTTATCCGCACGTTCTGGCAGATTTTTGCGAAACCGTGGAGGTCATTCCTGCGGTAAATCAGGTCGAGCTGCATCCGTTTTTCCAGCAGGAAAATGCGCTTAAACTGATGAAGGAATACGATGTGACGCCCGAGGCGTGGGGACCTTTTGCAGAGGGTAAGCACGGAATTTTTAGCGATCCGACCTTGACCGAAATAGGCTCAAAATACGGCAAATCGGCGGCGCAGATGGTTCTTCGCTGGAACGTTCAGCGCGGCGTTGTGGTTATCCCGAAATCTGTTCACCGTGAGTGTATGGAGCAGAATATCGACATCTGGAATTTCACACTTTCGGACGAAGATATGGCATTGATCTCAAAAATGGACATCGGTCACAGTGAGATTGTAGATCATTTCGACCCGAATTTTGTGAGGGCATTGCACGGAAGATTCAAATAAAATTTGCGGCGTACCGTGAAATGATCGGTGCGCCGTTTGAAAAATAGGGAGGTAAAAAATGAATACTTTTACATACAGCTATCCTACAAAGGTTTACTTCGGCGAGGGTGCGGCGGCAAAAGATCTGCCTGCCGTGCTTGCGAAAGTCGGCAAAAATGTCATGCTTGCATACGGCGGCGGTTCGATAAAGAAAAACGGCGTGTATGACGAACTTATGAGTATTTTGAAAAATGTCGGAAAGAACGTCACGGAGTTTTCGGGGATAATGTCAAATCCGACCTATGCAAAGGTTCAGGAGGGCGCAAAGATCGCCAAAGAAAATGATATAGACATGATTCTTGCCGTAGGCGGCGGAAGCGTTATCGACTGCTGCAAAGTCATCTCCGCGCAGGCAAAAATTTCAGAAGATCTGTGGGATTTTGAAACTCAACAGCACGGTTCGCCGAGCGAATTTATCCCAATGGGAGCAGTGGTGACAGCGTTCGGAACAGGTGCTGAAATGAACAACGGCGCAGTCATCACACACGAGGGAAAGATGATCAAAGGCGCGCTATGGGGAGCGTTCTACAGCTTTGCAATTCTAGACCCCGCGTACACCATGACAATGCCGATGAAGCAGGTGATCTCCGGCTCGTTTGACGCGCTTTCTCACTGCATGGAGACCTACATGGGCAGTCCGAGGGAAACAAATCTTTCAGATGAAATTAACGAGGCTTGCCAGCGAAATATTATTGCAAATCTTAGGAAAACAATAAAAAATCCCACGGATATTTCCGCCCGCAGCGAACTGATATGGGCAGCAGCAATGGCTGAAAACGGTATACTCAAAATCGGCAAAGTAACGGACTTTCAGGCGCATATGTTAGAGCATCAGCTTGGCGCGTATACCGACTGCAATCACGGCCAGGGTCTTGCGGTGATACACCCCGTGCTGTACCGCCATATGCTTCCCGAGGCGCAGGCGCAGTTTGCACGGCTTGCGGTGAACGTGTGGGAAATATCTTCGGACGGCAAAAACGAAAAACAACTTGCAGAGGAATTTATAAATGCGCTGTCTGACTTTATTATAGAAGTCGGTCAGCCGACAAAATTTTCCGAAATGGGCATTGCTGCGGATACCGATTTCAAGGCGATAGCGGACAGCACGGTTTTAACGGGCGGCTGCTGTAAGAAATTCACAAAGGACGAATTGCTTGAGGTCTTGAATGAGTGTGTGTAGTGGATAATTGTGAGCATGACGGAATGAAATGGCTTTTTATTATGCTATTATGTGGGATTTCGCCTGTATCTCTTACAGCCTGCGGCAATACTGTGAATGAAAGTACAAATGTAGGTGTGGTAGATGGAACTTCCGTAACGCAAATAGAAACAAGGATTTAAGGAACAACATAGAGGACAGGATCAAGGGAAAAATCCATGATCTTGTCTGTTTTTCTTAACTAAAGAGAGATGTATTCGCCTATATAGAATAATTCATAATTTTGTGCTATAATTAAATAAAAATATGCTTTTGCCATTCGCATATTCCACACAGATTCCAAATAACCACCACCTATATTCCTAATTTATGGTTTATCCTATAATTACTGACAGAGGTCAGAATTTTGAAAGGTGGTATAAACCATGAAGAAGAAAACAATCGCTATCTCCGCTGTTGCGGCGGCACTTGTATTGTCGGTGGGATGTGTTACTGCTTTTGCTGACGAGTCCGATACATTTAGTTTTTTGACTGGACAGCAGCGCACTGCCACACGGAACGAAATGTATGAGGAGACTGCCGAATTACCGGAAGAAGAGCAGACCGCTTTTCTTGCTGAGAACGGCATAGCGGAAAACCCACATACTGATGAAGCGGCAGAATCCTACAGCTACACCACAGGACAGGAAATCGGCACATCTTATGCACCTGAAGCCGAAGATGAAAGCGGCTACAGCTATCTTACCGGGCAACAGAATAGCACCAACCGCAACGATTTGTACACGCAGGCCGAACAACTCCCGGAGGATGAGCAGGATGCTTTTCTTGCTGAGAACGGCATAGGGGAGACACCTTATTCCGAGGAAGTAGCAGCATCTTACAGCTTTGTTACCGGACAGCAGAGAGGCTCTTCTTATCGTCAGAGCGACGATACGGAGTGCACGCAGGATATGTCCGGGTACAGCTATCTGACCGGTCAGGAGCGCGGAGCAAGCTATCATCAGTAATTAAACCTTCTAAATGGCAAGCCGATGGGGTGAGGTGTCGGTTTGCCATTTTCGAATTAAAAAAACGGAGGATAATTATGGCACATTTATTGATCGTTGATGATGAAAGAGATATAGTGGAACTGATCTCGCGATTTGCAGAGCATGAAGGCTTTACGGTGGATACCGCAAATAATGGCAAGGAAGCTGTTGATTTATGCGGTAAGAATGAATATGACCTGATTATCCTTGATATTATGATGCCGGAAATGGACGGATTCACGGTTTGTAAAGAAATCCGCAAACAGAAAAAAACGCCTATTATTATGCTGTCCGCACTCGGCGCTGAGTACGATAAACTGATGGGATTTGAACTTGGTATTGATGATTATGTGGTAAAACCGTTTTCACCACGGGAACTGATGGCGCGGGCAAAGGCTGTTATTGCGAGGCATAACGACGGGAAACCAAAGCAGGAAATCGTGATACAGGGAATACGAATCGACACGCTTGCTCACGAAGTGTTTGTAGAAGGTGTGAAAACGGAACTGACGGCGAAGGAATACGAGTTGCTTTTGTATCTTGCCCGCAATGAAGGAATTGCACTGACAAGAGAAAACATTTTAAACGCCGTGTGGGGCTATGACTATTTCGGCGACGACCGCACTGTCGATTGGCAAATAAAGCTGCTTCGTGGCAAACTTGGTAAATACCGAAAGTGCATAGTAACTTTGCGTGGAACGGGGTATCGGTTCGATGAAAATGCGTAAATCATTCAGAGGAAAGCTATGGTTGTGGTTCATATTGTTTTCAGCGACCATCTTTATCGTATTATGGCTATTGCAAACGGTATTTTTGCAGAGCTTTTATAACAGTATGGCTATCAGAGGAGTGGAAAGAGCGGCAGATAAGATAGCAGCACATTCCAAGGACTCGGATTTTTACGATCTGATTGATGAAATTGCCGTCACAAATTCACTCCTTGTATTTTTGACAGACGCGCAAGGCAATATTCTGCACAGCGCCGATGAATATCAGCAGCTTTATGGTAACACAGAATCGAATGAGCACGGAGAGGACAATCCGTATCACTCAGATACAGTTATGAATTGGGAAAAAGGCGCAATGCGAAATCTGCCATACAGCTATGAAACTCTTATCTCTAAGCTCAAGGCTTCCGGTGAGGACAGAGTCGGGTTTTTGACTGAGGACAACGCTGCATATGTTACAGGCAGTATGCTAGACAATGGAAACATCCTTTCTATCAGTATGCCTCTCGGCACCGTTGGGGCAACGGTCGGGATACTGCGAATACAGCTTGCCTGGGTATCGGTTTTGTCCCTTGTACTCGGTTTTTGTCTCTCGTGGATTATATCAAAGAGATTTGGAAAGCCTATCACGCAAATCTCCGGTGCAGCGCAAGAGATTGCGGCGGGCAATTATCACCCTGACCTGCCAAAAGGATTTTGTACTGAACTTGATGAACTGTCTGATACGCTGGACAAAACGGCACTGAGTTTGGAAAGGGCCAAAAATTCGCAGAGGAATTTTCTTGCCAATGTCTCACATGACCTGCGCACACCCCTAACTATGATAAAGGGATATGCGGAGATGGTCAAAGAGATCTCATGGAACGATGAAGAAAAACGGGAAAACGATCTCAATATAATTATGCGCGAAGCGGACAGGCTTACGGCGCTAGTCAATGAGATTCTGGGATTTTCTGCAATGCAGGCGGACGATACGGTTAAGGAGTACGAAATAATTGACATTAGCCGTGTAGTCAATGATGTGGTCGGACAGTTTGAGCCATTCTGCAAAAAGAACGGTTTCACAATTGAAACTGAAGTTGCAGACGACCTGACAGCTAAGGCTGACGAGGCACAGATCAAGCGGGTTGTTTATAATTTTATTGACAATGCGATCAATCATACAGATGACAGCAAAAGGGTAACAATATCTCTTATGCGTACAGGCGACCATGTGCGTCTTGAGGTGACTGACTATGGTAAAGGAATATCAGATGAGGATATTCCTAATATATGGGACCGCTATTATACCGCGCGCAACAGAAAGAATAAGGCGGTAGTGTCCGGGCTGGGATTGTCAATTGCTAGGGAAATATTGATTGCGCACGGGGCGGAATTTGGAGTGGATAATAAAAATCACTGCACCTTCTGGTTTGAACTTTAATAGATTATTCTTGCTACTATGGGTGTAAGAATAAAGTTTTAAAAACCTACCGATCAAAAAATGATAGAATATCCTTGAAGATCGCACCAATTTGTTATCTAAGGTGGTTGGGAACATTCCAGATGGCGATATTCTCATAGCTCGAAAGACTTGACTTTTGGGTGAAAAGGTAATGCCGCTGATGACGCACGAGGGCAGTGGATTGAGTTAGTGCGGAAGTAATCTGAAAAAGCTCTGCAAAGGTGCAGAGTTCGGAAAAGGTCTTGCGATGCATAGCGCGTACGCGGCAAAGTCAGAAAGCACGGTCAATGCGTGTGCGAAGGTTATATGATTTATAGAGGTATAAGATAAAAAGGGTCAGGCAAAATGCCTGACCCTCAGTTTATATAGATTTTTTAGCTTTGCCCGCCTTGATCGACGCTTTCGTTTGTTTCAGTTTCTTTACTGTTTTCGTCTGATTCGGTCACTTCTGTATCCTCAGTCTCTTCGGGCTTTTCTTCGTGAAAATACGGGTTTTGAACCTTCCAGTCAACATCGGGGTATTTCTTTTTGTATATTATGTGCGAAACACAATATGCCATAACAGCTATCGCAACAGGAGGAATTATCCCCACAAGCACCGCAAGCATATAATCATTGTCAAATACCGATAAAAGCCACTTACACGGAAAATAAAAGCCTTCAAAAGCAATAAGCACATTTCCGCCGGCTTTATCCATAAACAAGACCGGGACAAAGTAAACGGCGAACATAAACACAGCAGTTATTGTGATCGTGAACATATCAAACATTCCATATGCTGAGTGCTTTTTTCCGTCTTTGTAAAAAAGAAATATAAGCATACCTATAAGAAGAGCCCACGCTAAAACAGACCATATCCCGCTAGAGAAAAATCTCTCTTTAAAGTTGCTGTCTCCGATAGAAGGTATCAAAAGATTTAGTACCCAAGCAAACAGCGTGATTGAAACTATTGCTGAAAAAACATTTATTAACAGCAGCATCAGAACTCTTGCTATTGCGTAAAATAAGCCCTTTGAATAAGTCATAAGGATTTTCCTTTCAAAAAGGGGCGCAAAGTTATACGCCCCTTAAAATTATTTTAATTATTCGCCCCAGAGGTTATCGGGATAAACTCCCTCATCAACGAGCTTTCTTATTTCTTTCTCTACATATTCCTTATCCTCGGCATATGTAACACCGAACCATTTGTCGTGCGACTCAAGTACATCAACACTTACCTTTCCCTTTTTCAAAAGCTCGCCTATCAAGATTGGTACAAGGTACTCGCTTTTCAGTTCGGTTCCGTGTTCTGTTAAAAATGTCTTGAACTCGTCATAAAGGACCTGCATAAATTTAGGAGTACAGCCCCACATATTCATAGATACAACGGCGTTTTCACTGACCTCTGTTTCCTTGTCCTCACCGCTTACTACTCTTCCGTCGGGAAGTCTTTTTATCTCGTATGTCTCCTCAAGGCTTTTTAGCTTTCCGTTTTCTACCGAACAAACGCCTCTTGTCACAGAGCCGTTGTCACTAAGAGTATTCTTTAATATAAAGCCCGCAAGACAGAAGTTTAAGCTTTTTTCATCAAGCTCGTCGGACACAAGATAATCATGCACAAGCTTAAAAGCTTCTCTTCCGTAATAGTCATCGGCATTTATTATTGCAAAAGGCTCGTTTACATAATCCTTTGCAGCAAGCACCGCCTGACCTGTTCCCCAGGGTTTAGTTCTTCCTTCAGGACAGGTAAAGCCATCAGGCAGATCGTCAAGTGATTGAAAAGCGTACTCTATATTTATATGCTTTGAGATCCTGTTGCCGATTATCTCTTTAAAATCATCCTCTATATCCTTTCTGATAATAAATACGATTTTATTGAATCCGGCATTTACAGCATCGTAAACCGAGTAGTCCATAATTATCTCGTTGCTCGGACCGATCTTTGCGAGCTGCTTTATACCCGTTCCAAAGCGGCTTCCGAGACCTGCCGCCATAATTACAAGCGTTGTGTTTTTCATAATGACCATCTCCAATTTTGCGGATTATTTGTTAAGCCTTAAGCTTATGGTATTTTATACAAATAGTATACCACAATGTTTTTTTACCGTCAAGAAATTTACTGTAAAAACTCGCTGTTTATTACCTCTTTAGTTTTCTCCCAAAAGTGTTCAACACTAATTTCGTTTCCCTCATATCCGTTTAAAATGTGTTTTTTTGAAAGCTTATCGGTATAGTCTGAAAGCTTGTACACCTTATAGTTTTTTCGGGAATCCATTATGTTATTTTTATCCCCCTCAAAGTGTATAACAAGCGGAGTCCACTTTACATTATCTACCGTTATTCTATTATCCTTTTCCTTAATATCAAAGGAAACCATACCCGACAGCACATTGTCAAAGCTTAACATTCCTCCAAGAAAATTGCCGAGGGAATATGCACATAATACCTTTCTTCCGTCATCAGCCGTTATCCATTTTATCGGTTGAATGGTATGCGGATGTGTTCCGATTATAATATCTGCGCCGCAGTCGGCAAAATACTTTGAGTAATATTTTTGTGAGTCATTTTCATTAAAGCTGTTTTCTGTTCCCCAGTGCGCGGAGACTAAAACGACATCCGCTACCGTTTTTGCAGCGGATATTTTTTTCTTAATGTACTCATCGTCAAAGGTCGAAAGCGAATAATCATTTGGCAACTCGATTCCATTTGTGCTTTCGGTAAAGGACACCAAAGCAGCTTTTATACCGTTTTTATCAATTATTCTTATTTTGTCCATATCCGACTCATCAGAGTACACTCCGTCGTGGCAAAGGCTGTTTTTATCAAGCACCGACACAGCGTTATCAATTCCCTCCTGACCCTTGTCAAGAGAATGGTTTGTAGCGGTATTGACCATATCAAAGCCCGTTTCCTTTAACGCCGGTACTACTTCGTTCGGAGAGTTGAAAACAGGGTATCCCGAAAGCCCGAGATTGTATCCTCCGACTATGGTTTCCTGATTTATGAATGCTATATCAAAAGCCTTTATATCGTCCTTTACCTCAGAGTAAAACGGTGTGAAATCATATTTCCCGTCATCGTATCCTCCTGAGAATCCGTCAGCCTCTTTGTAAATAGTTTCGTGGATAAGATTGTCGCCGACTGCACAAAACGAGACATTTTTTGTTTTTAAGTCGTTGTCATCAGAGGCGGTCATATTTTCGGATGCTTTTTCCTTTGTATCCGAAGCGCCTGAAGAACGGCTTATTCCGCTATCCGTGCAGCCTATGAGTATGGCGGCGCATAGGGTAAAAGCTGCGGCAGCAAGCCGAGTTTTCATTTTTTCATCCTCTTTTCTATCTTTCTCCACGGCGCATCAGCCCGGTCTTATCAAGAAGTATTGCAATAAGGGGAAGTATTACTATGATTATGACAATACCGGGAATGCAGTCGTAAAAAATGTCGTTTAAAAAGCTTTCAGAAGAATACCCTTCCGAAAGAAATCTCATCATTAGTCCGTATGCGGTCTTTCCTATGTACATTGCCAAAATCAGAGATACATAAGCGTTTTGATACATCGCTTTATAAAACACTCCGCAAAGTACGCCGAATACTAAAAATTCAACCGCAAGCGCATATGTGTCAGGATACATCTGAGGGCTCGAAAACAAAAGCGAACATATAAACGGAGAAGCAACACCGGCGAGTCCTCCTAGGATAGGTCCGCACAAAAGTCCGCAAAGCAGAATTGGAGCCTGCATAACGCATAGGTAACCTCCGAATAAAGTCACAGAACCGAAAAATTTGTACAAAGCTACTGACAGTACGAGCAGCAGCGCGGCTACTATAAGATTTTTTACACTTACTTTCATATTTACCTCTCTGATTTTTATTATATACGGATTATCCGCCTGAAAACAGGCACAAGCTTCCGCAAATTTCTTTATACGGAAGCGCGCCTGTTGTATATGTAGTAAAACTCGAAGGCATTAGTTAAGTACCTGTGAGATTGATGTCGTCAGTACTCCTGCGACTCCGTTTCTTCAGCCGTGATTCCGAGTATATCGCTGCTCTTAGAATCATCCGTTAATGCAGTAACGCTTCTAAGCCTTCGGTTTATAGCTCTTGTGCGAACGCCGACTAGCTTATCTAGCTCTTCATTTGCGGCATTTATCTTCTTTTGAGTCGCATTTATGACCTCTTCAAATCTTGTGAACTCGGTCTTTACCGCAGAAAGTATCTCCCAGACCTCGCTTGAGCGTTTTTGTATCGCAAGAGTTTTAAAGCCCATTTGCAGACTGTTTAAAAGTGCAGCCATTGTGCTAGGTCCGGCAAGGTTTACCTTGTAGCTCCGTTGAAGCTCTTCGACAAGCCCCCTGTTTACCGCCTCGGCGTAAAGCCCTTCAAACGGAAGAAACAGTATTGCGAAATCGGTTGTGTCGGGAACCGATATGTACTTGTCGTGAATGCTCTTAGCCTCTGTTTTTATTGTAGCGACAAGATTTTTTGCCGCTGTGTCGATCTGCTGCCTGTCGCCCGAATCATAAGCCGAAACAAGAGCCGAGTACGAATCTCCCGGAAACTTTGAGTCAATAGGGAGATAAACGAACCTGTCATCATCCGCAGGGAGTTTTATTGCAAACTCAACACGCTTTCCGCTTCCCCTCTTCGTTTCAACATTTTCTTCGTATTGTTCGGGAGCCAGTATTTCTTTCAAAATAGCGCCGAGCTGTATCTCTCCGAGAATACCTCTTGTTTTTACATTTGAAAGAACCTTTTTCAAGTCTCCGACATTGGAGGCGATCGCCTGCATCTCGCCAAGTCCCTTATAGACCTGCTCAAGACGCTCGCTTACAAGCTTAAACGACTGTGTCATTCTGTCCTCTAGCGTCTTTTGTAGCTTTTCGTCCACCACCTGTCGCATTTCGTCAAGCTTTTTGGTATTTTCATTCTGAAGGGTGGTAAGCTGCTTTTCCACTGTACCTCTTATACCTTCAAGCTTTTGCTCGTTGAGCTCGGAAAAGGTCTTGAATCTCTGTTCCTGACCCATTAGATTGTCCTGGACAGATTTTTGTAAAGCGGATTGCTTGTCCGACAGGTTTTTGTCGAGCGTTTCGATCTTTTCATTGACCGTTTTGTTTAGATTCATCTGATTTCCGCTTATCATTTCACCGAGCTGCTTTATCGATTCAGCGGTAGTGCGGTTTATTTCCTGTCGGAAATTAGACAACTCACGCCCTTGCTGTTCCTTTAACAAAGTCAGCTCCTTTATAAGCTCCTGCTTTTCATCATCGCCTGATGAACCGCTTTTTGAAAGCTTTATCATACAGATTATACTTGCTGCCGCTGAAACAAGTGCCGTCACCAGCAAGACTATCAGCAAAATATCTTCCATAGCCTACTTCACCTTTCTTGACTTTTAACTTTTTTTGTGAGATAATAAATATACTAAGCGATAAATTCTTTAAAGTCTTTGTTGTTTTCGGCTTTGTTTATAACCTTTTCAGGTTCTTTTTTTAACTCGCCGTTATCAGGCTCATAAAAAGCCAGTTCAAAAAGATTTACCGCGCAGCATATTATTATTGCACTCAGTCCCAAAATTGCTATAAGTTCAAACATTTCTATCCTCTCCCGATGATAAATTTTTAAGGGAATTTATTTATCTCTCTCCCTTTAATTTTATAATAACATATGTTGTGTACAAAAATACGGACTTATCCTAAAATTTGGGAAATTTTTTATTTTGAGTACACTTTTTTGTACTTATAAAGATTTTATGATATTTTTTCAAAACCTTAAGCATCAATATTAGCGTAGCTTTAACGCTTCTGCTGTTTTGATACTCTTATTTAAGCTGTGTATCACGCATTTTATTATACCACATATTGTTTAAAAATGGAAGTCCTTTAAAAACTTTATTGAATATAGAAACGGAGAATTGTGATGAAGGATGCCGGAAACTGTTGTAACGGCGGTTTTGAGCTGATAAGCGGAATATCGCTTACTGACACAAAGGGTCTCGGCGAATTTTACGAGGAGACTCGGGAGGGATTCTGGATATATCCTTCCGCCGATAATATATGTGCGCTTGCGTCAGGTGTTGTAAAAGAGCTTTCTGAGCCTATGTTTTTCTTTTTGGAGGTCCCGTGTGAGGAAGACGAAAACTACTTTGAGCTTTATTACCTTGAATGTACGAAGTCTGTTGCACAGGCGATAATAAAGCGATACGGCGAGCTTCTTAAAAACGACGGTATATCGCGCTTTGGGTTTGGCTCACACAAAACGGGCGAGGAGATATACTTTCAGTCGCTTCAGAGGGTATCGGTATTTTCTGAGGACAGGGAGAAATATTTAAAGCTTTTTAAAAATCTCGGCATTTCCGATAAGGTATTTACTACTGTTTCACAACTGTTTGACCCTGATACAGACGATATTGTAGCGGTAGAGTTTAACGGTGAAACGGTTTACGACATTGTGGAAAATCTTAAGTCAGCAGGACTGTATTTTGATAAGAAAATAAAATTTTAAGGAGTGGTTTACGATGAACATCTGGCACAACATTTCACCTAAGAGGATCTCAAAGGACAGCTTTATGGCGGTTATAGAAATTCCTCAGGGGTCTAAAGTAAAATACGAGCTTGATAAGGAAACGGGAGTTTTGATGATGGACAGGATACTCTACACATCTACTCACTATCCCGAAAACTACGGCTTTATCCCAAGAACATATGCCGAGGACGGAGATCCTCTTGATGTTCTTGTTCTTTGTTCTGAGGTACTGTTTCCTATGTCTATAGTAAAATGCTATCCGATAGGAGTTATTAAAATGCTTGATAACGGGGCGGCTGATGAAAAGATAATAGCTATCCCTCACAACGACCCTACATACAATCCATACACCGATATATCTCATCTTCCTAAGCACATTTTTGATGAGATGAGCCATTTCTTCACAGTCTATAAAACTCTCGAGGGAAAACAGACGGATGTCAATGAGATAGAGGGCGCAGAAAAAGCAAAGGAAATAATTCAGAGCTGTATCAACAGATACATTGACAACTACTGTAAATAGCTGAATTGTTACCGTTTTATAACACATAAGTTAAACACAAAACCTATGCGGCAGAACGAAGTAACTGCCGAATCCGGGATATTTAATGGCTACTGATATTAAGTAGTTATCAAAAATAATTTTTATTTGAGGAGTGATGTAAATGATCACATTTATTATTGGACTTGCGATCCTACTGGTCGGAGGAATTTTATACGGAAAGTTATGCGAAAAGGTTTTTAAACCTGATGACCGTGAAACTCCGGCAATACGATTAAATGACGGTATGGATTATGTTCCTATGAAAAAGTGGAAGAATTCACTTGTTCAGCTATTGAACATTGCAGGAACAGGACCGATTTTAGGACCGATACAGGGAATTCTTTTCGGCCCGATAGCATTCTTGACAATACCTATCGGCTGTATAATCGGCGGAGCTTTTCACGACTATATGTGCGGTATGATCTCCGTGCGCGATGACGGAGCACAGATGCCTTCGCTTATACGAAAATACCTTGGTAAATACGCATATCCTATTTATAATGTGTTTGTATGTCTTTTGATGCTGCTTGTCGGAGCGGTGTTTATCTACACTCCGGGAGACTTGTTCATAACGCAGATTTTAAAGGGCGACAGCGGCGTCACAAATCCTATAGTATGGATAGTATACGGGGCGATCTTTGTTTATTATATTATCGCAACGCTGTTCCCTATTGATAAGATAATAGGTAAGATTTATCCGATTTTTGGTCTTTTACTTGTTATTTCCGCAATCGGTGTGTTTATAGGTGTTCTTGTAAAGGGCTATCCGCTTGACAATATATGGACTACCGGTGTTGTTGGCGTTCATCCTCAGGGACTTCATTTTATCCCGATATTCTTTGTGACTGTTGCGTGCGGAATAGTATCAGGTTTTCACTCCACTCAGGCTACTCTGATTTCCCGAACTATTAAAAAGGAAAAGGAAGGCCGAACGACATTTTACAATATGATGATAGCCGAGGGCTTTATCGCTATGATATGGGCAGCGGCAACGATGGGTGTTATGAAACTCGGACTGGCTACTGCCGAGACAAATCCAACCGATGTTGTCGGTATAATCGCTAAGGATCTGCTGGGAAGCGTGGGAGGAATTATCGCTGTGATAGGGATAATCGTACTTCCGATCACCTCCGGCGATACTGCGCTTCGCTCACTAAGGCTGATAGTTTCGGACGCTATGAAGATAGACCAGTCTAAGAAACGAAACAGACTTGGAGTTTCGCTTGTTATATTTGTGATAGTCGCGGCGGTTTTAGTGTTTGCTAAAATGAACGCAGGAGGTTTTAACATACTCTGGAGGTACTTTGCCTGGGCAAATCAGACGATAGCCGTGTTTGCGTTTGCAATGATCTCGGTTTATATGATGCGGAATAAACAGCCGTTTTTTATGGCGCTTATCCCGGGTATGTTTTATATGTTTATAATATCTAGCTTTATTTTAAACGCTTCTATCGGCTTTAATTTGTCGTGGACGGTAAGCTATGCAATAGCTGGAGTTCTTACCTTGGCATACGGTGCGGCGGTAATATATTGCGGACGAAAGAACATCTCAGAGCTTGCGAAGGTTAACGATAAATAGTCTCTATATTAGGACTTTTAAAGGTTAAATAGATAATATGATAGTGTATTTCTCTGCCACATTATGTGGAAAATATACCTATATTAGGTAGGTATACTTTTATTAAGAGAAAACGGTTTGTGGACTTTTTCAAAAATGCCTGTCAGGGCATCGCTCAACTGATGCTTTTTTACAGGTAGGACACATACTTCTTTTGCACCCTATAATCATAAAAAAACAAATGTCAGGCAAAAAACCTGACATTTTATTTTGTTGAATTTTATAAATATGTTTGACGCGGCATAAAAAACCGCCCTTTTCAAATCAAGGGCGGCATTAGTGCAGGCACTGCCTGCTGGTGGAGCGGGTGGCTTCATAGATGAACACTCGGCAGAGGTATATGTATTCCCGCTGAACGCTGCTTCAATATCGTCCAGCGGGATGTGCTCAATACTTAGCGGCTTCCTGCTGGCATTGATGATCAAGGTGAAATAATCGTCATACAGATAAATTGAATGCACAAAGATATTGATAATCGCTCTGTGCTTGTTCACATCGTCTGCGGGCATTTCACAGACATAATCCCAAAAAGCATGGATCTGCGGCTCGGTCAGGCAGACCTTCTTGTTTTGCTCAATGGCAAGCTGTTCTTCCAATTCATCTTTCTCCGCTTTCCGTTGATTCAGCCGCTCCGTCAGCATGGCGACCGATTGCCCCTGTTCGATGGCTCGCCAAAGATTTTCGATGGCGACGTTTGTCTCTTGAATGGCTTTCTTTAATGCCTTGACGGATATATTATTGGGACTTTTGTTGCATTCCTCTGCAACCATTTTCGCTATAAAAGCGATGTTTTCATCTGTAAGCAGTTTCAGACATTCGGCAACTACTCTGTCTTCATTATATTGTTTGCTGACGATTTTCTTTTGACATTTCTTTTTCTTGCATTTTTGCAGTTGTAATAGTGATATTGCCGCCCTGATTTTCCAGTGCCGCCGTATCCAACCATCATCTCTTTGCAGTAACCGCAAAACAGTTTTGTCGTCAAAAGATATTCTACCTCTCCGTGTGTACGGGCTGGTGCGGATCTGTTCTTGTTCATAAGTGCCTGCACCCGATAAAATAAATCATCATCTAAAAACCGTGGCATACCGCCGAGCGTAAAGATAAATCCCAATATACCGTTTGTTGCTCAAAAGGCGGCTGAGGCTGTTATTGCTGAACTCTTTTCCAAGCGAGGTTTTTACCTTTCTCCGCTGCAAGTCCCGAATAATCTCCGCCTTTGTTTCACCGGTGGCGTACCGCTCGTAAATCTCTCTGACGATTGCCGCCTTGTCGTTATCGACATAGAATCGGCGTTCTGAATCTACCTTGAAGCCGAGTCCGGGATTGCTTCCGTTTGAAAGGCATTTCTCTGCATTGATCGCCATACCACGATGGATTTTCTGTGAAAGTTCTGCGGAATAGTACTCTGCCATGCTTTCCAAAACGCCCTACACCAAAATACCGGACGGATCGTCTGCAAAATTCTCTTTTGCCGAGATAACCCGCACTCCGTTTTTCTTCAGCTTTGATTTATTGATGGCGCTGTCGTAACGGTTTCGGGCAAAGCGGTCAAGCTGATAGACAAGTACACCTTCAAAGGTGTGCTTGTCGCTGTCGGAAATCATGCGCTGGAACTCCAGTCGGTTATCTGTCGTTCCGCTTTGCGCCCGGTCTAAGTAGTATCCCAAAGCGATACAATTACATTTTGCCCCTATACCTTTTAATTTTGCCTTGCTCCGCTGTTGCCGCACCTTTTAATTTTGTATAGAGAAAGCCGGACATCCCGCAATCCGCAATGTGTCCGGCCGTGTTCTGTTCCTTTTATTTCACGCTGATTACTGGTGCTAGAATAAATCCCAGACACCATAAAGTGAACAAACAAGTGATATAATAAGTAAAAAGAACACAGGAGGAAAAAGCAATGGGAAAACAGCAAAAACAGTACACACAGGAATTCAAGCAAGATGCGGTAAATTACCGCAGGGAGCATCCGGAACTGTCATTAGAGGCATGCTCAAAGAATTTAGGGATATCTCATTCAGCACTGCACAGATGGCTTGAGGCTCGGGATAATGACGGAAAGGTAATCATGCGTGGTTCGGGAAATTATTCAAGCGATGAAGTTAAAGAGATCGCAAGGCTGAAAAAGGAATTGAAAGACACAAAGGACGCACTTGAAATATTAAAAAAAGCTATGGGTATCCTGAGCAAATGACGGGAAAATTGTACAGCCAAATAGAGCATGAAAAGCTTTCAGGACAGGATATTTCCGTCAACGGGGTACTCAAAAAACTTGGACTGTCCAAAAGCGGATATTATGATTTTGTCGGAAGAAAACCATCCGAAACGGCGAAAAAACGAGATAATATCATGGATCTCATACTTAAAATATATGACCAAAGCAATGGTATTTACGGTGCTCCGAAAATACATAAGGAACTTCGTAAAAACGGCATATTTGTTTCAGAAAGGACGGTCACTAATTATATGAGACAGTTGGGTATAAAGGCTTGTTGGGTCAAAAAAAGTAAGTATATTGCGCCAAAACCCGACATTACTTGTGAACTTAAAAATATTTTGAAGCAGAATTTCAGTCCAGAAAATCCAAACGAATTCTGGTGTACAGATATCACATACATAAGGACGATGGGCGGATTTGTGTATCTGACCTGCATAATGGAACTGTTTTCAAGAAAGATTATAGCATGGGATCTATCCGATTCTTTGTATACCGAAAATGTGATAAGCGCACTTGAAAAAGCGATCAAAAAGCGCGGTTGCAAGCCCAAAGTCATCCATACTGACAGAGGCGGCCAGTTTACCTCTATGGATTGGTTCAAGGCTTGCGAAGGCTTTGAACGCAGCTATTCAAAGAAGCACTATCCGTGGGACAACGCCTGCATAGAATCATTTCATTCGCTGATAAAGCGCGAATGGCTCAACAGATTTCTGATCCGCAATATGGATCATGCCCGCAGGCTCATATTCGAATACATAGACACATTCTACAACACCAAAAGAATACACAGTGCCTGCGGCTATTTCTCTCCGGAAGAATTTGAACGCAGTTACGAGCAGCGTGTATCCTAAGATCATAAACCAGTGTTTATGTCGCGTCAGACAGCCTACCACATTTTTTATAGGCTCATTGTCAACAGACCGTGGAATAAATGCAGTCTCACTTTTGTGCAGTTTAACGTTTTTTCACTTTAAGTTGTCCAGAATCTTGAAATAGGAGCAGAAAAAAGCGGTCAAGGCTCAACCAAAGGCTGGGGACGCCTAAAATCCGGCGCAGGGTGGATCTCGCTCGACTACTGCACGAAGATATAACTGAATAACAGACATGGTAGTGCCCACGGATGGTTTTTATAGCCTTCCGTGGGCACTATTTTTGTCATAAATCACAAAAGTAAGTTGTTTTATGGAAAAAGATATGAGCGCAAAAAAATGCAATGAAAATGCCGCGATTCTTTTGTATGTAAATTCATCACATGATTTAGTTTTTGGGTCCAAATCTGATTTGGCTTCCTTCATATTAGACTCAAAAATGGGAAGCTCTGTATTTTTCTCCCCATTCCCTCAGAGAATCAAGACTTGGCCGCATCGATTCGCCCAACTCCGACAGCGCATACTCCACTCTCGGCGGGACTTCGGGATACACGGTGCGGGTAATAATTCCGTCCGCTTCCATCGACCGCAGACTGTCTGTCAACACCTTTTGGCTAATCCCTTCCAGATTCTTTTGCAGTTCATTGAAACGCCACGGGCGCTGGAGCAGATTTCGTATGATTAAAAGTTTCCACTTGTTCCCGATGAGCTGAACCGTAGTCGCTACGGGACATTCGGGGATGAGTTCGGCTTTCGTTTTCATAAAGCACCTCCGTTACATCAGAAAAGAATATTACATTCATATTATACTGCAACATACTTCAGAATGCAATAGCTTCGGACGAGTTCATAAAAAAGTTACAACTTAATTGCGCCGCAAAACGCCCTAAATGCCCAATAGTTACAAAAAGGTGCGTATCGCACATAAAAGTGCGTACTTGTGCAGAAACGAAATTTGAATACAATGATAATTACAGGGAGACCTGAATACGAAAAGGAGGACACGATCATGGCGCTCTCTAATATCGCTGGATGGACTGAGGACAAGACGGCTTCCGCTTGTGGTGCTGCCTGCGGCGCTTCCGATAAGCCCGCTGAGACTCCCGCCGCTTGTGGTTCTGCCTGTGGCGCGGCTGACAAACCCGCCGAGGCTCCCGCCGCTTGCGGTGCTTCTGATAAGCCCGCAGAAAAGCCCGCTGCCTGCGGTTCCGCTTGCGGTGCCGGGGACAAGAAGTAACTTTTCCATCCCAAACCGTTCCCGGTGGGAGCGATCCTTCCGGGAACCACGATTCTTTTTCGGCTTGACCGATTTTATATAAAGCGAGGACTGATGATGAGACAGTATTTCTCTTTTCAATGGCACATCACGGACGAGTGCGATCAGCGGTGCAAGCACTGTTACATCTTCTCTGGGGATAAGTGCCACGAACTCAAAAGCATGACCTGGGCGCAGATGGAGGACACCTTCTATAACAGTCTGGATTTCTGCGAGGTGTATGGCCGCCTACCGTATTTCTACCTGACGGGCGGCGACCCCATCCTGCACCCGGATTTTTGGCGGTTGTTGGCGCTGTTCAAAGAACGGGGTGTCCCGTTTACCATCATGGGCAACCCGTTCCACTTGAACGACCAGGTGTGCCGGGAGATGAAATACTATGGCTGCGAGAAGTACCAACTCTCTCTGGACGGCCTCCACGAGACACACGACTGGTTCCGCAAGCCCGGCTCCTTTGACTGCACCATGGAGAAGATCGGCTGCATCAACCGCTCCGGGATGCGAAGCGTGATTATGACGACGGTATCCAAAACAAACCGCATGGAAGTGCCGGGGATCATCGACGCGGTGGTCGCTGCGGGAGCAAATGTATTTGCCTTTTCCCGTTATGTCCCCAGCGGCGGCGATCTGGACGCTTCCATGACGCCGCAGGAGTACCGGGAACTGTTGGCCATCTGCGATAAGAAATTCAAAGAATATGAGGCGGAGGGCTGCCAGACCTATTTCAACAAGAAAGATCATCTCTGGACGCTTTATGAGTATGAGACGGGAGCCTTCAAAATCCCCGCAGACGCCAAAGAGGGCATGATTTACGGCGGGTGCAACTGCGGCAACTGCCATATCACCATCCTGCCCACCGGTGACGTTTACGCCTGCCGCCGCGTTGCCGAAAGCAAGGTAGGGAATGTATTTACTGACCGGCTGGCGGATATTTGGGTATGCGAGGTGGAGCAGTACCGAGAGTATGATCAATTTACCAAATGCAACAAGTGTGAATTAAAGGCGTGGTGCCGCGGCTGTCCCGCCGTAGCAAAGGGAACAAACGGAGATTTTTACGCCGACGACCCACAATGTTGGAAAGAGATTAAGGAGGTAGAATAAAATGAGTGAACTGAAAGAGACGATCCTGCACCGCCGTGCGATTCGGCGGTTTGAGGAAAAACAAATCGATGAGGATGTCTTACAGCAGATATTGGAGGCAGGTATGTATGCTCCAAGTGCGGGAGGGCGTCAGGGTGTGCTGTTTGTGGTTTCACAGGATAGAGTGGTGAATGAAAAACTGGGAAAAATCAAGCGGGCAAACTCCAACCCACAAATGGCGACGGCGACAAGCTATGTATCCAAAGAACAGCCCAGCATTGCGGACGATCCCAATTTGAAAAACGCGTTTTACGATGCCCCCACGGTGATTACGCTGTTTGCGCCAAAGAATTTCCTTTTTGCTGCGGAGGACTGTGCCTGCGCCGCCGAAAACATGATGCTCATGGCCGATTCTCTCGGCGTCGGCTCCTGCTATATCGGGCAGGGCTGGATGGCGTTTGCCGACCCTTACGGGCAGGAGGTTTTACGAAGCTGGAATATCCGCACAGACTACTATGCGGTGATGCAGCTTCTGCTTGGTTGTCCAAAAGAGTGTGACAGTCACCCGACACCGAAACCCCGCAAAGACGGACGGGTGTTGCGGTTTTGAGGATGGAGAACGACAAATGGATGCACAAACTTGTCTAAAAAAATTAGAATATGTCGGCGTACTGGCTTTTGCCACGGTGGACAAGAACGGCGCGCCGCAGATACGCAATATCTCTGCCATTCACTATGAGCCGGACAGAATGATTTTCTTCACGGCAAAGGGTAAAGCCTTCTGCGAGGAACTTCTGACCGACGGGCGTGTACAGGTGCTGGGCTACACCAGGTATAAAGAAATGATTCGCCTGTCCGCAAAGGCGGTTCCCGTCCCGGAGGACGAACAGGAGAAGTGGATCGACACGATTTTTGCGGAGCAGCCCTATCTCTCCAACGTCTATCCCGGCGACACCCGAAAAATGGCGGGGATCGTCTTTGAGATCAGGGACGCGGTAATCGAGTATTTCAATCTCGGCGTCAACCCGATTTTTCGGGAGAGCTACACCATCGGCGCGGGAAACCTCACCCAAAAAGGATATGTCATTTCCGAAAAATGTATCGGCTGCGGCAAGTGTTTGAAAAACTGCCCCCAGCGGTGCATTGAGCCGGGAAAGCCCTACCGTATTCAGCGAAACCACTGCTTACACTGCGGAAACTGCTCTGCGGTTTGCCCGGTAAAAGCGATAGAAAAACGAGGATAACATGATACAGAGAGAAAAAAGAGTATTTCTTATTCAGAAGCTGATCGATGAACAGCCGTGGTATCGGGAACTGAAGGTTCCCTCCGACGAAGCAGAACAGAAAATGCTGCTCCGCTCCCTGATGAACGTCCGTCTACCGTATCCCATAGGCGAGGATTTTCTGACGGTGCAGGACGCATATCTGCAAGAGGAAACCGCCCGAAAAGGCGTCACGGATATTGCTGATTTGACGCCCGTGGAACCGGGTATCTATCTCTGGCAGGGCGACATTACCACTCTGAAATGCGGTGCGATTGTGAATGCCGCAAATTCCGGCATGACCGGCTGCTACGCTCCCTGTCACGGCTGTATTGACAACGCCATTCACACTTATGCGGGCGTTCAGCTTCGGCTTGCCTGTGCCGAGATGATGAAAAAGCAAGGTTACGAGGAAGAAACGGGCAAGGCCAAGCTCACGCCCGCCTACAATCTGCCCTGTGATTACGTTCTCCATACAGTCGGCCCCATCATATACGGTCATGTGACACAAAAAGATCGGGAACTGCTTGCTTCCTGCTACCGCTCATGTTTGGAACTGGCACAGGAAAACGGCATAAAAAGCGTGGCGTTCTGCTGTATTTCCACGGGGGAGTTTCATTTCTCGAACGGCGAAGCCGCAAAAATCGCCGTGGACACGGTGCGGCAATACAAAGAGGACACGGAGGTGATTTTTAATGTTTTCAAAGATACCGATTACGAAATCTACCGCTCGTTACTCGGATAATGTGAACCGCCTTCGGGAGGCGCTGGACGCTGCGGATAGCGTTGTGGTAGGTGCAGGGGCGGGACTTTCCACCTCGGCGGGATTTACCTATTCCGGCGACCGTTTCCGCAGATATTTTGCAGACTTTGAAAAGAAATACGGCTTTCACGATATGTATTCGGGCGGATTTTATCCGTACTCCTCGCCGAAGGAATTTTGGGCGTATTGGAGTCGATATATCTTTATCAACCGTTATATGGATGCACCAAAGCCCGTCTATGACGATCTGCTGGCACTGATTCGGGAAAAAGACTATTTTATTATTACCACGAATGTGGATCACTGTTTTCAGAAAGCGGGCGTAGATAAAAAGCGGCTTTTCTACACCCAAGGTGACTACGGGCTGTTTCAATGCTCGAAGCCCTGCTGTCAGGAAACCTTTGACAACGAGGACACGATCCGGCAGATGAAGGAACAGCAAAGAGATATGCGGATTCCGTCCGAACTGCTGCCCGTCTGCCCACATTGCGGCAGACCTCTGACAATGAATCTGCGCTCCGACGATACCTTTGTGGAGGACGAGGGCTGGCACCGGGCGGCGGAGCGGTATGAGAACTTCCTGCAAACACGAAGAAACGGGCGGATATTGTTCTTGGAACTCGGCGTCGGGTATAATACGCCGGTCATTATTAAATATCCGTTCTGGCGCATGACCGCAAAAAATAAAACGGCGACTTATGCCTGTGTCAACTACGGCGAGGCGGTCTGCCCGACGGAGATTGAGAAGCAGTCGATTTGCATTGATGCGGATATTGGCAAGGCTCTAAAAGATTTGAGGTAAGGCTATGCACGATATTTGGAACCCGTGGCACGGTTGCGTGAAATGCAGCGAGGGCTGCCAGCATTGCTATATGTATTTCCTCGACCGTGTTCGTGACCGAAACGGCGCAGATATTTACAAAACAAAATCGGGCTTTACCTATCCCGTTCAAAGAAACCGAAACGGCTCTTATAAAGTCCAAAGCGGGAAACTTATACGTGTCTGTATGTCCTCGGATTTCTTTTTGGAGGAAGCGGACGGGTGGCGGAGTGAAGCGTGGGAACTTATGCGGCAGCGCAGCGACGTGAAGTTCTTTCTGCTGACCAAGCGCCCGCAGCGGGTAGTCGATTGCCTTCCGAAGGACTGGGGCGACGGCTGGGAAAATATCTTTTTCAACGTCACCTGTGAAAATCAACGCCGAGCCGACGAGCGTATCCCGATCCTGCTGGAATTGCCTTTCAAGCACAAAGGAATCATGTGTGCGCCGTTTATCGGAGCGGTCAGCATCGAACAATACCTCGGTGACGGGCAGATCGAACAGGTGATCTGCGGCGGCGAGAATTACGACGGCGCAAGGCCGTGCAACTTTGACTGGGTGAAGGCTTTGCGGGCGGAATGCGTGGCGCACGACGTCACCTTTTGCTTTATCGAAACCGGGACGGTATTCATCAAGGACGGCAAGCGGTATCATCTGCCGAAGAAGCAGGTGCAGAGCGAAATGGCGTGTAAATCCGGCATGAACTATGTAGGAAAGCCGATGAGATGGAAACTGACCGACAGCTTCGGCAGGACGATTCCGAAAGAAAACCTGTATGTGCCGCACTACCGCCAAAATTGCTCCCATTGCGGCAGTAAACTGATCTGCAACGGCTGTTCTGACTGCGGCAGGTGCAAATAAAAAAGGTGCATCCCCGAAAGGAGGATGCACCTCGTCTTTACGCATAAATCAAATCGTTATTGACAATATCCGTTGCCCTGCTACGGATATTGTTCATCTTCCCGACCCACGCCATTTGGTCTTGCGCTTTGAGCGCTTCGGTGACGCCATCACGCTCTGCCATCTGCTTTACCAGCCGAGAAAACATTTCCTCCACCTGCTTGTCGAGGTCGGCAAGGTATCCGTTCAGCTTGTCGCTTGTCAGCAGATTAAGATACAAAACCTTGCGATTTTGCTTAATATATTGCAAATGCCACTGTCCCCATACTCCAATAGGTCGTTGGTCTTCCTCCGGTAACTTTAAGCAAGGAATGTAATAGTCGCCTTGCAATTCATACCAAAGACCGTTCTTGTCATCAAAAATAACTTTTTCCATAATCACGCCTCCTTATAGATTACCGTGAATTTCTTCTGCTTTGCATCAATGATTTTCAGTAAAACCTCGTCCACCGCATCGGTGTCCTTACCGTTGGCAATAAGGTTGTTCCGCATTTCGTTCAAGCAATTCACAACCACCCTGTGCTCAAAATCCTCCAATGCTATGTAGCACTTCTTATCCCGCATATCGTTCACTCCTTTGATTTTTTATCATAATTGTACTCAAAGGCAGTTTAATAGTCGAATGTACCGCTATAAACAGAAAAACACCAAGAAAAACCTTTTACAGTTCTTCTTGGTGCGGATATCATTAGGGATTATTTTGATTTGCATTCCTTTGCTTGAATTTCACTCAACTGCTTCCAATCGTTATGAGTGCGTAATTTTTGTGCAATAGCATCACGCCTGTCGATTCCTAACGAAAGGCAAACGTGATATTCTAAAAGAACACGCAAAATATAAATTGCTTCTATAAGCTTATTTCCTTTTAAAGCTTTTGCCTCTTTTGATTTTCCGTAGTGGGTATAGTAGTGCCTTGTGTCTGCAATAGTTTGAGCATATCCATCATTTTCGATATAATACTCACAAAACAGGCCGTCGCCTTTACCGATTAATAGAGCATTAAGACGTGATACAAGAATGATGAAGTTGCAGTTTTTATCCATTTGAGTGTCGCTCAAAAGTAGTTTTTTATATCTTTCGGAGTCGCCAAAGCGTTCCGTTACTGATTTAATATATTTATCTTTCTTATCGTCATAAAAGAATCTTGAATGAAAGGTTTCCAATGCTTGAACAATATTGAGGAAAACCATTTCGGATGGCATATCTTGATACTTGAACAACGATAAGTAAAGGTTGAAAACGGGCTCTAATTTTTCTAATTCACTATTTATATCTTTTCCTTCAGGTAAATCATTGAGCCAAAAGTTATAGTCCCATCTTCGAGTTTTTAATATATCAAGGGTGGTTTCAGAAGTGTAGAGATAATGTTTATGATAATCCTTGTATTTGTTTGCTATTAAATATGAGTCATCGTAATCACATAAGTATTGTTCTTCAATATTTACATTGTTCTTTATGGCAAATGAGATAAGAGAAAGAACTTTGTTTCTTATAGAAACAAACTCTTTGACACTGTGTTTTTCTCCAGTTTCGATTTTGAGAACAAGCCGCTGAATAATTTTAGTTTCTTCTTCTCTAGGAGGTACAAATAACGAATCATTTAGATAACTAGAAAACGTTATTTTGGCACCAAACCAGTTGTATGTTTTTTATCTACATTATCTTTAACCTTAATACCTGTTTCGGTTTCTTCAAATGCAGAAAACAAACTCCACTGGTATGCATTTTTAAGAGTACACACCATTTTGTTATATGTTGAATCAATACTTTCGGAATTTGACCAAATCATATATTCAGAAACAAAAATAAGGTGCTGATTGCTAAATGCTTGTGTATGGTTGTTACTGCACCGATTATTAAAAGGGTTACAACCGCACCGGTGTTCAGTTTGCCAGTTATAACTGGTTGTGTACCATAACTTTTTCCAAAGAAGGACTCCGAACTTGCTTCCTTTATGAGATTTAAAAGTATAGTACCATTTTGTTTATTATAAATCAATTCGCCCGATATTGGCTCACCTAAAATTTGAAACACTCCTGTGTAGTGCCTATCAATATCAATATTTTCCCACATAAGTAGTTCTCCTTTTTCATTTGCACTTAATATTATGCTGTGCTTATATTATAACAGATCTTGAATTGTTTTTTAAACAACTTGCCTATATGCAAAACCGCCGCCTTAGAAAGCAATCCAAGACGGCGTTTTCTGTTTGGTATCAGAGCAGCACCTTCACGGCGAATCTGCCGCTAAAATAATAGGTGTTCGTCCAATACCCCCCATTGTGTTCCGTGGTCAGGTTGGAGAACGAATTTTGCCCTATTCTGCCACTAAATTAATTATAACACGGATGCACCAATTTTGCGATTTTCTGATGCTTCAGTGGAACAGCCTGCCCGTTGAAAGTTTGCTAAATTTACACGGATAATATGAAAATTGGTGCAAAACCCGCCTGTATTAAATCTTCGTCGTAATCACCTCGCCATTTGCAAGATGAAACTCTGCTTGTCTGTTCTCGTAGATGATCACCTCCTCCACTAGCTCATACCACAAAGTGTTAATCCGAGAAGTGGTGTGGGTCATTTTATTCGCGCGCTATGCAACGCGCTGAAAAACCATAATGCCTGTAATTGAAAGCGTCAAGATTGGCTTCGTCTGACCAGAAGCGCAAATAGTATGCGGCGGTCGCATTGTGCGCAGTAGAAGACCAATAGTGGCCATGACTGACCGTGTTAAGTAGTGAGCCATTTTCGTAATCGCCGGCGTGAACCAAAGCAAGGCCACTAGTATCAATTAACTCTGAATCGCTACTGGTGCTGCCGCCGATGGCTGCGCTAAGGACCTGAAATTCACCGTCATGACCACCTGTAGGCAAACGCCAACCTTTGGCGCATATGGAACTTGGAACATTGATGTAGTCTAAAGTGACATTTACACCCGTCCCAGCCGTCACGGCGTTATAATTGTAGTAGCCACCATAGATTCTCAGTTCTTTACCAGAATCAGCTTCTATCACATAAATGTTCTCTGCTGTATAATCACCCCGAATAAAGCCATTTTTGCTGCTGGCTGGGAGCTCATAACTGTCGATGTTGTTCAGGTCAGTGTCCTCCGAAGTGAGTTTTCGATCTTTGTCCTTCAAAGTGCTATCACCAATACGGAGATTATCTACCATCCAACATTTTCCATCCGCAAGCTTTCGTACTCGGTAACTATTGTTGTCACGTATATCCGCTAAAGTTAGAGTACCTTCAGCTCCAACATCCATCGCTTGGCAATAATCTCCAAATGTTTGCATGGTAGTTGGTTCCCACATAGCATAAAGGGTAGCGGTGTTTCCATCTTTGCTCAATGTATATGTATCACTAGGCTGGTAAGTTGTTCCTGCATTTTCTGCGCATCTTTTTTCATTAAGAGCTGCAGCATTATTACTTGTACAATAGCCTAAGAATTTGTAACCGTCTTTCGTAGGTTGCGCAGAATTCAATTTCAGTCCCTGCTCAGTAGAGGTGCCAGATTGTGTAGAACAACCATTTCCATTCTTGCAATCATAGGTAATATTGTAGCTTACCGTATTGGCTGTAGCTGTTACTGTAAAAGTATTAGAATAATTTCCAGCAGGCTGGCTGGCATTGACTTTTGCGCCAATAGTGAATGTATAGTCGTGATTGCCGCTTGATTCAGTAGTGTCTAGTATTACTTTTGTTGTAGGCCCAGGCTGGAAATTGTCATTACTCGTATCGGCGTCATCTTTGCTGAACCTATATCCCCAAGCATTGTCTGGGAACTGTGCCTTGCTTTTCGCTTCAGTGATAGACGAAATAGTGTTGCCCTCTTTTGAAGTTAGTGCATTATCACCATTCTTAGCTTGAATGCTTAAATCATAGCCCCAATGTGCATCGCCTTTTACAGATACTTTACCGCTAGCCTCAGAGAACCCACCGGACGCAGAAACATTAACTGTGAGAGGGTTGGTGGGGATTTCTACGGTGAGCGAAGCGGCCGAAACACTCTGCGTCGCAAATGCAGACAACGCAGCCACAGCCACTCCCACTAAGCCCCATTTCTGTGCCAACGGGAGAAGTATTGAGCCGCTGGCACAGAGATGACGCTTAGTTTTTATTATATTGGGGATGATTTTCATGACCTACCTCGCTTAATATTGTTTGACGCAGGCCATTTCTGTTACTTTTTGCGCTAGTGGGGCTTTCGCCCCATTCACTATAATAAAAATGGCACCGCAAGGGTGCATTACTATATTATCTATCGATCAACTCGCCCAAAGGCATGCCGTAAATAGACAACCAGTACCTTGTGGTGCCATTTCTATTTATTTACGGCTATAAATGTGCTGATCGTTAATATAAATAATATAGTAATGCTCTTTCATTATAGCACACATTTTTATTTGTGCGAAAAAAACGGCCTTCAGTGAGGCAGTCTGCCCGTTGAAGGTTTGCTAAATTTACATGGATAATTTGAAAATAGGTGTAGTTTATACTGCTTCAACGAGTGCTGAAACTAAGATCACTGCGATATTTCGTTGCATAGGAAACTCCCCCGGAGAGTGGGGGAGTTTCACAATTTAACCCTTCTAACTCAGAGAGCTAGAAGCTCAGCGAGTTAGCGATTGGATTTCTTGGCTACGAAAGCGGTAGCACCAAGACCGAGCATCGCTACGGTAGCAATCGTGATGTAGGTCGCGATTGTATCGGCAGTGTTCGGGTTCTCAGTCTTGTCGCCTTCAGCATCAGTAGTAGGCTCGTCGTCACCCTGCTCAGCAGGAGATTCGTAGCTACCTTTGATAGTTTCAAGAGCCAAAGCATCGTGGTTCTTGCCGTCTACGAGGTAGTTAGCAAAACCAGGCTTGTTTTCCTTGCTATGTTCTTTGGCAAGCACGAAAGTGTTTTCGTCCTTGGCAATCAACTTGACGTTGTTGAGGATGAACTCACCGAGATCGGTTTTACCATGGCCAGAGTCGCCCTCAACGTAGATAGCGTAACCATCTTTGCTAGAAAGAGAGCTACCATCGATACGAATGCTCTCAACATTCTTCTCGGTAGCAGTAGAGTGTACTTGCAAAGCAGCACCATTTTGGCCAAAACCAGTGCCAGCAATAGTGGAGTTATTCACAGCAAGCTTGCCGCCTTCAATGTAAAGGCCAGTAGCGGCTTCAACATTAGCACCGTTCAAAGCGACAGTACCAGCATATTGCTTGACACCATAGCCCTTCTCGCTCTTTATTGCACCATTGATGACGACGTTAGCTTTCTTAGCATCACCATTAGTAGCAATAGTATAGCCAGTACCAGTATTCTCAAGTGTACCATCGATTGTAACATTGACAGCCTTGTCATTTGTAGACACTAGTACAGGCTGATCACCTTTCAAAGTGACACCTTCTGCCAAAGTGAAAGCACCTTCACCAGCTACATTGACGATAGACGTAATCATATCATCGCCATCACCAGTAATAGTAAAGGAACCCTTACCAGTCGTGAAGAAAGAACCGCCAGCATAGCTACCCTCAAAGCTATGACCATTCAGGTCGAGAGTAATGTTGACGCCTTCGCTACCACCAACTTCGAGAGTAGCATTTCTTGTGCCCTTCATATCACTGCCGAGCTTACAAGTAGAAGCTGTAGAAACACCAGCTTTCTCACCCTTGAGACAACCCATAAGGTCATCCCACTGTGTATAGGTGTTCGCATCATCAGCAGTATCCGGCTGATCCACAGCGAACACGCTTGGTACTATTGCCATACCAGCAATGAACGCCGCTACGGGAATAATAGATTTCTTCATTCAAACTCCTTCATGAAGATTATTTGATATTACATACTAATTTTAGCAAATATTACAATATTGTCAATAGCTTTTTGTACATATTGCACAATATTGTCTGCATTAGAGATTGGCTTATTGGATAGGGATTTGCGGTACTTACATCGTGAAAAGCGCCGCAGAGTTGCGACGCTTTGAAAATAAAGTACATAATGTGCTGGCTCAAATGGTGCTACAGATGGACCTCTGCCTCTGCACCATCTTTGAAGTGAAATACCATCCGCTGGTCTTGGTATACCGTGACGGACTCCACCGTTTCCCGCCAACGCTGGTCACTGTAGGAACAGTCGGAATCACCGATTATCTTGCGGGCAGCTTCAAATGCAGCCTGTATCTCATGCTCACGCAGAATCGGCGTGCTGCATTTATCGGTTTTTCCATACCTGTGGTTGCAGTACCAAACGACATAGCGATCCGTGTTCCCCCGGTTGTGCCAGACCTTGCTGCCATAGAAGCTTCCGCAGTCCCCGCATATGAGTTTTGCGCTAAAGGGATAATCATCCCGGAGCCGCGCAGCATATGGCTTGCGTAAGGCGATCATCTCCTGTACACGCTCGAAAGTTTCCGGGTCGATGATTGGTTCGTGAGAATTCCGCACGATATACTGCTTCATTTCCCCTCGGTTTTTCCGAACTTTCTTCGAGAGATAGTCTACCGTATAGGTCTTCTGGAGAATGGCCTCGCCCTTGTATTTTTCGTTGGTGAGAATATTCTCCACGGTAGAGGTGGGCCAAATTGCCCGCCCCTTGGGTGTAGGAATACCGCGCACCGTCAGAGACTTTGCGATGTGCCGAACTGTCATACCTGAAAGGAACATATCGTAAATCTCACGCACAATTTTCGCTTCTTCCTCTACGATCTCCGGTCTGCCATCCGGCCCTTTCCTGTAGCCAAGGAAAGCAGAGTAAGCAATGTGGACTTTGCCATCCTTCATGCTTTTTTGCTGTCCCCAGCGGACGTTTTCGCTGATAGAGCGGCTTTCCTCCTGCGCCAGTGAGCTCATGATGGTAAGCATCACCTCGCATTTGGGATCGAAGGTGCGGAGATTTTCTTTCTCGAAAATCACCTCCACCCCTGCCTCCTTTAGCTGGCGGACAGTTGAGAGCGTGTCCACCGTATTCCGGGCAAACCGGGATATGGATTTCGTCAGGATCAGATCGATCCCGCCGCCAAGGGCAAGGTCAACCATTTGGTTGAATCCATCACGGTTTTTGGTATTGGTGCCAGTGATCCCGGCATCGGAAAACACGCCGATGAACTCCCAGAGAGGATTGCCCTTAATGTACTCGGTGTAATATTGCACTTGCGCTTCATAGCTGTTTTGTTGCTCATCCTGCTCGGTAGAGACACGGGCATAAGCCGCTACGCGAAGCCTTTGCGTGACAGGGGAATCAGACCGCTCAACAATTTGTTTGATCGGCTCAATTTCCTCTACTTCTGGCGTATAATTCACTTTAACTCCTTCCGGTGTTGTTGCAGCGCCTTTTCCCGTGCGGCCTGCCGCATCTCCGGGGTCCAGCTTTCCCGCCTTGAATGGTGTTGCCATATAACGTCAACCTCCTTTCCGTTTTTTAGATAGTAGACAAGATGATAATGCTCTGGAACTACGATTTTCCAAATACTGGCTTCTACGGTTTCCCAATCCAGATGTTCTGTACCAAGGGTTTCCGCCGTTTTTTCGATCAGAATCTTCTCAGGGATATTTTGCGCAGGGCATACCTGTTTACCCAGCTTGTTATAACTGGGGCAAACCCATATGTTCCTTTTGCCGTTCTGTCCACTTGTTTTGCAACGCTGATAGATCCGTCCGCAAAGGCCGCAATGAATCAGCCCCCGAAACAGAGACTGTCCCACCTCATTATTCTGCGTGGGCTTGTAGTATTGTGATTGGCGTCTTTTCATCTCATTTTGTACTGCATCGAACACCTCCTGTTCAATAATCGGCTCATGGCTATGCCACACACGGTACATTTTCACCTCCCCGTGATTTTCTTTTGTCTTTTTAGTTCGAAAATCTGTGCGATAGGTTTTTTGGAGGATCATGTTGCCGGTATAGTCTTCGTTGGTCAGAATATGTCGAACCGACGAGATATTCCAAGGCCTTCCCAATTGCGTGGGAACTCCGCGCAACGACAGTTCTTTGGCAATGTGGGTCAATCCGTGACCAGAAAGGTACTCTGCATAAATCCAGCGTACAATTTCTGCTTCCTCCGGTATAACAGATAATCTGCCATCTTCCAGGTGGTATCCTAACATCCGTCCCACCCACGGTTCACCTTTTTTGAACTTCTTCTGTATCCGCCATTTCTGGTTTTCACTGGCGGATCTGGCTTCTTCCTCAGCGTACATGGCGAGAAGCGTAAGGAGAAGTTCACCATCCGGGCTGATAGAGTGCATCTGCTCTTTCTCAAAGTAGCAGTCGATGCCGAGGTCTTTCAGTTCCCGAATCGTTTGCAGTAGGATGACCGTATTCCGGGCAAACCGGGTGACGGACTTCGTGATCACAAGGTCGATTTTCCCGGCGCGGCAATCTACCAGCATCCGTTGGAACTCCGGACGGTTGATAATCGTGCCAGAAATCCCATTGTCTGAGTAGATGTCTACAAGTTGCCAATCAGGATGCTTTGCGACATACTTTTCATAGTAGTCTATTTGGGCTTCCAGTGAATGAAAGGCCGCATCCTTATCCGCCGAGACGCGGGCATAAGCCGCGACACGGGTGATCTTACGTTCCTTTGATTTTGCAGGTATCTCAGTGATTTCCATGGTTTACCCCTCCTTCGTACCATACATCACTCTGTTGAGCAGGAAAGTCAACGATGTTTTTCGATGACTCTTCGGTTGTTTTTCCACCACTCTATTCGGCATTCTTCCGAACAAAACTGGCGGATTCTGCAATCTGTATCCGGTAGGATACGGTGACAATTTCTGCAAAGCTGAACGCTATGTTTCTCAGCTTTGGTTTTGCGCTTGCCGGAAGCAGGGAATCCCTTTCTCCGGCAAACCGATTTTACGGTGTTGGACGGCAAACCCAGCGCCCGCCCAATGAAGCTGTACGGATAGTTGAGAGCCCGCAGCTCTGCGATCCGCTCTAGTTGCTGTGCCGTCATAACGATGGCCTCCTTTCTTTGGTTGATTTAATATTATTTGGTACCCCTTGCGGGGCATGTCATCCCCAGCTCTATGAGAGCTGGGGAGAGTGGTAAAGTGCTTAATGT
>CANQLI010000003.1 GCA_947624675.1 uncultured Clostridia bacterium | reverse complement strand
CTAGAAAACCGCGATTGGTGGGAGGAGATAATATCGGGCGAGTATATGAGCTATTATGAGAGAATGTATGGGGAAAGGTGAAAATTTCTCTGTAGCAAAATAGATAAATCTGTTCGTTGATATTATGATTGATATTAAAAATTAAAGGATTAAAAACAGCCTTTGAAGTCGTAACTGACCTCAAAGGCTTATTGTTTGTATAAAACAGAACTTAATCGTTTACTGCTTCTTTTAGTGCCTTGGCAAGCTGATCCGGACAGGAGGTTCCACGCCCATTACAGTTTATACCCTCTAAAAGCTTTATTACCTCGCTTACCTTTCTGCCTTTAGCGAGCGATGCAACACCTTGTGTGTTACCGTTGCAGCCTCCGGTAAATTTAACCTCTTTGATGATGTCACCGTCTATCTCAACGGTTATCTGTCTTGAGCATACGCCCTTTGGTGTGTAATTGATAGTCATTATTTTACCTCCTTTATTCTTGCGACGCCGCTTTTAATAGCAGCATCTGCCACAGCCTTTGAAACTGCCTTTGGTATTTTCCTGTCAAATGAATCAGGAAGAATGTAGTCTGCACAAAGCTCGTCGTTTGTGACACAGGAAGCGATAGCGAATGAAGCCGCAAGCTTCATTTCTTCATTGATATCCTTTGCCCTGACCGACAGTGCTCCTTTAAAAATACCCGGAAAAGCAACAACATTGTTTATCTGATTCGGAAAGTCGCTCCTGCCCGTGCCGACGATAAAAGCACCTGCTTCCTTAGCCTTGTCGGGCATAATTTCCGGAGTAGGGTTTGCCATTGCAAATATGATAGGCTTGTCATTCATTTCCTTTATCATATCAGGAGTAAGAAGCCCCGGCTTTGAAACTCCGACAAATACATCAGCACCCTTTAATGCGTCTGCAAGTGAACCTTTTATATGGCGGTTATTTGTGATTTTAGAAATTTCCTTATGAGCATCGCTTAAGCTTTCATCACCCTCACAGATTATTCCATTTATATCGACCATTATAATATTTCCTACTCCCAAAGAGATGAGAAATTTTCCTATTGCCGTTCCTGCGGCGCCCGCTCCGTTTATCACAAGTGTGAGGTCACAGAGCTTTTTGCCTGCCACCTTACAAGCGTTTATAAGCGCTGCGCCGACAACTATCGCTGTCCCGTGCTGGTCATCGTGAAACACCGGAATATCAAGCCGTTCCTTTAGCTTTTTTTCTATCTCAAAGCATCTCGGTGCGGCTATGTCCTCAAGGTTGATACCTCCAAAGCTGTCAGATATAAGCTCAATAGTTCTTACTATCTCGTCTGTGTCCTTTGATTTAACACAAAGCGGAAAAGCGTCAACATCAGCAAATTCTTTAAAAAGAGCACATTTTCCCTCCATAACGGGCATACCCGCAAGACCGCCAATGTCGCCGAGACCCAGAACCGCCGTACCGTCAGTTATAACAGCTACAAGATTTGCGCGGCGTGTCAGCTCATATGAAAGCTCCGGGTCATCTTTTATTTTTAAACAAGGCTCTGCAACTCCCGGAGTATAAGCAACACTAAGAGACTCTCTGTCGTTAATTTTTGCTCTTGAAACCACTTCGATTTTTCCTTTTATCCGCTTGTGAAATTCAAGCGCTTTTTCCATTATATCCATATTCATTCCTCTATTTTAAAGAATTTAGTTTAATAAGTTCTAAAATTCTGTTTATGTTTTCTTCGTCTGTTGTTTTGCTTCCTATGTGAGTAGGCTGCATATTATAAAGTCCGTGAAAATCTGAGCCTCCCGTCATAATAAGACCGTATCTTTTGGCTATATCAATTAGTCTGTCCTCCTGCTTTTTATTTGCGGAGAAATGATAGACTTCTATGCCGTCAAGCTTTCCCTCAATAGCCAACTCTTCACAAAGCTCGGTATTTTCGTAAAGACAAGGATGCGCCATAACCGCAATTCCTCTGGATGAGTGGATGAGGTCAAGAACAAAGTTGACACTTGGATACCTTCTTATAACAGAACAGATACCTTTTTTTCTGTCAAAAAGTCTGTCGTTGATTTCACCGTAAAATTCTGTTGCATAGCCATAATTTATAAGAGCTCTCATAATGTGCTGTTTGAAAATACTTTTTGAGCTTTTTGTGTATTTCAAAACCGCTTCGGTGGTTATTGGATAGATCTCCTTGACTTTTTCTATCATATCGTCCGCACAAAGCTTTCTGATCTCACAGGATTTGTGACATAGTCCCTCGAGCCTGTCTGGCTTTTGAGGAGCGTAGCACAAAATATGTACCTTACAGTTTCGTTTTTCGTCCCAGGCTGAAAGCTCAACGCCCGGAATAATATTAACGCCATACCGTTCTCCGAGAATATGAGCACGGTTTGATGATGATAGGGTATCGTGGTCGGTGATTGAAAGATAGTCTAGCCCCATCCTTTTTGCCTGAATAATTACCTCCTCGATACCTAAAGAACCGTCCGAGAGGGTGGTGTGGCAATGTAAATCTCCGGTAACACTCATAAAAAACTCCTATTATACACTAAAAATTGTATAAGAATGCCTGACAGCACTCTATATGCTGTTAATTATAACACAATCAGAAAATAAAATCAACTGTTAATTTTTAAAACAGTTCGCTTACAAACCAAGGCTCTTTAGAAATGATTTCTTTTCCGTTAAGATAGCTTAATATTCTACTGTCGGTTGAAAAATTAAATTTTAATTTGTAGGCACACAAAGCCTGAGTTTTTAAGTGATATTTTTTATTTAATATGTTTTTTCCGTATTTTCCGTCGCCCAAAAGAGGATGTCCTACATAAGCCATATGAGCTCTTATCTGATGTGTTCGTCCGGTGATAAGAGCTATTTCAACAAGAGATAATCCATCCTTCTCCTTTAGTACATTGTACCCTGTTACGATTTTTTTCGCTCCTAAGGCCGGTGAAGGTAATATCTTCACCGTATTATTTTTTTCGTCCTTTATGTGATATGCTGAAATAGTGTCTGACTTTTTAGAGAATTTACCGATACATACGCACAGATATTTTTTGTTTAGCTCTCGGTTTTTGATCTTTTCATTTAAAATTCTAAGGCTCTGAGCATTCTTTGCACATATTACAAGTCCTTGTGTGTTCCTGTCTATCCTGTTGCATAGTGAGGGAGCAAAGCTGTTTTCATCGTTAGGATCATATTCACCCTTTTTGTAGAGATAATTTTTTATGCGATTTATTAGGGTATCAGCAATATGATCGTTATCTTCGTGAACAACAAGCCCCGGCTTTTTATCGGCAACTAAAATGTTTTCGTCCTCATATGCTATGTCAATGGAAGCGTTAGCTAAAAGAAAGTCTGTTTCCTTGTTTTCCTCAAAGAACTCATCGTTTATGTAAAGGGATAATACATCGCCTTCATTTAGTCTTGTTTTTATGTCGCATCTTTTACCGTTGAGCTTTATGCGCTTTAGTCTTATATATTTGTACATAAGCGACTGCGGAAGCCTTTTAACGGCTTTTAAAAGAAATTTATCGACTCTTTGTCCGGCATCGTTATTGTTGATTATAAATTCTCTCATTTTAGCACCTCAAGTTATCGTTAGTAATAGTATAACACATTTTTTCTGAAATTGCACTTTACATTAGAAAAAAATAGTAGTATAATATAACATTATAAAATAGGAAGACATAATTGATATGACACAGTAATTCGGAGGTATTATGGAAGGTAAAAACCTTGTTGATCATAATATACATAAAGGTCATAGGGACAGATTAAGAAATAAATTCATTAAAAACGGTATAGAATCTCTTGAGCAGCACGAGGTGCTTGAGCTTTTGCTGTTTTATGCAGTACCTCAAAAAAGCACAAACGATATTGCTCACGAGCTATTGAATCGATTCGGAAACATTAAAGAGCTTTTTGACGCTCCGATAGAATCCATTTGTAAAACAAAAAATGTGGGTTACAGCGCTGCGGTGTTGTTCAAGCTTATTCCACAGCTTTTAAGGTATTATCTCATTACTCCCGATAAAAAGCAGTCTCTTGACAATTATGAATATTATCTGAATTACTTCAATTCAATGTATGTCGGAACATCAAATGAACAGTTCAGGGTGTGCTGTTTAAATAACAGCCTTCAGGTTATATCGTGTGATAAGCTTTCGGAGGGTACGCCGAGCGAGGTCGCAGTCAGCGCAAGAATGGTTGCAGAGGCTGCGTTTCGAGCCAATTCAAGTATAGTTGTGCTGGCACACAATCATCCGAACGCGCTACCTGTTCCGTCTAAGGATGATATAAGACTTACAAATGAGCTTATAAACAGCCTAAAAGCTTTTGACATAAAGGTTCTTGACCATGTTATCGTAGGTAAAGGTGAAGTACATTCTATGAGAAGAAGCGGTGCAATCGGTATGTTTTACTGATGTTTTGTATCCGTGATAAGTTTTTAGGATGTTATGATAGCTATTATTAAATTAAGAAAGGAACGATAATTATGAGTACCGTAAAACAGGCTATAAAAACACGCAGCTCTACAAGGGGCTATACATCACAGCCGTTGACATCAGAAGAGCTTGATGCTCTTATCAATGCGGGATTACAAGCTCCCACTGCTGCAAATAAACAGGAGATACATTTTACTGTATTGAAGGGTGACGCTCCGATATTAAAGGAGATAGAGGATGAAAAAAACAGGTTAAGAGAATCTTTTTCGCCTCAGCATAATTTTTACTATGAGGCGCCGAGCGTTGTCGTATTGAGTGCGGACAGGACTTATAAGTGGAGCGCCTTAGATGCTGGTATCGCAGTTGAAAATATGGCGCTTTTGGCAGAAGAAATGGGACTTGGAAATCTTATAATCGGTTGTATTTACGATGTGTTAAGGGGAGAAAAGCGAGAGTACTTTGAAAAAGCCCTGCGGTTTCCGGAAGGATATGAGTACGAGATAGCTATTGCATTTGGACATAAAGCGACCGAAAAAGAGCCGCATACCTACGATGCCGAATCACAGGTGACATATCTTTAAACGGTGTTTTGTTTAACTATTTAGCTTTGAAAGGAAGAATATGAATGAAGGATTATAGGATTGATACAAAGTGTGTACAGGGCGGATATACACCCGAAAACGGAGAACCAAGACAGATACCGATAATTCAGTCCACTACTTTTAAATACGCTACCAGTGAGGAAATGGGAAAGCTTTTTGATCTTGAGGCAAGCGGATACTTCTATACAAGACTTCAGAATCCCACAAACGATATGGTTGCAGCTAAGATATGTGAGCTTGAGGGCGGAACAGCGGCTATGCTCACCTCGTCGGGGCAGGCAGCTAATTTCTATGCTATTTTCAATATTGCGAACTGCGGTGATCATATTGTCGCAAGCTCAACTATATACGGAGGCACCTACAATCTGTTCAATGTCACAATGAGAAAGATGGGTATTGACTTTACATTTGTCGATCCTGACTGTACTGAGGAAGAGCTTGATGCCGCGTTTAAGCCGAATACCAAAGCTGTTTTCGGAGAAACTATTGCAAATCCTGCTTTAACAGTGCTTGACATTGAAAAGTTTGCAAAAGCAGCTCACAGCCACGGAGTACCGCTTATAGTTGATAACACATTTGCAACACCGGTGAACTGCCGACCGTTTGAGTGGGGATGTGATATAGTAACCCATTCAACAACAAAATATATGGACGGACACGGAGCGGGAGTAGGCGGATGTATTGTTGACAGCGGAAAATTTGACTGGTTTGCGAATGCCGAAAAATTCCCGGGGCTGACGACTCCGGACGAAAGCTATCACGGCATCACTTATGCTGAGAAATTCGGTCTTGGCGGCGCTTTTATCACCAAATGCACCGCACAGCTTATGAGGGATTTCGGCTCTATTCAGTCGCCTCAGAATGCGTTTATTCTTAATCTCGGACTGGAAAGCCTCCATGTGCGTATGCCTCGCCATTGTGAAAACGCGCTGGCTGTCGCAAGGTTTTTAAAGGATCATCCGAAGATCTCGTTTGTTACATATCCAGGGCTTGAGGGAGATAAATATTACAGTATAGCACAAAAATATATGCCGAACGGAACCTGCGGAGTTGTCTCATTCGGCTTTGAAGGCGGAAGAAAGGCTGCGGAAACATTTATGAAGCATCTTAAGCTCGCAGCGATAGAGACCCATGTTGCAGATGCAAGGACCTGCTGTCTGCATCCTGCGTCGGCTACTCACCGCCAGATGAACGACAGCGAGCTTACGGCAGCGGGAATAACACCTGATCTTGTCCGTATGTCCTGCGGAATAGAAAATGCAGACGACCTTATCGAAGATATTAAACAGGCACTTGAAAAGGTGTAAACAGTTTATCGACCAATCGGGCATTTACTCGGTTGGTTTTCTGTTTTGTGATATAGATATTCTTCTTTATTTTTTGTGGAAAAGATGATAGAATATATATCATAATAACTAATAAACTTACCGAAAGGATATGCTTTATGGATCATTTCAAGCTTCATTCTCCGTTTAAGCCTACCGGAGATCAGCCCGAGGCGATCGACGCACTTGTTGAAGGTATAAACAAAGGTTATAAGGAACAGACACTGCTTGGAGTTACCGGCTCGGGTAAAACCTTTACTATGGCAAATGTTATAGAAAGAGTAAATAAGCCGACGCTTGTGTTGGCACACAATAAAATACTTGCTGCACAGCTTTGTTCGGAGTTTAAAGAATTTTTCCCTGAGAACGCGGTGGAGTACTTTGTGTCATATTACGACTATTATCAGCCGGAAGCCTATATTCCTAGTAAGGATGTTTACATTGAAAAGGATGCCTCTATAAACAATGAGATAGATAAACTGCGCCATTCCGCCACCTCTGCACTTGCCGAGAGGAGAGATGTAATAATAGTTGCGTCTGTTTCCTGTATATATTCTCTCGGCGATCCCGAGGAGTATAAGTCTATGGTCGTGTCTGTACGACAGGGAATGGAGCTTTCCCGTGATGATCTGCTTACAAAGCTTGTGTCATTACAGTACGAAAGAAACGACATAGCGTTTGAGCGCAACAAGTTCAGAGTTCGCGGAGATGTTGTCGAGATATATCCTGTAAGCTACACAGACAAGGCTATAAGAGTTGAGTTTTTCGGCGATGAGGTGGATAGGATAAGTGAGATCGACATAATTACGGGAGACACGATAAATAACCTGAGCCATGCGGCGATTTTCCCTGCGTCACACTACATTGTCGGACAGGATAAAATGTCAAGTGCGATAGAGGAGCTTAGAAGAGAGCTTGATGAGAGAGTAAAATATTTTACGGATAAAAATCTTCTTATTGAGGCGCAGCGCATAGCTCAGCGCACGAATTACGATATAGAAATGCTTCAGGAAATAGGCTTTTGCTCGGGGATAGAAAACTATTCGAGGGTATTGGCGGGTAGAGAGCCGGGCGCTGTGCCATATACTCTTCTCGACCACTTCCCAAAGGATTTTTTGCTGTTTATAGATGAATCCCATGTCTCTGTCCCACAGGTAAGAGGAATGTATGCGGGTGACAGAGCAAGAAAGACAACGCTTATAGACTACGGCTTCAGACTTCCGTCTGCTGCCGACAACCGTCCTCTTAAATTTGATGAGTTTTACGAGAGGCTCAATCAGATAGTTTTTGTTTCAGCAACACCGGGCAATTTTGAAAAGGAGAAGTCAAGTCAGATTGTAGAACAGGTTATCCGCCCGACAGGACTATTAGACCCTGTTATAGACGTAAGACCAACTTCGGGACAGATCGACGACCTTTTATTTGAGATAAACGAAAGGGTAGAGAATAATGAGCGTGTACTTGTTACAACTCTGACTAAAAAAATGGCTGAGGACCTTACAGAATATCTAAAGGGCTATAATATAAAAGTCAGATATATGCACCACGATATAGATACGATCGAGCGTATGGAGATAATGCGGGATTTGCGCTTGGGTGAGTTTGATGTTCTGGTAGGAATAAACCTTTTAAGAGAAGGACTTGACATTCCCGAAGTTTCGCTTGTTGCAATATTGGATGCGGATAAGGAGGGCTTTCTGAGAAGTGAAAGCTCTCTTGTACAGACTATCGGAAGAGCCGCGAGAAATGCAAACGGCAAGGTGATAATGTATGCCGACAGCGTTACCGGTTCTATGGAGAGGGCGATATTTGAGACCGAGCGAAGAAGAACTATCCAGATGAAATATAACGAGGATCACAAAATTACGCCAAAGACTATTATAAAAGATGTCCGTGATGTTATAGAGATTTCTACAAAGGAAGAGGTCGAGTATACGGCAAGGCAAAAGAGCAAGCTTTCAAAGGCGGATACAGCAAAGCTGGTTGATAAGCTGACACGCCAGATGAAGGAAGCGGCTAAAATGCTTGAGTTTGAGCACGCTGCGTTTTTGCGGGATAAGATCGCTGAACTGAAGGGAGAAAAAAATTTATAAAAAGCTCTTGACAAAAGAACAAATGTTTGTTATAATATAAATAGACAAAAAGTGTTGGATAAAAAAGGAAGTAAAAATTTTATGCAGAAAAATGAAATCGTAATAAAGGGCGCGAGAGAGCATAATCTAAAAAACATAAGCCTTACTTTGCCCCGTGACAAGCTTATCGTTATGACCGGACTTTCTGGATCGGGAAAGTCGTCCTTGGCTTTTGACACGATTTTTGCCGACGGTCAGAGGCGATATATGGAGTCGCTTTCGTCTTATGCGAGACAGTTTCTGGGTCAGATGGAAAAGCCTGATGTCGACTCTATAACCGGGCTTTCTCCGGCGATCTCAATCGATCAGAAAACCACATCAAAAAATCCGCGGTCAACAGTGGGAACGGTAACGGAGATATACGATTATTTAAGACTTTTGTATGCGAGAATAGGTATACCTCATTGTCCTGTCTGTGGTAAGGAGATAAGACAGCAGACTGTGGATCAGATCGTTGATAAGATATCCGAGCTGCCTGAAGGGACAAAGATACAGCTTCTGGCGCCTGTTATAAGAGGGCGAAAGGGCGAACACCAGAAGGAATTTGAGAGGGCAAAAAAAGCGGGTTATGTTCGTGTCCGTGTTGATGGTATCATATATGATCTTTCGGAAAAAATAACACTTGAAAAGAATAAAAAGCACAATATCGAGATAGTTGTAGACAGGCTTGTTATAAAGGAGGGCATAAAATCTCGTCTTACTGACAGCATTGAGACCATTATGCATATTACAGGCGGACTTGTAGCGTGTGATGTTATCGGTAAGGAGGAGATTTTGTTCTCACAAAACTATGCCTGCCCTGACCACGACTTTTCAATTAGTGAGCTGACTCCGAGAATGTTTTCGTTCAACAATCCATACGGTGCGTGTGAGCATTGTACTGGACTTGGAGTTTTCGAGGTAATAGACCCCGAGCTTATACTTCCCAATAAGGAACTAAGTATTTTGGAGGGCGCCATAAAGGCGAGCGGCTGGAACTCGCTAACTGAGGATTCGTTTGCGATGACATATTTCCGCGCCCTTAACAAGAAGTACAAAATTCCGCTTGACAAGCCGATAAAGGAGCTTTCAAAGGAGCATATCAACATTCTTTTGTACGGTAACGGCGGTGAAAAGCTAAAGCTTACAAGAAATTCCTCAAGCGGCTGGAGCGGAACATTTGAATCGGCTTTTGAAGGAATTATAAACAATCTTCAGAGGCGCTATCGCGAGGGCGCAAGCGACTATACTAAAAAGGATATAGAATCGTGTATGTCCGAGGAGGAGTGTCCGGTCTGCCACGGAGACAGGCTGAAAAAGGAGATCTTGTATGTTACGGTCGGAGGAATAAACATAGCTGATCTTTGTAAAAAGTCGGTCGTTGAAGCTCTTGATTTCTTTAATGAGCTTGACAAAAAGCTTACGGACCGTGAGCTTTTGATAGGTGAACGAATTATAAAGGAGATAAAGGAAAGGCTGGGCTTTTTAAAGAGTGTTGGTCTTGAATATCTTACCCTTTCCAGATCAAGCGGAACTCTTTCCGGAGGCGAAAGCCAGCGAATACGGCTCGCAACTCAGATAGGCTCATATCTTATGGGAGTTTTATATATCCTTGACGAGCCTTCAATAGGTCTTCACCAGCGTGACAATGACAAGCTTATAGCGACACTTAAAAGACTTCGTGACATAGGAAATACACTTATAGTAGTTGAACATGACGCCGATACGATGTTAAACGCTGATTATATAGTAGATATAGGGCCCGGAGCAGGTATACACGGCGGTGAGGTCGTGTGTGCGGGAACTGTCGATAAGATAATGAAATGCAAAAAATCCATTACGGGACAGTATCTTTCGGGAAAGAAGAAGATACCCGTTCCAAAGGAACGAAGAAAAGGAAACGGTCTGTTTTTGGAGGTAATAGGCGCTCGTCAGAACAATCTTAAGAATATAAATGTTAAGATACCGCTTGGAACTTTTACCTGTGTTACGGGAGTATCGGGTTCCGGAAAATCATCTTTGGTAAATGAGATAATATATAAGGAGCTTGCGGGAAAGCTCAATAAAGCAAGGATAAGGCCGGGAGATTTTGATAAAATACTCGGACTCGAAAATCTTGATAAGGTTATAAATATTGATCAGTCTCCGATCGGAAGAACACCAAGATCGAATCCTGCGACATACACAGGAGTGTTTACTGATATAAGGGAGCTTTTTGCATCGACAAACGACGCGAAAATCAAGGGATACAATTCGGGAAGATTTTCATTTAATGTAAAAGGCGGAAGATGTGAGGCCTGTGAGGGCGACGGAATTTTAAAGATAGAAATGCACTTTTTGCCGGATATATATGTTCCCTGTGAGGTTTGTAAAGGAAAGCGATATAACCGTGAAACGCTTGATGTCCTCTATAAAGGTAAAAATATACACGATGTTCTTGAGATGACGGTAGAGGAGGGCTGTGAATTTTTCAAAAACCTTCCGAAAATCTCAAGAAAGCTTCAGACGCTTTTTGATGTCGGACTCGGGTATATTAAGATAGGTCAGCCTGCAACGACACTGTCGGGAGGAGAGGCACAGAGGATAAAGCTGGCGGCGGAGCTTTCAAAACGCTCGACCGGAAAGACGATATATATTCTCGATGAGCCTACGACAGGGCTTCACACCGCAGATGTCCATATGCTGATCGACGTTTTACAAAAGCTATGCGACGGCGGAAATACGGTACTTGTTATAGAACATAACCTTGATGTAATAAAGACCGCCGATTATATAATAGATATAGGTCCCGAGGGCGGAAACGGTGGAGGTAGAATAGTTGCACAAGGTACGCCGGAAGAGATTTCAATGAGTAAAAAGTCATATACTGGACAATATATAAAAAATGTGTTATTATAACTTAGGCAGGATTTCCCAACTATGTATTATCCGTATGTGTCGAGGTACATTTTGGGAGCATAAGTGGACAAAATCCTATTTTGATTGTTTCGGCAGCTGATACTGCCGCTCTTGCTGTGTTAAAATACGGGGCAAGCCCTTTGTATTGAAAATATATTTATTTGTAATGGGGGCGTTTTGTTGAAAGGCTTAAGCTTTAAAGTATCTCTCGGCGGTATTTTGTCGGCGCTCTCGGTAGTTATGATGTTTATGACAGGGCTTTTGCCGCCTTTTGTATATGTCATACCTGCGATATGCGGAGCTATGCTCCTTATAATCGCGATAGAGGTAAGCTCTAAGTGGGCATATATAACCTATGCAGCGGTATCGGTGCTATGTATGCTTCTTGTGCCGGATAAGGAAGCCAGTCTTTTGTATGTGTTCCTTATGGGATTTTATCCTACTTTAAGGCAAAGCTTAAACAGGATAAATCCTAAGCTGATAAGAATTATTATAAAGCTGATAATTTACAATGTGTTAATAGTTTTATACTATAACATTACTATAAGGATAGTTTCTGATTCGTCGTTACAGGAGGATATGACAGATTTTGGCAGATATGGCGTTTATATCTTCTGGGCGGTGACTAATATCGTATTTATAATTTATGATGTTGCAATAGGCAGACTTATGTATTTATATATCGACTGGCTGAGAGCAAAAATATTGAGACTTTCTGTTAGAAAAGGGGATAAGGGAAATGAGCGATAGAGTCGCCGGAAAGAGGACCCGTACCAAGGAAGAGAAAACAAAGCTTATTACTAAAGGTATAGTTTTTGGCATAATGATAGCAATTATGGTAGCTGCGACAATAGCGCTTATCCCGGCTATATCCGCTTTGAAAACTGACGACGGTATGGACAAGCTGTTAAACTATATACAAAATAAGGGTGCGCTCGGCGTCCTTATATATATAGGTCTTCAGGCTTTTCAGGTTATAATCCCGCTTATTCCGCCTATACAGATAATCGGCGGAGTTCTTTACGGTTCGTTTTTGGGTTCTGTTTATTCCTGTATAGGCATTTATCTCGGAATGGGTATCGTATATGTTATCGTAAGGCTTTTCGGATACCCGATAGTTGAAGCTATGATCGACGGAAAGGACCTTAAAAAGTTTTCGTTTTTGCAAAATTCATCTAAATCGGAACTCATATTCTTTATTCTTTATTTCATTCCCGGAATGCCGAAGGACACGCTTTCCTTTGTTGCACCTCTAACAGGCGTAAAAACAAAAAACTATTTCCTTTTTGTTCTTCCGGCAAGATTTCCTTTAATGATTTTAGCAGCTGTATTTGGTTCGGCAGTCAGAAATCAGGAATTTACTTTTGCTGTTATCTTGTGTATTATTATGATAGACCTTGCAATACTCGGAATTATTTTCAGGGACAAGATCATTTCTGCTATTAAAGGTGTAAAACCGACCGACAACATAAAAAAACATAAGAACAACATAAACGGAATGATAAAAACAGGCGTTGTGATAAACTTTTTTTCTGCGTTATGTCTTATTGCGTCATTTGTTCTGTCGGGCATAAGCCTTTATGAAACAGGTAAAGCTGACTTTTTAAAAGACGCTACATTTAACAGCTTTGGCAAAGTGTTTTACTTTTTGATAAATTACGGAAAATATTTCTTTATCTCTCTTGTAATTGTGGGAACGGTTTCCGTACTCTCCGGACTGATACGACTGATACATTTTGAAAAGCACTTGGAAGCTCTTGGGATAAATAATGTGAATGTGTATGAAACAGATAAAAATGACGGAAACAATATTACAAGCGGTGAGTGATTCAAAATAACAAAGTTTTTGTTTATTTACATCTGTTTTATATATGTTAAAATGCGATTTGAAATTTAATCAGAAATTTTTTGAAAAAACTCTTGACAAATGTTTTATGTTATGTTAAAATTAACTCTGTTGTCAAGAGTAAACACTTGCGGGTGTAGTTCAATGGTAGAATCCCAGCCTTCCAAGCTGGTCGTGTGGGTTCGATTCCCATCACCCGCTCCATGCACCTTTTTGGTGCAATTTTTTTGTAATAATGCTTCACCTGCGCCAGTAGCTCAGTTGGATAGAGCAACTGCCTTCTAAGCAGTAGGTCGGGGGTTCGAATCCCTTCTGGCGTGCCATTATACGGTGGGTATAGCGTAGTTGGTTAACGCGTCAGTTTGTGGCACTGAAGACCGTGGGTTCGAATCCCACTACCCACCCCAGCAGATTATCTCTGCTTTTTGCCGCCTTTGGTGTATAACTGAGGGCGGCAGTTTTTTAAAAGCGTCTTTTTTGTGAGGAGGAGAAATGCAGAGGCTTACCGATATAGGTGTTATAAAGGACATTATGGAGCGATACGGTTTTCGGTTTTCAAAAGGTCTTGGACAGAATTTTTTGATAAATCCGTCCGTTTGCCCCAAAATTGCCGAAATGGGAAATGCCAGAAAAGATTTCGGTATCATCGAAATAGGTACCGGGTTTGGCGTTTTGACCGCTGAGCTTGCTCAGAGAGCCGGTAAGGTGGTTGCTGTTGAGATAGACAATAGACTTATGCCTGTTCTCAATGAAACACTTTCAGGATATGATAATGTTAAAATAATTTACGATGATATTTTGAAGGTTGATCTTGACCGAATCATAAGGGAAGAATTTGAGGGACTTTCTGTTGCGGTTTGTGCAAATCTTCCGTATTATCTCACATCGCCGATAATTATGCGGCTGTTAGAGCTGAGACTTCCTATAAAATCCATTACGGTTATGGTACAAAAAGAGGCTGCTAAGCGGCTGTGTGCAAGTTTGGGAACACGAGATGCCGGAGCCATAACCGTTGCAATTAACTACTTTGCTGATGCCAAGATGCTTTTTAGTGTCAGCAGGGGAAGCTTTATGCCGATGCCAAAGGTCGACAGCTGTGTGATAAGACTTGATATAAAGGACAAGACTCCAAAAGGTGTTAAGGATGAGGATTTCTTTTTTAAAACGGTAAAGGCTGCTTTTACACAGCGAAGAAAAACTCTCGCTAATTCTGTCTCTTCATCAATGGGACTCCCTAAAGATATGGTATCAGACATAATTAGAGATAGTGGAATAGATGTCTCTGTTCGTCCCGAACAGATGAGTATGGACGATTTTATCCGGTTTTCAAATTTACTTATAAGCAGCGGAATTTGTACTTTGCCTGAAAACAGTTGTTTTTGAACAAATAACACAAGGAAAATCATTACAAATTGTTGCTTATAACGATTGACGAGAATTTATTTTTTTTATATAATATACAAGTAATACTTTATAAGGGGATACAGGGTATGATAAAGGTCGTTAAGTTCGGCGGAAGCAGTCTTGCGGACGCTAATCAGTTTAAAAAAGTATATGACATCATAAAAGCGGAGGATTCAAGAAGATATGTTATCCCGTCCGCTCCGGGAAAGAGGTTTAAGGAAGACATAAAGGTAACAGATCTTCTGTACGATTGCTATGACAGAGTTTCAAAGGGCGACAGCTTTTCTGAGGCATTCTCTCCTATACAGCAAAGATATAATCAAATAATATCTGAACTAGGGCTTGATTTATCGCTTGACAGTGAATATTTAAAGATCAAGGCTTGCTTTGAGGCGAGAGCTGGAAGGGATTATGCAGCATCACGCGGAGAATATCTTAATGGTCTTATACTTGCAAATTATCTCGGATATGAGTTTATAGATTCTGCAGATGTTATATTCTTTAACAACAGCGGTGCCTACGACAGCGTGAACACGGTAAAAGCGCTCACAGATAAGCTTAAGGACATTGACAGGGCGGTAATACCCGGATTTTACGGCTCTATGCCGAATGATACGATAAAGACTTTTTCAAGGGGCGGTTCCGATATAACAGGTTCGATAGTCGCTTCGGCGGTTTGTGCGGACTTATATGAAAACTGGACGGATGTATCCGGATTTTTGATTGCTGACCCTCGTATCATTGATGAGCCTAAGCCAATAACTACCATTACATATAAGGAGCTGAGAGAGCTTGCTTATATGGGCGCTACCGTATTGCACGAGGAAGCGATTTTTCCGGTAAGAAAAGCCGGTATACCTATCAACATAAAAAATACCAATTCTCCGGAAGACCATGGAACTATGATCGTCGAATCGACCTCTCAGAAGCCTGAATATACCATTACGGGAATAGCCGGAAAGACCGGCTTTGCCGTTGTGAACATAGAAAAGGATATGATGAATGCTGAGCTTGGATTCGGCAGAAGGGTCTTAGAGGTCTTTGAGAAAAACGGCATCTCCTTTGAACATATGCCATCGGGTATAGATACAATGAGCGTAATAGTTCACCTTGAGGAATTCGCGGAAAAGGAACAGGAGATACTCGCCGGACTTCACAGAAATGTCGACCCGGATTCTGTCGATATAGAGACAGATCTTGCGCTTATCGCAGTGGTTGGCAGAGGTATGAAGGCTACGCGCGGAACAGCGGGAAGAATATTTTCCTCTCTTGCGCACAGTCATGTAAATGTAAAGATGATAGATCAGGGCTCAAGTGAGCTTAATATAATTATCGGCGTTGAGGAAAAGGACTTTAAAAAAGCTACTAAGGCGATTTATGATATTTTTGTAACGCAGAGACTTTAAGCAAAAAAATGTAAAAAAACTCTTGACAACTGTATAAACATCTGATATAATACAATCTGGAAAATAAAGCAGAACTCCGTTCTCACCTTAAGCGTTTAGTGAAAAGGTCAATACAGTATTATGCGGCGTATGCCGATATTGTATGGGTGCGGATATTTCTGCACTCATTTTTTTAATATTTTTTGGAGGTGCGTAAATATTAGTAAGAGTGAACTCAGAATCAACGAAGCCATATCAGGTAAGGAATTTCGTGTCATTGACAACAACGGAGATCAGCTTGGTATGATGAGTGCATCGGAAGCTTTGGAGATTGCTTACGACAGGGATCTGGATTTAGTGGAAATTGCTCCGAATGCAGTGCCGCCGGTATGTAAGATAATGGACTACGGCAAGTATCTTTTTGAGCAATCAAAAAAGGAAAAGGAAGCTAGAAAAAATCAGAAGATCGTTGAGATAAAGGAAGTCAGAATGACCTCGACTATTGATACTCACGATTTTGAAACAAAAGTCAATCAGGCTGTTAAGTTTTTAAAGTCGGGTGATAAGATCAAGGTTTCCGTCAGATTCAGAAAAAGAGGTATCGCTCATCCGCAGCTCGGCGAAGAGCTTATGAACAGATTTAAAGAAGCTGTAAGCGAGTTCGGCAATGTTGACAAGCCTGCAAAAATGGAGGGCAGAAGTCTTGTTATGTTCGTTCTGCCAAAATTAAGTAAGTAAATTTATTACAAGGAGGATAAATATCATGCCAAAGGTAAAAACACATTCGGGCGCTAAAAAGCGTTTCAAGGTTACCGGTTCAGGTAAGGTAAAGTATCAGCACACAAATAAGAGACACAGACTTACACAAAAGGCTCATAAGAGAAAGAGAATTCTCCGCAACGGAGCTTATTCTGACAGTGCGGATATCAAAAATGTAAAGCAGCTTATCCCTTACAAATAAACGAGAGTAGGGAAACTATCATTATTTAAAATTTAGGAGGTAATAACTATGGCTCGTGTAAAGGGAGCAATGATGACTCGTAAGAGAAGAAATAAAACCCTTAAGCTCGCTAAGGGCTATTGGGGCGCAAAAAGCAAGCATTTCAAAATGGCTAAAGAAGCCGTGATGAAATCAGGTCAGTATGCATATATAGGAAGAAGACTTAAGAAAAGAGATTTTAGAAAGCTCTGGATCACAAGAATTTCAGCTGCCTGCAAGCTCAACGGCATAAACTATTCACAGTTTATGAATGGTGTTAAAAAGGCAGGGATAACTCTTAACAGAAAGATGTTGTCGGAAATCGCTATCAGCGATCCAAACGGCTTTGCTGCAATCGTTGAAAAGGCAAAGTCTGCTCTTTAATAGATATTTAACACGCAGAGATGTTTTTTCTACTGCGTGTTTTGTTGTCAATAAGAGAGTTTATCAAAATACTTAATTTGATATAATTTATCGTATTTTATAAAAAGGCGGCAGTTATATGCTGATAACTTCTAAGGATAACTTGAAAATTAAAGAGCTCAAAGAGCTTATTTCGTCAAAAAAAATGCGGATTAACAGCGGATCGTTTGTTATTGAAGGAATTCGGATATTTGCCGAGGCGGTCAGGGAAAATGCCGACATAAAAAGCGTTTTTGTAACTGAAACCGCTCTGAATAAATACGCCGAAGTTTTTAAAAGCTTAAGGCATGATAACTTTTATGTCATAGCTGACGAGCTTTCTAAGAAAGTCACAGACGAAAAATCACCTCAGGGTATATTCGCAGTTGTCAACAATCTTGACAAAGAACTAACAATGGGTATAAACTTTGAAAGAGTTCTTGTCCTTAACAATATTCAGGATCCGGGAAACATCGGAACACTTTTGAGGACAGCAGATGCATTGGGTGTAAAGAAAGTCATTTTGTGTGAAAACTGCTGTGAGCTTTATAATACAAAGGTGATAAGAAGTACAATGGGCAGTATTTTCAGGCTTAATATTTCTGTGGTCAAATGCTTTGAAACAGTTGTTAAGTACTTAAAAGCAAATAATATCACTACATATGCAGCCGTTGTTGATAAGCAAGCTCAAAGTATTGAGAATATCACATTCGACAGTAAGTGCGCCGCTGTTATCGGCAACGAGGGAAACGGTCTTAGCGATGAGCATACAGCTTTATGTGACAGCAAAATTACGATCTCTATGAAGGGAAATGCAGAATCTCTCAATGCTTCTGTCGCTGCTGCCATAATCCTCTGGGAAATGACAAAATGAGGCGATATTAAAATGACAAACAAAGAGCTTTGGGTGTGGCTAACGGCTGCATTCGGACCTGCCAACAAAAGGAAATGGGAGGTACTCTTCGGCTTCTCTGATATAGGTGAGTTTTACTCGGATTTTATGCGGGGGAATATTAAAGGCTTGACAAAGGATGAGTCTGAAAGAATGCATGGCTTGACCGATGACAGGATAAAAAATATTATGTATTATTGCAGGTCAAAGGGAATAAATATATACTGCTATGACGATAAGGAGTTCCCTCAGCGTCTAAGAGATATTTTTAATCCGCCAAGCGTATTGTTCTGTTACGGGGAGCTTAGCGATATAGACTCTGAGCTTTTACTTTCAGTTGCAGGTGCAAGAGAGCTTAGCGAATACAGCCTTAAGGCTGAGAAAGAAATAACATCAGATCTTGTCATGTCTGGCGTTGTCATATTGTCCGGAATGCAGGTCGGCGCCGACAGAGAGGCAACTGTTGAAGCCATAAACAGAGGAGCAAAGACATATGTAGTCTTGGGGTACGGTCTTGAGTATGATTATAAAAACAGCAGTAAAGAGTATTATAAAAAAATTTCTCAAAACGGTGCTGTTATTACCGAATATTTTCCGAACCACAAGCCGAGAACAAAGGATTTTCATTACAGAAACCGGCTTATATCAGGGCTAAGTCTCGGTACTTTTGTTGTTCAGGCGAGCTTAAAAAGCGGCTCGCTTAGTATTGCCGAGTTTGCTCTTAATCAGGGTAAGGATATTTTCACACTTCCGCCCCACAGTATTTTTGATGAGGCGTATAAGGGGAATATAATGCTTTTGCGCGACGGTGCAATACCTGTTTTTTCAGCTCAGGATATTTTAAATGAATACAAGAATAATTTTTCTCACCGTCTTACATTTTCAAAAAGATTTACTGATGAATATTCGCTTTCAACGAAAAAGCCCTTTGAGAGAAAAAAGACGAGAAATGCAAATACATCTTCTTATGAAAATAAACAGAAAGAAACGGTATCTGATAACAAATTTGATATATCAGATCTCAGTGAAAATGCAAGGGCAGTTGTGGAACTCATTAAAAGCGGTAAAGATTCGGTAGACGAAATATCTATTGCACTTGATAAGGACATTTCGTCTGTAACTCTTGAGCTTACCGAGCTTGAGATAATCGGGGCGGTAAAATCACTTCCCGGAAGAAGATATAAATTAACATAATTGTGTTTTTAGAATCAGCCGACTTTGCGGCATAAAACAAAAGGAGAGATGAAAAAATGTCTGATTTAATCATTGTTGAGTCTCCGTCTAAAATCAGAACGATAAAAAGATATATTGATAAGGGCAGCGATGTGATTGCATCAAACGGCCATTTGAGAGATCTCCCGAAGTCAAAGCTTGGCGTTGATATTGAACACAGCTTTAAACCTCATTATATCAATATCAAGGGTAAGGAATCTATTATAAAGGACATCCGTAATAAAGCAAAAAAGTACGACAGAGTTTTGCTCGCTGGAGACCCTGACCGTGAAGGAGAGGCTATATCCTGGCACTTAGCTCAGATTTTGGGACTTGACCTCAATGATGAAAACAGGGTCACCTTTAACGAAATAACAGAGACCGGCGTTAAAAACGGTATGAGGCACCCGAGAAAAATAGATATGAACCTTGTTGACGCTCAACAGGCGAGAAGAGTTTTAGACAGGATTGTCGGATACAAGCTCTCTCCGTTTTTGTGGAGAAAGATAAGACGAGGACTTTCCGCAGGCAGAGTTCAGTCTGCCGCGGTTAAAATGATATGTGACAGAGAAGAAGAAATAAGAAGATTTGTACCGAGTGAATATTGGTCTGTTGACGCAGAGCTATCACAGACAAAGTCATCAAAAAGCTTTATCGCAAAGCTTTCACTTATCGACGGAGAAAAGGCTGAGCTTAAGAATAAGGCTAAGACAGACGGTATACTTGACAGACTTAACGGCGCGCAGTATACGGTCGCAGGTATAAAAAAAGGCACAACACGCCGATCTCCTTCCGCACCATTTACAACCTCAACACTTCAGCAGGAGGCTTCAAAGCGACTGTCTTTCCAGACAAGGCGCACTATGATGATAGCACAGGAGCTTTATGAAGGTGTTGAGATAAAGGGACTTGGTCTTACGGGTCTTATTACTTATATGAGAACCGACAGCCAGAGGGTATCTGATGAGGCAAGAGCTTCGGCATATGAATATATAAGGAAATGCTATGGAAGTGAATATATCCCGGATACACCTAACAAATATAAATCAAAGGGAAATACACAGGACGCTCACGAAGCTATCCGTCCGGCACACCCGGAGCTCACACCCGATGAGGTGAGACAAAGCGGCGTATCCAACGACCAATATAAACTTTATAAGCTGATATGGGAACGCTTTATGGCGAGCCAGATGGCTAAGTGTGTCCTTAACACTATGTCTGTCGATATTGAGGCGAACGGTTGTATTTTCAGAGTGTCGGGATATAGTGTAAAGTTTGACGGTTTTACGGTTCTTTATGAAGATATAAAGGATGACGGTGATAAAAAAAGCGTTATTCCTAACATATCTAAAGGCGATATTTTATATCTTCACAGCTTGAAAGGAAATCAACATTTTACCCAGCCTCCCGCAAGATACACGGAAGCAACGCTTGTAAAGGCATTTGAAGAAACAGGAATAGGCAGACCTTCTACCTATGTTCCGACTATAACTACGATAATCTCAAGAAATTATGTTGAACGCGACGGTAAACAGCTTAAGCCGACAACTCTCGGAGAAACGACAAATAAGCTAATGAGCAGTCACTTCGAGCGGATCGTTGATCTTAAGTTCACAGCTAAAATGGAGACAAGTCTTGATGAAGTAGAAAATGGTAAAAAGAACTGGGTAAAGACGCTCGGTGAGTTTTATGGCGGATTTGAAAAGGATCTGGAAAATGCCGAGAACGAGCTTGACGGTAAAAGAATAAAGATACCCGATGAACAGACCGATGAGGTGTGTGAGCTTTGCGGAAAGCCTATGGTAATAAAAATTGGAAAGTACGGAAAGTTTATGGCGTGCTCCGGATTTCCTGAATGCACAAACACAAAAGCTATTGTTGTTGATACCGGCGGAATATGTCCGTACTGTGGAAAAAAGGTTTTGAAGAAAAAGTCAAAACGAAACAGAGTTTATTACGGCTGTGAAAACAATCCCGAATGTAAATTTATGACTTGGGATATACCGACATCAGAAAAATGTCCCGATTGCGGCTCGACATTGTTTAATAAAGGCGGAAAGAAAGGCTCTTTAGTTTGTCACAAGGTCGGTTGCGGATTTTCAAGAAATATTAGCGATGAATAGTGTTACAGTTATCGGAGCAGGGCTTGCAGGTGCCGAAGCCGGTTATCAGCTTTCAAGGCACGGTATAAAGGTTCGTCTTTACGATATGAAGCCTTATAAAAAATCTCCGGCACATAAATACGATGGGTTTGCGGAGCTTGTATGTTCTAACTCTTTAAAGGCAAAAAGACTTGAGTCTGCCGCAGGAATGCTCAAAGAAGAAATGAGGCTGCTTGGCTCTATTACTATGGAAGCTGCAGATAAAACGGCTGTCTCGGCAGGAGGTGCGCTGGCTGTCGACAGGAAGGCTTTTTCCGATTATATTACTGATTATCTGTCAAACGATAAAAACATTGAGATAATCTGTCAGGAAGTTACAAAGATACCGCTTGACGAGAATGTTATAATTGCTACCGGTCCGCTTACCGGCGACGCTCTTTCTGAAGATATTAAGAGATTATGCGGAGAGGATTATCTTTATTTTCACGATGCGGCAGCGCCTATCGTATCGGCTGAAAGCCTTGATATGGACAGACTGTTTAAGGCCTCGAGATATGACCGGGGAGACGCGGATTATTTGAACTGTCCAATGGACAAGCAGGAGTATCTTGAATTTTACAGTGAGCTTGTCAATGCCGAATCGGCTCCGTTAAAAGAGTTTGACAAAGAACACTTTGAAAAGGATAGCTTTAAGGTCTATGAGGGATGTATGCCGATAGAAGTTCTTGCAAAAAGAGGAGAGGACACTATGCGCTTTGGACCTTTAAAGCCGGTCGGACTTATTGACTCTAAAACGGGTAAGCGTCCTTATGCGGCGGTTCAGCTAAGGTCGGAAAATTCTCAGTCTACTATGTATAATCTTGTCGGATTTCAAACTAATCTTAAATTTGGTGAGCAAAAAAGAGTTTTCTCTATGATACCGGGGCTTAAAAACGCAGAGTTTTTACGGTACGGAGTTATGCACAGAAATACCTTTATAAATTCTCCAAGGCTTCTTGACTGTCACTACTCAATGAGAAAAAGACCAAACATTTTTTTCGCAGGTCAGATCACAGGTGTAGAAGGATATATCGAATCTGCGGCATCGGGAATTATTGCCGGTATAAATATGTCAAGGAGACTAAAAAATGAGGAGATGCTTAAACTTCCGAAAACGACAATGACAGGTGCGCTAAGCGCTTATATCAGTGATGAAAGCGTTGTTGATTTTCAACCTATGGGATGTAATATGGGAATATTGCCCGCACTTGAAAATAAGATAAAAAATAAACAAGAGCGATACCTTGTTTTGGCTCAAAGAGGAATTTCCGCATTAAAAGAGGTTCTTGATGTTTAAAAATTAAAAGTGAGGAAAAAATACATATGAATATTTTAATTGATGCCTTTGGTGGGGATAATGCCCCGCTTGAGGTGATTCTCGGAAGCATAAGAGCTGTCAACAGTGTCAACGGATTAACTGTAACTCTTGTGGGAAATGAAGATAAAATAAAGGATTGTGCAAACAGGAACAATATTGATATATCATCGCTTAAAATAATTCATACCGAAACGGTAATTGACATTTGTGAGGAACCTACCGAGATTCTTAAGTCAAAAAGTGACTGTTCAATGGCAGTCGGTCTTAAATTACTTTCGGAAAACAAAGCGGACGCTTTTGTTTCAGCAGGTTCAACCGGTGCACTTGTTGTAGGTTCGACCTTTATAGTAAAACGAATAAAGGGAATAAAGCGCGCAGCACTTGCAACTGTACTTCCTACCTCTAAAAAACCTTTTATGCTGCTTGATGCAGGTGCAAATCAGGACTGTCGACCTGAGATGCTCCTTCAGTTCGGCGTGATGGGAAGTATTTATATGGAAAAAATCCTTAAACGGAGAAATCCATCGGTTTATCTTATAAACATAGGCACAGAAGAAAGCAAAGGAAGAGAGCTTGAGCACGAGGCGTATGAGCTATTTAAGACATCTCCCATAAACTTTGCCGGTAATATTGAAGCAAGAGATCTACCTGTTGGCGATATTGATGTATGCGTAGCAGACGGTTTTACGGGAAATATGCTTTTAAAGCTTTACGAGGGTATGGGCAAATTTATGTCAAGAGAACTCAAGGGCGTTCTTATGCACAACATAATTTCAAAGATCGGCGCTTTGTTTATGTTAAGCGGTGTCAAAAAGCTTAGAAGGCGAATGGACTATACAGAGTACGGCGGAGCGCCGCTTCTAGGAACCGCTAAACCTGTTATCAAAGCACACGGCAGCTCTAATGCTAACGCTTTTTATCATGCGATCTTACAGGCAAAAAGCTTTGTGGATGAAAATGTGATAGGTGAGATATCACAGTCTCTTGAACAAATGAAAGGTAAAAATAATGGATAATATATCAGAGTTTGAAAAAAAGATAAATTACACTTTTAATAACAAGGAGCTTATCTTTACGGCGCTTTCTCATTCCTCATTCGCAAATGAGGATAAAAAGCACAGAAAAAGCAACGAGCGTCTTGAATTCTTGGGAGACAGCGTTTTATCTTTAGTGGTTTCGGATTTTATTTTTGAACATTATACTCATCTTCCCGAGGGGGAACTCACTAAGCTCAGAGCCTCGCTGGTATGTGAAAAGGCACTTTATGAGTTTTCAAAAAAAATAAATCTCGGAGACTTTCTGATGCTCGGAAAGGGTGAGGAAAATACTCACGGAAGAGAGCGTCCGTCAATTCTTGCCGATGCGTTTGAGGCGGTGATTGCCGCAGTTTATCTTGATGGAGGACTTGATGTCGTAAGAGAGTATATCTTAGGCTTTATTCCTAAAAACTTAAATCCTCGCTCGCCGTCAGTCAAGGATTATAAAACTGTTTTACAGGAGGTAATACAGAAAAATCCTGAAGAAAAAGTCAGCTATGTGCTGGTCGATGAAAGCGGACCGGATCACGATAAAAATTTTACTGTCGCAGTTATGCTTAACTCAAATGTGATAGGCAGGGGAACAGGAAAAAGCAAGAAAAATGCTGAACAGATGGCTGCAAAAGAGTCACTGAAACTTATGGGCTATGAGACATAATAACATTTCGGTTTTTGTGCCGAATCTTGGCTGTCCGCACTCCTGCAGCTTTTGTGACCAGCATACGATAAGCGGCGAATTAAAAGCACCAGGTGTTGATGAACTGAGACGGCTGTTGACAGACGCTTACAGACGCATTGATGATAAGAAAAATACTGAAATAGCTTTTTTCGGCGGCAGCTTTACAGCGATTGAGCACAGCTATATGATAAGTCTCTTGAAAACAGCTTACGAGTTTATAAAAAATGACGGCTTTTACGGAATCCGCATATCGACCAGACCTGATTTTATAAGCAGTGATATTTTAAATATCCTTAAGCAATATGGCGTAACATCAATAGAACTTGGCGCACAAAGTATGTGTGATGGTGTATTAAACGCTAATGATCGGGGACATACGGCAGATGATGTAAAAAAATCATCTGAGCTTATAAAGTCATACGGATTTGAGCTTGGACTTCAAATGATGACAGGACTTTATATGTCGGACAAGGAGAAGGATTTATTTACAGCAAAAGAAATAATTTCCTTAAATCCCGAGACTGCAAGAATATATCCCGTATGTGTTTTAAATAACACAAAGCTTTCGAGACTGTATGAAACCGGAAAATACACACTTATGCCGTTTGACGATATGATAGAGCTTTGTTCAGAGCTTTTGATTATGTTTTCTAATGCCGGTATTAAAGTCATAAAATGTGGACTTCACGCCTCTCAGGATGTCAAGGATAAGCTTGTCACAGGGTATTATCATCCGGCATTCAGGGAATTGTGCGAAAGCAGGATTTACAGAAAGCTTTTTGAAAAAGAAATTTTAGGTTCAGAAGAAAAATACTTTGAATTTTCAGTAAATGACAGGTGTCTGAGCAAGGCAAGAGGACAAAGTAACGAGAACATAACTTACTTTAAAAATAAAGGAATAACATTAAAAATCACAGCCGAAAGAGATACAGAGAAATTTTCTGTAAAAAGGCTGTAACATTTATTTGAAGGGAGAGGTCTGAATATTATCAGACCGGAAACATAATGTACTTAGAATCACTTGAGCTTAACGGATTTAAATCTTTTCCCGATAAAATCAAGCTTGACTTTGATAAGGGACTTACCTGTGTTGTAGGACCTAACGGAAGCGGAAAAAGTAATATAGGCGATGCTGTTCGCTGGGTCTTGGGAGAACAGTCCTCAAAGAGTCTGAGGGGCTCTAATATGCAGGATATTATTTTTTCGGGCACACAGACACGAAAGGCAGGAAAATTTGCACAAGTAACGCTTAATATAGAAAATTCAGACAGGGCGCTTGATATAGATGATGATAAAGTATCAGTTTCAAGAAAGCTTTATTCAAACGGAGATAGCGAATACATAATCAATGGTGAACAGGTTCGTCTTAAGGATGTGCTTGAGCTGTTTATGGATACCGGCCTTGGTCGTGACGGATACTCTATTATAGGACAGGGGAAAATCGCGGATATTGTTTCAAGCAAATCCACAGAGCGAAGAGAGATATTTGAAGAAGCGGCAGGAATATCAAAGTTTAGATATAAAAAAGCCGAAAGCGAGAGAAAGCTTGACCATGCACAGGAAAATATTTTAAGATTAAACGATATTTTGTCCGAGCTTCAGTCAAGAGTCGGTCCCCTTAAGACACAGTCTGAGAAGGCTAAAAAGTTTCTTTCGCTTAGCGAAGAAAAAAAGAACCTTGATATTTCACTTGGAGTGTACAGATATGATTCACTTAAGGAAAAGCTTCAGGGGCTTGACGATAAGATTTTAGCATCAGAGGGTGAATACGAAGCGCTTTCAAGAGAACTGGACGAGCTTGATGAAGAAATCGATAAGGGAAATCTTGAGCGTGCAAAGCTCAATGAAACTATCGACAGTCTCAGAGAAAGCATAAATCTTTCTCAGCAGGAGTTTGGTGATATAAACGCGAGGATCGCTGTATTACAAAATGACATAGAGCACATAAATTCATCTATTGTTGACGATAACCTTTCTATTAAAGACTTGAATCAGAGTGAAACAGATTTTAAAGCTAAGACTGATAAAAAAGAATCGGAGCTTTTAAAGATAAGAAAAAAAATTGATGAGCTTAAAGAAAAGATAAAATCAGTTCAGTATGACCTGCAGGGCGCTGAAGACCGTGAAAGTGAGTTTGACAGGACTATTCAAGATAGTTCACAAAATATAAATGGGTATTATATTAAAAAAAGCGAGCTCAATTTTACTGTGTCTAATGAGCGTACAAACATCGACGAGTACAATAAACGTATCAAAGAGGGCAGAGATTTTATTAAGGAAACCGAAAAAGCACTATCTGAAATTACAAGTGAGAGAAAGGAGCTTTCTGCAGCCAGTACGGCAGCAGATGAAAAGCTTAGTGAGATTCAAAACAGATTAGCAGGCTTTACAAAGCTTTATGAAAGCAAAAAAACTCAGCTTGATAAAAAGAATGAAGAGCTCAACAGCATAAGACTTACATCCGGAGAGTTAAAGAACCGTGTGTCAATACTAAAAGACCTTGAGAATTCTATGGAGGGATTTGCTTCAAGTGTAAAGCATATCATAAAAGCATCAAATGTCGGTAGAATAAAAGGTGTCTGCGGTTCTGTAGCACAGCTTATCTCAGTTGATTCAAAGTACAGTGTTGCTATTGAAACGGCTTTAGGTTCAGCAATGCAGAATATCGTCGTAGAAAACGAAGATACTGCAAAAAGGTGTATAAGACACTTAAAGGATATAAACGGAGGAAGGGCGACATTTTTACCGCTGACTGCAATAAAACCCAAAGAATTCAGGGATAAAGTTTTTAATAATTCACAAGGCTTTGTTGCTGTTGCCTGTGATCTTGTAAGCTGTGACTCAAAATACAGAAATATAGTTTATAATCTTTTGGGCAGGATAGTTGTTGCAGAAGATCTTGACAGCGCTGCGATTATAGCTAAAAATAATAATTTTTCATTTAAGCTCGTAACTCTTGACGGTCAGGTCATAAATGCCGGCGGTTCATTTACAGGAGGAAGCGCTTCCCGAAGTACAGGTATCTTAACTCGAAAAAATGAAATTGACAGATTGAATGAACAGTATGATAAGTCTGTTGAACAAATTGAAAAACTCACAGATCAGATCACAATGCTAAAGGCCGAGGTGACAAAGCTTGAGTTTGACTTAACCTCAGAGCGTGAGCTTTTGAGCGATCACAAATCTGATAAGGCGAGATTTGAAGCGGAAATAGCAAGACTTACCGACTTGACTAATCAGTATGACAAGCAGCTTGAGGATGCTGATTCACAGGTAGCAATGCTTGAAGAAAAGATAAAAGCGTCTAATAATTTGATAGCTCTTTCAGAAAAAGAACTTGTAGATATTGACAAAAAAATAAAGCTTTGTGAAGATGAAACGGTAAAGAATCAATCTGAACTTTCAGAGTTTAAGCAGAAGCGTGAAGCGCTTTCAAAGGAACTCAGCGAGCTTAGGATTGAGCAAACTGCACTTGAAAAGGACGAGCAGTCTTTACTGGCTGCTATTGAGCAGATAGTTGAAGCAAAGAGAGATTCAAATGATGCAAAAGTAAAACTTGAGCTTCATATTTTGGAGCAAAATAAAGCTATTGAGGATAAACAGGCTGAGATAGACTTTATGTCTGATAAAATATCCGACAATGAGAACAAAATTAAAGAAGCTCAAAATCAAATTAAGACAAATCAGCAGAAATATCTCTCACTTGATGCAAACAGCGAAAAGCTAAGAGCGTATCAGAAAAATAAGATGTCACAGAAGGAAAATGTACTTGTTGAGCTTGAAAGGTCAAAGGAGAAAAAGCTTTCTGTTTCATCTGAAATGGAAAAGATTATTTCATCATTTTTTGAGGAATACGAGCTGACAAAGAGCGAAGCTTATGCTCTTGCAAAACCGCTTGACAGCGTTACTGAAGCCGGAAAGGAGCTCACCTCGTTAAAAAACAGGATACGAGCACTTGGCACTGTAAATGTTGAATCTATCGAGGAATATAAAGAGGTTTCCGAGAGGTATGAATTTTTATCGGCTCAGCTTACGGATGTTTTAAAATCAAAGGCAGAGCTTGAGAAGCTTATAGCCGATCTTACCGAGCAGATGATAGCGTTTTTTACTGACAGCTTTACTCAGATAAATAACAATTTCAAGGTGATTTTTTCCGAGCTTTTCGGAGGCGGAAGCGGAGAGCTTGCACTTACAGATCCTGACAATCTGCTGGAGTCCGGAATAGAAATAAAGGTTGCACCTCCGGGAAAGGTAATAAAGAATCTTTTGAGCCTTTCGGGCGGAGAACAGGCATTTGTAGCTATTGCGATATACTTTTCTATTCTTATGGTAAAGCCGTCGCCGTTTTGTATACTTGATGAGATCGAGGCGGCTCTTGACGATGTAAATGTAACAAAGTATGCTCAGTATTTAAGAAGATTTACCGATAGAACACAGTTTATACTGATTTCTCATAGAAGAGGAACAATGGAAGAGGCTGATGTTCTGTATGGAGTTACAATGCAGGAAAAAGGTGTTTCAAAACTGTTAAAGCTTGATTCGGGTCAGACTCAGATGAATTTGGAATAGGAGGCACTAATGGGACTTTTTCAAAAGTTAAAAGACAGCTTAAAGAAAACAAAGGATTCATTTTTAGGTAAAATAGATAAGCTTTTAGGAGCTTTTACAAAAATCGATGAGGAGCTTTTTGAAGAGCTTGAGGAAACTCTTATAATGTCAGATATTGGGGTAAACACCTCAGTAAGAATATGCGACGAGCTTAGAGAGCGTGTTAAAACCGAAAAAATCGAAGACCCTGCGATGATCAAGACGATGCTTAAAGAGGTTCTTATTGAAATGCTTGGAGAGGAGCAGCAGCTTGATCTCTCAACAACTCCTTCGGTAATACTGGTTATAGGAGTTAACGGTGCGGGTAAAACAACTACAATAGGAAAGCTTGCTTATAAGTTGAAAAACGAAGGTAAAAAGGTATTGGTAGCTGCTGCTGATACCTTCCGAGCAGCAGCGATAGATCAGCTTGAAGTCTGGACCGAGAGAGCGGGAGTTGATATTGTAAAGCATAAAGAAGGCGGCGACCCGGCCGCTGTTGTTTATGATGCGCTTACAGCTGCAACGGCAAGGGGCGTAGATGTTGTAATATGTGATACAGCAGGTCGTCTTCATAATAAGAAAAATCTTATGGACGAGCTTAAAAAGATCTCAAGAATAGTCCACGAAAAGGCTGCGGGCTGTTCGCTCGAGGTGTTGCTTGCTCTTGACGCAACAACAGGTCAGAACGCCGTTAATCAGGCAAGCCTTTTTAACGAAGCTGCTGATATAACGGGAATAATACTTACAAAGCTAGACGGTACAGCGAAAGGCGGAATAGTCATCACAATAACTGAAGACTTGAAAATCCCTGTAAAGCTTATCACAACGGGAGAAAAAATCGAGGACATTCAGCCTTTTAATACACACGACTTTGTCGAGGCGCTTTTTGATTAGGGAGAGTGTTAAATGAAGCTTATACTTGCGACCAACAACAAGGGTAAAGTAAAAGAATATAAAGAGATTTTACAACCACTGGGATTTTGCGTTACCTCACAAAGCGAGGCGGGAATAGATTTGGAAGCAGAGGAGACCGGCAAAACCTTTTCAGAAAACGCATATATAAAAGCAAAAGCTATCTTTGACATAAAGAAATGTTATGTCTTGGCTGATGACAGCGGACTTGTTGTTGACGCTTTAGACGGGAGACCGGGAGTATATTCAGCAAGATATGCAGAGCCGGAAAAAAGATGTGATAAAATTCTTAGTGAGCTTGAGGGAGTTCCTTTTGATAAGCGGACAGCACGCTTTGTGTGCAGCATATGCCTTATAAAACCAAACGGTGATGTTTTATCGGTAGAGGGCAGGTGCGAGGGCAGAATAGGCTATGAGAAAAAGGGAGAAAACGGCTTTGGTTACGATCCTATTTTTCTGTACGGAGATAAAACGCTTGCCCAGATGTCAGATGATGAAAAAAATTCGGTTTCGCACAGGGGAAATGCTGCAAAAGCCCTTGTGGCAGCACTAAATAAAAAAGGAGAATAATAGATGTTATCTTCAAAGCAAAGAGCATATTTAAAGAGCATAGCTAATTCGCTCGAACCTGTTTTTCAGATCGGAAAAGGCGGAACGGGTGATGCACAGATCGGTCAGATTGATGATTACTTGCGTGTTCACGAAATAATCAAGGTCAAGGTGCTTGATAATTCGCTTTACAGCGCTAAGGAAGCTATGTTTGAGATTTCAGATAAAATCGACGCTGAAGCGGTAACGGCTATAGGTTCTGTTTTTATTCTTTACAAGAGAAATCCAAAAGAGCCTAAGATAATACTTCCAAGATGAGGAAAATAGGAATTTTCGGCGGGACCTTTAATCCGTTTCATAACGGACACAGAAAGTGTATCGAAGAGATAGACAAAAGTCTTTGCTTTGATGAAATTCTGGTGATCCCAAACAAGCTACCGCCGCATAAACAAACAGAAAAGCTAGCTGATGATATAGACAGGCTGAATATGTGCAGACTCGGAACCTCTGATCTTAAGAAAATAACAGTAAGCGATATTGAAATATCAAAAGGTGGAAAAAGCTATTCAATTAACACAATAAAAGAGCTTACAAAGCTTTATCCACAGGATACTTGCCGCCTGTATTTTATTATGGGAAGCGATATGCTTTTAAGCTTTAAAAATTGGTATAAATACAAAGAGATATTATCTCTTTGCTCGTTAGTATGTATTTCAAGGGCTGATGATGACACAAAAAAACTTGATGACTGTGCAGATGATCTTAAAGCGGAGGGCGGTAATGTGACTGTCGTAAAAACGGAGCCGCTTGAGATTTCCTCTACACAAATCAGAGAGATGATTAAAAGTAAAAAAGATTTATCTTGCTTTTTAGATGATTTGGTAGTAAAATATATTTCGGAGAATGACATTTACAATGATTGACAAGAGTAATTTTTCAGATTATAAGAAATATCTTAAGGACAACCTGTCACAAAAACGGTATAAGCATTCGCTTAATGTTGCAAATGCTGCTGTTCGGCTTGCAAAGAAAAACGATGTTGATGAAGAAAAAGCATATCTTGCGGGTCTTTTGCACGATGTCTGTAAGGAGATAAGCAAGGTTGAACAGCTTGAGCTGATAAGACAGTCTGAACTTGAGGTGGATCAGGCGGAGCTCACAACGCCGAATATGTATCATGCTATTGCCGGAAGCGTATTTGTAAGGATTAATTTCGGCATAAACGATGAAGAAATAATTCGGGCAATAAGATTTCATACGGTCGCAACGGATAAAATGTCAAAGCTTGAACAGATAATATATCTGGCTGATCTGATCTCAGCTGACCGTGACTATGAGGGCGTTGATAAGATGCGCCGATTATGTATGAAAAGCTTAAGTAAAGGAATGCTTGAAGCATTAAGCTTTCAGATAGTTTCAAATACACAGAAGGGGAATATTCTGTTTGAGTCAACTGTAAGAGCATATAATGAATATGTGCTGAAAGAGAGGTTTTAATGGATACTAAAAGTAAGATTCAGCTTATAGTAAAGGCTATTGATTCTAAAAGAGGAGAAGATATAAAGGCTATAAAGATATCTGATTTGACTATAATTTCAGATTATTTTATAATTGCAAACGGAACATCGTCAACACAGGTAAAGGCAATAGCTGACGAAGTAGAGTTTAAATTAAAAGAAGCTGGGATTTCACCGCTCAGGATAGAGGGTTATCAGAGTGCAAACTGGATAGTCTTAGACTATTCTGACGTTGTAGTTCATATTTTCTACAAAGAAACAAGAGCTTTCTATAATCTCGAAAGACTTTGGAATGACGGTGAGTATATAAATATAGATTCATTTTTGCAAGACAAGTGAAAGGATTGAATTTTTATGAAGTATGATTTTTCTTCAGTGGAAAAGAAATGGCAGAAAAAGTGGGAGGAAAACAAAACCTTCTGTGCCGAGGATGATCACACAAAGCCTAAATTTTATGGACTTGTTGAGTTTCCGTATCCGTCGGGTCACGGGATGCATGTCGGACATATAAAAGCGTATTCTGGTCTTGAGGTAATATGCAGAAAAAGGCGTATGCAGGGTTATAATGTCCTTTTTCCGATCGGATTTGACGCTTACGGACTTCCGACAGAAAATTCTGCTATAAAGTTTGGAGTCCATCCCAGACAGATAACAGACGAAAATATTGTAAAGTTTACAAATCAGCTCAAAAGCGTAGGATTTTCATTTGACTGGTCAAGAGTAGTTGATACGACCGATGAGAATTACTATAAGTGGACACAGTGGATATTCCTAAAGATGTTTGAAAAAGGTCTTGTGTTCAGAGATAAAACAATGGTAAATTACTGTCCGAGCTGTAAGGTCGTTCTTTCAAATGAGGACTCTCAAGGGGGAAAGTGCGATATCTGCCACAGCGACATAGTCCAAAAGACAAAAGAAGTGTGGTATTTAAGGATCACCGAGTATGCCGACAGATTGCTGGAGGGATTAAAAGAGGTAGATTATCTTCCTAATATAAAGCTTCAGCAGGAAAACTGGATAGGAAAGTCGACAGGTGCATTTGTAGATTTTAAGCTCAAAGAGGTAGACGAAAGCCTGAAAATATATACGACACGACCAGACACTCTTTACGGAGTTACTTTTATGGTAATTGCTCCGGAGCATCCGATAATTCAGAAATACAGAGATAGATTATCAAATATTGCTGCGCTTGACGAGTATAAGGCTGAGTGTGCCAAAAAGAGTGAATTTGAAAGAACACAGCTTGTAAAGGATAAGACCGGTGTAAAGATAGAAGGACTTACAGCTGTAAATCCCGTAACCGGAAAGGAAATCCCTGTTTACATATCTGACTATGTAATGATGGGTTATGGTACGGGTGCTATAATGGCGGTTCCCGCTCACGATACGAGAGACTATGAATTTGCGAAGAAGTTCGGAATTGACATAATCGAGGTCATAAAGGGAGGAGATATTTCAAAAGAAGCTTATACAGGCGACGGAGAGATGGTAAACTCCGGCGAGCTAAATGGTATAACTAACAAAAAGGACGCTATCCAAAAAATGCTTGAGATACTTGAGCGTCTCGGCTGCGGTGAAAAGGGAATACAGTACAAGATGAAGGACTGGGCATTTAACCGCCAAAGATACTGGGGAGAGCCTATCCCGATTGTCCATTGTCCTCACTGCGGTATGGTAGCGGTGCCTTATGAGGAGCTTCCGCTAAGACTTCCCAAGGTAAAGGATTTTAAGCCTGGAACAGACGGGGAAAGCCCTCTCGCTAAGATCGAAGAGTTTGTAAACTGTAAGTGTCCTAAGTGCGGCGGAGACGCTAAAAGAGAAACCGACACAATGCCTCAGTGGGCAGGTTCTTCTTGGTATTTTCTTCGCTACTGTGACCCTCATAATGACAACGAGTTTGCGTCAAAGGAAGCGCTTGACTACTGGATGCCGGTTGACTGGTACAACGGCGGTATGGAGCATGTCACAAGGCATATGATATACTCGCGCTTCTGGCATAAGTTTCTTTACGATTTAGGTCTTGTTCCGACCTCTGAGCCTTATGCAAAAAGAACCGCTCAGGGACTTATCCTCGGTTCTGACGGAGAAAAGATGAGCAAGTCGAGAGGAAATGTAGTTGATCCTAATGATGTTGTAGCGGAATACGGAGCAGATGTTCTTAGGCTGTATGTGTTATTTATGGGTGATTACGAAAAAGCCGCTCCTTGGCAGGAGCAGTCTATTAAGGGATGTAAAAAATTTCTTGAAAGAGTGTGGGCTTTACAGGATATTCTTAATGATAACGAGGAGTATTCTGATGACTTGAAGAGCAGCGTTCATAAAACGATCAAAAAGGTATCTAATGATATTGAAAATCTCAAGTTTAATACGGCTATCGCAGCAATGATGACTCTTTTAAATGAGATATACGCGAAAAAGAGTGTGACAAAAGGTGAACTAAAGACGTTCATTACGCTTTTAAATCCGTTTGCTCCGCATATGACTGAAGAGATGAACGAGCTTATGGGATATGACGTTCCGCTCAGCAGTACCGAGTGGGTGTCGTATGACGAACAAATGTGCATAGACGAAACTGTTGAGATCGTCGCACAGATAAACGGAAAGGTAAAGTGTAAGGCGGTCATAAATAAGGACGCATCAAAGGAAGAGGTCATTGAGCTGATAAAAAGCGATGAAAAAATTATAGAAGCTGTTAAGGATAAAAGTATAGTAAAAGAAATTTATGTTCCCGGAAAGCTTGTAAACCTTGTTGTAAAGTAGTATTCTTAATAAAATAATCGGTACAGTGAAAAAATTCACAAAAATTCTTGACATTGTTTTTTTTCTGTTGTATAATAAAGTGTAAACTTTTTAGATTTATAGCTTTTGTGAAAATACAGAGGATCGGGCAGACAGCTCATATATCTGGGTTTGACCCAGCCTTCACTATTCACTTTACACGAAAGCCTTATATCTATTAAGACCTCTGTTATAGGTGACAAAGGGAGGGAATTTAACTATGGCAGAAATTCGTGTCGGAAAAAACGAAACTCTTGATACTGCTCTTAAGAGATTTAAGAGAAGCTGTGCTAAGGACGGCGTAATTGCTGAGGTTCGTAAAAGAGAACACTACGAAAAGCCTTCTGTAAGACGCAAGAAAAAGTCTGAGGCTGCCCGCAAGAGAAAGTATTGATTTATTTAGACAGGTGTCGATAAATGACGCCTGTCTTTTCATATTACGCATAACCGAACGCATATAATCTTATGAGGTGAGAATGATATGCGTTTTAGTTTCAGCGAATTAAAGGATAAAGAGGTAATAGACAGTGCAACAGGCTCAAGAGTTGGGTTTGTCGATGATGTAGTAATGAATTTCGACGGAAGAGGAGTAGAGTCAATTGTTGTATACGGAAGGCCAAAAGCGTTTGGTTTACTTGGTCGAGAAGATGACCTTGTAATTGATTTTTGCGACATTGACCTTATTGGCGAGGATACGATTCTTGTAAATCTTACTAATAGTAAAATTTGCATAAAAGACAAGAAGTTTGACATTAAAAATTTGTTAAAATAAACAGTAAGGTTTTAGTTGAAATAAAAGTGTAAAAGTGGTATAATATTTAAGCAATTCGCACGCACTTCTTTTGTGTATGGTTCCCGTGATTGCGGGTAGTGCTCAATATAAGAAATGCGGAGGAAAATAAACCAATAGGAGGAACTACAAATGTCAGTAGTATCAATGAAACAGCTTCTTGAAGCAGGTGTACACTTTGGACATCAGACAAGAAGATGGAACCCGAAAATGGCACCGTACATTTTCACAGAAAGAAACGGTATTTACATCATCGACCTTCAGAAAACGGTCAAGAAGCTCGAGGAAGCTTATATGTTTATACGGGATGTATCAGCAGAGGGCAAAGAGGTTTTGTTTGTAGGTACCAAAAAGCAGGCTGCCGACAGCGTCAAGGAGGAAGCTATAAGAGCTGACGCTCACTTTGTTAACGCAAGATGGCTCGGCGGAATGATGACCAATTTTAAGACGATAAAGCAGAGAATCAAAAGACTTGAACAGCTTCACACAATGGCTGAGGACGGAACCTTTGACCTTCTTCCTAAGAAAGAGGTTACAAAACTCAACCTTGAAATTGAGAAGCTTGAAAAATTCCTTGGTGGAATCAAGAATATGAAGGAGCTTCCGGGTGCGCTGTTTATTGTTGACCCAAGAAAGGAAAAGATAGCGGTTTCTGAGGCTAGAAGACTCGGAATTCCTGTTGTTGCTATTGTAGATACAAACTGTGACCCTGATGAGGTCGATTATGTAATACCGGGTAATGATGACGCAATCCGTGCTGTAAAGCTCATCGCCGGCGCAATGGCTGACGCTATTATCGAGGGAAGACAGGGAGAAGCAGGTACTGCCGAAGCTGAGATGCAGTCTGAAGCTGCTGAGACAGAGGAAAGCGCTGTTGCTGCCGATGTTGAAGAATCAGCAGAGGAAGAAACAGAGGCTGCTGAAGAAGCTGAATAAAATAAGCACTATACTTTACTTTGGAGGAATATAAAAATGGGAAAGGTATCCGTACAGGAGATTAAGGATCTTATGAAGTCTACCGGTGTCGGTATGATGGATTGTAAAAAGGCTCTTGAAGCAGCAGACGGCGATGCTAAACAGGCGGTAGTTATCCTTCGTGAAAAGGGACTTGCAACTCAGGCAAAGAAGAGCAGCAGAGTTTCAGCAGAGGGTATCGTTACAAGTATTGTTGAGGGAAATGTCGGCGCTGTTTTAGAGGTGAATATTGAAACAGACTTTGCAGCAAACAACGAGGAGTTCAAGGAGTTTGTCGCTAATGTTGCAAAGACGGTTATTGAAAAGGATCCTAAGGATGTTGACGCGCTCAAGGCTGAAAAAATCAGCGGTGGCGACAAGAGCGTTGAGGAAGCGCTTCAGGACATTTTTATTAAAATCAGAGAGAATATCGTTATTCGTCGTTTCAAGAGATTTGAAGGAGTTCTGGTTCCTTATGTACACGGCGGCGGAAGCATAGGCGTAATGGTAAAGCTTGATACTGACCTTCCTTACGATAAGGTTTTTGAGGTTGGTAAGGACTGTGCGCTTCAGGTTGCTGCTATGAATCCTTCTTACCTTGACAGAGCGTCTGTCCCTGACAGTGCTCTTGAGGAAGAGAAAAAGATAATGCTTGCTCAGATGGCTGAGGATCCTAAGATGGCTAACAAGCCGGAGCAGGTAAAGGTAAAAATAGTTGACGGAAAGATCGGAAAGTTCTATTCTGAAAACTGCTTGCTTGAGCAGGCCTTTGTTAAGGACGACAAGGTTTCTGTCGGTAAGTATGTTGAATCTGCTGCAAAGGAGCTTGGCGGTTCTATCAAGGTTGTAGACTTTGTTCGTTTTGAGCGCGGCGAAGGAATAGAGAAGAAGGAAGATAATTTCGCTGATGAAGTTGCAAGTATGATCAAGTAACTGAAAATCAATAAATAAATATAAAGGACGGTATTCCGTCCTTTTATTTTATAAAGCAGGTGAAAGTATGGGATATATTTCAGAACTGCGAAAAGTCGTAGGACATAAACCTATAATAATGGTTACAGCTTGCGTTCTTGTACTAAAATGTTATTAAAGAGTTTACTGATAAATTTAAAAGTAATAAGGAGTTTTATAAATGATACATAAATTCAGACTCGGCGGATTTTTTATCGTGTTGGATGTAAATTCCGGCGGAGTTCACAGTGTGGATGAGCTTACATATGATTTGCTTGACTATGTAAATCCGCCTTTTTCAAGTGAGATGTTACTAAACGCTATAAATGCCTTAAAGGACAAATATAGCGAAAACGAGATCAATGAAGCCTATGATGAGATAAAAGAGTTATATGATGATAAAATTCTGTTCTCTGAAGATAACTATGAAAAATTTGCAAAGTATTCGGTCGTTTCTCCAATAAAGGCTATGTGTCTGCATATCGCGCACGACTGTAATCTGAGATGTAAATATTGCTTTGCGTCTACCGGCGATTTTGGAGGCGGTAGAAAGCTTATGGACTTTGAAACCGGAAAAGCGGCAATAGATTTTCTTATAAAAAATTCAGGTGACAGGGTTAATTTAGAGCTTGACTTTTTCGGTGGAGAACCGCTTATGAATTTTGATATAGTAAAACAGATCGTGTGCTATGCACGGGGTAAGGAAAAGGAATACAACAAAAACTTCCGCTTTACGATAACTACAAACGGAATGCTTCTGACCGATGATAAGATCGACTTTATTAACAAAGAGATGTCAAATGTCGTTTTATCATTAGATGGAAGAAAGGAAGTAAATGACAGACTTCGTGTTAGAGCGGACGGAACCGGCTGTTATGATAAAATAGTAGATGGCTATAAGAAGCTTGTTTCAAAGCGCGGTGACAAGGATTATTATGTGCGCGGCACATACACAAAGTACAATCTTGATTTTTCAAACGATGTTTTACACCTTTATGAGCTGGGATTTGATCAGATTTCGGTTGAGCCTGTAATGGCGAACCCTGATGAGCCATACGCAATAACTGATGATGATGTCGAGCGCATATACAAGGAATATGAGGTACTTGCGGAAAAGCTTCAGAAAATACGCGAAGACGGCGGATTTTTAAACTTTTTTCACTTTATGCTCGATCTTGACCAGGGTCCTTGTGCTATAAAGCGTCTCAGAGGATGTGGCAGCGGAAACGAATATGTAGCAATAACTCCTGACGGTGATATTTATCCCTGTCACCAATTTGTCGGAATTCCCGAGTTTAAGATGGGAAATCTTCAAGATGGTACATTTGATATGAGTATAAAGGAGCGTTTTGCAAAAACTCATGTATACGCTAAGGAGGACTGTAAAAAGTGCTGGGCAAAATTCTACTGCTCCGGCGGATGTAACGCAAATAACTTTTTGTATGAAGGAGACATTTTAAAAGCGCATAAGCTGTCCTGTAAGCTGCAAAAAAAGCGTCTTGAATGCGCGATAATGCTTCAGATGAAGCGAATGCTCGAAAAATAAATATACATACATTGCCTTTGGTGAAATATCCAAAGGCTTTTTTGTTGTCATAACAGGACAACTTCTCACATATTATTTTGTAAGACAAGACTATTATGCTAAATAATTTTATAGGAGAAGATAATGAACAACAAATATCTATATGCGCTTGACCTTTTGCCTTTAGGTCTTAAAAATGCCATTGATAAGCTTAAAATCGCCGATATTGTGAATATAGGTGAGATAAGGCTGAGAGCGGGAGGCTATTTGACTGTTAAACGACAGCAAGGCGAGGCATTTGTCACATACGGCGGAAATCTCTCAATGTCCACAGCGGATGCGGTCAGAGTGTTTAAAAATGATATTGATTACACATACAAAAGAGCGTTTGAAAACTCTCTTTACAGCTTTGAAGAAGAGCTTAAAAACGGATATATCACTACTAAAGGCGGAAACAGGGTGGGTTTTTCCTCATCTTTTATATATGAAAACGGTAAAGTAACGAGGATCCACGAGGTAACCGGAATAAATATAAGGATCGCAAGAGAAGTTTTAAATGCGTCAAAACCTGTTTTTGAACAAATAGATTTTAAAAAACCTAGAAGCCTTATAATATGCGGACCGCCCTCATCCGGAAAGACAACTCTGCTTAGGGATATTGCCAGAGAGTTAGGCAATAGATATACCGTAGTTATAATCGATGAAAGAAATGAAATAGCATCAGCATCAAATGGTGAGATAGAAAACGATATAGGGCGCTTTTCAGATGTTCTGAGCGGAATATCAAAAAAAGAGGGAATAAAACGGGCTGTGAGACTATTGTCACCACAGATAATAGTGTGTGATGAGATAGGTGATACCGATGAGCTTAAAAGCTTTGAATATGCAAGAAACTCCGGAGTAAAGCTTATCGCGACAACTCATTGTGATCTCTTGGAGGATGCACTTAAAAAACCGCTTGTTAAAAAGATGATAAAACAAGGTTTTTTTGACTATGCACTATGTATATCTTACGAGAAAAAGATAAGCGAAATAAGGTGCCTTAAAGGTGAAGTGATAAAGAAATGAAGGTAAAGTATTTTGGTATACTGCTTGTATTTATTACACTAAGTCTGGCAGGAAGGTACAAAGCTCTTTCGGTGATAAGCGAAGTTGACTCATTAAAGGCATTGATAGATACTCTTATCGACTGTAAAATAATGCTTAAAAGTGAACGCAAACGATCAGGTGAGATAGTCACAAGTGTAAAAAAAAGCCTTTTTAAAATAAAAAACAAAGAGGTTTTGGATATAACCGAACGGCTTGTTGACAAGATAGGCGCAACACCGCTTGAGGAACAGATTTTGCTGTTCGACGGCTGTATTGAAAGACTTAATAACATTCTTGCTAAGCTGGAAGAAAAAGCATATGTAAAGAAAAAGCTTTTCAGCTCTCTTGGTGTTATTATAGGTGCTTTTGTTGCTGTAATGCTTGTATAGAGGTGCAATATGGAAGTTGATTTGATATTTAAGATAGCAATGGTAGGAATAATAGTATCAGTCCTTAATATTCTTTTGAAAAAGGCTGAAAGAGATGAACAGGCTATGATGATAACAATAGCGGGACTTGTGATAGTTTTAGTGCTTATAATAAATCAGATAAGCGGTCTGTTTGATACGATACAAAGTGTATTTGACCTTTAGTTAAAGTAATATGGATATAATAATGATCTCTGCGCTTTGTATAACCGCTTGCATAATAATAAAGCTTCTCGAAAAGGAATCAAGGGAATTTTCATTTGTAATAACAGCCGGGGTCTGTACATTGATAATGACTTTGTTAATATCTGACCTTACCGAGATAACAGATATGATAAGTTCTCTTTTAAAAAAGATCAAGATAGACTCAAGCTTAAGCGAGATACTTTTTAAAAGTATAGGTATATGCTTTCTCACAACTATTGCAAGCGATCTGTGCAACGACTGCGGAGAGGGTGCGATGTCCTCAAATGTAAAAATGTTCGGGAGGATAACGGTTTTGCTTTTAGCAATGCCGCTTTACTCCTCGGTAATTTCACTTATTGATGAAATGCTTGGATAAAATGAAAAATGAAGATTGTAAAAATAATAGTTGTATTTGTTGCGGTAATGATGCTGCTTGATCCTGTCAGCGTATACGCAGATGAGATAGAAAACTATTTAAAGGATACTGATAAAAGCCTTTCAGATGTTATTCCAAGTGAAGCAGACGAGCTTCTTGAGCAAAACGATATATCTCTTGAAAACTCACAGAATGTAAGTAAGCTCTCTGTTTCATACTGGATAAATCTTGTAAAGGATATATTCTTTGAAAAAATCGAACAGCCTCTTAAGCTTTTGGGTCAGATGCTGATAATTATACTAACACTAACGCTTATAAAATCACTTATGGAAGGAAGCGAGCTTGACTCTCTATTAAGTGTGATAGGAGCGCTAGCATCGGTAGGAATTTTGTATACATCATTAAGCGAGTGTGTAAACATTGTCAATGAAACCATAGCGAGCGCATCTGTATTTATGTATACTTATGTACCTATATTTTCAAGCATACTTTCAGCCGGAGGATGTGCCACATCGGGAATTACATATTATGTGATAATACTTGCGGTTTGTGAAATAATAGGCTACATTACTAAAAATATGCTTCTTCCGTTTCTTGGATTTACGGTCGCAGCGTCTATTGCAGAAGCAATAAACCCGTCATTTCTTGGGGTAAATCTCTCCGGTAGCTTAAAAAATATTTCAAAGTGGATACTCGGATTTATAACGACAGTGTTTATCGGCGTTATATCTATCCAGGGAATTCTCGGTACTGCCGCTGATACACTTGGAACAAGAGCGATAAAATTTGCCGCGTCGAGCTTTATCCCGGTAGTAGGCGGAGCAATGAGCGAGGCATACTCTACTTTTTTCGGAAGCGTTAGCTTTATTCGCTCGGGTGTAGGAGCAGTTGGCATAGTTGTGCTGCTTTTTACAGTTTTAAGTCCGTTGATAAGCGTTTTGTGTTTAAAGATCGTACTTTCGGTGTCAAAGGGAGTAAGCGCTTTTTTTGGACAACAGAGCATTTCGTCGCTTTTATCTGGAATAAACTCTGTCCTTTCTATAATACTTGGAATAATCGCGTGCTTTACCATTGTATTCGTTATAGCGACAGCGGTAATGATGATGCTTAGTATGAATATGGTGTAAGCTTATGGAACTTATAAAAGAAATAGTTATGGCGTTCTGTGTTATAGCGATAGCGCTGTCAATAACAGAATTGTTGCTCCCGAATAGCTCAGTAAAGCGTTGTGTTCGTTTTATAGCGGGATTGATTTTTATTATATCAGTTATAAATCCGTTTCTGTCGGACGGAGTGTCTATAAACTTTGATATTTTTTCAAAGCCTGACCTTAACAAGCTTGAAAAACTTGAGGAGGATGTAGGTAATGCAATTGTATCAGATTTTGAAAAAAATGCAGAAGATGCTCTTATAAAAGTACTTAAAGAAAAAGGCTACGATATTATATCGCTTGACATTAAAGCGGATACCGATGAATATAATAATACAGTGATAAGCGAAATAACTGTTTATAGCAATGACAGCGAAGAAGCTATCAGACAGGCAATAAAAGAAACTATTGAAACAGAGGATATAAAAATTGAGGTTAAAAAACAAACGGATCAGTGAGCGTATAAGCCGAATAAAGGAAATGATAAATCAGAATAAAAGGCTTTTTTTGATAGTCGTGATCGGTATAGCGGGAATGCTTATAATACTCTTATCAGAACTATTTGAAAGTGATGATGATAACGCTCCCACTTTACAATCCTCACAGATTCAGACTGTGACAGGAGATACATATAAGCAAAAAACTGAAAAAGAGCTTTTAAAGATAATATCAAAAATCGACGGCGTCGGGACAGCCGACCTGCTTGTTACGGTCGATGGCACAACAGAGTATATATATGCCGAAGAGTTGGATACATCTAACGATAAAAGTGATGAAGAACAAAGAGAGGGTTATAACAACAAGATAGTTCTCATAGACGAAAACGGAGTTCAGAAGCCGCTTATAAAAAAGATAATAGAGCCAAAGGTCACAGGAGTCTTGATCGTATGCTCAGGCGGCGACAGATTTGAAATAATTGATAAGGTCCAGAAAGCGGTAAGCACCGCTTTGAATATCCCCGCAAGCAGCGTCTGTGTTGTTAAAGGGTAGTAAAGAAAGGAAGAAAATCTATGAAAAAATTTAATTTCATCATCGGAAAAAAACAGATCATTTTGACCTGCCTGACACTTATACTTGGTGCGGCGATATATGTAAATTATGTCGTCTCTGACACTTCTGTACCAAAGACAGATATTGTTGAAAACACCTCAAAAAAGTACGGTACAGCAGCATTTGTCAGTGAAACGCAAAAAGAGGACAGCGAAAACACAGATTATTTTGAACAGGCCAGAATAGACAGACTTGAGTCAAGGGATAAAGCGGTACAGACGCTTAAAAGCATAATAAGCGGCGGAGATTCAACCGAAGAGGAACAGGCGGTAGCAAGTACTGATGCTGCGTCAATAAGCGAGCTTATCGAAAAGGAAAGCAACATAGAAAGCCTGTTAAAAGCAGCGGGCTTTAAGGATGCCGTTGTTTATCTTGACGGTGACGGAGCAAATATAGTTGTCAAAAGCGGCAATATGGACAATAATTCAATAGCACAGATAAAGGACATTTTACTAAGTGAGGTCAATGTAAAAACGGAAAACATAAGAATTTTTGATGTCAAATAGTTGTAATTGTATAAATTAAATGCTATAATAAATATATGTAACCTGTGAGGATACATATGTTGTTATATAGACAGGTTTCGTACATAAAGTGCGGATGCTTTAATGTCGGGAGGTTTAAATATGTTTGATGGAGGCTCATCATTTAATATAAGTAAAACAAGTCTTATAACTATTGTTGAAAAGATAATATCTGAAAAAGACGAAACTATGCTTTATAAAAGTGAAAATAACTTTATAAAAAAGGTTTTGCCGATCAAAGGTAAAAGCGGCGTAAGAATTGACATAAAAAATGATGTACTTGAAATATTTGTGCCGATCCTGATGAAAAAGGGAACAGATGTGGCAAAGGTCAGCGAGGAGCTTCAGAACAGCATAAAATGCTCTGTTCAGGAAATGACTAATGCAGTCGTTAATAAGGTCAATATTAAACTTGTTGACTTAATAGCGTAAAGGAAATACAATATGGAAGAAAAAATGACATACAGAGAATCGGCATTTATTATTATATTTGAAAATATGTTTTTATGCCTTGATGACGATGAGCTTTTTGATATTGCTTCAAATATTGATAATGTTTCTCTGTCACAAAAAACATGGAATCTGGTTAAAAGCGTAAGAGAAAATCAAGAAAATATCGAAAATGTAATATCATCATTAAGTGAAAAAAGGTCTGTTCAAAGAATACCAAGGCTTAATAAAGCGATCCTCTATATAGCTATCGCCGAGGTTCTTTATAACGATAAGGTTCCTACAAATGTGGCGATTTCCGAAGCGGTGAATATCGCTAAGAAATATGCTCTTGAAAACGATGTAAGATTTATAAACGGGCTTCTTGGAAGCTTTTCAAGGAGTCTTTAGCCGTGTCTTTGATACTTGGACTTGATACGAGCAATTATACTACCTCGGTTGCCTTATTTGATACGGATAAAAAAACTCTTAAATGTGAAAAACAGCTTCTGCCTGTAAAAAGCGGTGAGCGCGGCTTAAGACAGTCGGATGCCGTTTTTCACCATACACGCCGGATCCCGACTATCCTAGAAAGGCTTTATGACGGATGTGACACAAAAACAGATATTGTATGTGCATCGGAAAAGCCAAGGAGAGATAAAGACTCTTATATGCCCTGTTTCCTTGTCGGAAGTTCAACAGGAAAAAGTATAAGCTTAGCTTCCGGCGCAGAGTATATTCCGACCGACCATCAGACAGGACATATTCTAGCCGCTTGTTATTCATCCGGAAAATTTGAACTTATAACTAAACATAAGCCTTTTATCGCGTTTCATATAAGCGGTGGGACAACAGACTGTATGTTAGTCTCTTTTGACGGAGAAGCTTTGATAATAAAGCCTTTATCATCTTCAAAAGACCTTAAGGCGGGACAAGCTGTTGACAGAGTCGGAGTAATGCTTGGTATTGACTTTCCTTGCGGATATGAGCTTGAAATGCTTGCGTCAGGCTCTGCACGGCATTTTGACACAAAAATAAGACTTATCAGCGGTGATTGTTCACTTTCGGGAGTCGAGAATAAATGCAGAGATATGTTAAGTCGCGGAGAACCGAGAGAGGATATTGCGGCTTTTTGTCTTGATTTTGTTTACAAGACAATATTTGAGATGGCAGAGTATCAGATAGGTAAGCTTGGAAAGCTGCCGATAATATTTGCAGGAGGAGTTATGTCAAACGCTTTGATAAGGAAAAGGCTTGAAAGTGATTTTAATACAGCCTATTTTGCAAGCAGAGACTTTTCTTGCGATAATGCGTACGGTGTATGTCTGTATGCGGCATATGTAAAAGGACTGATATAAATGAGTGTCGTTTTAAGCGTTTCACAGATAAACAGATATGTTGCAAGCAAAATAAAGGGTGACAACCGCTTAAAAAGTATATATGTAAAGGGCGAAGTATCAAACTTTACGCAAAACTATAATTCTAAGCATATGTATTTCTCGCTTAAGGATGAAAACAGCCTTATCAGGTGCGTAATGTTTTCTTCAAATGTACAAGCTCTTAAGTGCCGGGTAGAAAACGGTATAAGTGTTATTGTATTCGGCTCGGTAGATGTTTACGAGAGAGACGGAGCATATCAGATAATAGCAGTCGATATTATCCCTGACGGAGAGGGGATTCAGAGTAAAAATCTCAATGATTTAAAAGATAAGCTTTCGCAGAAGGGCTATTTTAAACCTGAGAACAAAAAACCTATTCCAGAGCTTCCGAAAAAAATCGGCGTTGTGGCATCTCTCACTTCAGCGGCACTTCAGGACATTATAAATATAATATCAAGGCGCTTTCCGATAGTAAAGCTCTGCGTTTTTAACGCTGCTGTCCAGGGAGCGTTAGCCGACAGATCAGTGGCTGATGCTCTTAAGAAAGCGGATGCGTACGGCGTTGACACGATAATAATTGCGCGAGGCGGAGGCTCATCAGAGGACCTTAACTGTTTTAACTCGGAAATCGTTGCAGATGCGGTTTTTAATTTAAAAATCCCCTGCATCAGTGCAGTAGGACACGAAACAGATGTAACTATATGCGATATGACAGCCGACTACCGTGCGCCGACACCGTCCGCAGCAGCAGAGGTGGCTGTACCGGAGCTTACATCCCTTATTTCCATACTTAAAAGCTTTAAAAGTAAGCTGTATGAGCTTTGTGTCAAATCATTATCAGACAGAGACAAGGAAATATCACACCTTGAAGAAAAATGCCTGCTCTTATCTCCTGTAAAGCGACTTGAAGCTTACGGGAACAGGGTAGATATACTTAAACAAAGATTAAAGCCGCTTGTTGAAGCAGAGCTTTTTAAATGCAATCGAAGATTTTCTTCTGCCTGCACAGCTTTAGAGGCTTTAAGTCCGCTTAAGGTATTGTCAAGAGGATATTCGCTTGTGGAGAAAGACGGAAATGTAATAACCGACGGAGAAAAGCTTTTATCGGGCGATGTGATAGATATAACCTTTTCTAAGGGAAAGCAAAAGGCTCAGATTTTATAAAAGGATTGATTTTATATGGATTTTGAAAGCACAGTTAAAGAACTTGAGAAAACGGTAAATATGCTTGAAAGCGGAGATCTCACTTTAGAGGAATCTCTCAAGCAGTATAAGAGAGGTATAGAGCTTGCGAATGAATGTAAAAAATCTCTTGAAAACGCAAAGCTTGAGATAGAAAAAATAGATGAGGTTTAAAGTTAGTATATGAATAATAAGTTAAATCAGCTTATCAGTCGGATAAACAGTGCACTTTCAGAGTCGGTCGGATATAGTGAGCCGCTTGTTGATACAGTTATTAAGGCTGAAGAGTACAGCCTTATGGCAGGCGGAAAAAGATTAAGACCGATATTGGCGCTGCTGTTTTGTGAGGCTTGCGGAAAAGAAAGTGGAGCGTTTATAAATGTTGCGTCAGCTATTGAGATGATACATACATTTTCGCTCATACATGACGACCTTCCTTGTATGGACAACGATGATTACCGAAGGGGAAAGCCGTCCTGTCATAAAATGTATGGAGAGGCACAGGCGCTTTTAGCCGGTGATTCGCTTGTTTTTCTTGCTTTTGAAACTGTGTGTAAGGAAGCAGGAAAAGGTGTGATAAGCGATAAGGCTGCAACAGAGATCATAGAACTTCTTGCCCGCTCATCCGGAGCATTCGGAATGACTGGGGGACAGATAATTGATATTGAGAGTGAAAACAAGGATATTCCCATTGGTACCCTAAGAGAGCTTCAGCAGAAAAAAACAGGTGCTCTTATAAGTGCTGCGTGTGAGATGGGATGTATTCTTGCTGATGCACATCATATGATACCGTTTGCAAAAGAATATGCCGAAAATCTGGGACTTGCGTTTCAGATCACCGATGATATACTTGATGTAAGAGGAAGCTTTGATACTCTGGGAAAACCTATCGGAAGCGATCAAAAGAACAATAAAACCACTTTTGTTTCCGTATACGGAATAGATAAGGCAGAGCTTGTTGCATCTGAGCTAACCGATAAGGCTGTTAAATGCTTAGATAGCTTTAAAAATACAGACTGTCTTAAAGATTTGACATATAAGCTTTTGAAAAGAGAAAAATAAAAATAAGGATTAATAAAAATGAAAATATACGGCGACAGTATGCTTGGCAGTCTTGATCTGCCGGGGGATTTAAAACACCTAAGAATAGATGAATGTATTGCTCTTGCCGCAGAGATGAGAGAGGTTTTGATAAAAACCGTCGCGCAAAACGGTGGACACCTTGCTTCAAATCTCGGCACGGTTGAGCTGTCTATTGCTGTGCACAGAGCATTTGATTCACCTAACGACAAGATCATATGGGATGTCGGACATCAGTCTTACAATCATAAGCTTTTGACAGGGCGATATAAAAGCTTTGACACGCTGAGACAAAAGGGCGGTATATCGGGATTTTGCCGTCCGAGTGAATCTGTCCACGACGCTTTTATTTCAGGACATAGCTCTACTTCTGTTTCAGCGGCTTTGGGATATGCATGTGCTATGAAGCTTACCGGCAGTAAAAACTATGCGGTAGCTATTTTAGGCGACGGCGCGGCAACTGGCGGAGAGTTCTTTGAGGGACTGAATAATGCCGGAAAAAGCGATGCTAACATTATTGTTATCATAAATCATAACGAAATGTCCATCTCAAAAAATGTAGGCGGACTTGCAAAGTATCTTGCAACACTCAGAACAAAGCAGAAATATATAAAGACCAAGGGAAGAGTAGAGAAGCTTTTGGACAGCACACCGCTTGTCGGAAGCCCGCTCAAAAACACCATAAAGGCATCAAAAAATGCCATAAAAAATATAGTGCTAAGGAACAGTGCGCCGACACTTTTTGAAGACCTTGGATTTTCTTTTGTAGGTCCTGTTGACGGTCACAGCTTAAGTGAGCTTGATTATGCTCTTGCGGCTGCAAAGTCTATCGGCGGACCTGTTATAGTCCATGTCAATACCGTAAAGGGAAAGGGCTACGCTCCCGCTGAACACAATCCGGGCGGCTACCACGGTGTCGGAGCTTTTGACCTTGAAACAGGAAACCCTGATGCTGTTTCATCAGACAGCTTTTCATATATTTTCGGAGACACTCTTGTACGGCTTGCTGCGAAAAATAACAAAATCTGTGCAATAACAGCAGCTATGAAATACGGAACGGGTCTTGACAGATTTGCAAGAAAATACCCGAAGCGTTTTTACGATGTCGGAATTGCCGAGCAGCACGCTGTGACTTTTGCCGGGGGTCTCGCCGCAGCAGGAATGATCCCTGTATTTGCGGTATATTCGTCCTTTTTACAGAGAGGCTTTGATCAAATAATACACGATCTTGCTATAACAAACTCACATACCGTCATCGGGATCGATCGTGCCGGATTGGTTGGTGAGGACGGAGAAACCCATCAGGGAATATTTGATGTGTCATTTTTGTCGTCTGTCCCTAATGTAAAGATATATTCTCCGAGCAGCTATGAGGAACTTAGAAAATGCACCGAAAGGGCTGTGAACAACGATACAGGAGTTGTCTGTGTAAGATACCCTAAAGGTAAAGACATATCCGAATATGACAAAAGCTATGTCTCCGAGTCTTTTGCGCATATAAAAAACGGAAGCGATATACTTATTGTTACATACGGAAGGTTGTTTAACGAGGTTTATAAGGCTTATAAGATGCTTAGTGACGACGATTTGATGACAGATGTATTAAAGCTTGTACAAATACATCCTATTAAGTCTCAGGTTATAAGCATAGTTTCAAGCTATAAAAAAGTGTATTTCTTTGAGGAGGGCATAATAAACGGTTCAGTTGGTCAGCAGTTGTCATCTGTTTGCAGAAATGTTGAAGTTTTTGCAATAAACGACTTTGTAAGTCAGGCGTCTGTTTATGAATCGCTTGAAAGTCTCGGACTTTCTTATAACGAAATATATAAAAAGATAAAGGCTGATTTTAATGAAAACAAGGCTTGATATATATCTTTTTGAAAATGACTATGCAAAAAGCCGTACCGACGCCAAGCGGGTTATTGAGTCTGGCGGAGTTTTTGTAAACGGTAAGGAGATAAAGAAGGCTTCTTTTCTTATCGACATAGAGGACAAGCTTGAAGTAAAGGCTGAGAAGAGAGAGTTTGTCGGTAGGGGAGGCTATAAGCTCAGAGCTGCACTTGATCATTTTAAGATAGACCTTAACGGATGTGTGTGCTTAGACATAGGTGCTTCAACAGGCGGTTTCACAGACTGTATGTTAAAAAGAGGTGCTGAAAAGGTATACGCCGTTGATGTCGGTCAGGATCAGCTTGACAAAAGCTTGAAAGGTGATTTGAGAGTAATAAATATAGAAAAGCTAAATGTGCGCGATATTACATCAGACACCTTTTATGAAAAAATGGATTTTGTATCCGCGGACCTGTCCTTTATCTCGCTTGAATATGCGCTGATGCCGATAAAATCTGTTTTAAAATCAAGCGCTTATGCGGTAGTTCTTGTTAAGCCACAGTTTGAAGCAGGCAGAAGCGAGCTTAATAAAAAAGGCATTGTTAAAAGTAAAAGGGCGCATATTACGGTATTAAACAAAATCATATTTAAGTGTAAAGAGATAGGACTAGGTGTAAAGGGACTTTGTTTTTCACCTATAAAAGGCGGAGACGGAAACATTGAGTATCTTCTGTATTTGTCTGCGTGCGAAGGCGATGAGCCTATAAATGTGACAGAAATAGTAGACGATGCGATAAGAAATTTCAGAGAAGGAAGTTAAAAGGTATGCACATCTTTATTTTTCCAAATCTAGATAAGAGAAACTGTGAGAAAACCGTGCGCTTTGCGTGTGATTTTTTATCAGCTCACGGTGCAAAAATATATATGTCAGAGGAATATGAAAAAAGCTTTTGCGATATTAAAGCGGTTCAGTTTATGGAGGAAAGCTTGTGTGCTGAGAAATGCGATATTATTATTGCAATAGGCGGAGACGGAACTATTTTATCGGCGTCAAGCCTTGCGTGTGAGCATAAGAAAAAGCTTTTGGGAATAAACTGCGGAAGGTTGGGCTTTATGGCGACCCTTGAGCATGATGAGTTGCATCTTTTAAACAATCTTCTTGACGGAAACTATCATACTGAAAAGCGTCATATGCTTGATGTAGTTATACAAAAAAAGGATAATAGCAAGCGAATAAGCGTTCTTAATGACATTGTTATCTCAAAATCAGAGAGGACAAAGATAGCTGATTTTATGGTGAGAAAGTCCGACTGCTGTGTATCACATCTGAGAGCGGACGGTCTTATTTTCTCAACTCCCACAGGAGCAACAGCTTATTCACTTTCCGCCGGAGGACCTATTTTAGAGCCTGATATGGAGTGCTTTGAATTCACACCGATATGTCCGCATACGCTTATGTCAAGAACGATGATATTTTCAAAGAATACATCGCTTGAGGTGTCATTTGAAAGCTTTGAAGGAAATGAACAGTCACTGTGTATTATCGCCGACGGAAACGAACTTGGAACGCTTGATATAAGCGACAGAGTATATATATCGATGTCCGATAAATTTATAGAGCTTATAGATATAAGGGGCGGAAACTTTTTTATGTCTGTAACTAACAAACTGATGAGACCTTTAAAATCACCGGAGGAATAGTAAATGTCAAAGTTGATGAGACAAAAAGCGATTCTCGATATAATATTGAATGAAAAGATAAAAAGTCAGGAAGAGCTTATTGACAGACTGAATTTACTTGGCTTTACAGTAACACAGGCGACCGTTTCAAGAGATATAAGGGAGCTTTCAATAGTTAAGATTTCCGACCCGGGAAGCGGTTACCATTATGACATTCCGAGCAGGATAAGAGATAAGGGTAAATCTCCCGAGGAGCTTTTAAAGGAGATCTTTTCACAGGCGGTAGTATCGGTAGATTTTGCACAAAATATAGTTGTCATTAAGTGTTATACGGGAATGGCTCAGGCTCTTTGCGCTAAGCTTGACAACGCGAACTTTGAGCTTGTAGTTGGTACTATTGCGGGAGACGATACTGTTTTTGTAGCGCTTAAAAGTGAACAGTCAGCGATAGAGCTTGTAAACAGGCTAAACAAATATTTTTAGGGTGAAATAAATGCTTAAGGAATTATACATAGAAAACTTGGTTGTCATTGAAAGGGCAACGATACAGTTTTCCGGCGGCTTTAATGTTTTTACAGGTGAGACAGGAGCAGGAAAGTCGATCCTTATTAACGGAATAAATGCGATTCTCGGGCAGCGCGTTTCAAAGGATATTGTAAGAAACGGCGCAAAAAAGGCTATTGTAAATGCGCTTTTTGACAGCTTGACGGATGAAGCTAAAGAAAGGCTTACCGAAATGGGTATAGAGCTTGATGATGATGAAAGCCTTGTTTTGGAGCGGGAGGTATCAGCAGACGGAAAAAGCGTTGCCAGAATTAACGGAAGAGCCGTACCTGCCTCATTACTTCGTGAAATAGGACTCAAGCTTGTCGATATTCACGGACAGCACGATAATATCCTGTTGCTTGACAGCAACAAACATCTTGAGATAATTGACTCATTCGGCGGACTGGAAAACGACCTTGTCGAGTATAAGGCTTTGTTTAAAGAGCTTCAGGATATATCAAGAGATATAAAACGACTTAGCCAGCAAAGCAGTCAGAGAGAGATAAGAATGTCGTTTCTTAACGATGTTATTGAGGAGATCAGCTCGCTGAAGATTGAAAGCAAGACTGAGGACGAGGATATTGAACGAGAGTTTGATCTTGCTAACAACTCGGTATCTCTTTTAACAACGCTAAGGGCTGCCGATACTTTGTTGTCAGGAAGCGACACAAGCGACGGAGCCTTGTATGAGCTTACAGCTGTAAAGGATATGTTAAATTCAAATTCCGATGTGTTTTCTGACTTAGAACCTCTCTCTTCAAGACTTGATTCGGCTGTTATCGAGTTGAGTGACATAAGAGATGAGCTTTTAAGGCTATCGGGTAGGCTGGATATTGATCCTAACAGATTTGAGTTTATTTCACAGCGTCGTGATGATTTGATAAAGATCAAGAAGAAGTACGGGCCAGAATTAAAGGATGTTCTTGATAAGCTTGAGGAATATTCAAATGAGCTTATTTCGCTGTCGGGAGTATTTGACCGTATCGACAAGGTAACAAAGCGCCGTGACGAGCTGTTAAAGGAAGTAAGCAAAAAAGCAAAGGATCTGTCGGCAAAGCGCGAGCAGGCGGCAAAGAGATTCACAGAAAGCGTCGTCAGCGAACTCAGATTTCTGAATATGGAAAGAGTAGAGATGAGCGTTTCGTTTGAGAAGGGTAAGCTTACTTCAAACGGACTTGAAAAAGCCGAGCTTCTAATTTCCGCTAATCCCGGGGAAAAACCAAAGCCGCTTAGTAAAATAGCTTCAGGCGGTGAGCTTTCAAGGATAATGCTTGCGCTAAAATGTGTCACAGCAAATAAAGACAACACTCCGGTTATGATTTTCGATGAGATCGACACAGGCGTTTCGGGTAAGGCTGCACAGCGCATAGGAAAGAAGCTCAGCGAGCTTTCTAAAAACAGACAGGTGTTGTGCGTAACACACCTCTCACAGATCGCCGCTTTTTCTGATACTCATTTTCTTATTGAAAAGCATATAGTAAACGACCGAACCTCTACGAGTGTTACACCTCTTGATTTTGAAGCGAGAAAGGCTGAGATAGCAAGAATTATGAGCGGTGAAAAAATTACCGACGCAACGCTTAAGAGTGCCGAGGATCTTCTCTTAGGTTCAAAACAGGAATAAGAGTTTGACTTTTACTGTATGAAATGTTATAATTGATAAAGTGTATTTTTAAGTTGGATGGTGCATTTTTTATGAAGGTTACTCTTTTGACATATACGCCGAACCCCGAAGAAACTATTGCAACAGCGGCAAAGCTATGCTATTCGGCAAGTGACATAGGCTCTCTTCGCGAAGGTCTTACTAAGGAAAAGACCGAAAGCTTTATAGATATGCTCGCCTCTATAGGACACGAAAGCCCTATGGAGCATGTTTCGTTTACATTCGGGATTGAGGGAGTTTCCAGAGCCTGCACTCACCAGCTTGTGCGCCATAGGATAGCTTCATATTCACAAAAGAGTCAGCGCTATGTAAATGAGGACGGATTTGATTATATAACTCCGCCTGCTATATCGGCTGTGCCTGAGGCAAAGGCGGAATTTGACAAACAGATGGCGGGACTTGTTGACAGCTACCATAAAATCGCTGAGATACTGACAAAGGAACATACAAAGACCTTTATGGATGAAGGCGCCGACGAAGCGGAAGCAGTAAAGAAAGCAAAAAAGAAAGCTTACGAGGATGCGAGATTTGTTCTTCCGAATGCGTGTGAGACAAAAATCGTAGTTACGATGAATGTAAGAAGTCTTTTTAACTTTTTTAAACATAGATGCTGCAACAGAGCACAATGGGAAATAAAAGCAGTTGCAGATGAAATGCTGGCGCTTTGTAAAAGTGCAGCCCCGCATATTTTTAAGAATGTCGGACCATCGTGTGTTATGACAGGAAGATGTCCTGAAGGAAGGATGTCCTGCGGAAAGCTTAAAGAAGTTACAGAGAGTTATAAAAGCTTATAACAAACAATTTATAAAGGAGCAGGGTCTTATGTCGTTGCCGGGAATAATCGTTATTGAGGGGCTTGACGGAAGCGGAAAATCGACGCAGTTTGAAATTATAGACAAGCTTTTGACCGAGCGTGAGATTTATCATAAATCGATAAGCTTTCCTGATTATCAGAATCCATCCTCCGCTTTGGTAAAGATGTATTTAAGCGGCGAATTTTCAAATGTCGCCGATGATGTAAATGCATATGCTGCGTCAAGCTTTTATGCGGTAGACCGATATGCAAGCTTTAAGCTTTTCTGGGAGGACGACTATAAAAAGGGAGCATTGATACTTGCAAGCAGGTATGTTACTTCTAATGCAATTTATCAGATGGTAAAGTGTAAAAAGGAAGAATGGGATAGGTATCTCGACTGGCTTTGTGATTTTGAATACGAAAAGCTTTCTCTCCCGCGTCCCGACACAGTTATTTTCCTTGATATGCCTATTGAGGTTTCGCAAAAGCTTTTGAGCAAAAGATATGGCGGCGATAACGGTAAAAAAGACATACACGAGGTTGATATATCATATCTGACAAGGTGCAGGGAGGCAGCTCTATATGCGGCGGACAAATGGGGCTGGAGCATAATCTCCTGTGCCGAAAATGGAATTTTATACAGCAGGGAAGTCATAACCGAAAAAATTATGAAGATCATAGATAAAACATTATAAGTTGAGAACTTAAACTAAGAACAATATAAAATTTATATATGAGGTGTAAAAAATGGTATATGTTTTTTTAGCAGAAGGCTTTGAAGAGGTAGAGGCATTGACCCCGGTCGATATTTTAAGAAGAGCAGAGGTCGATGTTAAAACAGTTGGTATAAATTCAAGCGTCATAAGAGGCTCTCACAATATTCCCGTAATAACGGATCTTGATATAAATGAAACAGAGCCGAGTGATGAGATAGATATGATAGTTTTGCCGGGAGGGCTCAAAGGAACTCTTAATCTTGAGAAATGCGAAAAGGTGAGCGAGTTTATAGAATACTGTAATAAAAATAACAAATATATATCGGCAATTTGTGCAGCGCCGTCTATCCTCGGACATAAAGGATTGCTCTCGGGTAAAAAAGCGACTTGTTTTCCGGGATTTGAAAAAGAGCTTGGGGGAGCGGAATACACAGGAGAGCCTGTTGTAGTTGACGGTATTTTCACTACGGCGAGAGGCGCCGGTGTTGCATTACAGTTTGCTCTTAGTCTTGTTAAAACATTAAAAGGTAAGGAAACTGCCGACAGAATTGCGGCATCTGTTCAATGCGAGTAGTAAAAACCGATATAAGGGGCAAGAGTGAATTAAGACAAAAGTTTTTATCAAAAAGGCGTTTGCTCGGTTCTGATGTGATCATAAAAGCCAGTGATATAATTTATAATAAGATCATACTTCTTGATGAGTACAGAAGTGCTGAAAACATTTTGCTCTACTTCTCCTGTTCAAATGAGGTCTTTACCGATAAAATAATTAAGCATTCGCTTTATCTTAGAAAAAATGTTTATCTTCCGAGATGTATTGATTCTGAAACGATCAGGTTTTATAAAATTTATGATATATCAGAGCTTAAAAGGGGAATGTACGGTATATCCGAGCCTATGGGAGATGAAGAATATAAAAACGACAAAAGCTCTCTTTGTATAGTACCGGGAATATGCTTTGACAAAAGTGGCTTTAGATTAGGATACGGAAAGGGATATTATGACAGATTTCTTTCAAACTTTCCGGGAAGTACTTTAGGTATAGCAATGGAAGATTTTGTACTCGACCGATTACCTGTATTTAAAACGGATATAAGTGTTTTTAAGGTAGTGACTGATAAAAATATTTATGAAAAGGACGGCGAATCGAATGGACAAAAACAGAGATGATAAGCTCGAGCTTGACAAAAATATGAATGATTTTAGTTCTGATGATGATATTGAAAGCTTACTTATTTCCAGCTCATCGGCGACAGATGCACTGAGCGCATTGAGCTTTGACAAAAAGTCACACACTCTTCGCGGCACAGAGCATCAGAGTGAAGACAATTCAGATAAAAGTGCTGATACAACAAATGAAGAGGAGCAAGCTGCGGATATAGAACCGAGAAAGGCTGAAACTGAAGCTTCTTCTGAAAAAGCATCTGATGAAATAGTTGATGACCTGCCTTTTGAAACAGATATGTCCGATTCAGGATCAGATAAAAGTGAGTCTGATGAGTTGCCTGACGATTTGAATATTACACTTGGTGAAAAAATTAGCAAGGGCACGCCTGTTTTGGATGAGGCAAAATCAGAAAGCTCAAAGACCGATGTTAAAGTATCGGTAGAGAACGACGATGAAAATAAAGCTGATAATCCCCCTGAAATTGAGATGAAAGACGACATACCTCCGTCTGAGGGTGAAAACGACGAAGCGATAACTGACGGTATTAACAGTGACGACAGCGCTTCTGACAGCGCGTCGGAGGAAAATCTTGACAAAGCTTTACCTACGACAGCGGCAGTCGATTCAAGAAGGTCTGAACAGTCGCATAATCCTAAGCGCAAGCCTCCGGTAAAAAAAGGAGCTAAGGCTGTAAACGGTAAGCGTAAAGGCGGGGCAAAAAGGAAAAAAACAAAAGTAAACAACTCTATATTTACTGGCATAATAATAACAATTATCATCTTGACTGTATCTACCGTTATTGCTTTTACAGGTATAACTGTTGGTCTTGAGTTTTTAGGTATAGGAAAAAGCTCTAATACCATTAAGCTTAATATTGATGAGAGCTACGGTGTAGACGAGGTAACCGATGCCCTTTATGATAAAGGAATAATCGACAACAAGTTTCTGTTTAAGCTTTGTATAGATATAAAAGGCGCAGCAGATAAAATTGTTCCTGGCGATATTGAGCTTCAGCCGTCTATGGGCTATAATGAAAAGATAAACGCACTTATGCAGTCCAGACAGAATTTTGAGACAGTAGAAGTCACATTCCCAGAGGGTACAACTCTTATCGAAGCCGCTAAGCTTTTAAAGGAAAAGGAAGTTATTTCAAGTGTAACTAATTTCATTTATGACTTTAACTCCTTAAAGGTCGGCGGATATGAATATGAAGATGTTATAGACGCCAAGGGTAATAAATTCTTTGCTATGGAGGGATATTTCTTCCCTGACACATATGAATTTTATAAGGAATCCGATAACGAAACTGTTATAAGAAGGATCCGTGATGTGTTCAACACAAGAGTAACGGATGAAATGAGAAAGCGTGCGGAGGCTCTTGACTATTCACTTGATGAGGTTATGACATTAGCTTCTATCGTTCAGCTTGAGTCTGCTTCTGTTGATGAAATGCCGACAATAGCTTCGATACTTAAAAACCGTCTTGAGGATGGACCGTATAATCGTTTTGGTGAGTACATCGCAAAGCTTCAATCGGACCCGACATCTAACTATTATACAAAAACAATAGTTCCGACGGTCGAAGAGATCAACAATTACACCACAAGTGAAGCTCGGGAGTTTAAGGCAATGTACGATACCTATGAGCGTGAGGGACTTCCGGTGGGACCTATCTGTAACCCCGGTCTTGACGCAATAAATGCGGTGCTATATCCTGCCGAAACAGACTATTTCTACTTCTGTCACGATATAAGAACAAAGAAAGGCTACTATGCTGAAACTCTTGCCGAGCATGAGGCAAATCTTGTTAAAGCCGGCATAAATTAAGCTGAGCTCAAGGGGAGTTATATTAAATTGAAGTCAATAAATAAGCTTGAGGTATTGGCGCCTGTGGGAGATCAGGAGCGGCTTGACGCTGCTCTTGATTTTGGTGCTGATGCGGTCTACCTCGGCGGTGAACAGTTCGGTATGAGAGCCGGTCCAGCAAATTTTTCATCTGAAGGTCTTATGTCGGCAGTCAAAAAAGCGCATTCTAAGAATGTTAAGGTTTATCTGACCTGTAATACTCTTCCTTCCAACACCGAAATATCAGGCTTCGAGAAATTTATAAACAATGCGACGGCAGCAGAAGTCGATGCGGTAATTGTAAGCGACATCGGCGTGCTGTCACTTGTAAAAAGGTTCGCTCCTGATATGGAGATCCATATTTCAACTCAGGCTGGAATCGTAAACTATGTTACGGCTAACGAGTTTTATAATATGGGCGCAAAGCGTGTGGTCCTTGCAAGAGAGCTGTCTTTAGAGGAAATTTCTGAAATAAGGGCAAAAACTCCTAAGGAGCTGGATATTGAGTGTTTTGTCCACGGCGCTATGTGCGTAAGCTTTTCCGGAAGATGTCTGCTCTCTCAATACCTTGTAAACCGCGACGCAAACAGAGGTGAATGTGCCCAGCCTTGCAGATGGGGGTACCACCTTATGGAGGAAAAGCGAGAAGGGCAGTTTTTTCCTGTTTTTGAAGATGAAAAGGGGACATATATTTTAAACTCAAAGGATATGTGTATGATAAGGCATATCGATAAGCTTGCCGACGCCGGAGTTTGCAGCCTTAAAATTGAGGGAAGAGCTAAGTCGTCTTATTATGTTTCGGTCATCACAAACGCTTACAGAATCGCGGTAGACTATTATCTTTCTCACGGTACTCTTGAAGGCTGCCCCGAGTGGGTTTTTGATGAGGTCTTTAAAGTCAGCCACAGGGCATATTGTACAGGCTTTTTCTTCGGACATCCGAACGACCCGTCGGGTGATTATCAGTATTACGGTGACAACGGATATATCAGAGAGTACGATGTTGTAGGAGTCGTTGACAGCTGTGACGGAAAAAGAATTTACTGTACACAGCGGAACAAGTTTTGCAGAGGTGACGAGCTCGAGATACTGTCGCCCGGGAAACAGCCCGTAACACTAATTGCCGACAAAATTTACGACGAAAACGGAGCTGAACTTGAAACTGCAAACCACGCAACAATGAAGTTTTCACTCGACTGTGATATGAGCTTTGTTAAAAATTCTATTATTAGGATGAAAAAGCAGACTTAAGACAATATGTCATTTTAGGCAATATCCCTTAATGGGGTTTGTAAATAAATATAAATTAGGAGGAAAAAAATGAAAAAACTTTTAGCGTTTGCACTCAGCATTTTGATGGTCGCATCACTTGCCGCTTGCGGTGAGTCCGAGGGATCATCTAACAAAAAAGACGATAGTGTTTCGTCACAGAGTGATGTAACAGAAAACGAGACAAACGAGCCTGAGGAAAGCAGTGAAGAAAGCACTACTGAAGAGGCGACAGATGAAGAAACTACGGAGGCTCAATCTACTGGAGACGATGACACTTCTTCAGCTATTGATCTAACCTCAACCTCTAAGGAGAAGCCTGTACCTCTTGGCGAGTGGGCAAAATCTGCTATTTATGCAGTAGAAGATAAGACATACCATAATGTCGATTTTAGAATAACTAAGATCACAACTCAATCTGAAGATGCAGATTATGTCAAGGCAGCAATTGAGCAGAACAACAAGGTCAGCTCTGAATACGGTCAAATAGATGTTTCTGAACTCAAGATACCGAGCGACTGTGAGCTTTGCATACTTGATTATGAGGTAAAGGTTCCTGCTGATTTTCCAAAATCCGATGTTACGGGTAACATCTCTTCACCTGATGAAGATTTCACTGTCACAACTATCAAAGGTGGTGGAATTCCCTCAGCAGACGGTACATCTACATATATAGGTCTTTCGACAGTCAGCGACTTGACGCTTGAAAAGGATGTCGACTACAAACCCGGAAACACATATTCTTTTAGATGCTTTTACGCAATGGTCAAGGGATTTAAAGATTATGTTTTTCAGGTTACAACCTATCCGGACGGCACAAAAGAAACATCAAGTGATCTTATAAAATACGGTTACTTCGGTATAAAGTAATCTGTCATTTTATAACACCTCTCACTAACAGCGCAAAATCAGGAAAAAATGTACGCAAACGTACATTTTTCATAAAATAAACTATGTTTTGTAACAGAAAGTTTACAATATTCAAAGTTTATTCATAATTAGCAGTCTTAATATATTGCAGCATAATTTGACAGACAGCATGCTTTGACAGTATTTTTTCAAAATAATAGTAAAGCACTGTACATTGATAAATAAAATTTTTGTCTAAAATAGCTAGAAACAATGAGCTAATTTTGTATAAAAAGTACATTGAAAAGATAGGTCAAATGCTGTATTATATATGTATAAATTTATGTAAAGGAGTTTTTTGCAATGAAGTTAAAGAAAATTATTGCAAGCGTTGCTGCAGTTTCTGTTCTGGCATCTGTAGCTGTTAGTGCTACTACTGCGTCTGCTGCTCTAACTTGGACACCGCCAACGGACGGATATGTAGCATGTATGTTTATTACTTCAAATGAATTCTCAAGCTGGACTTCAATGTTTCCTAACGGTGCAAAAACTGATAAGAAACCTACTTATGAAGGTCAGTGCGAAGGTGGATTCGGTCAGGACGCTCTTGTAAAGGGTGACGGTACATATACTGTTGCTGTTGAGGCGCCTGCTGACGGTGATACTGTTGGTGGTGATCAATATATTACCGGTAAAATCTTTAAGGACCCAGACGGTTACTATCGTCCGACTAATATGAACTGTCCGGACTTAGGTCCTGAGGATGCGTATCTTGCTAATATCTTTGCACCTACAGTTTTCACTGTAGATATTATAGGTCTTGTTGACGGTACAGAGGTACTTGACGGCGAAACATTAACTCATAAGACTATGGATAAGCCGCTTACCGGAACTGACTCATTCAACTGCAACCCTGGTCCTTACAAGGCTTCAGCTATTAAGGCTACCGTTGACAGTATCAAGTTTGACGGTGTAGAAGCAAAATTTGATCCGTCTAAGGTTTACACAGGAAACATTGAGGATAACAACTACAATTACAGAATTGAGATCAATAATGCTTACGGTATTTCTGCTAAGAAGGGTTGTTGCCTTATAGATCCTCCGGCAGACGAGATTGATGCTAGAAAGATCGAGGTTACATTTACACTTTCAGGTCTTGGCGGTGGAACTCCAGCTACTTCCAACACAACAGGTACAACAGGAACAACAGGTGGTAACAACAATAATGCTGCTCAGCCGTCAACTCAGGCTGCTGCTGACAACAACACCACAACTACTGCTCCATCTACATCAACCGGTGCTAACACAGGTGCAACAGCAGGTCTTGCTCTTGGCGGAATCGCTCTTGCAGGTGTAGCAATCGTTCTTGCAAAGAAGAGAAAGTAATTTTGTTAATTAAAACAATTTAGCGGTTCATTTTTATGAGCCGCTTTTCTTTGTATAGCACACAAAAAACACCGCTGATGAACACAGCGGTGTTTTTGTGCGACTAAGCCTATAAGCCGAGTTTTGTCGAGTGCGGTAATCTATCTTGTGCGTATGTTGCCATACGCCTTTAGCCTCCTATAAGCGCAAGTCTGACGAGCAGCCATTGACTTTTAACGCTTACCATTGGAGTTGCATCGGATAAGGTTTACATGGCGTCGCCGTCACCGACGACCCGGTGAGCTCTTACCTCGCCTTTCCACCCTTACCGCAAAAGCGGCGGTATATTTCTGTTGCACTGGCTCGGAGGTCACCCTCGGCTGCCGTTAGCAGCTATCCTGCTCTGTGATGCTCGGACTTTCCTCTTAGCGTACATCCGCTAAGCTACCGCATAGCTTACTCGCATTTATTATTATAAGAAATTTTACGGATTTGTCAAGTATCTTAGGTGTTTATTCAATTAAGGTTCGGCTCATTAAATATTTTTTTCAGCTATTGAATATTACCAAAATGTGTTGTATAATATAAAGGTAAATTTTACGGAGGGTGGAGTATGGCTAAAATTGAATTTGTAGGTCAGATAAATAAGACTTTACACATAATTGCAGGTATATTTGCATTAGGAGTATGTTTTATTCTCGGTAAAAAAAAGAAAAAGCCTTTAAAAAAATACATCAAGCGATTTAACCGAATTGAAAAGACAGCTTATAATACTCTTAACACTGTATCAAACCGGATAGAGGTGCAGAAGGTCAAAGACGGTGCGCTTGACTATCAAAAGTGCCTTGAAATTTATAACAAGCAAAGGGAAATAAATAATGAAAGTGTTTAATCCTTTTAAGGCTATAAGAGCTGATGCTTGGTTTTCGCCTACGCATTCATACATTTTTGAAATGAGCTTTGAACTTTTAAAAAATAGGTGTAGCGATATTTATGAAGAGCTGTTACCGCTTAAAGAGCTTATAGCTAAATATGTTATAGTACCTGACTTTAAAGGAGATATAAATAAAGGAAGCGGCGCTCACTACTATTCTCCCGTCTTAAAAAACGGCAGTAAAAGTAAAAAGATCGGCGGCTATTATAAGAACCGTCTCGGTAAGTTTTCAAGAACGGCAAGAACAATGTGCGAAGAAAACATAACTCTAGCGGCGATATATTATGAAGCGGGTAACGAGCGTATGTTTGCCGAGTGTTTAGGTAGAGCGCTTCATTTTGTTATGGATATTTGCTGTTCTGTGCATACAACAAACCTTATTTCAATTCCGCACAGGAAAAATCCGCATCATATGTATGAGATATTCTCAAGAGCTAATATGGAGCGTTTTACAAATGACGATATAAAGGATCTTTCGGCATTTGAATCAAAATATATTCCGATGTCAATTGGGGATATGTTTGGTGAACTGGCAGAAAAGTCGTCCGAATTTTATTCGGATATGGTGTCGCTTGACCGTGAGAGGTTTATGCTGTGTTTGTCTGAAATGCTTCCTACCAGTTTTGCCGCATCATATGTTTTGATTGTTAAGATATTTGATTATGTTAAAAGCTATAACGGTTTAAAAATAAATGACAGCTTTTATCTTATGTCCAACGGCTGTTATATATGCCGAAAGAGGAAAAAGGCTTATGCCTCAAATCACAGGAGCAGCGTTGCTGTTTTTACTCTTGAAGAGATGAATAATAAGCTTTTTTTAAAAAGCAACAGCGATTTTCTTGTTTCCGAAGGAAAATTCGGTTTTTCATTTTCAAAAGCCGGTGAACAAGGCGCCGTTAGGATTACAAAGACCGACAAAGGTTATTTAATATCAACAGAGTATTCTGTCGGCGAGAGATATATCACTGTTGACGGAAAAAATATTAAAGCTAAATTTTTTGACCCGTTAAGATGCGAATTTTATTGGCAAATTAAAATCGTCTGATTTGAAAGGAGAAACATATAAATGAAGTATTTGGTTTTATTATGTGACGGTATGGCGGATTACGACATTCCCGAATTCGGAGGTAAAACACCGTTAGAAGCGGCTCATACTCCTAATATGGATAGACTCGCAAAAAAATCTGAGCTCGGTCTTGTTAAAACGGTTGCAGACTCTATGAAGCCCGGAAGTGATGTTGCAAACTTGTCCGTTTTGGGATACGACCCTATGATCTACTATACAGGTCGTTCGCCTCTTGAGGCAGGATCAATAGGAATTGATATGAAGCCCACAGATGTGTCGTTCAGATGTAATCTTGTAACGCTTTCTTCGGAGAAAAATTATGAGGATAAGACGATACTTGATTATTGTGCAGACGACATTTCAACTGCTGAAGCCAGGGAAATAGTAAAGACTCTTGCGGAGAATTTTAACTGTGAAGAATTTCAGCTTTACAGCGGTGTTTCATATCGTCACTGCCTTATATGGAACGACGGAACGACAGATGTAGGTACTCTTACTCCGCCGCACGATATAACAGGTAAACCTATCAAGGATTATATTCCAAGACATAAAAATGCAGAAAAGCTTTACGATATGATGGTAAAAAGCTATGACATTTTAAAGGAACACCCTATAAATAAGGAGCGCGAGAAAAGAGGACTTCGTCCTGCAAATTCAATGTGGCTCTGGGGAGAAGGGAAGAGAGCATCTCTCACACCCTTTAAGGAGAAGTACGGTCTCAGCGGTTCAATGATCTCAGCGGTCGATTTATTAAAGGGAATCGGTAAATTCAGCGGAATGAATGTAGTAGATGTTGAAGGCGCAACAGGATACATAGACACCAACTTTGAGGGCAAAGCCAAGGCAGCAATAGATGAATTTAAAAAGGGTCAGGATTTTGTTTATATTCATATTGAGGCTCCAGATGAATGCGGACACAGACATGAAATTGAAAACAAAAAGCGCTCAATAGAGCTTATAGATGAAAAGATTTTAGGTCCTGTGCTCGCGGCACTTGATGAGTCAGGTGATGATTACAGTGTGCTTATTATGCCTGATCACGCTACACCGCTTAGTCTAAGAACTCACACTAATGATCCTATTCCTTATATGATATATAAAAAGAATGATGAGAAAAAGGGTGCCGATTGTTTTAATGAAAAAACCTGTAAGTCAAGTGGTGTATTCGTTGAAAAGGGGTACACTCTCCTTGAAAAAATGATAAAGGGATAGGTTAATTATGGATGCTAAAAAGCTTTGCTATATTGACAAATTGCTTAACAAAGAAATTGATGACAACAGAATAGCCGGCGCAAGTGTGATGATATATAAGGACGGAGAAACCTGTTATAATAAGCAGTTTGGCTGGGCGGATAAGGAAAACAATATCCCTGTAAAGGAGGATACTATTTTCAGACTGTATTCGTGCACAAAGCCTGTAACTGCTGTTGCGCTGATGATATTGTTTGAGAGAGGCGAGCTTGAACTCGAGTACCCGCTTTATAAATACATTCCATCCTATAAGAATATGAAAGTAGTTTCTGAGGACGGAACTCTTACAGACTGTAATACAGATATAACGATAAGAGATCTTCTGAATATGACATCGGGACTTGTATATCCGGGCGGTTGGTTTGAAGCAGGCAGAAGGGTAGAGCCTGTATTTGAAGATGCTATCTCAAAGCTTTATACCGATGAAGCATACACAACCGTAAAGTTTGCTGAAAAGCTGAGTAAGACACCTCTTTTCTTTGAACCGGGAAAAATGTGGAACTACGGAACATCCGCAGATGTTCTGGGTGCAGTCATTGAAATCATTTCGGGAATGAAGCTTTCCGAGTTTATGAAAAAAGAGATATTTGAGCCGTTAAAGATGGAGGATACAGCTTTTTATGTTCCAAATGAGAAGCTTTCAAGGTTTTCAAAGCTGTATATGCCCACTGAAAACGGTATTACCCAATACGAGGGAAATCATTTATGTATCACCGATTATAAAGCTCCTCCCGCATTTGAATCGGGTGGTGCCGGTCTTGTTTCAACGGTAAAAGATTATATGCGCTTTGCAAGAATGCTACTCGGCGGCGGTGAGGTAGACGGAGTCAGAATACTGTCCGAAAATACCGTTAGATTTATGACTCAGAATCATATGACTAACGAGCAGTACTGGAGTTTGCAGTACGGGTCAACAAAAGGCTGCGGATACGGTTCGTTTATGAGAGTAGTTGTAGATACAGCTTTGGCAACAACAAACGGTGATAAAGGAGAATATGGTTGGGACGGTTGGACAGGCACCTATTTTTCTGTCAACCCCAAAAGAAATATGATAATACTTTACTTTATCCAAAAATGCGGCACCGGAATGGACGATATAACCAAAAGACTTCGTCAGATAGTTTATGGGGCGATATGACTTAAAAGCGGATTTGCTGTTACGCAAAATCCGCTTTTTGCTTTTTATATAAATATCAATTTTATTATTGCAAATTACTATGTATTGTGATATAATGTTACTAAGTGAAAGTATGTGCTCACATTATTTTATCAAAGAAAACTGAAATGAGGAAGACAATATATGAGCAAACAAATAGTAATGGCTCTATCCGACTGTGAGGAAAACAGGGCGCTGATAGCTAAATTAAAAGATAATATCGAAGGCGTATACCATACTGTATCCGCAGAGGAAGCGGTCGATCTTTTTATGACTGACGGCTGTAAGCTTTTGATTTTTGAAGTAGGGCTTGACAGCTTTGATTTTCTGTCATATCTTAAGGAAAAATACGAGTCCGGTGAGTTGCTTTCAAAGAGAATAATTGCTATAGATTTCAGTAATACAACAGGTAATTTTGAACAGCAGTCAATGTATATTGATGTTGGCGTCAGCTATTATGTTTCGATCCACTACCTTGATATGGGTGTATTTGTTCATTACTGTAAGTACCTTATCTCAGCTGTTAATGAGCATCAGAGACTTGTTAAGCGTTATGACGAGCTGATACTCGAATCAATGCTGGCTATTGTAAGAACAATAGATGCTAAGGATATTTACACTAAAGGTCATTCTATCCGTGTCGGAACTTATGCTTCCGCGATAGCCAGAGAACTGGGGCTTAGCGAGCAAAAGGTCGAAGATGTTTACAAGATAGGTATTTTGCACGATGTAGGAAAAATAGGTGTTCCTGATTATATTTTGAATAAGCCTGACAAGCTGTCGTCAGTAGAATTTGACATTATTAAGCAGCATACTGTTATTGGAAAGAATATATTAAGTGAAATGCCGATAGTTGACGGTATGGTTGACGGAGCTTTTCATCACCACGAGAGATATGACGGAAAGGGATATCCCGAAGGGTTAAAAGGTAATGATATACCTTTTGTGGCAAGGATACTTGCTGTCGCAGACGCTTATGATGCAATGAACTCGGACCGTGTCTACAGGAGGCGGCTTTCTCCGGAAATCATTCGTTCTGAAATCGTGAAGGGAAGGGGAACACAGTTTGACCCTGAAATAGCTGATGCTATGCTTAGGATTTTTGATACGGAAATCAAGGATATAAACGACAAGTTCGCCAGCCACGATTCCCGACTTGTTTCCGATGAAAACACTGCACTGTTAAATAAGATATATACTCTTGGTATGCAGCTTGAATCAAGTAAAAGCATTGACTTGATGACAGGTTTTATGCGTACTGAAAAGTTTATAGAGTCGCTTGATTACTATCTTTCCGCTAAAGATACAACAGGAACATTTATGCTTGTTGATATTGGAAGCCTTAAGAAGATAAACTACGGTTTTGGACATATTGTAGGTGACAGGGTAGTTAAAAGCGTCAGCAGGATTGTGTTGCAGACTGTTAAGGAAGACGATTTATGTACAAGGCTTTCCGGAGATGTATTTGCTGTATTTTACAATGATAAGGATGATGAGGAGTTCGCACAGAAAACAGCTCAGCGACTTATCAGATTGTTTAAAAAGCGCTTTGAAAATACGGAGTATTATGATTTTATTCATCTTAATATAGGTATATGTTTTGCAAAGCGGGACGGAAAAACTTTTTCCGAGCTTTCCGAAAATTCACAAAATGCGCTTTATTTTTCAAAGGTAAGCGGAAACAATGCTTACCATATCTTCATAAATTCTTCACAGACTTTTGCACAGGAACCAAACACTTCTATTGATATGAAGGAGCTTAAAAGCAATATAGAGCGTGCAATAGCTAACGGTGGAGCATACAGTGTCGAAGCGCATGACTTTAAAATGATATACAACTATATTTCGAGATACATAAGCAGAAACGGCAACAATGCACAGATAATACTTTATACATTCACACCGAGAAATAAAAATGTTGATATGAGTATGCTCGAAGAAAACCTGATCCTTCTAAGGAAGTGTATCGTTAGAAGCTTGAGAAAGGTCGATGTTACCACAAGATACTCAAGTTCTCAGCAGATAGTTATTCTTATGGACACGGATGAAAAGAATTGTGAGATCATAGCTAAAAGGGTTATGACAAATTTCTTTAAATCGTGTAAGTATGACGGATTCAATATGCGTTTTGAAACACAGACTATTGAGGTTTCAAAATAAGTTAATAAATATGTAAAGGATTAAACTATGAAAAAAATATTATCACTGATCACTGCTTTACTTCTGACTCTCACACTTTCTTTAACAAGCGTTTACGCATATAATGAGGACTCTGTTTTTGACACTGAGGAATTTCCTGATTATTTGTTGCTTGATATTTTATCTGCCGCTGATTTGCCTTATTCCGAAGAGTTTTTACCTCAGTCGGGAATTAACTATGATTTTACAATCGGAGCAAGCTTCTTCTTTTCCGGCGGATTTATGGATGAAAACGGAGAAATAGTTTTTGAGTTTTCTGCCGAAGGTGACGAGAAATTCGGGTATAATTTTAATTCAGTTTTGCAGTTTAAAAACGATAATTATTACACATTCTATTTAGATAAGCCGGAAAGCTATTCTGATGATGATATGCTTTTATGTATGCTGACCGAGAGTATTGACATCAGTTATGACGAAAGAGTTGTCAACACTTCAGATCTACCTTTAAGCATTGAATTTACTCCGGATGAAACTGCTGATTATGCGGTTATTTCCGAAAGCCCTGTTACATTAAAAGGAAATATAACCGACGAGGACGGAAACGAGATTATAAGCTTTGAATCTGTAACAATATTTGAATCTGTAACATTACCCTATTATTATGAAACTCTTTGTGCTTATGCCGAGCTTGAGGAAGGGAAAACATATTATTTTAATATAGATAAGTATCCTTATGATTCCGATGAGGAATTCATAATAGATATATGTAAGTTAACCGGATATTTATATGATGTAAAAGATATTTCATATTATGAGGACGGAGAAGAGTATTATACAGATGTTGTTTTAGTTGATTCATATCACGGCAGTGATACTGAGCTTGACGTTGAGTCGATCGAGGGCGAGGTTATGGCAATAGGTCAGTACGCTTTTGAAAATAAAACGATAAAGACGGTCACCCTTGCAGAAGGCTTTGAAAGCATCTATAATTTTGCATTTTTAAACTGCAAGGATCTATATAAGGTCACGCTTCCGGATAGCCTGAGCGTTATCACTTACGGCGCATTTCTTGGATGTGACAGTCTCAAGGAGATTTCAATAGGAAAAGACATATACCTTATTGAACCATATGCGTTTGGTTATGACGAAAACTATCAGAAAATAGACGGATTTGTGATAAAGGGATATGAAGGAACTGCCGCACAGAAATATGCAGAGGAAAACGGTTTTGAGTTTATTTCTCTGAGCGGAAATGTTGAGAGCACATCAGAGACTGACGATGAATTGACAACTGATGAGGTATCGGGCAATACAACAGAGCCAACCGATCCTACAATACAAACAACTGAGGCTGAAACTGTGGAGATCACCACAGATTTGAGTGAGGAGAGCACTTCTAAACAGAACGTCACTCAACAAAACACTGATAAAGTGTCTCAAAATGTATCACAGACCGCTACTCAAAGCGAGGTCAAGCAAACTGTAAATGTATCAAAAACTGATTTGAGCAGTACAAATGCGTCAACAGGTTCAAAGAGCTATGTCGTAGTTATTTTTATAATTGTGCTTGCTTTATTTGCGGCGGTTGTAGTTATAAGGATAATCAGAATAAAAAAGCAAAAGTAAGGTAACTTTCGGATGGATAGAAAAAATATTAGAAATTTTTGTATTATAGCGCATATTGATCACGGAAAGAGCACTCTTGCTGATAGGATATTGGAGCTCACCTCAACGGTAGAGCTTCGTGAGATGGAGGATCAGCTGCTTGATGATATGGACATTGAGCGTGAAAGGGGAATCACAATAAAAGCAAGGGCTGTAAGGCTAAACTATACAGCCTTAAACGGTGAGGAATATGTTTTTAATCTTATTGATACGCCGGGTCATGTTGACTTTAACTATGAGGTATCAAGATCGCTTGCAGCCTGTGAGGGCGCAGTCCTTGTAGTTGATGCTTCACAGGGTATTGAAGCACAGACGCTGGCTAACACTTATCTTGCGATCGAACACGATCTTGAGATAGTACCTGTTATAAATAAAATTGATCTTCCGTCTGCCGACCCTGAAAGAGTGTGCAAGGAGATTGAGGATGTTATAGGTATTCCGGCGCTTGATGCTCCGCTTATATCCGCAAAGATGGGAACAAATATAAGAGATGTTTTAGAGCGTATAGTAAGCGATATTCCGTATCCAAAGGGAGATGAAAACGCTCCTCTTAAGGCCCTCATATTTGACAGTGTTTATGATCAGTATAAGGGTGTCATCGTATATGTGAGAATCGTTGAAGGCACCTTAAAAGTCGGTGACAACATTCGCTTTATGGCTACCGGAGCCGAGTTTACTACTGTCGAGGTAGGATATATGGGCGCTAAGAGCTTGTCTCAGGTTAATGAGATAAAAGCCGGAGAAGTCGGTTATATAGCTGCATCTATTAAAGATATAGGCGATACGAGAGTGGGCGATACAGTTACAAAAGCTGATTATCCGTGTGACAAGCCGCTTGAGGGATATAAAAAAGTAAATCCTATGGTCTTTTCAGGAATTTATCCTGTTGACGGTGCAAAATATCCCGATCTTCGTGATGCCCTTGACAAGCTGCTGTTAAACGATGCGTCTCTCAGCTTTGAGCCCGAGACATCTATTGCACTTGGATTTGGATTCAGATGCGGCTTTTTAGGGCTTTTGCATATGGAAATAATTCAGGAGCGACTTGAGCGAGAGTATAATCTTGATCTTATAACGACCGCTCCGAGCGTAATATATAAGGTCAATCTTACAAACGGAGAGACTGTTTATATAGATAACCCTACAAATTATCCTGATCCGGCAGTTATACAGTCAGCAGAAGAACCGGTGGTCAACGCACATATATATTCCCCAAGTGATTATATCGGAAATGTTATGGAGCTTTGTCAGGAGCGAAGGGGTATCTTTAAAGATATGAAGTATCTTGATGAAACAAGAGCCGACCTTCATTATATTCTTCCGCTCAATGAAATAGTATATGACTTTTTTGATGCGCTTAAATCAAGGACAAAGGGATATGCTTCGTTTGATTATGAGCTTAAAGGCTATCAGCAAAGTAAGCTTGTTAAACTTGACATACTGTTAAACGGCGATGTAGTTGACGCGTTGTCTTTTATAGTCCACACAGATAAGGCATATAACCGAGGCAGAAAAATATGTGAAAAGCTTAAGGACAATATTCCTCGTCAGCTGTTTGAGGTTCCTATTCAGGCGGCTATCGGCGGTAAGATTATTGCAAGGGAAACTATAAAAGCGCTTCGCAAGGATGTTCTTGCAAAATGCTACGGCGGAGACATAACTAGAAAGAAAAAGCTATTGGAAAAGCAAAAAGAAGGTAAAAAACGTATGAGGCGCCTAGGTTCAGTTGAAGTTCCTCAGGAGGCTTTTATGAGTGTGTTAAAGCTTGATGAGTAAGAGGAGAATGTGATGAACGATTTTCAGAAAGCTGTTAAAAGAGCACTCTTGTTTGGTTTTTGCGGAGCGGTAATTCTACCTGTTATCCACGAGTGTTATGCAAATATTTCTAAGACCCTTTTTACTGTTATAATATTTGTGCTTGCTGTAATAAGCGGCGTTATGTTTTCAAAGTTTGATGTAAAAAGTGCGCTGGTGTCCATTTCTGTTTTTATAGCTTTGACCTCAGCATTAGGTATATGTTTATATTTGCTGATACATCCTATGATAGTGTCGTTTCTAAGCAATATATCAAAATACTTTAGATTGAGCTTTATAGAAAGCGAGATTTATTACGAAAGAGTTATTCTGGCGTTTTGTGTTGTATATATAGTTTACGGACTTACACATCTCGGAATTGTTTTTGTAAGGAAAACAAAGAAAACCAATGAAGAAATTAAAACCTATATTGATAATGCTTTTAATGATTAAATGACAGGACTTTATATTCATATTCCGTTTTGTAAACGGAAATGCCCATATTGTGATTTTTATTCGGTAGTCGAAAATGACGATACAATTTTTCACAGATATGTAAACGCACTTCTTTTGGAAGCAGACAAATATAAAGACAAAAGGATTGAGATAGACACTGTATATTTAGGCGGTGGTACTCCGAGCCTTATGGACGAAAAGCTTATCTTAACATTGTTAACCGGCATAAACGAGCGCTATAAAGTATGTGATAATGCAGAGATAACTATTGAAGCTAATCCTTCCAGTGTGGATTTCAATAAGCTTTCAGGTTACAGAAAGGCTGGGATAAACAGAATATCATTCGGTATTCAGTCGTCCTGTGACCGTGAGCTACAAGCACTCGGGAGACTTCATAATTTTGACGAAGCAAAAAAAGCTGTTTTTTCTGCAAGACAAGCAGGCTTTGAAAACATATCAGCGGATATAATGATAGCTCTTATGGGTCAGACAAAATCTGATGTAAAGAAATCGGTCGAGGATATTGTTGAGCTTGGCACCACACATATTTCTTCGTACATTCTCAAGGTCGAGGACAACACCCCGTATGCTGAAATGAACTTGACGCTGCCTGATGATGACGATACTGCGGAAATGTACTTATATATGTCTGATATGCTGAAAGGATTTGGATATCGGCACTACGAAATATCCAATTTTTCAAAACCGGGATATGAGAGCAGGCATAACCTTAAGTATTGGCGTGCTGAGGAGTATATCGGTCTAGGTGTGTCGGCACATTCTTATTTCAATGGGTCAAGATACTACAATAAAAAGGATCTGGCCGCCTATTTGAGCGGCGAAAGCGTAAAGGTAATTGAGGAGAAAAATATAAATAAATCAGAAGAATACTTAATGCTGTCTCTGAGGCTTTCTGAAGGTATAAGTACAAATAAATACATGTCACTTGGCGGAAATGCTGAGATACTTGACAAAGCCCGTGAGATCGGAAATCGTTTTATAAAGATTAACGGTGAGAGATTATCGCTTACCGAAGAGGGGTTTTTGGTTTCCAACGAGATCATATCAAGACTTTTGTGAATCATTTTAATTGAATAGGAGGATTTACATTGATAAAGCGAGTTTTAATTTTGGCTGTTGCCGCTATGACTTTGTTTACTTTTACCGGATGCGATGATAAGAAAGCGGACGAGGAAATAAAGCTACCGATACTTGACGAGAGAGATGTTGAGTTTAACACTGTCAAGGCGGAGATAGGAACTATAAGCGAGACTTATACTCTTGACGGATTGTTTGAAAATCCATATGTTGAATCTGTATCCGCTGCCGTAGGGGGAAAACTGGAATCTGTAAACCTTAAAAACGGTGAAAAGGTCAAGGAAGGTGATGTTCTTATGAAAATCACCTCAGAGGATATTGATAAACAGATTGAAGATCAGCAGATACGCTTAGATTCTGCTAAGCAGACATATCAGACCTTGTCAGGCACTAAAGATATAAGCGCTTCAGAGCTTGAGAGTGCGAGAGTTGATATTGATATAGAACAAAATGAAATGGATAAGCTTTTAAAAAACAAGGAAAAATACTCTGTAAAAGCTCCTGTAAGTGGTACGATTACTACTTTCGGAAATCCTGACGAGGACTTTAAGATCGGCAGCTCTATCGGTGCCGGAGCAATTATATGCACGATTACACCAAGCGGAGGAAATGTACTTTGTGCAAGGACCGGTGATAAAAACGCGCTTAATGATGTAAACTTCGGTACCTCGGCAACGGTAACACATCTTAATGAAACAGTCGGAACCGGCATAGTTAGCGATGTTATTTATGTTGATAACGGTGATTATTCAAATTACTGCTATGTCATTAAGGTAGACGATAAATACGGTGATATAAGTTATTTTGAAAATGTTAAGGTGACATTTAACACATACACAAAGGAAAATGTTGTTTTAGTGCCGACAGAAGCTGTGCGCACTATAAGCGATGAGAAGTATGTAGATGTTTTGATAGACGGTGTTAAGGTACAGACGGCTGTCGAAACTGGAATATCCGATGAGCTAAAGACGGAAATAGTAAGTGGTCTTACAGGCACAGAGGATATAATAATTAACTAGAAAACTTATTTCATCAAAAGCTTTGGAGGTTTTATGAATGATAGGAACACTTGATAATATCTGGCTTAAGCGAATTATTTCGCTTATCAATCTTATATATGTCTTTGTAATAGGAATTTTTGCATACGCATCGTTTTTATATGAGCTTGAAATAAAAAGTGAGGCGGTTGTCGGCTTCGGCATCGTTTATGCAGTTGCAAGCGCAGTCTTTTTGATACTGATGATCCTTACGCGGGACAATATCGTCACACGAGTAATAGGTATCATTCTTCCGCCGCTCGTATTTTTGCTTATAATATTTAATCTCGGGAACTGGATACTTATTATTCCTTCGTTTATAGTAGCCGTTGTTGTGTTTTTCATAAGCTACAACAATGTTACCTTAAAGGTGATACTTGGAACAATATATCTGCTTATATATGTTCTCGGGCTTATTCTGGTTTTTGTGTTGAATTTCCTTTTCGGAGGCTCTAATACAGTCGAAACACGGCTTGATGCACAAACACTTTCAGATCCGGACAATGCTGCTGTTTATGAAATTTATAAAGATGTTATAGATGACATAAACTCGGTAAACACTACTGTCGATGCTAATGGAAATATCGTTGATAAGCGAGTATCTCCTGACGGAACTAAGGAATGGTACCTTGCAGATATACAGGACAACAGTATGGGAAATCTTGCTCTATATGTAGTTCCGCACGGAAAAGATAAGGATTTTAGGTTTTTCACTCTGAAAGAAAAGGGTATAAGAAAGACTGTTTATAGATTTGGAGCTAGAGGAGCCGTTCCTCTTGAAATAGTGTGGGAAAACAATGACACCATAAAATTTCAGAGAAGAGATGGTAAAATTGAGGAATCAACTGTAATTATGCCCGAGAAAAACTACTTTGAATTTCTGGGAATAAACTAGATTTTTGATTTGAAAGGAAATTAGTTTATGAAGTATAAAAATCCTGTTATAAAGGGCTTCTATCCTGATCCAAGCGTGTGCTATGCGAACGGAAAATACTATCTTGTGTCAAGCTCTTTTCAATATTTTCCGGGTGTGCCTCTGTTTGAAAGCGACGACCTTGTAAACTGGAAACAAATAGGTTATGTTCTGACGAGAAAAAGTCAGGTTATGCTTGATAAGATAAACAGCTCCGGCGGAGTTTTTGCGCCTACGATCCGTTATAATGACGGGCGGTTTTATATGGTTACAACAAACGATACAACACATCAGAACTTTTATGTATACACAGACGATATTTACGGTGAATGGTCTGAACCTGTTTATGTAGCTCAGGGCGGTATTGACCCATCGCTTTACTTTGAAAACGGAAGGACATATTTTATAAGTAACGGAAGTGACGATAAAGGTGTAAGCGGGGTCGTACAGTGTGAGATAGATATTGAAACCGGAAAGAAGCTTACCGAAAGTAAGTGCATCTGGCAGGGCTCAGGCGGAAGGTATCTTGAAAGCCCTCATATGTATAAAATAAACGGCGGGTATTATCTTATGGCAGCAGAAGGCGGTACGGAATACGGTCATATGATAACATATGCACGAGCCGACAGTATCTGGGGTGAATTCAAGGGCTATCCTAAAAATCCCGTACTTACAAACAGAAATAAAGCGCCATATATTATTCAGGGAATAGGTCACGGCGATCTGATAAAGGATAAAAACGGCGACTGGCATATTTTGTGCCTTGGGTTCAGACAGCTTCACTTATGGAGACCGTTTCACACACTTGGAAGAGAGGTATTTTTGATACCTGTTGAATTTGACGCTGAGGGATGGTTTACTGCCGGTATTGACGGTACAGCTGATGACGAGTATGAGATAAAAGGTGATTTTAAACAAACCGAAAAGAAAATATATACCTTTGAAAATACAGATTTTAATGTTGACTGGAGCTATCTTCGTCACCCTAAAACCGAAAACTACAAGCTGAGCAGAGACAGCGTAACATTGACCGCAAGCGATATTACCTTGGACGAGGTAGATTCTCCTACATTTTTGTGCATAAGACAGAGAGATTTTGATATGAAACTGTCTGTTGACCTGTCGATTGATTCCTGTGAGGCAGGTGTTACAGTTTATTCCTGTGAAAATGAACATTATGATGTTGCCCTTAGAAGGACAGAAGGAGGATATGAAGCTGTACTTAAGCTCAATATAGGAGGAATTAAGCACACTCAAAATACGGTTAATCTGTCAGATGGTAATGCTAAGCTAATGATTTGTTCGGATCATTTTTCATATAACTTTTATGTTTGTCATAATGATGAAAAGATTTTTCTTGGAACAGGCTCGTCAAAGTACCTTTCAAGTGAAATATCAGAGGGCTTTACAGGCGTTGTTCTGGGACTGTATGCTGTCGGACAGGGAGATGCTGAGTTTTCTGACTTTAAAATAGCATATGATTAGATTTATCAACCGAAGCTGATGTGATCTGCTTCGGTTATTTGTAAGTAAATATGCTAAGCTAATGTATTGTATGTAGTGTAAGTTTCCGCTTATCGTCACACAATACACACAAATGGGTTTTAATATTTACATATACTGTTCATAATATTTACAGCTATCAAAAATTAAACGGAGGTTTTTTTATGCCTACACTGCTGATCGTTGACGATGAAAAGAAAATAAGAGATGTTGTAAGGGAGTATGCTGAGTTTGACGGCTTTGATGTTATAGAAGCTGCCGATGGAATGGAAGCTGTTGCTAAGGCAAATGAAAATGATCTGGACATTATAGTAATGGATATTATGATGCCGAAATTAGACGGCTTTTCAGCCTGTAAGGAGATAAGAAAGACTAAAAACACACCTATCATTATGCTCTCTGCAAGGGGAGAGGAGTACGATAAGCTTTTTGGCTTTGAGATAGGAGTGGATGACTATGTAGTAAAGCCTTTTTCACCAAAAGAGCTTATTGCCCGTATGAGAGCTGTAATGAAGCGCTCGTCATTCGGTATGACAGGCGAGGAGGAAATAATCACCTATAAGGGCCTTACAATAAACTTTACAGCCAGAGAAGTAATAGTGGACGGAGTTAAGGCACAGATGACCCCAAAGGAATATGATCTTTTGTTTTATCTCGTTAGGAATATGAATATTGCACTGTCACGAGACAAGCTTTTAGAAGAGGTTTGGGGATACGACTTTTACGGTGACGACAGAACTGTTGATACACATATAAAAATGCTTAGAAACAGCCTTGGTGAATACAGGAACCTTATAGTAACTCTTAGAGGAATGGGGTACAAGTTTGAAAAGATATGCTGATAAGCCAAGCTTTTTGCAAAGTATAAAGAACCTGTTCGATCCAAAAAAACATAGCTTAAGTACGATAATCTGGTTATATTTCACCTGTTTTTCGTTGTTTATTATGATAATGATGTGGGTGATTCAGTTTTTATTTCTCGACACCTATTTTCGTGCGGCAAAGATAAGGAACGCTGAGGAGATATGTATTGAGATCGAGGATAATATTAAGAGTCCGGCACTTAATGATGTTATTTCGAGTCTGGCTTTTAAAAACGGAGTCTGTATAGTTGTGACCGATATGTCGGGAAATGTACGGTATGAAGAAAACAACCTCGGACGATTCTCATTTTTGTATGATGATGTCTACAAAAAATACGGTGAGAGTATGTATAAGCTTCGTTCAAAGCTTATTAAAGGTGATGATAAGTATGCTACCGAGCTTTATAAGAACTCACATTTTGACAGCGATGAGCTTATCTGTGCGTCGATCGCCGATACAGGTGACGGAACACAGTATATCGTATATGTAGAAACCGCAATAGAACCGGTAACAGTAACATCAAAGCTTTTTAACAATCAGCTGTTTTTTATAACTGTAATACTTATAGAGCTTAGTTTTATTACCGCTATACTTTTTTCAAGAAAAATTTCACGCCCTATTTCGGATATGAACGAAACAGCAAAAAAATTCGGAATGGGGGATATGGATGTCGAGTTTAACGGTACAGGATATAAAGAGGTAGCCGAGCTTTCTGACACGCTTAATCACGCCAAGGATGAAATATCAAAGGTGTCTAATCTTAGGAAGGATCTGGTAGCAAATGTATCTCACGATCTTCGCACACCTCTTACAATGATAAAGGCGTATGCGGAAATGATAAGAGATCTGTCAGGAAACAATCCGGTCAAGAGGGAAGAGCACATAAATATAATAATTGAGGAATCAGACCGACTATCATCGCTTGTAAACGATATTTTGGAGCTCTCAAAGCTTGAGAGTGCTAATGCCGAGCTTAATATAAGAGAGTTTTCTGTCCACAGTATTCTGGATGATGTTATGCTTAGATATAAACTCTTGATTGAACGGGACGGTTATAATATCAGAGTATTTAAAGATGAGGACAGAATGGTAAAGGCTGACTACGAAAAAATGTCACAGGTTTTGTATAATTTTATAAATAATGCTGTAAACTATTCTGGAGACAGTAAGGATATAGAGGTAAAACAGATAAATAACGGTACAAGCGTAAGAATAGAGATAGTTGATCACGGAGTTGGAATATCAAAAGAAATGCTGCCTGTAATATTTGACAGATATTATCGAGGAGATAAAACACAGCGAGAGGTCGTCGGAAGCGGTATAGGTCTTTCAATAGTAAAGGGGATACTTAAAAGTCATTCTATGCCATTTGGCGTTATAAGCGAAGAGGGAAAAGGATCAGTATTCTGGTTTGAATTTACGAACGCCAGTCATATGAGTGACAGCGTAGCAACTGACGGCAATCTAAAAAAACGCCGACAAAATAAAAACAGAACGGAGAAAATATGACAGCTATATTCTTTGGAGATGTGGTCGCAGACAGAGGTATTGACTTTTTAGAAGAAAATATATACAGTATAAGGAAAGAATATTCACCCGATATAACGATTATAAACGGCGAAAATTCAGCAAACGGAAACGGTGTAACTGCACATTCATTGAAGCGTCTGAAGTCACTTGGAGCAGATGTGATAACGACAGGAAATCACGCTTTTTCAAAAAGAGACTGTGTTAATGTATTTGAAGAAAACGACTTTTTGCTGCGCCCGGCAAATTATCCTGACGAAGTTGTCGGAAAAGGATACTGTGTCATTGATTTTGGAAGAACGCAGGTAGCGGTCGTAAATCTTATGGGAACTGCCTATTTGGAGCCAATTGATAATCCGTTTAAAAAAGCGGACGAGATCATAAACAGACTTGAAACAAGAAATATTATTGTTGATTTTCACGCAGAGGCTACTGCTGAAAAAAAGGCAATGGCGCATTATCTCAGGGGGAGAGTGACTGCGGTTATCGGAACCCATACTCATGTACAAACCGCTGATGAGACTATACTGGACGGTCACACGGCATACATAACAGATGTTGGAATGACCGGAGCAATGGACTCTGTTCTCGGAGTTGATTCAGATATAGCGACCAAAAAATTCATCACACATTTTCCCTGTAAATTTGAAATTAGTAAAAATGAGCAATTTATAAATGCTGTATTAATAGAATTTGATGAGCATTCGGGAAAAGCAACAAAAATTCAACGCATTATTAAGTAATAATGCACAAAATTTGCTAAACACTATTGACATTTTCTATGAAATTTGTTAATATGTTTATAGACAAAAACAATCAGAATATTTAACTTGACATTCTACCCACTACAAAATCCTTCAAAATTTGCGAGTTATCTGTGGAGGTAAATAAGATGGAAGTATTGAAGGTTTCATCCCACTCCTCTCCAAACTCTGTTGCCGGTGCGATTGCCGGGATTTTAAGAGAGGCGGATGCTGTCGAAGTTCAGGCTGTAGGAGCGGGAGCAACGAACCAGGCTATAAAAGCAATAGCCATAGCAAGGGGTTATCTTGCACCTGTTGGGATTGATTTAGTTTGTATTCCGTCATTTGCAAATATTGTTATTGACGGTGAAGAAAGGACGGCTTTAAGGCTAATTTGTGAAAACAGATAGTATTTGAATTCCAGGATTTTTTCTATTTCATCCTTTCATACTAAGAAGAAAAAGCGGTAACTTTTGTTACTGCTTTTTCTTTTTAATGTTAAAGCGTCCTTTCAAATCGACAATTCTTTTACTTGTGTGGATTTATAATAGTACTAAAGATATGATTACTAAAAAACAAACTGGAAAATATATTTATGTGAAGTAAGTTTTGGTATTATTATGGATGTATATGTAGATATTTTAATGCTTACAAATGTTTATATTACATACTTTTTCATTAAAGCATTACAGATAACAATTCATAGAAAATATACTGCTTTAAGGGTACTTACAGCGTCTCTTATAGGCGGTATATCCTCGATGCAGATACTGCTTTCTGTCGGTATAGCTGTTAGCGCTGGAATAAAGGTAATTACTCTGCTTTTAATTTCAGTATTGTTGGAGGGACTTAATTTTAAGGCTATAATCAAGTCCTGTGCTGTACTTATAAGCATAAATATACTGTTTATAGGTCTATGCTTTTTGCTTTGGAAATTTTTTAACCGAGCGGTGATTGTAATAGGGGTGACAGTATACTTTGATATATCACTTTTAATGCTCGCGGTCGTTACAATAATTACTTATTCGATTTTTTGGCTATATGACTATCTGTCTTTTATGAATTCAGCAAAAAGAGGTGCAAGAGTTTGTGTAAAAATTGATTCAAATGAAGTAATGCTTAACGGCATATGCGATACAGGAAATTCTCTGTATGATTTTTTTGCACAAAAGCCGGTTATAGTTTGTAATTCAAAAGATCTTGAAAAAGCGTTTTGCAGTAAAAGGTTTAAACTTTTACCGTATAAAACGGTGAGCGGAAGTGGTATGATAAGGGTTTATACACCTAAAAGCGTTAAAATTGACAACAGGACAGTAGAAGCAAATATTGCGCTTACGGAGTTGGGTGAACCGAGAGCAATTTACAATCCAAATATTTTAAGATAAGGACTAATGATAATGGACATTTCAGCAATAAAAAGATTTATCTTTAAAATAATATCAAAAACATTTTTAAGGGAGTTTGAAATTGATTATATTAACGGTGCAGAATCTCTTCCGCCTCCGCTTGGACCAAAAGAAGAAAAGATAGCCTTTGAGCTGTTAAAAGCAGGGGATAAAAAGGGAAAAGAGCTTCTTATCGTACACAATCTTAGACTTGTAGTATATATAGCCAAGAAATTTGAATCAACAGGTATCGGACTTGAGGATCTGATCTCAATAGGTACAATAGGTCTTATAAAGTCTGTTAATACATATGATCCTGATAAAAACATTAAGCTGGCGACATATGCGTCACGGTGCATAGAAAATGAGATACTTATGTTTTTGAGGAAATCAAATCAGCACAAAAATGACATATCTATTGATGAGCCACTAAATATTGATTGGGACGGCAACGAGCTTTTACTGTCAGATATACTGGGTACAGATGACGATATAGTAATGCGTGGAGTTGAAAACGAAGTAGAAAGAGAACTGGTTATAAAGGAAATAGAAAATTTAAACGGAAGAGAAAAAATGATAATGAAAATGCGTTTTGGAATTGATTCCGGACACGAGATGACACAAAAGCAGGTCGCAGATGTCGTCGGCATTTCGCAGTCATACATTTCAAGGCTTGAAAAGAAAATACTAAAAAAAATAAGAAAAAACCTCGAAAAGATATGCTAGTGCACTTAAAAATAGTATGACCGTAATAAAAGCCACAAGACATTTCATTTAGTCTTTCGGTAACAATTTTAAAGATATTGAAAGACTAAATGAAATCCGCTGCTTTATAGGGGACATATGTTTTTAAATTTTGCTAAAAAAGTCATTAACTGGTATTGACAAATAGAAAAAGGTGGTGTATAATAAACACAGAAATATTCGCTAAATAAAAATTTAGTGAATATAAGGGAAGGAGAAAAAGTATGAAACAAGAATATATGGATGATTGCCCTGAGTATATAAAAGATTATCTTTTAAATCTAAGACTGATAAAAGACCGCGCAGATCGTACTGAAGAGGCTTATTATCTGGATATACGAACATTTCTCAGATATTTAAAGCTTAAACACAAGGATGTTGACAGCGATACTCCATATTCAAAAATAACCGTAAGAGATGTTCCGTTCTCTTATATTGAAAATTTTACGCTATATGATGCGTATGAGTTTATGAACTATTTAAAAGAGACGCGTTGTAATTCTACCGCGACACGAGCAAGAAAAACTTCAGCAATTAAGCAGCTTTACTCGTATCTTCATAACAAGGCTAAAATGCTGGAGGTCAATCCGCTTGAAGATCTCGAGCTTCCGAGAGTTAAAAATAAACTTCCTAAATTTCTGTCGCTTGAACAGGCTGTTGATCTGCTAAAGAATATTGATTCAAGACACAAGACCCGGGATTACTGCATAATATGTTTATTTCTAAACTGCGGTATGCGTCTAAGCGAGCTTGTAGGTTTAAATATTGTAGATTATAATAAAGAAAATCGTACACTACGTTTGTTTGGTAAAGGTTCAAAGGAGCGGATCGTGTATTTAAACGATGCCTGTATATCTGCTATCGAGGGTTATCTAGAAGATAGACCCAAAAATTCAAAAGACTCAGACGCTATGTTTCTGTCACAGCAGCTAAAGCGTATAGATAAACGCCGGGTTCAGTTCATAGTTGAAGAAATGCTAAAAAAGGCGGGGTTATCAAATCTCGGCGTCTCAACACATAAGCTTCGCCACACCGCCGCAACACTTATGTATCAGCACGGCGGAGTTGATCCGCTTATACTTAAAGAAATTTTGGGACATAAAAGTATAGCCACAACAGAAATATATACTCACCTTTCAAATGAAAATCTAAAAAAAGCAGCTGAAGCCTCCCCTCTTGCTGATAAAATACCCGATAAAAAATAGTATAAACAACGCCTTACTTTAAAATAATTGTAAGGCGTTTTTATATCACTAAGATATGAATATTTTATGAACATTGTAAACTTTCTGTTACAAAACATAGTTTATTTTATGAAGAATGTACGTTTGCGTACATTTTTTCCTGATTTTGCGCTGTTAGTGAGAGACAAAAAATTCAAAAAAGAAAATACAAAGTGATTAAGTGATAACTTTAAAAGCATTGGAAAATTTCATACCGACTCGAAGGCTAATCATAAATCACCCTTTGTTTTTTGAAGCTTACCGATTATTTTCATCAATGGCTTCTGTGGTAAAAACTTATTAAAATATGTCAGCAGCTTCATCTTAAGCGTCGGAACTATGATCGTCTTGCGCTCATCAAACATTCCGAAAACTCCGTCTATTGCGCATTCCTTAGCAGATATTCCGCTAAGTCCAAAGCTAACTCCAGCGACATCATTGAATTCAGTGTCGACAGGTCCGGGACAGAGCGCTCCTAAATACACATTGCTTCCCCTTTCGGAAAGCTCCTCATTGACAGCTCTTGTAAGGCTGACAACATATGCCTTTGTTGCATAATACGCCGCCATATATGGGCCGCCGCTGATAAGTCCTGCGGAAGAGGCTACATTTAATATATAGCCCGAGTCTTTCTTTACCATATCCTTTAAAAACAGCTTTGTAAGTATATGGACTGTTTTACAGTTTAGGTCGATCATTCTAGTTTCCTTTTCAAGGTCAGTTTTTGTAAACTCACCGTATGCTCCGAAACCGGCATTGTTTATAAGAATATCGACATTTTCATCCTTAACTGTCTGATAAAGCCTATAACAGTTTTTATCATCGGACAGGTCGCAGTCGATCACACTTATATCCACATCATACCTCTCAAGTATGTCCGCCGCCAGTTCTTCCAGCCTGTCAAGTCTTCTGGCTACAAGGATAAGCGAGCATCCACAGTGTGCCAATATTTTTGCAAATTCCGCTCCTATTCCTGAGCTTGCTCCCGTGATAAGTGCCAACATAATAAAAATCCTCCTTATTTATCCGAAATATTTTCTGTCAAGAGTTCTGTATGATACCGCAAGAGCTATGTGACTTTTATCGATCAAGCTCTCACCTGTCATATCTGCGGCAGTTCTTGCTACCTTAAGTATTCTGTCATATCCCCTTGCGGAAAGCGCTAAGCGATCAAAAATGCTTTTCAAAAACATTTTCGCCGATTCAGTCATAACGCAAACCTCATCAATTATATCGCTCGTTATCTGAGCATTACAAGTGATTCCTGTTCCTTTGAATCTTTTGTTTTGTATCTCTCTTGCTCTCTGAACTCTCTCACGGATAGCCGAAGACGGCTCTTCTTTAACTTCTGAAGAAATATCCTCAAATTCAACCGGCGGTACTTCGACCTGTATGTCAATTCTGTCAAGAAGAGGACCACTTATTTTTGAAAGGTACTGACGCACTTTTTTCTCACTGCATATACACTCTTTCTTTGGATGACCGTAATATCCGCAAGGACACGGATTCATAGCTGCAACAAGCATTATCGAACTCGGGTATGACACACTTCCCCACGCGCGGGAGATAGTGACCTTTCTGTCCTCAAGCGGCTGTCTTAACACCTCAAGCGTAGGTCTGTCAAATTCTGCAAGCTCATCAAGAAACAACACACCGTTATGTGCGAGCGATATTTCACCCGGTTTCGGAACAGAACCACCTCCTGAGAGTCCGACGCTTGAGATCGTGTGATGCGGAGAACGAAACGGACGCTTTATAATAAGCGGGTCGTCACTGTCTAAAACACCTGCTATCGAATGAATATTTGTAGTCTCAACCGCTTCGTCAAATGTCATTTGAGGCAATATAGACGGAAGCCTTTTAGCAAGCATACTTTTTCCGCTTCCGGGAGAACCTATCATAAGTATATTATGCCCACCGCTTGCAGCGATTTCCAAAGCTTTTTTCACAGATTTCTGACCTTTTACATCTTTATAATCAAGCGTCTCGTCAAAAGCGTCTCCAAAAGGTATGTATTTGCCGAATGTTTTTATACTTTCACCGCAGAAATGCTTATACATTTCAATAAGATTTTTCACAGGATAGACTTCAATTCCCTCACACACACTTGCTTCCTTAGCGTTTTTATATGATACAAACAGCTTTTTTATACCTGACTTTTTTGCTAAAAACGCCATTGGAAGTATACCGTTTACAGGTCTTACCTCACCGCCAAGTGAAAGCTCTCCAACAAAAGCGTGATCTGAAATCTCCTCCGCATTTATTTTTCCCATAACAGAAAACAATGCGGCAGCTATTGCCAGATCGTGTACAGAACCTGTCTTTTTGGTATCGGCGGGAGCAAGATTAAGTGTTATCTGTATCTCCGGAAAACGAAGTCCGCTTGAACGGAAGGCAGATCTTAGTCTTTCCCTGCTCTCCCTTACCGCCGTATCGGCACAGCCGACAATGTCAAAAGACGGAAGACCTCTTACCGCTTCAATCTCCGCACTTACCATAAATGCGTTCATTCCAATCAAGCCTATACTTTTTACTTCTGAAAACAATAAACTCACGCTCTCTTTACTCACTGCACCGCATTATTTTAACAGCGGCTTTTATTCCGTCAACAGCTGCGGACATTATTCCTCCTGCATATCCTGCTCCCTCTCCGACAGGATAAAGATTGCTGATCCCTGCCGCAGTCATATCATCATTTCTGACGATCCTTACCGGCGAAGAAGTTCTGGTTTCAGGAGCGGTAAGAAGTCCGCCAGAAAAGCATCTCATCTTTTTAGAGAAACAACTGATACCTATTTTCATTTTTTCTGTTATTCTTTTGGGGAACAGCTTGGAAAGATCTGAATATGATACACCTCTGTTGTATGTTGATATAATTTCCGACTTTAAAGTTTTATCGTCATTGATAAATCCCTTTACACTCATACAGGGTGCTTTATAACCTCCTGTAAGTTTATAAGCGTTTTTTTCAAGCTCTTTTGCAAACTTTACACCGTCAAGCGGATGATTCCCGAAATTCTCCGGAGAAACCGACACTACAAGGGCTGAATTTGCGTTCTTGCCGTCTCTTCTGCTAAAACTCATTCCGTTTGTGATAACAGAATTCTTCTCGCTTTGTGCCGCGACAACATATCCGCCGGGACACATACAAAATGTATAAACCGCAGAATTATCTGAAAACCTGTGAGAAAGCTGATACTCACCTACCGGCAGCCGCTTATCTCCCGCAAGAGCACCGTACAAGCTTTCGTCCACCTCACGCTGAAGATGTTCGATTCTCGCTCCGACCGAAAAAGGTTTAGGCTCGATCATTACTCCGTTTTTTAAGAGCAGCTCAAATGTATCCCTTGCCGAATGACCGATCGAAAGAATAAGCTTGTCCGCTTTTATCTCTTTTCTGTCAGAGTAAACGCTTTTTATCCTACCGTTGCTTATATTTATCCCGTTAAGCGGTGAACAAAACATTATCTCACCGCCCAATGACTCTATCTCTTTTCTTATCTTAACAACTATTTCTCGTATCCTGTCAGTGCCTATATGTGGTTTTGCAAGGGTGAGTATTTCCTCATCAGCACCGAATCTCACAAGCTCTTTTAAAACGATACGACATAATGGGTCTTTTATCCTTGTTGTGAGCTTTCCGTCAGAAAAGGTTCCCGCTCCGCCTTCGCCGAACTGAACATTTGCGCTTTCATCAAGCTCTCCGCCGCTCCAGAATGACTCGACAGCCTTTATCCTGTCCTCCATTTTTGCTCCGCGCTCAAGTACCAAGGGCTTGTACCCCATTCTCGCCAAAATAAGCGAAGCGAACATCCCCGATGGTCCGAATCCGGCAACTACTATCTTTTTGTCTTTAGGAAGCTTTGGCTCAGGTTCAAACACATCCTCGTTAAAGATTGAGAAACCATATTTTTCCGCTATCAGCGATTCCCTATTTGTATCGTAAAGTTCAACCAAAAAGGAATAAACAAATGAAATTTCTCTTCCCTTCCTCGCGTCAAGCGAGCGTTTATATACATTTATACTTTTGATGTCTTTTGGATCAACACCTAATAAATGCAGAGCTTTTTTCTTTGCATATTCAACATTTACTGTAAATGCACATTTGATCTGTGGTATTATAAACGGCAAAATTAAAGCCCCTTCCTGTTATTTAAACAAACAGGCGGAAACGAAAACTATCGCCCCGCCTAAATAAACACTACTTTTTATCTGTTATAGAAAGTGTTATCTTATAATCACCGTACGCCCATACGCTCTTGTTGTCGGGACAGTATATTGTCACAAAAAAAGTATCATTTGAAAGCTCTGCCTTTGACAGATCCAGTACGGCTATAAAGTCACTATCTTCAAGACCCTCCAGTTCATCGGTAGGTCCGTAGATAATAACATCCTTTATTTCATCTGTGACTATTGACGCTTTTTTATTCTCAGGTATATTTTGAATTTTAAACGCTGACTTCGGCACAGTTATTTTCTTGCTTGAAAATCCAGCATCCTTATAGTTTACATAAACAGTGTTTAGCTCTCCGTCTGACGCTGTAAGTCCCTTTGCAGACAGAGCAGAGGTTAAAGCCGACTTGCTGATAGTCGCTGTGGCTCCTGGACTTACATCTCGCAGATTGAGATCAAGATTTATACTCAGATCCCTCTCGACATCACCTATTGCCGAAACATTTATTGCCTGCGGCGAAATTGTTGAGACTATCACACTTGGATCAAATATATTTCCGGCATCTTCACCCTGTGAGTTTTTAAAATTAACATAAATTGGAGCGGAATCCTTCTTTGTTACATTTACAGACACAGATATATTCTCCGGAGATATGGTAAGGCCGTCCTTTTTGACCTCATTTCCCTCGCTGTCATACAACACTATCTCGGTATTGCTTGTCGTAAATGCTTCAGTAAGATTTTTAGTTTTGTCAAGAACTCTTACCGATACCGAGCTTACTGAATCCAACAAGGTTTTAGCTCCCTCAATATTTATTGTATTCGGTGAGATAACAGGTATATCCTTTACAAATCCGTCGGCTGTTGTAAGCGAAGAAGTATCAACTCTGTCGGAGGTTATCTCATAAACCCTTGTAACATTAAAATCAAAGGATAGCGTTACGGTTTTAGGGCTTACGGACAAAACATCAATGGTATCCGAATTAGCAGATGAAACATTTACATCAAGCGTATATTCTCCGCTTTTAGTTATTCCCGATGTATCTACTGACGCTATCAAGCTATCGGCAGTATAATCTCCTATTACATATCTTGCACCTGAGATATTCGCTGAAACAGTTATACTGTCGCTGTTTTGTGCGACAAGGCTCGCCCCTTCACCGGCTCCTCCGGACAGAGAAACCGAGAGCGGTATACCTGATATACGCTTCTCAACATTAGGGTAAACAGCAATAGAAAGCGTAAACCACAAAACTACCGCTATCACGATCGCAAGTATTTTTACAAAAAAGCTGCTGTCCAGAAGCTTAGAAAGATTAAATCTTAATTTTCTTTTTTCCATTTCCTCTTCACCCTTCCGGCTAAGCTCTGAAGCTTTGCTTCATCCTCAACAGGCATAAGCTTTTTTGTGAGAAGCTTTTTTAAGCTTTCCTTGTGATAGCCCCTTGTCAATACACCGTCCTCGGCAACGGAGATATTTCCCGTTTCCTCGGAAACTACAACAACTAAGGCATCACTTACCTCGCTTATACCGATAGCAGCCCTGTGTCTTGATCCGAGCTGCTTGTTGATAAATTCCTCCTTCTGCGGCTTTGGAAGAAAACAGCCCGCAGCAAGGATCATTCCGTCTCGTATAATCACCGCTCCGTCGTGCAGCGGAGTGTTCGGGAAAAAGATATTTCCAAATACCGCAACAGATGGAGTACAGTTAAGAATAGTACCTGTGTCTATCTGTTCGCCAAGCTTAGTCATTCTCTCGCACACTATTAGAGCTCCTGTCTTTGTGGACGACAGGCTTTCGGCTGACTCACAGATAGCGTTTATACAGTTTTCCCAAGCCCCGGCGATCCCATTAGAATCCATCGGATTTAAAGAGTATAGACTGACAACTTTAGTCCTTCCCATTTTCTCAAGTATTCTCCTGAGCTCCGGCTGAAACAGTATAACTATCGCTAAAAATCCCCAGCTGAAGAAGGTCTGAAGAATATATGTCATAGCCTTGAGCTCAAAAAAATCAGCTATAAAATAGCAGGCAATCAAAAGTATTATTCCTTTTACAAGCTGTCCCGCTCTGGTCTCTCTTGCTATCTGGATACCCTTATACAGAAGAAAAGACAAAATTGCAATATCCAGTATATCAAACACTGTTATGGATTTTATTATGCTTATAAAAGCGTCAAATAAATTTGATAAAGTATCCAAAAAATCCACTTCCTTATGCAAAACGCCATAATACCCAGCTAATCACATACAGTATAACATATTTTTTGAATTTACACAAGTATTTTTTACTGGATTTTATACTTTTTTAAAGCATTCAACAGCGTGTAAACCTCGCTTTGACTGTTCATTACAGATGGTGAAAATCTTAAAGTTCCCGCACTTTGCGTTCCGAGGTATTTATGTGCAAGCCCTGCACAATGATAACCGCCCCTAAGATATATTCCACGGTTGCTGAGATATTCTGCAAGCTCATTGGCGTCTACGCCGTCCTTATTAAATGACACAACGGCTGAATAGTTTCCGGTTCCTCTGATAATTTTAATATCACGCTGACTCCTTAATCCTGTTATAAAAGTTTCGGTAAGCTTCATCTCGTAACTGTGTATCTTATTTATTCCGCGGCTCTTTACAAATTTTATTCCTTCTCCAAGCCCCATTATCCCGACAGTATTTACAGTTCCGCTCTCTAATTGCTCAGGCAAAAATCCCGTTTGTTCCAACTCAAGCGAAGTAGCTCCTGTTCCACCCTCAATAATGGTTGACAGCGAAAACCGACCCGACGATATTAAAAGCCCGGTTCCGGTAGGCCCGTAAAGTCCCTTATGCCCGGACATACACAGAAAATCAAAGCCGTCATTCATACTAAGCGGCAAAACTCCGGCAGCCTGCGCTGCATCGGCAATATACACAATTCCTTTTTTTCTGCATAATCTTCCTATTTCGCGATAAGGAAGTATCTGACCTGTGACATTTGAGCATACCGTCATTATCACAGCCCGGGTATTTTCCCTTATCAAGGCTTTTAATCTTCTGAGTGTTACCTCATCGTCATCGTCTACCTCCAGGACCGAAAAGCTTATCCCTTTCTTTGACATTGCATACACTGGTCTTGAAACACTATTGTGTTCAAGAGAAGATATTATACAGTGATCGCCCTGACGAAGGCTTCCTTTTATAGCCATATTAAGCGCGTAAGTACAGTTTAATGTAAATACTACATTTTCAGTTTCAGCGTCAAATAGCTTTGCTGCCGATTCCCTTACAAGATAAACCATTTCCGAAGTCTTTACAGACAGCTTATGTCCGCTTCTTCCGGGATTTCCTCCGTAGTATCTGACCGCATTATACACTGCTCTTGAAACCGTAGGCGGCATAGGATAGGTAGTTGCGGAATTATCAAAGTTTATCATTCTTTCACCCCCTTATCTCACATATCCCGACACGGCATCTTTGTATTTTATATTGTTTATTCTAAGAACAGATAACACACGACTTATATCGTCCTTGACTCTTATCGAATATCCACACCCTGAAAAATAGCCCGAAGGCGTTTTTTGAACCTCACAATAAATCTTCTGTGCATTTAAAACACGCTTTGCCTTCTGTGCGTAGGTAATACTTGTCATTGCTATCAGATTATATGTCATTTGTTTTACTCCTTAATTTTGCAAGGCACACCGCCTTAAGAAAAACATCCCGACAGTATGCCTCATTATTTTTTCTACCTTTTCATTTTATGTTGAAATTGACGACTTTGTGATTTGTATTGTCAAAAATTCAGAGTATAAAAAAGCTCTGCAAAAAAATGCAGAGCGTATACAAAATTAGCTTTAATATGAGTTGTTAGCGCCTATAATATGAATTACCCTCATCTTATCAAAAACATAATCAAAAAGCGGTTTGTTTAAAACATCATAAGTATGAGCGCATACATACGGCTCCGATCCTCTGTATCCGGTAATAATACAGCTGTGATGGAAATAATCCCCATTAGATAGCTGAATAACATCTCCCGGCTGAGAATTCTGTAAATCAGATATTTCTCCGATAGGTCCAACACCTTTATTTGAAATCAAGAAGCGATAAAGGTAATCAACTCCAGTCCATGCAGCGGCTCTGTTTGAAATGCCGGTGTAATACCAACCCGTGTCCTTGGTGTAATTCATAATTTTACAACCCGCAAAAATACATTGTGACACAAAGTTTGTACAGTCGCCTCCTATATATTCAAAATCATAAAAAACGGGATTTCTTTTAAGCGCCCAACGAATCGCATATTCAACGGCTGCAAGCCTGTTATATTTAACTATTGACATAAAATCACCGCTGTATTATATGCACACAGCGGCGATAATGTTTAAATGAAATAGCTATTCAGGCAAAAGTCACTTAAGTATTTTTACACAACACTTTAACATCTTGTCTTTATTCCGAAAACATTGGCGTTGATAAATAACGCTCACCCGTATCAGGAAGTAATGCTACAATAACCTTTCCCTTGTTTTCGGGTCGCTTTGCAAGCTCGGTAGCCGCCCAGACTGCCGCACCGGAAGAAATTCCCACAAGAAGTCCTTCGTTTCTTGCAAGAGTACGACCTGTTTCAAAGGCATCCTCATTTTCAACGGCAATTATTTCGTCATATATTTTCGTATTCAGTGTTTCGGGAACAAAGCCTGCTCCGATGCCCTGTATTTTATGCGGTCCGGAAGTTCCCTTTGAAAGTACCGGCGAACCGGCAGGCTCAACAGCAACTACTTTTACATTAGGATTTTTACTCTTGAGATACTCGCCTACTCCCGAAACGGTTCCGCCTGTGCCTACGCCTGCTACAAATATGTCGACCTTACCGTCAGTATCCTCCCATATTTCGGGTCCGGTCGTACTGAGATGAGCGGCAGGATTTGCCGGATTAGTAAACTGACTTGGGATAAAGCTGTTCTCAGTCGCATCAGCAAGCTCCTGAGCTTTTTCAATAGCGCCCTTCATTCCCTTAGCGCCCTCAGTTAAAACAAGCTCTGCGCCGTAGGCTTTTAACAGATTGCGGCGCTCAATGCTCATAGTCTCCGGCATAGTAAGAATTATTTTGTATCCCCTTGACGCGGCAACTGCCGCAAGACCTATTCCTGTGTTTCCGCTTGTAGGTTCAATTATTACCGAATCAGGCTTTAAAAAGCCCTTTGCCTCGGCATCGTCTATCATCGCTTTTGCAATTCTGTCCTTAACGCTTCCCGCCGGATTAAAATACTCCAGCTTTCCGTATATTTCAGCTTGAAGCTTTCTTTTTTCAGAATAGTTTTTAAGCTTTAACAGCGGTGTACCGCCAATAAGGTCTGTTATTCTTTCAAATGTTTTCATAGTGATTCTCTCCTTATAAATATTATTTGATTTTTAATAATATAATGACCTATGTTTCAACATCGCTTAAACAAATGCATTTTTCTCATAGTATTACCTCACAAACATTAAACCTATAATTCCTACATTTTTTATAGGTATTATTATAACACTACATTTTTACTTTGTCAACCCCTTTTGGAAAATTTTTTATGTTTAATCTTCAGCATACTGATCTATACAGATTATATTATTCTTTATAAGTAATAAAATTGCATATACACTTGCTGTAATAGATATGCGGGATTGAAAAAAACACGCCCTTATAAGGCGTGTAAATTAGTAACTCAATATTGAATTTCAGGTTTATTTGAGCTCGGCGACAGTGACACCGTCCTCGCCTTCTCCATAAAGACCTCTGCGGAAGGATTTAATCTGCTTGTGATTTTTTAAATGCGCCCTCACAGCATTTTTTAATGCGCCGGTTCCCTTTCCGTGAATTATGGTAATTACACCTATACCTGACATAACAGCATTGTCAATGAATGAATCCAGTTCATAAAGTCCGTCATCAACAGCGTAACCCCGTATATCAAGCTCCATTTTAACTTTTCTGTCCGCACGGCTTATTATCCCCTTTTTAGAAATGCTGCCGCTGTTAAATGTTACTTTTTCTGTTTTTAAAACTCTGAGCTTAGAGCTGCTTATTTTAGTTTTGATGATTCCAGCCTGAACCATACACATTCCGTTTGTATCAGGTTCAGACAACACAACACCCTTTTTATTTGTATCAATAATTATAACAGTATCTCCTTTTTTTATGTCAGGATTAGACTCTGATTCAGCATCATTTACAGGATTTGCATTTTTATACATATTGTTAAGAGAAGCTCTTGCCTTTGATTTTGCACGAATCAGATTCTCCTCAAACTGTGCCTTATTCTTTTCCTTTCTTACTTTATCAAGCTCTTCTATAATCGCATCGGATTCTCTCGTTACAAGCTTTACTATGTTGTTTGCCTCTCGCCTTGCATTTGAAAGAATTTCCTCTTTTTGAGCTTCCAAACGCTCTTTCTGAAGCTTTATATCCTGATTCAGCGATTCAGTTTCTTTTTTTAGTTTTTCTGCCTCACCGAGTTTCTTCTGAGCCTCAAGCCGAGCATATTCAAGCTGTTCTAAAATATTTTCAAAACGCCGCGAATCTTCATTCAACAAGCCTTTAGCGTAGGTAATAATATCATCGTCTACACCAAGTCTTGACGAGATCTCAAAAGCATTTGACTTTCCCGGAGAACCTATTATAAGACGGTAGGTCGGAGAAAGCGTTTTTACATCGAACTCACAGCAGGCATTTTCGACCGATTCCGTATCAACGGCATACATTTTCAGCTCCTGAAAATGAGTTGTGACAACAGTTTTTACATTGTTTATTCTAAGCCTTTCAACCATCGCTACCGCAAGAGCGGCACCCTCAACAGGATCAGTCCCCGAGCCTACTTCGTCAAGCAAAACGAGTGATCGTTCATCAGCGGTTTTAACAATACCGTTTACATTGCTTATATGTGATGAAAATGTAGAAAGATCCTGTTCAATAGATTGATTATCTCCTATATCAACAAGCACCTTCTCATATATGGAGACAATACTTCCGTCAGAAACAGGTATAAGCATACCGCACATTGTCATAAGTACCATAAGTCCGACAGTCTTTAGAATTACCGTCTTACCTCCGGTATTAGGACCTGTTATCACAAGCGTATTATAATCAAATCCAAGTGAAAAATTTATAGGAACGACCTTATGCTTGTCGATAAGAGGATGCCTTGCATTTTTTAACTTAAGCTTTCCGTCGTCGGTTACACAAGGCGCGCAGGCATTCATTTTCGCAGCCAGGTTTGCTTTGGCAAAATACAAGTTGAGCGCAACTATCGCCTTAAAGCTTGATTTTATCTGTTCGCTGTTTTCTGCGATCCTATCAGAAAACGCCTTTAAAATCCTTCTTATCTCATCCTGCTCTCTTCCCTTTAATAGGGCTATTTCGTTGTTTGCCTCAACTATCTGCATTGGCTCGACAAATACAGTAGAGCCGGTAGCGGATGTTGCATGAATAAGTCCGGGGACATTCGACTTTTGCTCAGTCTTTACAGGCAGAACATACCTTCCGTCTCTAATCGTAACGATATTGTCCTGTAAATATTTAGAAACGGCGTTGCTTTTTATCATTTTTTCAAGCCCGTCGCGTATTTTTGCACCGTGACGAGTTATGCTCCTCCTAATCGACATAAGCTCATCGCTTGCGTCGTCAGCCATTTCATCTTCAGAAATAATTGAACTTGAGATCTTTTTTGAAATGTCAGAAAGGTCAAAAAGCATCTGAAAAAGATAGTCAAGCAATAAACTTTCCTCATCAGCTTCTTTACGCCATTTAATCAGCTCGCAGGAATTTTTAAGTATCCTGTTTATAAGAAGAAGCTCCTCCATAGAAAGAGTTGCACCGCTTTTAGCTCTGTTTACCGATTCCTCCATATTTACGACATCCGTAAAATATGGTGTACCGAATCTCACAGACAAAGAAAAAGCCTCGCTCGTTTTAGAGAGCTCAGACCTTACATAATCAATATCATACTTTGGAGATAAATTTAATGCCATCTCCTTTGTATACGAGTTTGAACACTCTTTTTCAAGAAGCGCCAATACCATATGTAGTTCAAGTGTTTTATCAAAATAATTATCCACCTTTTTCCTCCCGGTTAAACTAAGCTCTTGTAATAATTTAAGGTGTTAAAATTTCTGTCAAAATGCGCCAGAACATACTTTTCCGTAATTATACCGACAGACTTCTCTAAGCTTTCCGTCACCTTAAAACTGTAAAGCCTGTCAAATTCAGTCAGCGCAATATATCTTAAAACATGAAGCTCGCTGTCGGTTATCATCACCGTATTATAGTCCGGCTCGCCGGAAAAACATTTATCACAGAAAAGTCTTCCGTTTATAATATCAAAAAACATTGAGTTTGAACGGTATTCATAACACTCGCAGCAACCTATAAGCCTGGGCATAAGACCTATCTCGCACATAAGCCGAAACTCAAAAAGCGATTTTAAAAATCCGCAGCTACGCTTTGAATTATCAAGGAAATACATTGTGTTTAAAAAGAGCTTTAAAATACTTTGTGACGGTGTATCCGACGGGACACAATATCTAAGAAGCTCGGAAAAATACGATGCCAACGCAAGCTTGTTTAAATCTTTGCTTATATTAAAAAAGCTGGAGATGATCTCACTCGAGTTAAGGTAGTATTTGTCGGAACGCTGATTGAAGCAAAGCTTTGAATATGAAAAAAGCTGTGTCGATCCGGCGTTTTTTGAATTTAATTTTCTTGCTCCTTTTGCACAAATTGAGATAACTCCCATATCAGAGGTAAGTACATCAATAAACTTGTCATTTTCACCCTGTGCACGCTCTTTTAAAACAACGCCGTCAGTCGTTATCAGCATCCTTTGCTTCTCCTTCCGTGCTGTCTCGTTCCTTACAATAGTTTAAGTAATCGGCTATTTTTCCGGTTTTATAAAAAATCTGCCAGCTGTTCATACTAATCACCTCAAAAATATTTTTTGAGGCTATACCCGCTTTTATAAGTGGAAAAATTTATTTAGAGCTAAGACCGAAATTTTTAATAAGACCTTCCTTATTTCTCCAGTCCTCCTTGACCTTTACCCAGCATTTAAGGTTCACCTTTATTCGAAAGAATTCTTCAAGGTCCTCTCTGGCAGCCTGTCCTATTCTTTTAAGCATACTGCCCTGTTTACCGATAATTATACCCTTATGTGAATCCTTTTCGCAGTATATAACGGCATCTATATCCATAACAGCCTCTCCTAGTCGGTTATCGTGTTCACCAACAGCTTCGATGCCTACCGCTATTCCGTGAGGAATCTCATCGTCTAAACAAAGAAGCGCTTTTTCTCGTATTTTTTCAGCAATAAGCGCCTTTTCCGGCTGGTCTGTGATTGCGTCGTCCGGAAAGTAATGAGGTCCGTCCTTTGCATTTTTTATCAAAAAATCCATAACTATATCTATTCCGTCACCGTCAATAACACTTAGCGGAATAACCTCTGTAAAGTCATAAACAGACGAGTATTCAACTAAGCGTTTAGCAATAGTATTCTTGTCGACCAGGTCTATTTTATTTAAACAAAGTAAAACCTTACAGGACTTTGACTTTATGGAGTTAAGAAGTTCTCTCTCATTATCGTTCACAGGTTTTGTTATATCCGCCATAAATACAATTATATCGGCGCCGCTCATACCGTCGTTTATTGCATTCACCATATGCTCGGAAAGTTTAGTTTTTGCCCTGTGCATACCGGGTGTATCTATAAACACGATCTGAGTATCGCCTTTAGTCAATACACCTGTTATCTTTGTTCTTGTAGTCTGCGGCTTTTTACTTACAGCAGCTATCCTCTCTCCGACCAAAGCGTTTAAAAGAGATGATTTTCCGGTATTAGGTCTTCCTATTATTGTAACAAAAGCGCTTTTTTGTGACATAAAAACCTCTTTATTCTACAAATGTTGTATTTCTTGATATTCCAAGCTCGCTTAATACGGCTTCTTCCTTCTCGCGCATTATAAGCGCCGCCATATTGCTTGTTTCGTGGTCGTAGCCAAGTAAATGGAACATAGAATGTACCGTCAAAAAGCCTATCTCCCTCTCAAGCGAGTGGTTGTAGATAAGGGCCTGACGCTCGGCGGTTTCAAGTGAAATAACTATATCGCCCAATAAACAGTCACCCGTTTCCGGATTTTTATCATAGTTCTTTCCGTCTCCGAGCGGAAAAGACAAAACATCTGTCGGCTTGTCCATATTTCTGTACTTGAGATTAAGCTCGTGTATCTGTTTATCATTTACAAAGGAAACGGAAACCTCTGCGTTAGACGGAAAGTTCTCATAAGTCAATACTGCCGTACAGCTTCTTCTTATAAGAAGCCTTATACCTACCGGGACCTTAATATCCTTTTGATTGTTGTGGATTAAAACCTTTGCCTTGCTCATAATCTTGTTCCCTTTCTATCGTTAGAATATCTTTCATAAGCTTTGATTATGTCCTGAACAAGCTTATGTCTTACAACATCCTTTTCAGTAAATCTGTTGATATAGATGTCATCTATTCCCTTTAAGACCTTCATAGCTTGTACAAGTCCTGATTTCTTGGTATCAGGAAGGTCTATCTGAGTTATATCTCCGGTGATGACGATTTTGGAATTAAAACCGAGTCTTGTTAAAAACATCTTCATCTGCTCAGGTGTGGTGTTCTGAGCCTCATCAAGAATTATAAAGGCGTCGTCAAGTGTTCTTCCTCTCATATAAGCGAGAGGTGCGACCTCTATCATTCCTCTCTCCTGCTGTCTTACGAACGCGTCCGCTCCGAGCATTTCAAACAGCGCATCATACAGCGGTCTAAGATAAGGATCGACCTTATTTTGGAGGTCTCCTGGAAGAAATCCGAGCTTTTCCCCGGCTTCGACAGCAGGGCGTGTCAAAATTATCCTGTTTACCTCATGAGCTCTGAAAGCCTTTACAGCCATCGCCACAGCTAGATATGTCTTTCCTGTTCCGGCAGGACCCACGCCCAGAACAATGGTGTTTTTCTTGATTTCGTCAACATACTTTTTCTGACCTATTGTTTTAGGCCGTACTATTTTTCCGCTTGTTGTCACACAAATACCGTCATCGGACAGGTTTTCAAGCTCTCTTTGTGTACCCTCCTTCACAAGAGAAAAAACATACCTAATGCTCTGTTCATTTACAGACCCGCCTTTTTCACATATGAGCATCAAAGACTTTATAGCCTCACTTGCTTTAAAAACATTTTCCTCATCGCCCGTTATCTTAATGTCCGTCCCGCGAGTAAGTACAACTACATTGTACTCCTTTTGTATTAGGTTGACATTTTCATCAAAGTTGCCGAAAATGTTTAAGATCATATCCATATTTTGTGTTTCAATTACTTTTTCTATCATAATAACTTCCTTTTATAATTACGCTCTCTGTTATGTATACTGTCATAATATCACAAAATAATTATATCACATTACTTTTATAAAATAAAGTGATTTTTTACTATTTTTTCAATATTTCGGTAATTTTTCCTATTTCGCCGTTAAGTCTGTAATTTACTTTTATAGTTATTCCATTCTTTGTTTTGGACACGCTTTCGCTTTTGCTTAGTATTTTTTTATCCGACAAAAGATTTTTTTCATATCTTTTTATTCTTTCGTAAGCAAGCTCAGTCGCTTGTTTTTCACTTCGCTTTATCGGCTTATAATAATACTCATCATATGTTTTCTTTGCAATACCCACAGGAAGTCTTATTCCCAAAAAATCGAAATAGCTTATTTCCTCGTTTTCTTTTAATCCGTCCCCGTCGGAAAACGGATTTACAGGTATCTGTGCCGAAAAAAACTGAAGATATGTTTTTGAAAAGACATCCTTATTGACTGTAAGTTCACTGTCCTTAAACGGCACGAAGAATGACACCTGTTCATCATAATCGCCGTAAATGTGACCGGTGGAATACGCATAAGCTTTTTCTTCTATCTGAAGTCTTTTTCCCCTTAGCGTTATTTCGCCAGATACAATCTTATCTCCTTTTTTCACCTCTTCGCCTACTCCTCTGACCGATTGTCCCGAATAGACCTCAAGCTTTGTTATCACCGCGTCACGGTCAGCTACAATATCCGCACTCAGACGGCTTTTTTCTATTTGAGGCTTTTGGTCGGTCATTTTTACATCTATACATAACACGCTGCCCTCAGTTCTCGTATCGGCAAGCGATACGAGGCTTGAATTATCTACGATGTCACATTCCAGCGCAAATATGTCAACGGCGGGCAAGAACGAACCTATCGTCACATCGTCTGCCCTTAAAACGCTTAATATCTGAGCCTTTGCCTGATCGTTCGCACCGTAAATGCGCACCTCAAGAAGTATATTAGAAAGATAAATACATAAAAGCACTGAAATAAGACCGCCGATAGCTATCCCATACCGCAATCTATATCTGTAAAAAAGAGAAACCGCTCCACTTTCGGAGGTGATCTTTTCTATTTTTTCCTCACGGTTCCTGACGATTTTTTTAAGCTTGAAATAATCTGAGAAAAAGACCTTTACCGTAACGCTGTAAACTTGTGAGTTGATTGATAAAACGGTAATATTTCTTTTTAATATCTCATTTATAAGCTTTATAGGATCTGCTGAAGATACAGTTACAGTAACTGTTCCTATTATTCTTTTAAAAAACATATTTACCCCTTTGCCTTGATAAACTCTATTTTTTCAAAACAGCCTACAATATATATGTTTTTACCTGAATAATATTCAACAGACAGCCCGCTTCCCCATACGCTTATAAGATAGCTTTTTGCTTTTACGCTGACAAGCACATCGCTGCATTCGGTTATTGCCTTAAAATTCTCGATAGACATAGAGTTTGCATCGCTTATCACAATATCATTTGTATAAGCTATATATTCTTTCATTTTCATAATTTATCACCCTTTAAAATATTATATTATTACTGAAATAAATCTATTCAAAAAGGCGATCCAAATGAAAAGAAAGGTATATATAGTTACAGTCTGCCTACTGGCAATATCAGTTTATACATACTCGGTAGTTAATACAGGAAAAATTTCAAAAGACATATATCAATGTATACAGCGATGTATAAATGTTATTATCCCATCGCTGTTTATATATATGGTCCTTTCATCCGTCATTATCCAGACAGGAATACATCGCTTTATATTTTCACCGCTCAAGCATTTGTCAAAAATAATATTCAATCTTCCTACAAATATGCTTTTTGTGTTTTTGATGGGAAATATATGCGGCTATCCGATAGGCGCATCGCTAATTGAAGAAATGTATCAAGGCGGTGAAATATCGAAAAAAAACGCCACAACTTTGCTTATGACATCGTACGGAGGCGGGCCCTCATTTTTAATGGGAATAGTAGGTATATCACTATATAACAGTGAAAAGGCGGGTACCATTGTTTTTTTGTCATGTATATCAGCAAACGCTGTCTTAGCAATATTTTTAAACAGATTTACCGTCTGGGAGGAAAACACATCAGAGCATCACTTAAAAAAGCCGGATATTATATCGATCATTTCCGGCTGTGCACACAATATGTTCAAGATATGTGCGGTAATAGTTACTTTTTCGTTAGTATGCACAATACTTAGCGACCTTTTGACAGGCTTTGACAAAGATACCGTAAGCATAATAAAATCCCTTTTTGAAATCACAAACATAAGCTCTGTTTCTTCTCCGTCAACAAAAATTCTTCCGCTTATTGCCGCAATATCATCATTCGGCGGGATATGTATACTTCTACAGCTTAAGGCGGTAACCACAATAAGTCTTAAGCCGCTGATATTATCAAGGCTCATAGCCTGTCCGTTAAGCGCGGCATTTTGCTTTATCTACACTAAGCTTCTGCATCTTAAGCTCTATACTCCGGCATCGACAGGTTACACAGTGAGCTTTGAAAAAGACAACCTGCTAGGGCTGATACTTACATTTACATTGATTTTGTTTTTGATTTTCACAACGCAAAAAGCCGATGACTGATAATTCATCGGCTTTTATAAACAGAGCAATACCGTCTTTCAGTAAGCGACTTTTGGACACAACCACTTTGTTATCCACTTCCCCAAGATACCGGCAAAAACATATACCGCACTCGTATAATTATGAATGAACTATGAATATTGTAAACTTTTTGTTACAAAACATAGTTTATTTTATGAAAAATGTACGTTTGCGTACATTTTTTCCTGATTTTGCACTATTAGTGAGAGGGGAAAAATAAAAACAAAAATCTGCCGTCTGTAAGTCTAAAAGACAATCTAATGTAAATAGTTTATTCGCTAAGCTTTTTAACAATAATTTCCTTCATAATAGACGGATTAGCCTTACCCTTTGAGGCTTTCATACACTGTCCGACAAGGAAGCCCAGTGCATTTGTTTTTCCGTTTTTATAATCGTTTACCGACTTTTCATTCTGACTTAATACCTCGTCTGCGATCGACTCGAGTGCAGAAGCATCCGATATCTGAGCCAGTGATTTACTTTCGATTATGTCTGAGATCGACTCATCCTTCGTGATGATAATATCAAAAACGGTCTTTCCGGCGGCATTCGAGATTTTACCCGAATCTATGATTTTAATCAGCTCGACCAGCTTACTCGGAGTAAGTAAAGTGTCTCGTACAGATATGTTGTTGGCGTTTTCATACTTTGCAATATCGCCGAGGAGCCAGTTGCAGACAGATTTTGGAGAAACATTACTGTTGTTTACACATTCGTCAAAAAAGCCTGCTTTGTCGACATTTTCAGAAATAGCGGTAGCTTCTTTCAGGCTAAGACCGTATTCCTTGATATATCTTATAAGCTTCTTATTAGGGAGCTCAGGTATCTCAGCCTTCAAAGCGTCGATCCTCTCTTTATCGACGACTATCGTAAGAAGGTCCGGTTCAGGGAAATAACGATAATCCTGAGCGTCCTCCTTACTTCTCATAGAAACGCTGATACCCTTCTGGTCGTCCCATCTTCTTGTTTCCTGTTCGACCTTTCCTCCGGCTTTTAAAATCTCTATCTGTCTGTTGACCTCATAATCTATTCCTCTTACTGCCGCAGAAAAGCTGTTTACATTTTTCATCTCACTACGGGTTCCGAAAGGCTCTCCGGGCTTATGAACAGAAACATTTACATCACACCTTATAGAACCCTCCTGCATTTTACAGTCGCAAATACCTAAATACTGCAAAATTGATTTAAGAGTTTCAAGATAAGCCTTAGCCTCAGAAGACGAACGCATATCAGGCTCGGAAACTATTTCAATAAGCGGTACCCCACAGCGATTAAGATCGACAAGAGAGCCTGAAAATTTATCGCTGTGAAGGAGCTTTCCTGCGTCCTCCTCAATGTGTATACGGGTGATACCTATACGCTTCTCCTCGCCGTCCACATAAATGTCAACATATCCGTTCTGACAAAGCGGTACCTCCGCCTGTGAAATTTGGTACGCTTTGGGAAGGTCGGGGTAAAAATAGTTTTTTCTGTCCTGCTTGCAAACCGGATTTATTGTACAGTTTAAGGCGTGACCCATCTTTATAGCATAATCAACTACCTTTTCATTGAGAGTCGGGAGCGCTCCCGGCATTCCCATACAAACGGGACACACCTGTGTATTGACCTCAAGCCCGAACTGATTTTTACAGCTGCAATATATTTTAGATTCGGTGTTGAGCTCTGCGTGTGTCTCAAGACCTATCACTACTTCATATCCTTCTACCATTGTGCTCAACTCCTTAAATTAAAGATTAGGTGACTTAAATCCGCCGACAAGATTTTCATAACACTCTGCTGTATTAAAGAGCGTCTGCTCATTAAATTTGTCAGCGATAAGCTGAATTCCTATCGGAAGACCGTTACCGTCATATCCACACGGTATGCTCATAGCAGGCAGTCCGGCAATGTTTATTGTTACGGTACAAACATCGGTAGCGTACATCTTTATAGGATCTCCGATATTTTCACCAATTTTAAATGCTGTTGTCGGAACGGTAGGCGCACATAAAATATCCACATCCGAAAAGACATCTGAAAATTCCGATGAGATTCTTCTCTGTAAAAGCTTAGCTTTTTTGTAGTAAGCATCGTAAAATCCCGAGCTTAAAACAAATGTTCCGAGCATTATTCTTCTCTTCACCTCGTCGCCAAAGCCCTCTGAACGGGTCTTTTCATACATTTCTATAAGCCCGTCATAATCCTTAGCCCTATAACCGTATTTCACTCCATCGTATCTTGCGAGGTTTGAAGACGCTTCTGCTGAAGAAATGATATAGTACGCATTCAAAGCATAATCGGTCGAAGGCAACGATACCTCTTTGACCTCAGCGCCATTTTCCTCAAACAGCTTTACCGCATCAAGAACAGAAGCTTTTACCTTATCGTCTATCCCCTTAGAAAAATACTCCTTAGGAACACCGATTTTTAGACCCTTTACATCAGCTTTTAAATTACTAAGGCAGCTTTTATGAGAAATATCAGCGCTTGTTGCATCCTTTTCGTCGTATCCGCATATCGCATCAAACAGCATAGCCGTGTCCTTTACGCTCTTTCCAATAGGTCCTATCTGATCGAGTGAGGAGGCAAACGCCACAAGTCCGAATCTTGAAACAGAGCCGTATGTAGGCTTTAGACCAACAACTCCGCAGTAAGACGCCGGCTGTCTTATAGAACCACCTGTGTCAGAACCAAGAGCCATAACTGCCTCGCCTGCGCTTACGGCAGCAGCAGAACCGCCCGAAGAACCTCCGGGTATTCTTGTGGTATCAAAAGGATTCTTTGTCTTTTTAAAATACGATGTCTCAGTAGACGAGCCCATAGCAAATTCATCCATATTAAGCTTTCCTGTAACAACTATGTCCATAGAATCAAGCTTGTCCATAACCGTTGCATTAAACGGCGGAACATAATTTGAAAGCATTTTTGACGAACAGGTAGTAAGAAGTCCTTTTGTTGAGATATTGTCTTTAATTCCTATAGGGATTCCTGCAAGCTTAGAAAGCTCTTTACCTTCCGCCCTTTTATCGTCTACCTCTTTCGCTTTATTCAAAGCATTTTCCTTGTCAAGTGTGACATATGCCTCGATCTTATCCTCGACGCTGTCAATTCTCGAAAACACCGACTCTGTAAGCTCAACAGAACTTATTTTCTTATCCTTAAGCATTCTTGACAGCTCATATCCGCTCAGATTATATAGCTCCAATTCAAATTCCCCCTTTATTCTACCGTCTTAGGAACAACAAGACAGCCTGCCGTTACATGAGGAGCGTTCTTTGTAAGCTCGTCCCGTGTAAACTTTCCGGTTACGGCAACATCTTTTCTCAAAGTCATCGGATTGCTCTCATCTAAAAGCGGAGCATCCTCTATATCAGGTAAATTTTCTACCATATCCACTATTTTCTGCATATCGCTTTCAAATTTTTCCTGTTTTTCCTCTTCAATGTGCAGCCTTGAGAGCTTTGCAATGTGTTTGATGTCAATATTCATCTGTTTTCCTCCTAAAGTATTAAACTTTTATCTGGTCATCTCTAAAAACTCATCCTCAGAAATAACCGGTATCCCCAATTCCTGTGCCTTTGAAAGCTTACTTCCGGCTTCATCTCCGGCTAAAACATAATCGGTTTTTTTCGACACGCTTCCGGAAGCCTTTCCTCCGAAGCTTTCTATGATCTCCTTTGCCTCACTTCGCTTAAGCGTGGGAAGTGTTCCCGTTAAGACAAAAGTTTTACCTTCAAATCTTTGATCCACTCTTGTTTTTTTATAAACAGTGTTAACGCCGTATGAAACAAGTCTGTTTATAAGCGCGACAGAATGCGGCTCTCTCAAAAAGTCATATACATTTTTTGCCATTATCTCGCCAAATCCATCAATAGCGCATATCTCTTCGATTTCAGCGTTCATTATTTCTTCAAGAGAACCGAATCTTTCACAAAGAAGCTTTGCTGCGGCAGAACCTATATTTCTTATTCCGAGAGCGAACACAAGTCTGTCGAGAGTATTTCCTTTAGATTTTTCGATTGAGTATAAGAGATTATTTGCCGATTTTTCCTTGAATTTTTCAAGCCTTAATAGGTCGTCAAACTTAATTGTATACAAATCAGCGACCGATGTTATTAAACCGGAATCTATAAGCGAGTCAACTATTGCCGGACCTAAACCATCTATGTTCATAGCGGGCTTTGAAGCAAAATGAACTATACTTCTGTATATCTGTGCCGGGCAGTCAACATTTGGACATCTTACAGCGCTTTCTCCTTCCTCTCTCACTGTTTTAGTGCCGCAAACAGGACATTCATCGGGAAGCTTATAGCTGCCCTCACTTCTTTTCTCCGAAACATTAACGACCTCGGGAATTATATCCCCTGCTTTTCTTACGGTTATTATGTCGCCTATATTGACGCCTTTTTCATCTATAAGATCCTGATTGTGAAGCGTCGCACGAGAAACCGATGTACCGGCAAGAAAAACCGGCTCAAACACGGCAACAGGAGTTATGACGCCCGTTCTTCCGACATTGACCTCTATCTTAGTGAGCTTTGAGGTTTTTTCCTCCGGCGGAAACTTATATGCTACCGCCCATTTCGGAGTTTTCGTTGTCGAGCCTAAAAGCTCACGCTGTGAAAGGCTGTCTACCTTAATGACGACACCGTCTATGTCGTAAGAAAGTGAAAAGCGGTTTTTACCTGTATCTTCAATTTTTTTGAGTATATCGTCGGAGCTGTCAGTTTTAACATATCCGGGGATCGTTTTAAAGCCCTGGTATTTTAAATACTCAAGCGTTTCAAAGTGTGAGCTGAATTCCTTTCCCTCACACTGCTGAACATTAAAACAAAAAATATCGAGCTTTCTTTTCGCCGCAATTTTGCTGTCCTTTTGTCTTAGAGATCCGGCAGCAGCGTTTCTTGGATTTTTAAACGGCTGTTCTCCGTTCTCCTGTTGTTTTTTGACAAGCTTTTCAAAAACGGACACAGGCATATAGACCTCGCCGCGCACCTCTAAGAAAGGTATCGGCTCCTTTAATTTAAGAGGAATTGAGAATATCGTTTTTAAATTTAAGGTAACATCCTCTCCGACAAAGCCGTCGCCCCTTGTTGAACCACGGACGAATATTCCGTTTTGATACTCAAGACTTACAGACAGTCCGTCGATTTTTGGCTCGGCAACAAACTGTGCATCGGGAAATTCGCTTTTTATCCGACTGCAAAACTTTTCGACCTCGCTAAGAGAAAAAACATCCTGAAGACTTGCCATCTGAACGGCGTGAGGTACCTTTTCAAAAATAGATACAGCCTCTCCGCCCACTCTCTGTGTAGGTGAATCGTCGCGCAAAAGCTCCGGATACTCCTCCTCGAGCCTTTTAAGCTCATTGTTCATCATATCATAATCATAGTCGGAAATCGAAGGATTATCTAAAACATAATACTCATAGCTATACTTATTTAGTGTATCTACTAACTCATCTATCCTTTTCTTTGCCTGGTTTTCATTCATCAATGCGTACCTCTTTAAAAATAATATAGGCTTACACACCTTTGAGCAAATTCAGCAAAACATCCAAATATGCCACTTTATTAGTATAACACATTTTTTAATCTTTTACCAGTATTTTTTAATTAGTTTTTTAAGTATTGGGAATTTGTGCATAAACCGACGGCGTTTGACCCACGATAACCGTTTCCGAAAGCAAAAATTCGGTACTGTAATCGAATGGAAAGTTTCCTGCCGGAGTTACAGACAAAAGTGTAACGCTCACATCAACTGTTATTCTATGTACTGTCTGGTTCATTCCGCCTTCAGAAAAACCGCTGTCGATAGAAACATTTACGCTTCCTTCCTTTTGAAAATACATTTCTATTTCAGGACCGATCCCGGCAAAAATATTGCTTCCTAGCACTGTGCTAAGACTTATTTTGAACTCGTGACTGCTCTGGCTTATAAGCATTTTGTTTATCTCCTCGGTCATAAGACTTTTAAAAGCGTTGACCTCTTCGGCATTTACAGTTATCTGAGTGATCCTGCTTTGGTCATATGATTTATCAACGAAGCTTTTGTCAGAAAACTTATCAATACAGTATGCTGCTGCATCATTTATTATTTGATCGGCATAGCTTTCACATTCTATCTTTGCGATCGACTCTATCTTTTTATCTATAATTCTGTCTATCAAAAACACTCCTACCGCAATAACCATCAATACTATAAGCACAAACACCTTGAGCTTAAAATGCTTTTTCTTTTTTCTTACAAGCATAAAAAAATCCCCCTGAATGTTTTATTATATTCAGAGAGAATATTTTTGTTAATCAAGCATTTATTAAACCAAACGGTCTAAACTTTTACAAATCAATTATAAAAAGCGTAGTTAGACTTGCCGTTTTTCTTTACACTGTACATAGCACTGTCAGCCCGTTTGATAACCTCATCAGCATCCTTGACCTGACCCTCGCACGCACAAACTCCTATGCTGCAATTTATTCCGACGCGTAATTTTGCGACCTGAGAATCAAAGCCTAAATTCAGTGTTTTAATTATACTTTCACACACCTTCTTAGGGGAAACATCGTCATCATCCGCTCTTAAAAACAGCACAAACTCATCTCCGCCATATCTTCCGGCAAAGCCGTGGTCGGCAACTATCTTGTTAAGCGTACTCGCCACAAAAATAAGAACCTCATCGCCGACAGCGTGACTGTACTCATCGTTAAACCGTTTAAAATCATCAAGGTCTATAAACATTATGTAACAGTTAGCTTTTTTGGCAACAGCAAGCTCCCAGGCAGATAATGCGGACACCTCAAATGATGTGCGGTTTAATATCTGTGTAAGAGTATCCACGCTCGCAAGCTTTTCAAGCGCTTTTTCGCGGTGCTTTATTTTATCAATATCGACAAGCGCACCGGTTATCTGAACAAGCTTTCCGTTTTGGTTCTTTATCGCATCGCTTATAATATGATACCAGGCATATTCGTTGTAAATATTATACAGTCTTACCTCTGCGGAAGCCTTACCCTTTTCAAGCATAACATCCTTAAAGTGGTTAAATTTTTCCTGGTCATCCTTATAAACACGAATATTCTCAAAAAAACTGTCAGAAAACCTGTATGAATTAGAACGGTAACTGAACACCTTATTAAAATTGTCGGAAACCGTAAACTTGTCCCTGTCTATATGATACCAGAATATAATATTATTGGTCATATTCATAAGTATCTGGTTCTGCTGCTTTGTTTCATATACAACATCAAGAACATAATCCATACACTGACCGATAAAAGCATATTCATCTTTGCCCTTCAGGTTGCAACGCGAGTTATTTAGATCGCCCGTAGATACTTTTTTTGAAATTCTCATAAGCTCATCAAGCTTTTTAGTGGAGATTTTCATATAAATAAAATACAGCGCGGAAAGGGCTACAAAAATAACAATAGAAACAAACGATATTCTGGATGAATATCTTAGAGCTGACTCTCTTCCTATAAGAGAAAGCGTAAACATATCTATTAAAACAAGACCTAACGCACATAATATCATAAAGACAATAAAGCTACCGTATTTCTTCAATGATATGCCCTCGCTTTCTGTTATATTTCGGTACGCGCCTTGACAAAATAGCACATAATAATTATACAACAAGCATTAAAAAAATGCAAGGAAAAAACTGCCGGATAATAAAATTTATCAGGCAGTTTTATAAACTTTTTATTTATTTAATAAAAGTTTTAACATTTTCTACAATATTATCCGCACAAAGTCCGAATTCTTTTAGCAGATCTACAGCCGGACCGGAATGACCAAATTCGTCATTTACGCCGATTTTTTTGACAGGTACAGGGCAAAATTCACTAACTACATCACAAACAGCAGAGCCAAGTCCGCCGATTATGCTATGCTCCTCAACAGTTACTATGCGACCTGTTTCCTCAGCGGCTTTTATAATAATATCCTTGTCAATAGGCTTTATTGTATGAATATTTATGACTCTTGCTGATATTCCGTCAGCACTCAGGGCTTTTGCCGCCTCGATTGCCTCAGACACCATAAGACCAGTTGCGATTATAGTGACATCTTTTCCGTCAGAAAGCTGTATTCCCTTTCCAAGCTCAAACTTATATGTCGCCTTGTCATTAAACACAGGAGCCGCAAGTCTTCCGAATCTCAGATAAACCGGTCCGTCATGTAAAATTGCCGCTTCCACCGCAGCTCTTGCTTCAACATCGTCAGCAGGATTTATTATAGTCATACCCGGGATAGTTCTCATAAGTGCGATATCCTCGTTACACTGATGTGTAGCGCCGTCCTCACCGACAGAGATACCCGCGTGGGTTGCGCCGATCTTTACATTCAAGTGAGGATAGCCGATAGAATTTCTCACTATTTCATAAGCTCTTCCGGCAGCGAACATAGCAAATGTGGAAGCAAAAGGTATCTTTCCGGTCGCAGCCATACCCGCAGCTACTCCCATCATATCCGCCTCAGCTATTCCGCAATCAAAAAACCTTTCGGGAAATTTCTTTTTAAAAACTCCGGTTTTTGTAGCCGCAGCAAGATCCGCATCGAAAACATACAGGTTTTCATACTTTTCACCAAGCTCCGCAAGTGCCTCTCCATAGCTTTCTCTTGTAGCCTTCTTAATAACATCTGCCATTATTTATCCCTCCAGACCTTTTAAGGTTGATTCAAGCTCGCTCATTGCATCATTATACTGCTGTTCGTTGGGAGCGCTTCCGTGCCAGGATACCTGATTTTCCATAAACGAAACGCCCTTGCCCTTTGTGCTTTTCTGAACAATCACTACCGGCTTATCCTTTACAGAATCAGCTTCGGTGAACGCGGCATCCAACGAATCGAAGTTATGGGCGTCGGCTTCAATAACATACCATCCGAAAGCTTTGAATTTATCGGTGATCGGATACGGCGACATAACATCTTTAATGGCTCCGTCTATCTGCAAACCGTTATTATCTACAACAGCGACAAGGTTATCAAGCTTATAGTGAGCAGCAAACATTGCAGCCTCCCAGACCTGACCCTCCTCGATCTCACCGTCGCCGAGTACAGTATAAACTTTATACGGCTTGTCAGAGATCTTCCCGCTGAGCGCCATTCCCGCCGCAACAGATATTCCCTGTCCTAATGAACCAGAGGACATATCCACGCCGGGAATATGGATACAAGGATGTCCCTGTAAAAGAGCTCCTATATGTCTTAGGCTCTTAAGTTCATCAAGATCAAAAAAGCCTCTGTTAGCAAGAGTCGAATACAACGCCGGAGCGGTGTGCCCCTTAGAGAGAACAAACCTGTCTCTGTCGTCGTTGTCCGGATCCTTCGGGTCGACATTCATCTTGTTAAAGTACAGATATGTAAGCGTATCTGCAATAGAAAGTGAGCCGCCCGGATGTCCTGATTTTGCATTATAAACGCCGGTCAAAATTCCCATACGGATTTTGCAAGCCTGGATTTCAAGCTTTTTTTTCAAGTTAGCGTCCATTTTAAAATACCTCCGTCAATTTATTTTTGAAAATATATGATCTATTACTGCCGCAATAGCATTTTCGTCATTAGATTGCTTAAAAACAAGATCTGAGACAGCTTTTACCTCGCTTGTCGCATTACTCGGACAAACTCCCAGATCCGCATATCTTATCATTTCTATGTCATTGTTGTAGTCTCCGGCGCAAACGACCGTGAAATCATCAAGACCACAAATTTCCCGCATCTTTTTTACAGCAGTTCCCTTTGAATTGCCAAGAGGAAGTATTTCATAGAAAAACCTGTCGCTCCTTACAAAATCAACACCGCTAAAGCCTTTTTGTGTAACATAGCTCACTACCTCGTCGATATTTTCCTCTGTGTCAGCAAACAACACCTTGTACCATGGCTCATCTATATCCTCAAAGCTTACTATATCGGGATGCGACTTACAAATCCTTGTATGGTACTCCTCCATATCGTTATACTGAACGATTTTGATATTTGACTTTACAAGTATTTCACATCCGAGATTCGGAAACTGATTTAAAATATCAAGCACCATAGACTTTGCCGTACCCGGCACATATCTGTCAAAAAGCGACCTTTTGTTATCGTAGTCATATATCATTCCGCCGTTAAAAAGTATCATCGGAAAATTGCATTTAAAATAGTCAAAATAAAGCTCTGCTGCCTGAAGCGCTCTTCCTGTCGCTATCGTAAACTTACCTCCGGCGCTTTGAAATCTCTTGACTGCCTCAAGATTTTCCTTAGTCGGGACCTTATCTGTCGGAAGAAATGTTCCGTCCATATCCGTTATAAGTAAAACCTTGTTTATGTCCTCAAACATACTCTATCTTATCCTTTTCAAAACCTTTAAAAAATAATCAGGTAATTCGCTGTCAAATTCCATATATGTTCCGTTCGGGTGAACAAATCCAAGAAGCTTAGCGTGAAGGCACTGCCCCTCCAAGCCCTTAAAAGGCTTATAATATACATCGTCTCCCAATATCGGATGACCTATATATTTTGAATGTACTCTTATCTGATGGGTCCTTCCGGTTTCAAGCGAAAACCTCACAAGAGAATAACCGTCATATTCCTCTATCACCTTATAGTGGGTTACCGCCTCTCTGGAATTTTGATAGGTGACGCACATTTTCTTTCGGTCCGACTTGCTTCTGCCGATAGGCGCATCAATCGTACCTAACGGTTCTTTAAACCGTCCGACACAAACAGCCATATACTCCCTTTTAAAAGAATGCTCCTTTATCTGCTGTGAAAGAAAATTATGGGCGTGGTCGGTTTTTGCGACCATCAACAGCCCGCTTGTGTTTTTATCTATTCTATGTACGATCCCCGGGCGTATAACTCCGTTTATGCCGGAAAGCTTTCCGTTACAATGGTACATAAGCGCATTTACAAGAGTGCCGTCAAAATTTCCGGGTGCGGGATGAACTACCATACCCTTGGGCTTATTTACGACCAGAAGCTCGTCGTCCTGATACACAATGTCGATAGGTATATTCTGCGGCTTGACATCAAGCACTTCCGGTTCAGGCACAGTCACAGATATAAAGTCACCTGTTTTAAGCCTTTGATTTTTTGACACAGCCTTTGAATTAACCAGCACATTTCCGGATTCAAAAAGCTTTTGTACAGCCGAACGGGTCATATCTTCACAACACAGCGACAAAAACCTATCAGCCCTTACGCCTTCATTTAAAGTATCAACGGAAAACTCAAGAATTCTCATCGCCGTTTAAAACCTTTTTCTGTTTTTTTGTCTTTATGTCGTCCACTATAAGCCATATGCAAAAGCATATCGCACCCAACACAACACAGATATCCGCAAAATTAAACACCGGAAAATCAATGAAGTCGACCTTTATATAATCAACGACCTCATTAAGCCTTATACGGTCTATCATATTTCCCAAGCCGCCGCTTATCATCGCAGTAAGGGAAATAACACCGATCCTGCTTTTTACCTTTCCCTTGAAGATAAAGTAAAACACTATCAAAATAGCGACAGCCGCTATCGCAATAAGAAGAATTGTCTTACCCTCTAAAATGCTCCAGGCAGCTCCTCTGTTTCTTATATGAGTGATCGACAAAAAATCAAAGTCACCGAAAGAAAGCGAGTATGCCGTGCCGCCGATCATAATATTGTCTGTTACAAGGAACTTTAACAACTGGTCAATACCTACAAGCAAAACCAAAATAACAACCGATAAAGCTAACATTTTTTCTCCTTATTCAAACATAAGTTGCCGAAAACTCCGACAACTTATGCGAAAGCTTTATTATTTTAAAAGCTATTGTCTTACTGCTTTGGCGCATCTTTCACAGAGTGTAGGATGCTCGCTGTCTTTTCCAACATAATCGGAATACGACCAGCATCTCTCACACTTTTCTCCTACGGCTTTCTTTACGCTCATAGAAACGCCCTCAAGATCGCCGGAAAATTCGCCTTTTCCCTCAGAGACCTCAACCTTTGATACAATAAACACCTCTGGCAAAAGCTCTTTAACCGCGCATATCTTTTCAAGCATATCACCGCTTGCGTAAATCTCGATATCCGCCTCAAGCGATTTTCCTATTACCTTATCATTTCTCTTTATCTCGAGCGCCTTTTTAACATCATCCCTCAGAGCATAAATAAGCTCCCATCTGTCTTTAAATTCATCAGAAACAGTTATTCCATAAGGCTTCGGCATATCATTTAAGAAAATGCTCTTTGTGTTGTCACCCTTTGAATGAGGAATATAGCTCCATATCTCGTCAGCCGTAAAGGACAGTATCGGCGCGATAAGCCTTGAAACTGCGGAGAGTATCCTGTACATAACAGTTTGTGCAGCGCGTCTCTGAACGCTGTTTTCCTTTTCACAGTAAAGTCTATCCTTGATTATATCAAGATAGAAGTTTGACATATCTGTAACACAGAAATTGTGTATCGCGTGAAATACGATATGATAATCAAAAGCCTCGTATGCAGCCTTGACCTTTTCAATAAGCTCGTCAAGCTTAAGCATAGCCCACTTGTCAAGCTCCAGCAGCTCATCATCTGAAACGGCGTCTCTGTCAATGTCAAATCCGCCGGCATTTGAAAGGTTTCCGAGAATAAAACGGGCTGTGTTTCTTATCTTTTTGTATGCGTCAGAAAGCTGAGACAATATATCTTTTGATATTCTTATATCCGAATGATAGTCGCTGGAAGCGACCCAGAGCCTTAAAATATCGGCGCCGTATTTCTCCGTTATTTCACTTGGCTCGATTCCGTTGCCGAGCGATTTGTGCATAGTCTTTCCCTGTCCGTCAACGACCCATCCGTGGGTACAAACAGCCTTATACGGAGCTCTTCCATTGCATACTACCGATGTTAGCAGTGACGACTGGAACCAGCCCCTGTACTGATCGGCGCCCTCAAGGTACAGATCCGCAGGAGAAGAAAGTTCGTCACGCTCATCCAGAACCGCTGTGTGAGTAACTCCGCTGTCGAACCAGACATCCATAATGTCCATTTCTTTTTCAAATTCTTTACAACCGCATTCGCACTTTACGCTGTCGGGGATAAATTCTGAAGCCTCGTGTGTGTACCAAGCGTCTGAGCCCTCTTTTCTGAAAAGGTCAGAAATCGCGTTTATAGTTTCCTCCGTTACGATCGGCTTGTGGCAATCCTTACAATAAACTATCGGGATAGGTACGCCCCATGTCCTCTGACGGGAAATACACCAGTCGGACCTGTCCATAACCATTCCTTTTATTCTGTCCTCGCCCCAGCCGGGTATCCACTCAACGCTCTCAATAGCCTTTACCGCATCCTCCTTAAAGTCGTTTACCGAACAGAACCACTGTTCCGTAGCGCGGAAAAGGACAGGTGACTTACATCTCCAACAGTGCGGATATTGGTGCTCTATCTCCTCAAGTGCAAACAATGCGCCTGTTTTATCAAGATGCTTTGCGATGACCTTATTGGCTTCATCGGTCTTAAGTCCTTCAAAAATTCCCGAGTCCTTTGTCAGGACGCCCTTTCCGTCAACACCGACAACTATGCCTATGTCGCTGTAATTTTTGCAGACCTCAAAGTCCTCAACGCCGTAGCCCGGAGCAGTGTGAACACAGCCCGTACCGCTGTCTAGTGTAACATGGTCTCCGATTATAATCGGAGAAGGTCTGTTCATAAACGGATGCTGGGTTATAATTCCCTCAAGCTCTTTTCCGAGAAATGTTCCTTCACAGGTATACTCGCTTAGTCCTGCCGCCTCCATAGTAGCGGGAACTAGATACTGTGCCATAACATAATTCTCACCGTTAGAAGCCTTGACCACAGTGTATTCATAATCCGGGCCCAAGCAAATAGCAAGGTTTCCCGGCAAGGTCCAAGTTGTAGTTGTCCATATAACAAAGTATGTCTTGTCAAGATCGATACCCAGCGAAGAAAATACTCCCTTGTCGTCTGACACCTTGAATTTTACATAGATCGACTGACACGGATCGTCAGAATACTCTATCTCCGCCTCAGCGAGAGCAGTCTGACACTCCGGACACCAGTAAACAGGCTTAAGTCCCTTATATATATAGCCTTTTTTAGCCATCTCGCCAAAGACCTTCACCTGTCTTGCTTCAAACTCCGGCTTGAGTGTAAGGTATGGGTCATCAAAATCTCCAAGCACTCCGAGTCTTTTAAACTGTTCCTTTTGATTTTCAACAAAAGAAAGCGCAAAATCCTTACAGTGCTTTCTAAGCTCGGTTGCGGGTATGGCGCCGTTCTCAACGCCGATAGACTTCATAGCCTTAAGCTCTATCGGAAGTCCGTGTGTATCCCATCCCGGAACATACGGCGAACAGTATCCGCTCATATTTTTATATTTTACTATTATGTCCTTCAAGACCTTGTTGAGCGCAGTTCCGAGATGTATATCGCCGTTGGCATACGGAGGACCGTCATGAAGAATATACGACGGCTTTCCCTCGTTGTTTTTTATCATCTCATAGTAAAGTCTTTCGTCATCCCACTTTGAAAGCATCTCAGGCTCTCTCTGCGGAAGATTTCCCCTCATAGGAAAATCGGTCTGCGGTAAATTCAAAGTCTTGTTATAGTCCTGTGACATCTAGGTCTTCTCCCTTATGTTAGTAGTTTTATGTTAATTGTTTTTTCCGAATTTTAGATCGCTGAAGTGCGAATCATCGGGAACATATGTATTTCCCTCATAATGAAAAGCTTCTTCCTGCTTTGCGGTCTGAGCATTCTTGATATCCTCAGCAGCCTTGATTATAGCTCTGCTCTCTTCAAGCTGCTTAGCTTCCTCTTCCTTTTGCTTTATCATATTTTCAATATCCTCTTCCGAAATCTCAGGAAGCTCCATAATAAGCTTAAGCTGTTTGTTATACAGCTCCGTAAGCTTAGCCTTGAATCTCGTGACCTCAAGCTTAAGCTTTTCGAGGTTTTCAGCCTCCTTTTCAGCCTGAAGCTTAGTGGTTTTAATCTTATACTCCGTCTTTTCGGTGTTTTCCTTAATGATCCTCTCACACTTTGCCTTGTGCTCACGAACGATTCTGTCGCACTGTTCAGCACTCTCTCGGGAAACTCTCTCCTGTTCAGCCTTTGCGTCGGAAATCATTTTGTCAGCCTTTTCCTGTGCGTCAGTAAGCACCTGGTGACCCTGTTTCTGAGCGCCGAGCAAAGCCTCTTTTATCGCTTCCTCATCGTTTCTGTACTCATTTATCTTTTCAACAAGCTTGATTATCTTTTCATCGCTCTCTTCGTTTTCGGCAACCAGTGCCTCAACAAGCTTTGAAACCTCAAGAAGGTAAGCGTCAACATCTTCGGGCTTGTATCCGAAGGTTCCCTTTTCAAAGCGCTTTTCAGCAATGTCTCTTGGACTAAGCATTTAAATGTCCTCCTAATCATATTTGTTAATTATAACTGTAACACGGTTTTTGCGTGTAAAACCGCATATTCTGTCAAATTTAAATTTCCCGTAGCCTCTTACGGAAAATATGCTACCCTCGACGATCTGAACCGACGGAGAGGTAACAAGGCGATAATCTATACTTACTCCCGTATTTTTAATAAGCAAAGCAGACTTTTCCCTGCTGATACCGAGCGCAAGTGAAATTATACAGTCAAGACGCAGTGACGAAACGGTTCCGGTTATCGGCGTAAACGACTGCTTTGAAACGACATTCCCGTCAAAGCCTTCTTTTACCCTTACACCGACTCTTCCGATCTTGGTTATTTCTCCCAACACCGCCCGGCAGATCTTTGAATCAAGAAAGGCACAGCACCTTCCATCGGAAACAATGATGTCACCGACCGTGTCGCGCTTTATATTCAGCGCCATAAAGCTCCCCAGAAAATCCCTGTGGGAAAGCTTATCCTCAAGGCGGTAGGAAATTGTTATCGGAGTAATCGGAAATTTATTATTGTCAGGCTCTTCATAATCCGGAAAAACTCCGAGCATTACCCTCTGAGCCTCGTCATATCCGCCGAAAAACTTAAAATTGTCCACACATTCGGATAACAATGCTTTCTCTGCAAGAAATCGCTGTCTGGTATCTAAAAAATGGGAAAACCTAGGGGTATATTTTTCCTTTGCGTATCCGGCAATATCAAAAATACGGTTTATAAAAAGTCTGTCCTCATCACTCAGATCACCGAGAAATGAGAGTTCGCTTTTTCTCATCAGAAGCTGTAACCGTTATTTTCAAGCTCACTCATAAGATCTACGCCGGAAAATCCAACATTTCTCGGCATAATTGCAAATGTTTTCTGAGCCATCATCTTGATATCGGCTCCGTTAGCATATGCAACACCCGATAAAAAGTCAAGAATTCTCTTTGCGTCCTCCGCCTTTACAGTTTCAAGATTAAGAAGCACAGTCTTCTGAGCATTAAGATCGTCTCCGATAGACTTTACTTCGTTAAAATCAGCAGGTCTTGCGAGCACTATCTGAAGAGTGGTAGTAGCAGCGATCTTTACCTCTCTGTTTCTCTTATCTACCATAGGGTCAACAGCCTGTGCGCTGCCCTCATAAACAGGAGAAAGCTCTTCTTCTGTTTCGTCTGTTCCAACGAATAAATTTTTAAAGCTTTGCATTACACTCATAATTAAACCTCCATGTATTTTCTTGCCCCAAAGAGCTTTGTTCCGATTCTCACAAGATTAGATCCGTACTTTACAGCCTTCTCATAATCTCCTGACATTCCGACGGAAAGTATTTCCATACTTACCCCGGGAATATTTTTTGTCTTTAGTTGTTCAAAAAGATCCTTAAGCGATATATATATATCATCATCAGAGCCGATCGGCGGGATCGCCATAAGTCCCTTTACCCTTATCCCGGGCAGCTTTGAAACTTCATTTAAAAGCGGAAGGACATTATTCCTGCTTACGCCGCTTTTACTCAGCTCCTCTCCAATATTCACCTCTATAAGAATATCCATAACACGGTCGTTTTTTAAAGCCAGTCTGTTTATCTCCTCGGCAAGCTTTACCGAATCTACCGACTGTATCATCTTTACATCGTTGATGATATATTTCACCTTATTAGTCTGAAGATGCCCGATAAAATGAACATCACAGGGTCGGTAAAAGTCCTTTTTTGACATAAACTCCTGAACTCTGTTTTCACCTAAAAGTGTTATTCCGCAGTCTATTGCCGCATTGACGATTTCAGGAGCTACCGTTTTGGTAACCGCCATTATATCGACATTATCCGACTCTCTGTTGTATTTGATCTTAGCATTCTGTATATTATAACATATATCCCTGTAATTTTCAACAACAAATTGAAAATTTACGCTGTTAATATCATCCATCGTCCTTCTCAACCCCTTCGACAAGTATCTGATCATACAACTCAAGATGATCCTTATCGGTTGACGTACTTGTCAGCACATAATCATCGCCTTCGTAAACGACATCTATTTTCTTAAAAGTTATTTCCTGTCCCAAAATAGTATATACGCCTTTAACATTATCTTTAAAGCTTATTGCATCTCTCGGTACCTTAATACCCGTATACTCGTCAAAAATAAGCTCGACATTTTCAAATCTGTTCTGTAAAAGCGTTTTATCAAGCTGACTGCAATTAAGGACAATAAGATACTTGCTCTCATCCTCATTAAGAGGTCTTATAGAGTCAACGCTCATATTGTACACTCTGTCAGAAGAGCTGAAACGAACACTCAATGAGTTACTCGTCATAAGATTGAGCTCAATAAGCTTTGTGGTTTTATCAATTATTCCGATAAGCTTTGCGTCGTAACCGTCTATTATCTTTCCGATCGCATCATCGACCGTTTTAGGTTCTGCCGAAAACAAAGCGCTTGCGCGCTCGTATGTGAGGTTGTCTATATCTTTTAGAGATACCATTCCCTCATATCCGTCAAGCTTTGACGCAAAATATCCCGATCCATTGGCGATCACCCTGTCAACAGGCTCGGCACACTTGCTCTGATAATCGGCTATCTGCTTATCAAGATCGGCTATCTCTTTGCTGAAATCCACAGTGTTGCGTGTCAGGATATTGTTTACATTCAAAAGATACATAAGCTCTTTTCTTGTATCATAAACGCTGTTATAATCGCCGCCGTCACAGTCCCTTACAAGAGACATATACTGCTGACTGATCCTGTCTCTAAGGACTTCCGTCTGAACACCGTTTGATGTTCCGGGATTTTGTGCCTTTTCGTAATCTTCTTTTAAAGATGTAAGCTTTTCGACCTGTTTTTTACAATATATCTGATCCTCATTCTCATAAACATTTGCAATAACTGAATTTTCAGAAAGCTTTGAGGCATCAGTACAGTTAAACTCCAAAACTCCCTTATTTGAATATTCGATTACCTTTTCGTCTCTTACAAACATTCCTTTAAAGGATTCATTTTCATCAACAGTGTACAAAATTGCCTCTTCGGTATCTCTCGAATCCCTTAGCGAATAAACGAGCTGACTTCCCACCATAAGAAGAACAAACGCGGAGAGCACGACCGCCATTACCTTTATGGTCACCGAATTCATTTACAACACCCGTCTTTTACTGATTGCTGTTATTTGAATCCAGAATATTTATCGGTCTTGAAGGCGCAATAGTCGAAATGGCATGCTTGTACACCACATTTTGTTTTCCGTCACAGTCCATTATCACAATATAGCTGTCAAAACCGTTGACAAGTCCCTTAAACTGAAAACCGTTTACCAAAAACACTGTTACCGGGACCTTCTCTTTTCTCGCCTGATTTAGAAAAACATCCTGTAAATTCATCGCCTTGTTCATTTTTGCTCACCCTTTCCTTTACCCGAAAACCAAAAATGTCCTCGGTGCACATCAAAAACATAGATACACACTTTATTGTATCACAAAAAATTCGATTTGGCTATATCTTTTTGTATTTTTTCTGAAATTTTTTCAGTATTTTTATATTCATCGCAATTTATCCAGTTTATCCTTTTATCCCGCCTGAACCATGTAAGCTGCCGCTTAGCATAATGCCTCGTTTCCTGTTTTATCTTTTCAACGGCCTCAGACAGCTCACAGCTTCCCTCAAAATAAGGGACAAGCTCTTTATAGCCTATCGCCTGATGAGCGGTTTTCGGATCAATACCCGATAAAAATACAGCCCTTGCCTCATCTATAAGACCGCTCTCGACCATCTTGTCAACACGGTCGTTTATTCTTTTGTAAAGTATCTCTCTGTCGCTGAAGTTAAGACCTACAATATACGGCTTATACGGAGACGGCTCGGATCGGCTTAAAGCCTTTGAATCCGAAAGCGTTTTTCCGCTTAGCTTATAAACTTCAAGCGCTCGTATCACCCTGTTTACATTATTTTCGTGTATCGACATAGCCGACTCTTCATCGACCTTATAAAGCATCTCCCAAAGAAAGTGATTTCCTTTTTCTTTGGAAATTTTAAGATACTCATTCCGCAAGGCGGCATCTGCACAAGTGTCATCAAATTTTATATTATCTATAAGGGAGTTGATATAAAGTCCCGTACCTCCGCATAATATCGGCAGCAAGCCTCTTTTGTGTATGCTCAGAATAACCTCTGAGGCACGATCAACATAGTCCGCAACGCTAAAGCTCCTGTCGCTGTCAAGAAAGCCTATAAGGTGGTGCTTTACAGCCTCAAGCTCTTCCTTTGACGGCTTTGCCGTTAAAATATCCATTCCCTTATATATCTGCATAGAGTCGGCGGAAACTATCTCGCCGCCGTAAGCCTTTGCAAGCGAAACTGCTAATTCGGTTTTTCCGGACGCTGTCGGTCCGAGTATAACTAAAACTTGTATTTTTTCCATCATTTATCCTTAAACTATTCTCTTGAAAAGCTTTTCTATCTCACGCCTTGAAAGCTTTATGAATATAGGTCTGCCGTGCGGACAGTATTTTGTAAGCGTCTCATCAAACACACTGTCACACAGCGCCTTGAGCTCTTTAATATCTGACGGTATATTTCCTTTTACAGATGCCTTACAGGCTATCGAATGACAAAGCTCATCAAGCAGATCAAGCTGAGGAGAAACCTTTAAGCTCAAAAGATTTTTAGCAAGCTCGCCTACCGCCTCCTCGGCATCCTCACCGTTTATCACAACCGGAAGCCCCAAGACATTTACAAACGGCGCTCCTGCGTCCTCTATCATAAATCCAAGCCTTTCGGCTTCGCCGGTGTTTTCCATAAGCGCGTCGTATTCCTCAAAGCTTAAAAGCACATTGACAGGCGTGACAAGCATCTGACTGTCAAGCTCTGTGACACTTTTCTTTATCTTCTCAAAATTTATCCGTTCGTGCGCCGCGTGCTTGTCAATAAGATACATATCATCGTCAAGCTGACATACTATGTATGTATCAAACACCTCGCCCAGCACCTTTGTCTCAGGTTTAAGCTTTTCTTCACTTTCATTAGTATCATTAGCTTTTTTGACAAAGCTTTTATGGTTTATGTATTTAAACTCTTTAACATCGATATCAGGCGTCTTGAGCTTGTAAAAATCCGGCTCGCTTTCGTTCTTTTTGTCATCCTTATCCGACAAAAAGTTTACCTTATATTCGTTTTGAGACGACCTTAAAAAGCCTTTTCCCATAGGGCGTCCCGGTTTTTCTTTGATATTTAAGGACGAATAAAAGCCGTCTTTGGGCTCAGCCTTTTTATGCTCAAAGCGTGCGCCGTTTTGCTCCGCCTTTTCCGCGCGGTCTTTTTCATCAAGAACTGTCTGAACTCCCTTTTCAGCCTCAAAGCCGAAAAGCTGTGTGTTGGAATAATGCTTAAAGCTTTCCTCGACAAGCTCACTCGGCGTCTGCTCGCTCATAAGCGCATTTTTTACCGCAAAGTAAACAGCGTCATATATAATCTTTTCATCGGCAAACTTAACCTCTGCCTTCGTTGGGTGGACATTGACATCCACAAGCATAGGATCAACACTTATCATCAAAACACAAGCCGGAAATTTCCCGGTCATTATCTGATTTTTATAGGCTTCTTCTAGAGAAACCATACAGGTTACCGACCTTACATATCTTCCGTTGATGAAGAAATTCTGAAAATTTCTTTTGCTTTTTGCCATAAGAGGCTTTACCACATATCCGCTTACACCGATACCGTTTTGGCTGTATTCGACTTTAAGAAGGCTTTTTGAAAACTCCTGACCGAAAACGGCGTTTATAGCTGAAAAAAGGTTTCCGTCTCCGGCTGTAATAAGCTCCTGCTTGTTGTCTCTTATAAACTTAAAGGATACATTAGGATTGGACAGCGCTATTTTTGTTATTATTGCTGCGGCAGAATTTCCCTCTGTCACATCCTTTTTCAAAAACTTTAGTCTTGCCGGAACATTAAAGAACAGATCCCTCACCACTATTGTAGTTCCGTCAGGACTTCCGGAATCCTCAAAAAGCTTTACCTCGGAGCCCTCGTTAACTATATGAGAGCCTAGCTCATCTTCAGGTCTCTTTGTCAAAACCGATACCTTTGATACCGCACAAATAGATGCCAGCGCCTCGCCTCTGAAGCCGAGAGAGGAAATTTTGTTAAGGTCGTCCTTCTCGCTTATTTTACTTGTCGCATGGCGGAGAAAGGCTGTTGGCAGATCCTCTTTTGATATGCCGCAGCCGTTATCTGTTATGCGGATATATGTGCGTCCGCCGTTTTTTATCTCAACGGTAATGTTGGTCGCACCCGAATCGATAGAATTTTCCATAAGCTCCTTTATCACCGAGGACGGGCGGTCTATGACCTCGCCGGCGGCGATAAGCTCGGAAATTTCTTTTGACAAAACCTTTATCCTTGCCATATACGCTCCTTAATTTATATACTTTAACAGATTCTTTACAAACGGTCTCAGCTCAGCGTCAGATATTTCATCAATATTAGTTCTTCTTAAAATCTCCGCCGCTTTCTTTTCATTCATCATACCAAAGCTGATCTGACCGGATGCGTCGGATGATGATTTTTCTTTACTGCTTATCTTTTCAAGCTGTTCGAGAAGCTCATTCGAGCGCTTTATAACTGCGGCAGGAAGTCCCGCAAGCTTCGCCACCTCTATACCATAGCTTTCATCTGCGCCGCCGGGTACGATTTTTCTCAGAAACTTTATTCCACCGCCGGTCTGCTTTACCGCCACACTGAGATTTTTAACGCCGTCTACTTTACCTTCAAGCTCGATAAGCTCGTGGTAATGTGTCGCAAAAAGCGTCTTGCAGCCGAGCCTTGGATTTACCGAAAGAAATTCCGCAACCGCTCTTGCGATAGAAAGTCCGTCCGAGGTAGAAGTACCCCTTCCGACCTCGTCGAGAATAACAAGGCTGTTTTTAGTCGCATTCTTTAAAATATCTGCGACTTCACTCATCTCTACCATAAATGTTGACTGTCCGCTCGTGAGATCGTCAGATGCCCCGACACGGGTAAATATCTGATCAACGACCGATATTTTTGCGTAGTCGCAAGGCACAAAACAACCTATCTGTGCCATAAGAGTAATGAGAGCGACCTGTCGCATAAATGTACTCTTTCCGGACATATTAGGCCCTGTTATGATCGACATTCTGTTATCGGTAAGATCAAGATACGCGTCATTAGGAACAAACATCTCATCAGTCTGCATAAGCTCGACAACAGGATGTCTTCCGTTTTTTATATTTATAACACCGTCTATCGAGATCTCCGGCTTTGTATAATTGTTGTTGATTGACGCAGTCGCATAAGAACACAGAACATCTGTAAAAGCTATCGCCGATGCGGTTTTTTGAACCTTGTCAAGAAATGTGGCAATATAATCTCTTACCTCGTTAAAAATATCCTGTTCAAGCTTTATGACCTTGTCGCTTGCGCCGACTATCATATTCTCGGTGTCCTTCAGCTCCTCGGTTACATATCTTTCACAGTTGGCAAGCGTTTGCTTCCTTATGTAATAATCGGGAACTTCTCCGACAAACGACCTCGGGACCTCGATATAATATCCGAAAACTCTGTTATAACCGATCCTGAGCTTTTTGATCTTTGTCTTTTCCCTCTCTTTTTGTGCAATAGAATCTAATATCTCTCTTCCGTTTACTACGATATTCCTTAAGCTGTCAAGCTCCTCGTTAAAGCCATTCTTTATAACCGAGCCGTCCTTTAATGCCACAGGCGGATCGTCAACTATTGCGTTTTCGATAAGGCTCGATATCTCCTCACAAGGATAAATATTGTCGTTTTGTTCCTTTAAAAGCGGACTCTCAAGAGCTGAAAGGCTCTCCTTTATCTTCGGAAGGCACATTACCGACTGTGAAAGCGATTTTATATCCCTTGGATTCGCATTTTTATATATGACTCTTGTCATAAGACGCTCTATATCATAAACTCCGCCTAAGCTTTCCTTAAGCGTTTCAAGCGTTACGCTGTTTTTAACTAGACTTTCTACTGCGTCAAGCCTTGACATTATCCTCGCAGGACTTAAAAGAGGCTGCTCGATACAAGACTTTAACATTCTTCTTCCCATAGCGGTTTTTGTATAATCAAGCACCCACAAGAGCGAGCCCTTTTTCTCTTTGTTTCTCAAAGTCTCGATGAGCTCCAGGTTTCTCCTTGCGGTAAATCCCAAAGACATCAGAGGCTCGGCATCGTGCTTTATTATAGATGAAAAACGCCCCGCCGCAGTTTTTTGAGTATCCTCTATATATGCAAAGGTACAGCAGATACAGCTCGCTATATCGGAGCTTTCATCAATGTCAAGCTCTTTAAAGCTTTCCGCCTTAAACTGTTTTAAAACACTTTGTCCGTATTTTTCCACCGAAAACATATCCGACGGAAGCTTCTGGACACAGGCGTTAAGCTTATCCTTTGCAAAAAGCGATATTTCTCCCATAGTCTTATCGCTTGAATTCGTCAGCACCTCAACAGGCGAAAACCTTGAAAGCTCGTTTATGATCTCGCTCTTTGCGTTTTTTCCGGAAAATGAAAATATATGGACCTGTCCGGTGGACATATCAGCAAAGCAAAGAGAATACGCTTTTGCATTCTCATAAACGGTGCAGAGGTAGTTATTAGAGCTTTCGTCAAGCATTGTGCTCTCGGTCAATGTTCCGGGAGTAACCACCCTTATCACATCTCTTGTGACTATACCCTTAGCCTCGGCGGGATCTTCGGTCTGTTCACATATGGCGACGGTAAAGCCCTTTTGAATAAGACGCTTTAAATATATCTCACAGGCGTGATACGGAACTCCGCACATAGGTGCACGGACATCAAGCCCGCAGTCTCTTCCGGTCAAAGTGAGCTCAAGCTCTTTGGACGCAAGTATTGCATCCTCAAAAAACATTTCGTAAAAATCGCCTAACCGAAAGAACAGTATATGTCTCGGATATTTCATTTTTACTTCCGCATACTGCCTCATCATCGGCGATATTTCATTAAGGTCAACATCTTTCAGTCTGAGCAAAAAGTTCACTTCCTATCCGTTTTTATTTATAAATCAGTGACAGCCTCCGCAGGTAGAACAGCTTCCCGTACAGCTCGGCGCTGTCTCAGGACAGGTCATTGGATCTTCTCCGTTTGCTGCCTGAGATATTATATAATTTACACTGTTTATCAGCTTTTCAAGCTTTTCGCTTGCAGCCGTATATTCAGCCATACTTCTGTTGGACATAATTTTTCCGTAAAGCTCTTTTATCTCGCTGTCTAAACGCTTCATCTCGTCCGCGTCCTTTTTCTCCTTTGACATTTCCTGATTGAGCTTCATTCTCAGTATATTAAACTCACCTATCATATTCTGAAGAGCGGTATCCGTATCGTTTACACGCTTAGTCTCGGTATAGTTTTTGTACTCCTCACTCTCCTGTAAAAGTCTACCTAGTTCTCTCGCCTTTTCAATAACAGTCATATAAATATCTCCTTTAAAATAATTTACTTTTTAATAAACCGGACAGCTCAAAAAGCGATCCTCAAAAATATATCTCATACGATCTCACCGATCAAAGCCCAGTTAAGAGCCTTTGTTATTTTAATATTCACAAAGCTTCCTATAAGCTTTTTTTCTCCGACAAACTCAACTATTATGTTTTCATAGCTGTGGCCCGACAAGGTACCTTCTTTTTTTCCGTTGTCCTCCGCAAGTATCCTGAGCGTTTTGCCGACAAATCTGCTTAGCCATTTTTCAGTGATTTCCCTCTGCATAATTAGCAGCTCTCTAAGCCACAGTCCTTTTTGCTTTACAGAGATATTGTCCTCAAGCTCAGCGGCTTTTGTTCCCTCTCTTTTTGAATACACAAACGAATATACATTGTCGTACTTTACTTTTTCAAGCAGCTTTTTTGTGTCACAAAACTGTTCATAGCTTTCTCCCGGAAAGCCAACGATTATATCTGTTGAAAAAGAGAAGTCCTTACACCTGCTTCTTGCGTACCTTACGATTTCAAGATACTTTTCTACGCTATACCGTCTGTTCATTTTACTCAAGATCTCATCATTACCGCTCTGAACAGGGAGATGAAGATGGCTGCAAACCTTATCGCAGTCAAGTATAGTATCTATAAGCTCTTTTGTAGCATCCTTCGGATGTGATGACATAAACCTTATCCAGAAATCTCCTTCAATGTCATTTAATCTTTTCAGAAGCTTTGGAAAACCATAGGCATATGAGTTTACATTCTGACCCAGAAGCGTTATCTCCTTATATCCGTCATTTACTAGACCCTTTACCTCATCAACTACCGAATCTATCGGTCTGCTGCGTTCTCGTCCGCGGACATACGGCACAATACAGTATGTGCAGAAATTGTTGCAGCCATACATTACCGAAACATAAGCTCTGATACTGCTCGAACGCTCAGCAGGCATATTCTCTATTATTTCACTTTTCTTTTCTTCTATGTTAAAGACACGCTTTCCGCTCATTATTACCTCTCTCAGCATCCTGTAAAAATCACTGTACGCAAATGTCCCGAACACAAGCGATACAAAAGGATATGTCTTTTTGATTTTTTCCGCAATATGCTCCTGCTGTACCATACAGCCGCAAACGCATATTATAAGCTCACTGTTATTTTTCTTCAGATGTCCGAGCTCTCCCAATCTTCCGAACACACGCTCGTGTGCATTTTCCCTTACAGCACAGGTGTTTATCACTATAAGATCAGCCGAGGCTTCGTCATCCGTAAGAGAAAAACCGCTCTTTACTATCATTCCCTTTAACTTTTCACCGTCAGATACATTTTGCTGACATCCGTAAGAATGAAGATAACATCTCGGTACCGAGCCCTTGTATTTACTTTTTACGGCATCCTTAAGCATCAAAAGATCTAAATCTTCAAATGCACAAGATATAGACTTAAGCTCCACAGTTTTCCTCCAATAGCCATAATATATTGTATATACGAGGTTAATTATATCACACTGTGTCAATAATTTCAAGGGCTATAAGAATAATTCGACAAAATTATCAGGGTTTATTATTTTCTGTTGCCGAGAGCTTTTTTAACCGCAATTATTTTTACATTTTTTTATACCTCTCTACTAACAGCGCAAAATCAGGAAAAAATGTACGCAAACGTACATTCTTCATAAAATAAATTATGTTTTGTAACAAAATGTTTACAATATTCATAATCTGTTAATATTTCAAGCCGGTTTATACCTGCTTGAAAAACAAAAAATCGACCCTGCCGGAAAGGCAGAGCCGCTATCTTCAATCATCTGATATAACTGCTGTTCCTGTTTCAAGCGACCTTTTCACATCAATTATCCTTTGATTATCGCTTCCTCTGAACTTTAACAGCAGATTTCTCTTTTCAAGAACAAAGCGCCCGTCTATAAGAATATCTGTTAAATATAGCAGATTTTTAATATCACGGTCATCATTTGAAAGCTCAATAAGCTCCTCAAAAGTATAGCCGGAATAGCAAACTACATTAAGTCTGAGCTTTTTTACTCCCTTTGCTATCTCACAAAGGGGAGCAGGCTGACAAAACGGCTCGCCGCCGCTGAAGGTAACTCCGTCAAGCAGCGGATTTGCTTTTATTTTTTCAAGCAGTTCCTCCGTGTCGGTCTCATAGCCCTGTGTAAAGTCGTGAGTCTGTGGATTGTGACAGCCGGGACAATTGTGAACACAGCCCTGTACAAATATCACAAACCTTATCCCCTCACCGTCTACTATTGAATCGTTTACTGTCCCTGCAAGTCTTATCTTCATATTTTCTCCCTACAAAAACAGGCAGGGATATACCCCGCCTATCTTATCTTTTTATACCGAATGCTTTACCCTGTCAGCCTCTTCGGCTCTTTTTGCGTCATTAAACCGCTCGAGAGTTCCGACAAGGTAACCCGTTATCCTTCTTATCCTCTCAAATCCGACACCGCCCGAGCCTTCCTTTCTTCCGCAAAGCGGACAAACATCACCGATTATTCCCGTGTAGCCGCACACCGGGTCTCTGTCTACCGGGTGATTTATCGAGCCGTAGCCTATTCCCATTTCCTTCATACATCTTACGACCTTTTCAAATGCCGGAAGATTATTTAACGGATCTCCGTCAAGCTCAACATAGCTGATATGTCCCGCATTTGTCAAAGCGTGATAAGGCGCTTCTATCTTTATCTTATCTATCGCGCTTATCTCATAGTAAACCGGGACATGGAAAGAATTAGTATAATATTCCCTGTCGGTTATACCATCGATTTTTCCGAAAAGCTCCCTGTCCATCTTAACGAATCTACCGGAAAGACCCTCAGCAGGTGTTGCCAGAAGCGAAAAGTTAAGTCCCGTTTTGGCTGTCTCCTCATCCATTCGGTCTCTCATTCGCCCTACTATCTCAAGCCCAAGCTTTCTAGCCTTTGCATCCTCTCCATGATGCTTGCCGATGAGTGCCTTTAAGGTTTCAGCAAGACCTATAAAGCCCACCGACAATGTTCCGTGCTTAAGAATCTCTCCGACTTCGTCATCAGGTCCAAGCTTGTCTGAATCTATCCAGACACCCTGACCCATCAAAAAGGGATAATTTCGGACTTTTTTTGCAGCCTGGATCTTATAACGCTGCATAAGCTGACCTATTGTCAACTCCATCATTTCATCCAGACTTTCAAAAAATCTATTAACATCACCCTTGGCTTTTATAGCAAGCCTCGGGAGGTTAATCGAAGTAAAGCTTAAATTTCCTCTTCCGGTCACTATCTCACGCTCAGGATCGTAGGCATTTCCTATTACTCTTGTGCGGCAGCCCATATATGCGATCTCTGTCTCAGGTCTTCCCTCTTTATAATACTGAAGATTAAACGGAGCGTCGATAAAGGAAAAGTTCGGGAAAAGTCTCTTTGCTGACACCCTGCAGGCAAGCTTAAACAAATCGTAGTTGGGCTCGCCCTCGTTGTAGTTTACGCCTTCCTTGACCTTAAATATGTGTATCGGGAATATCGGCGTTTCACCGTTTCCGAGACCTGCTTCATTTGCGAGAAGGACATTCTTTATCACAAGTCTACCCTCCGCTGAGGTGTCGGTTCCGTAATTTATTGAAGAAAACGGCGTCTGCGCTCCGCTTCTTGAATTCATTGTATTCAAATTGTGGATAAGTGCTTCCATAGCCTGATATGTTGCCCTGTCAGTCTCTTTTACTGCCTTTTCATATGCAAATTTCTGAAGGCTCTCAGCCATATCCCTGTCCACATACTTTATAAGAAGCTTGAATTCCTCCGCCTGATACTCATTTGAATTATCCAGTACCGGGAAAATCTCATTTACCCCCGCAAGCCTGTTGAATATCTCCTCGGCTATCTTGTCAATATCTATTACTTCCGATTTAAGCTCAAGCGCCTTTGTAAGGTTATCTCTGTATCTCTTTATAAAAGTCTTTCTAACACCGTCCGCCATAGCAAAATCAAACATCGGGATACTCTGTCCGCCGTGTTGATCATTCTGATTGGACTGAATCGCAATACAAGCCAGAGCAGCATAGCTCTGAATATCATTAGGCGTTCTCAAATATCCGTGACCTGTCGAAAATCCTCTGTCAAAAAGCTTTTTAAGGTCGATCTGTGTACAGGTAGTAGTAAGACACAGAAAATCCATATCGTGAATGTGGATATCACCTTCAGAATGTGCTTTTGCGTATGCCGGATCAAGTACATAAAGCTCATTAAACTCCTTAGCTCCTGCCGAACCGTACTTAAGCATCGTCCCCATAGGCGTATCGCCGTTGATGTTTGCATTCTCTCTCTTAAAATCATAGTCAGCCGCAGACTTGAATGTAAGATCCTCATAGATCTTCATAAGTCTGGTATTCATAGTTCTCGCCCTTGTGCGCTCACTTCTGTAAAGAATATAGCTCTTTGCGATAGAAGCATAGCCCTCTCTTATCAGCACCTCTTCGACAATATCCTGAATCTGTTCAACCGTAGGAATATCGTATCCCTTTACAGTCAATACATCGCAAACCTTTCCTGCAAGCACCAAAGCGCGGTCGTGATCAGCCTCACCGACACTCTGTGCTGCCTTATATATTGCATTAGCTATCTTTTCAATATTAAAAGTAACCTGTCTTCCGTCTCTCTTTTGTATTTTTAAAATCATTATTCTGTCCTCCGTTAAATAATAACAGCCGAAATATCGGCATATCATAACAAAACTGTCCTAAAATATGCTCATTAAACTCTTAACAATTTATTAACAAAACTGCAAATAGCGGTCATATTGTATTCCAAGGCACAATATCTTGTGTTTAAATCCTCGTCTTGGACAAGTATATAGTATTTGCTTGTTTTTGTCAAGACGAAATCATATAAAAAATCACCTGCTATTTTTGTTGATTATGCACAAAATCAAATTCTTTAAGTTGTTAAACTTTACAGCCGTTCAGTGTGAAGTGCTGGATATAAAGTGTTTTTACTTTACACTTATTTGATTACAAGTGGTTTGTACGTAAATCAACTTTACAGAGTTATAAAACTTCGATTATTCGCCATTTGATTATGAATATTATATGAACTCAATAAAATAAGCGGACGAATCACTAAACTCGTCCGCTTATTTGTTCTAACTTTTATTAACTGTTTATTCAATATGTATTCTCATCAATTATGAATAATTTACATTCAGCCGATACTACACTTTCTCCTGTATTTTTTTTGACAACATCTGAAATAGATGTTGTACACATATATATAACAAAGAAGATCAGAAGGATCACAAGAGATATTATCACAACCAGCTTACCGTTAAACTTCGCTCTTCCCTGATATTCATTCCGCTTCGCTTGGTGAAACTCCCTAAAAGCCTCTTCCTCGCTATTCAGATACTCCTCCTTGATTATACCGTCATCTAACTTTTTCTCGTTTTCAAGCCGTACCTTTTCAATATTTATCATTCCCATCCTCTTCACCTTCTTTTCTTGTCCTACTTATTATACAGGATTTAATTTGTTAAAGCAAGCTATTTTGTAAATTTTCATATTGTTGTCACAAATAAGATTATGACAGTTTATTTGGATTATTTTACTTGCGCTTATTAAAATAATATGCTATACTATTTATGTGATATTATTTATTTAAAGGAGCAGCATTATGTGTGGTTTTGTTGGATTTACTAATAAAATAAATGACGCTAACATCGTTATCGAAAAAATGATGGATAGAATCAGACACCGTGGTCCTGATTCGGACGGTAAATATGTTGATGAAAATATTGCAATGGGCTTTCGCCGCTTATCAATCATTGATCTCTCCGCAGGCGATCAGCCTATTTTTAATGAGGACGGTTCTGTTGTTATAACATTTAACGGCGAGATATATAATTTCCAGTCGCTTAGAGATGAGCTTATCAAATTCGGTCACATTTTTAAAACAAAATCCGATACCGAGGTTCTTGTCCACAGCTATGAACAGTGGGGGCAGGATATGCTCAATAAGCTAAGAGGTATGTTCTCCTTTATCATTTATGATAAAAATAAAAACGAGATTTTCGGTGCAAGGGATTTCTTTGGCATAAAGCCTATGTATTACGGACTGTTCGGTGATACATTTATGTGGGGATCGGAAATAAAAAGCTTTCTCGATCACCCGGCATTTGTCAAGGAGCTTAACGAGAGCGTCCTTGAAACATATCTGACATTTCAGTATTCCCCTACCTCCGAAACCTTCTTTAAAAATGTCTACAAGCTCCCCGCAGCTCACTGCTTCACCTACTCAAACGGTAAATTAAATGTAAAACGCTACTGGGATGTTCATTTTGACGCTGATGATGAACCGAGACTTAAGGACTGGGTAAATAAAATTTCCGACACCTTTAAGAATTCCGTTGAGGCGCATAAGATCGCAGATGTTGAGGTAGGAAGCTTTCTGTCAAGCGGTGTTGATTCAAGCTATGTTGCCGCTGTTGCAAATGTTGATAAAACATTTACCGTCGGCTTCGGTGAGGATGAAAAGTACAACGAGATCGGATATGCAAAGGAGTTTTCTAAGTTTATCAAAAAAGAAAACTTTTCAAAGGTCATAACGCCTGAGGAATACTGGGATAATCTTTCTAAGATACAGTATCATATGGACGAACCTTTAGCTGACCCAGCAGCTATTGCACTGTTTTTTGTTTGTCAGATAGCATCCGAAAAAGTAAAGGTTGTGTTATCGGGCGAAGGCGCCGACGAAATTTTCGGAGGGTACACAATCTATAAAGAGCCTACGGACGCCGCTCTGTATAACAAAGTTCCTAAATTCATAAGGCGCGCCATCGGTTCTGTTGCAGAAAAGCTTCCGGCAAAAAGAGGACTTAACTTCCTTGTTCGCCGCTCAAGAGACTTAGAAGAGAGATTTATTGGAAACGCCTATATGTTTTCCGAAAAGGAGCGCAAGGCTCTTCTGAAAATCAAGACAGATGCCCCCGACGCTATGGAAATTACCAAACCTTTTTATGACAAGGTCAAGGATCAGGAGCCTGCGACAAAAATGCAGTATCTTGACTTACATCTCTGGATGACAGGAGATATTCTATTAAAAGCTGATAAAATGTCAATGGCTCACTCTCTTGAACTTCGTGTACCTTTCCTCGACAAGGAGGTTATGAAGGTTGCTGAGGGTATACCTGTAAGATACAGAGTAAACGATGAAAACACTAAGTACGCTATGAGAGTCGCAGCGCTAAAAGCTTGTCCTCCATTTACCGCCAACAAGAAAAAGCTCGGCTTCCCTGTACCTATAAGAGTTTGGCTCAAGGAGGATAAATACTATAATATCGTAAAAGACGCATTTTTAAGCGATACCAGCAAGAAGTATTTTAACACTGATATTCTCATAAAGCTCCTTGACGACCACCGCGCAAACAAGTATGACTACTCAAGAAAAATATGGACGGTATTCACCTTCCTTATCTGGCACAAGGTTTATTTTGAAGACACAAAGCAATAAGCAACAATATAAAAATCCTCTGAGTCTAATCTCAGAGGATTTTTTATTACTTAAATAATTTTCTATATTTTTGAATATCCAAAGCTGTTTACAAGAGCGTCAACCTTATTTCCCTGTTTGCACTGTTCACACTCTGACGGAATAGAAGTTGAATACCCCGGTATATCGTCCTCGGTAAATATAGCCTTTACGGAAATACCGTTTAATTCGTCGATCGCTGAGAAAATAGCGGAAATTGCCGCAAGATTACCATTATAGTATTTGAGACAGTCTATCGCCCTGTTAATGCTCTTACCGGTGGACGCAGATGATATTAAAAGAAGCACCTGTTTCTGCCATATCTTACCCTGTGTATTGTCCCTGAATATCATCTGATTATTATAGTTGAGCTCAGGTGTGATAACGGCAATATCTTCGCCTCTGTTTATGCCGGAATCGGATATACTTTCTGCAAGAAAAGCACCGAGCATTTCTGTTCCTTCAAGACAAATTATCGTATCAATATGCGTTCCGGCATAATTAAGCGCAAGGTCTCTTGCTGCTTCCTTAGCCATTTTATAGCTTGTCTTTATCGAAGTCATATCTACATAGTAGTTTATATGAGAGTGGTTTGTAGCAAAATGTCCCGGGATTACACTTATCTTTACTCTCTTGTTCCTTTTGGAAGAAATAATTTTTGCTCTGCTTTCCATATTAAAACCTCCGTTATTTTATTATGTTTTTTATTAGTATAACATAATTGTGAGCTTTTTGCAAGCTATGTTTTACAGCTTAAAGCTTTTTAAGGAAATTTCCGTCCACCTTAACTCCGTCCTGTTCAATGAAAAATGCCTGTTTATCTACTGAGTAAACAATTTTTTTAAGATCGTGTATTTCATACTTTGAAAGACAAACACACAATATCTTCATATCCTCGCCGGTAAAACCGCCGTGACCATTCCAATAGGTAACTCCTCTCCCGAGGTTCTTTATATACGTTTATAAATGCCCATATTCTTAAATCACTTGATTTACTTTTTAATCTCTATTATAGTCTTAAAATCTTCTTCTGCATCTCTAATAATACAATTAAGAGCAATTACAATAAGAATGAGCAGCAACCAAAAGCAACCAACAATCGCAAATAAGAAAAGCGAACGGTTTGTACTGCTATCAACTAAAGATATGTCTCCTAATATGGAAAACAGGCTGACACCAAGAGCTATTCCAATCAGTATACACAAAACAATCAGTATTTTACAAAGCAATCTACATCTTTCAAATAATTTCATCTTAAAAACCTCCTGATATTTAAATTAAAATGCCAGTCACCAGCTCCGTAATAACTGTTAAATTCCAAATTCTTTGCCATCTGCCTGAGCATTCAGCTTTTGCCTTATATCGTTAAACTCTTTTCGCCTTCTTATCGGATCATACCTCTCCTGTGTCAAATAGCCGTTTAAAAGCGGAAAGCTCATATTATTTGACGAATCGTCGATAAATCCGGATAAGTCGTCCACCATTCCCCGTACCAGCATCAATGTATGCGAAAGCTTATCTTTCGGAAGGTTGTCAAAAGCAATGGCGTAATCAGCCGCTTTATCAAGAGCCTTAAGTGCTTGGTCGTGATTATTCTCGTGCATATAGATTGCTACTATAAAGCGGTAAAAATCGGACATATCCTTATGAGCACGCACAAAAAGTCTCCGTCCTCGTAAAGCCATAACAAAAGCGATACGGCTTTTTCTAAAATCATCCGTCTTTCATAATCTACTCTCATTGAGAGTAGTTTGTAACAAAATGTCCCGGGGTTACACTTATCTTTACTCTCTTGTTCCTTTAGAAGAAATAATTTTTGCTCTGCTTTCCTATTAAAAACCCCGTTATTTCATTTTGTTTTCTATTAGTATAATATAATTGTGAGCTTTTTGCAAGCTATGTTTTGCAGCTTAAAGCTTTTTCAGGAAATTTCCGTCCACCTTAACTCCGTCCTGTTCAATGAAAAATGCCTGTTTATCTACTGAGTAAACAATTTTTTTAAGATCATGTATTTCATACTTTGAAAGACAAACACACAGTATCTTCATATCCTCGCCGGTAAAACCGCCGTGACCGTTCCAATAGGTAACTCCTCTCCCGAGGTTCTTCATAATGGCTGCTTCTATCTTCTCGGCGTCTTTTTTGGTGAATATAAGTGTCTGTACACTTATGTTCTGCTGGTGCATCTTGTCAACTATCATTGAGTAAAAAACAGTGTAAATAACCGAATAAACAAGTACGGATATATTAAATGTAAACAGGCAAATTGCATATACTATCAGATTGACCGCAATATTGACCTTTCCGAAAGAAAGGGTTTTGTATTTTTTTGAAAACATAAGCGCCATAATATCCATACCGCCGCCTGAGGATGTCATAGTGAATATTATTCCGGTTCCTATTCCCGAAACAATAGCTCCGATAATACACGAAGTAAGAGCATCTTCTACAAGCGGCTTTCCCGGAACAACTATTAGCGACAAAAACAATGTCATCGTCACAACCGTAAGTGCAGTCTTTAATATAAATCTTTTTCCTATGTATTTGTATGCAAACAAAAAAATCGGGATATTTATAACAAAATATAAAATACCTGCAACATCAACAGAACCAAATTGTATACCAAGAAAATCAACTAAAAATGTTCTTATAAGCTGACATATTCCAAGAAGCCCGCCAGTGTAAAAGGAATGCGGTACGATAAAAAGATTTACCCCGGCTGAATATATAAATCCTCCAAAAACTGCTATCACAGCTCTTGCGATCTCATTTTTTCTAACTAATTCAAAGTTCATTAAGCCTCTCCTACTTAAAGTACATATATAACTGACACTTTATCATTCCGTTATATAGCTTTCTACGCTTATCAGCCTTTTTACCAAAAAAACTTTCAAATTCTTCGTGCGGGGAAATTATATAACACGGATTATTTTTTCCCGGAGAAAGCCTTTCTCCTAAGGTTTTGTAGATTCTCTCCGCTGATCTGATGTCCAAAAGTCTTTCGCCATATGGTGGATTACAGATAGTTATTGACCCCTCGACAGGCTTAAACTTTCCTATATCACGCTGTTTTACAGTTACCTTTGAAAACACACCAGCCTTTTTTGCATTAGACTGAGAAAGGTCAACGCAACTATCGTCAATATCATAACCGAGCGCCTTAAAGTCCCCGTTTTTGTTTATGGACTGAAGCGCAATACTTCGCTCATTTTTCCAAACTGTGCTGTCCATTGAGCCCCAACTCTCACACGCAAAGCTCCTTCTTATTCCCGGCGCTACATTAAGAGCCTTATAAGCGGACTCGATCAAAAAAGTGCCTGAACCGCACATTGGATCAACAACAACGCTATCGCTTCTCACTCTAGCAAGATCAACTATACCCGCAGCAAGCGTTTCCTTTATAGGCGCTTCGTTTGAAGTTTTTCTATAACCTCTTTTATGAAGAGCGACTCCAGTGGTGTCAAGATAAATATACGCGTGATCCTTTAAAATGTTGAATTGTATCTGATATGTGTCTCCGTTTTCGTCAAACCATGACTTTTTATAGACCGATTTAAGCCTGTCAACGACCGCCTTTTTAATAATGCTCTGACAATCCGGAACACTGTGCAGCTTTGAGTTTATCGAATGTCCCTTCACGGGAAATCGGTCGTTTTCCCCGATAAATTCCTCAAAAGGAATGTTTTTTACTCCGACAAAAAGCTCCTCAAAGCTAGTAGCACTAAAGTCAGAAAGCTCAATCAGTACCCTTTCGGCGGTTGACAACCAAAGGTTTGCCTTAGCGACAATATCAAATCCGCCCTCAAATGACACTCTTCCATCACTTACGGTCAGGTTTTCTCCGCCTATCTTTTTTATCTCATAGCTAAGTACACTCTCGAGTCCAAACAAACATGGACAGGTTATTTTCATATATAAAATTACCTTTCTAAAGTTATTGGCTATCCAAATAAATCAGATAGCCATTTTGTATTTATTAGTAGTGATTTCCAGAGCAATACTCGGGTATATTGGAATCTTTATAGTATCCCGTATCGGTATTGTAACAGTTTGGTCCGGCAATAAGACCCGTAGATTTACAGTACTTAAGCGGTTTAACTGTATCGGGCATAGAAAACTCTTTTACCGTTCCCGAATCAGCAACATCTCCAAAAATATTTTTCCATATCTCGCCGATATTCTTGTAGATGTTTCTGTCGATCTCCTCAAGCATTTCATATCCTATCCATACTCCGCTTACATATTCAGGTGTGCAGCCTACAAAAGTAAGATTTTGCCATTTATCTGATGTTCCGGTCTTTCCTATAAGATCGACATTTGACAGCTTTGCATATCTACCTGTACCCTCGGGATTAGTTATAACCGTCTGCATCATTCTGTTCATAACATATCCTGTTGATGTGTCGACAGCCTGTTCGGGAACATATTTGTTCTCATAAACCACATTTCCAAGTCTATCCACGATCTTTGAAACAAAAGCCGGTCTGTACCATTTTCCTTGATTTCCGAATATCTGATATGCTGCAACCAACTCGTCAAGATAAACTCCGTAGGTAAACTCTCCTACCGTCATCGGCGAATAAGCATCGTCGGTTTTTCCGTCCTCATCAGTTACAAGTGATGAAAGATGAAGAGTGTTTTGAAGGAAGTTAAAGCACTCTGTCGGTGTAAGTCTTTCAACCAACTGTGCCGGAGCCGTATTAAGCGACTTATAAATCATCTGATAGGTAAAGTAATTGTTATATGACCAGTTTGAAGAATAACCGTCCTCCGAATAGTTTACCGGCCATTTTTCCTTTTTACCCTCATCATTTATTATCTCAATAGGCTGATCCTTAAAAAGTGTGGAGTATGTTATTAGGTCCTTATCAAGCGCCGGTGCATATGATGCGATCGGCTTTATTGAAGAACCGGGCGAGCGCCTTGCCATAGTCGCATAGCTAAGAGACCTCGAAACCGTTTTCTCACCTCTGTCACCTACGACAGCTTTTACATTTCCACTGTAATCCATCGCTATAAATGCAGACTTAAGCGGATCATCATCGGGAACATAATATGCAAAGTTAAGGGGATCTTTAAATTTCTCTTCCACCTTGCTCTGAAGATTCAGGTCAACATTAGTGTATATCGTATAACCTCCTGCCTGAAGCTTATCCTCAGCATCCTCATAATTTATTCCGTCAGCTTCCATTATCAAATTTATAGAATCATTTATAGCAGCGTCGATATAGTATGAGGAAACTCCCACACATTCGTATTTATTGTCGGTATGCTCCACAGCAGTAGTAAAATCAGGGTCTCCCGTTATATGAAGCTCTTCGGCTAACGCCTCTTTATACTCGTTGTCTGTTATTGCACCTGCGTCTAACATATTCTTCAAGATAAAGTCGTTCGCACGACCTACATTCATATCATAATCATCTACCGGATTATATAAATCAGGCGCACGGGTTATTGCCGCAAGCGAAGCCGCTTCCTTAACAGAAAGATCGGCAACATCTTTAGAAAAATAGTAATTTGCCGCTGCCTGTACACCGCAAACATTGTTTCCAAGCGGTATTATATTCAAATATGCCTCAAGAATATCATTTTTTGTAGCGGTTTTTTCAAGATTGATAGCTCTGAATATCTCTCTTATCTTTCTTGCATATCCCTCTCCGCCAACCTGTGCATCATCACCGGTTATATTCTTTATCACCTGCTGCGTTATCGTTGAACCGCCCTGATTGCTGTCATAAATCGGAAGAAACACATTCACAAACGCTGCCATTGTTCTTTTAAAGTCAACTCCGTCGTGCGTCTGAAAATTTCTGTCTTCAGTAGTGACAAAAGCATCTTGGACATGGGTAGGAATATTACTTAGATCGACCCATGTTCTCTTTTCTCCGTTATTGGACATCGAATAATAAAGAGTGTACTTATCACTGGTCTTATCCTCTTTATCATATTCAGGGTTGTCCGCTAAAAAGCGCGTAGTAAAGTTCACCTCAACATTTTCAAGACTTATCGTAGAAGTTGTGTCAGCAAAGTTAAGAATATATATTGTAAGTGCCGTTACAAGAATAGAACTGCTTATAATTATAATCAAAAAAATCGACAGTAATAATGTGAGCAGTACTTTCAAAACTTTATAAGCCTTACCGTGTTTTTGTACTTTTCTTTTTGTTGTCCTCGGCGTATTTACCGATGTAGAAAACTTATTCTCTCTTTTCATAGCAATACCTTTCATAAAACTAATTATGCTTTTAAAAATAGCTCTACATACTAATAGTATATCACATTTATATAAAAAAGTAAAGAGGAGTAATAAAAAACCTTACCCCTCTTAGCATAATAAACCAATATAAAAATTTCTGACTCTTTTAGCGCTGCCTCTTTCTTTATAAGCTAACGCTTTTTTCAGTTACTCAGCTTCAGTCGCCTCTTCTGTTACCTGAGCTTCATCCTTAGGCTCAGCTTCCGCAGCATCCTCACCTACAACAGTTTCTTCTGATGCTTCTACGACTTCCTCATTCTCAGGATGCTCATCATCTGTTGAATAAACAACTGCACTCTCCTGCTCAGGCTCTTCCTCCTCTTTCGCTGGTTCCTCAGGCAAAAGCGCTCTTACTGAAAGGCTAACCCTGTTCTGTTCTGTATCAATATCGGTAATCTTTACATTTACCTCATCGCCGATCTCAAAGTAATCCGCAACATTTTCAACTCGCTTGTTTGCGATCTGAGAAATATGGATAAGTCCGTCGACACCCTCAATTATTCTCGCAAAAGCTCCAAAGGATGTGATCGATACTATCGTTACCTTTACCTCTTGACCTACGCCGTAGTTTCTGTTAAAGATATTCCAAGGATTATCCTCGTCCTTTTTCATAACCAGAGAAATTTTTCCGTTATCAGCATCAATATCCTTTATTGTTACCTCAACCTCATCGCCGACAGACAATACATCTGACGGATGCTTTATCCTCTTCCATGTAATATCAGGTTTTCTAACAAGTCCGTCAACACCGCCAAGGTCTACGAAAGCTCCGTAATCGGTAATGCTCTTGACGATACCTTTTCTTACCTGTCCGGCTTCAGCAGACTCAAAGAAAGCCGCTCTCGCCTTTTCCATTTTCTCCTTGATTACTGCGCGGACAGAACCCACCGCACGGTTTCTTCTTTCATCAACATCTATTACCTTAAAGTTGACTTCTGTTTTCAAAAGCTTGTCAAGGCTCTCGCTCTTAGGAATTCCGGTAAGTCCTGCCGGAATAAATATGCTTATACCGTTTGTCGATACTAAAACTCCGCCCTTTACAACTTTGATTACTGTACCCGTCAAAACTGTTCCGTCTGCGGCAGCATTCTTAACGATCTCAAATCCGACCATTGCGTCTACCTTTTTCTTGGAAAGAGTAATGATACCGTCTTGATCATTTGTCTTAAGCACTATTACATCAACAGTGTCGCCGACAGATAAGACATCTTCCGGCTTTTTACTTACATCATCGGTGATCTCAGACGCAGGAATTATACCTGTGCTTTTTACGCCAATGTCAACAAGCGCTTCGCTTTTGTTGACAGCAGTTACCGTACCGGTCAGCTTTGCTCCTATATATATTTTTTTGAAGGACTGTTCAACAGCCTCTTCAAAATTGAAATTCTCCTCATTGTTAAGAATCTCACTCATGGTTCTTTCTACCTCCTTGATAATATATGCCGGAGTCGATGCACCGGCAGAAATCCCTATAAATTTCGCATCAGGACGATCCAGATCGTAAAGCTCTTTATTGTCCTCCACCAGATATGTTTTACAGTATCGGCTGCAAACCTCTTTGAGCTTCAGTGTGTTTGAGCTGTGTCTGTCTCCGACAATAAGCATAATATCAACCGTCTTAGCCAAGTTTTTTGCTTCATTTTGCCTTTTGGCTGTGGCATTGCATATAGTGTCATATATTACGGCATCTGAAAACTTATCGGTCACCCTTGACTTTAATTCGTCCCAAAGAGCTTTATTGAAAGTTGTCTGAGAAACAACCGCTATTTTTTCATCACCCGGCAGGCTGTTTAAAATTTCTTCAAGCTCCTTACCGTCAGAAAATACATACGATTTACCTTCACAGTGACCTTTTATACCAATAACCTCCGGATGGTCTTTATTTCCTGCGATAAGCATAGTATATCCCATTTGAGAACGCTCAAGACATATATTATGTATCCGCGAAACAAAAGGACAAGTGGCGTCAACTATTTGAGCGCCTACATCACAAAGCCGCATATAAGCCGATCTTGATACACCGTGAGAACGAATGACCGCAACGCAACCCTCAGCATCTTCAGGACTGTCAACAGCAAAAACACCGTGCTTTTCCAAGTCTGAAACTACACTTTTATTATGGATTATCGGTCCTAATGTAACAACCTTTTTTTCTCGGTTATTTAATTCATTATACACCATTTTTATCGCTCTGTCTACACCAAAACAAAATCCGGCGGTTTTAGCAACTAAAATTTTACAATTTGTTAACATTTCCTTCTACCAACTCTGTGATCGATGCCATAATTTTATTTTTAAGCATCCTGAGTTTTTTCGATGAGCAATCGTCCACACCTATCTCTTTAGGGATTATCGGCTCTCCGAACCTCACCGTAACCTTTCTTCGGAATTTTATTTTCCCTTCAAATACTATACCGACCGGTATAACTGGTACCTGTGCCATAGCGGCAACCAGCGCAACTCCTGTCTTTCCCTTTAAGACTTTACCGTCCTTAGAGCGTGTACCCTCCGGGAAAATAACAAGGTTATACCCCTTGTTAAGCCTCTCGATCGACTTATCTATCGCTTCGGCTCCGCCCTTTCCTCTTGAAACGGGAAAAGCACCGAACATCTTTATAATGAGCGTAAAGAAAATATTTTTCTTGAAAAGCTCCTCCTTAGCCATAAACGAAAACATTACCTTCGGCTTAAGTGAAATGAGAATAGGGTCTGTATAGCTTCTGTGGTTGCTGGCAAAAATATTAGAGCCGTCCTTTGGTACATTTTCAACTCCCTCAAAGTGAAGGTCAAGGTATGTGTAATAAATAGCCTTCGCAACAAGCCGCAAAAACTCGTGGGCTATTCTCTTCCAAAGCGGAGTCTTTTTTCCTTTTATAACAGGGCGGAGCTGAGGAGTTTCATACCTTGTGTCCTTTGTTACGACATTCTTTATTGTCCAAACGATCTTATCTATCGCCGCCTCGAGCGAAATGCTTGTAGAATCGATCTCTATCGCATCATCCGCTTTTTTAAGAGGCGCAATTTCCCTGTGTGTGTCATTATAATCACGCTCGTTTATATCTCTGAGTATATCCTCATATTCTACCTTTTCACCCTTAGCTATAAGCTCTTCATAGCGGCGTCTTGCGCGCTCTTCACTTGAGGCTGTAAGAAAGATTTTGACCTGTGCCTGCGGCAAAACAACAGTACCTATATCCCTTCCGTCCATTATTACATTGTTTTCCTTGGCGATGTTTTTTTGCAGCGACAACAAAAACTCCCTTGTCTTAGGTATAGCAGAAACCTTTGATGCCGCCATAGATATTTCCGGCGTACGAATTTTATCACTTACATCCTCACCGTTAAGTATAATTCTCTGTCCCTCATCAGTATGGATAAGATTTATATTTATATTGTCAAGCGCAAGTTCAACCTCATTTTCGTCATCGGGGTTTTTGCCGTTTGACAAAACATAAAGAGCTACCGCTCTATACATAGCGCCGGTATCCACATAAAGATACTTAAGCTTCTGAGCAGCCGCCTTTGCAATAGTAGATTTACCTGCGCCGGATGGTCCGTCAAGCGCAACATTTATACTCATATGTTTTTTCTTCCTTTCAAAAGTTAAGTGAAACTGAATTTGCAGTCGAAAAAGCTATTTGTAGGTTAAATCCGCCTGTGTAGGCATCCACATCCAAAACCTCTCCGATAAAATAAAGCGAGTTTATTTTTTTACACTCCATAGTCTTAGGATCAATTTCCTTTACATTAATTCCGCCTCTGGTTATTATCGCTTCATCAATGGGACGCTTCCCTATTATCGACATTTTAAAAGCCTTAACCGTTTTAATCAGTGCCTTACGATCCTCTCTGGTGATAAGATTAACCTTCTTATCTTTATTGATACCACACATTTTTAAAACTTGAGGTATAAGAGATGAAGGCAAAAGCTTAGTAAGAGTGTTCGCAATAGTTCTGTTTGTATTCATAGAAAAATCACGCAATATCCTTTTATCAAGCTTATCCTCATCAAGCCCGGGCTTAAGGTCTATTTCGTAACGGTAACTTGTGTCCTCCTTCATATGAGCCGACGATGAAAGCACAAGCGGTCCGGATACGCCAAAATGCGTAAACAGCATTTCACCAAGTTCCTCAAACACAGGCTTTATACTATTGGTTTTAAACAGCTTAAGGGTCACATTTCTAAGCGAAAGCCCCATAAGCTCTTTTACAAAGCTCTCTTTTATCTCAACAGGAACAAGCGACGGCGTTATCGGCGTTACAGAAACTCCAAGCATTTCCGCAAATCTGTATCCGTCTCCTGTCGAGCCTGTTTTAGGATAGCTTTTTCCGCCAGTTGCAACAATTACAGCATCAGAAAAATACTCCTTTTCCCCGATCTTAACACCTTTAGCTTTATGGTCCTCAACTATTATCTCAGAAACTCTTTCAAAAATAAACTTAACACCTAGGATCTTAGCCCTGTTCACAAGAGCGTCAACAATATCGCTTGATCTGTCGCTTTTTGGGAAAACGCGTTTTCCCCTTTCCGTTTTTAGACTTACACCAAGGTCATTAAAAAAATCCATAGTATCTTTTGCGTTAAATGCATTAAGTGAAGAATACATAAATCTCGGGTTTCTCGGGATATTTGACATAATTTCATCGACATCACTGACATTTGTAAGATTACATCTTCCCTTACCCGTTATCAAAAGCTTTTTACCCAAAATCTTTTCGCGTTCAAAAACAATGACCTCATTATCTCTTTCGGCACATCTTACAGCAGCCATAAGTCCTGAAGCTCCGCCTCCGACAATTATTATCCTAGCCACAGTTACTCTTCCCTCGTATCGTAAGCGTTGTATTTGTCCCAGATATTTTCCAAAAGCTTGAGATTATTTGAGATCATATCCTTTTTCCTGATCGACACAGCTACTAAAAGAGCATTTAAAAGCGAAAAAGGCGCCACAAGCGAATCGATAAAGCTCGCCATATCGCTTCTGGCAAGAAGCAGACAGTCCGCATACTTCGCTATCGGCGAATTTTCCGAATCTGTAAACGATACAACTCCCGCACCCTTGTCCTGTGCAAATTTAAGTCCCGCCAGTGTCTGTGTTGAATATCTCGGAAAAGAAAAGCCTATTATAACATCGTTTTCATCTATTCTCATTATCTGCTCGAGCAATTCACTCGCTGACGAGGACTTTACTCTTTTAACATACGGAAACATAAGATTTAAGTAATACTCACAAAATGACGCAAGCGCAGATGAGCTTCTGTTACCGATTATATATATAGAATGTGCATTTGCGATCCTTTCGACAGCACTGTCAAAATCGGACTTTGAAATACCGCTTAGTGTTTCTCTTATCCTGTCAACATCTATCGACATAACTCTTTCTAAAAGATCGCCCTCTCCTATCCTGTTGTCTGTAAGCTCCATTCTCTGAACGGCAGTAAGCCTGTTTCGCATAAGCTCCTGAAGATTCTTCTGAAACTCTGGATAGCCTTTAAACCCCAACAAGGTTGCAAACCTTACGACTGTGGATTCCGATACGCCAACATTTTCACCCAGCTTTGACGCAGTCATAAACGCAGACTTTTCAAAATGCTCTATTACATACTGAGCAATAAGCCTGTGTCCCTTTGAAAATGTACCCATCTTTTCCTCAAGCATCTTCAAAAGATTACTTTCCATAACCGTCATTCCTCCCAAAGCGATTGCTGAAGCTTTATATTTTCCGACTTTTTATTCTCAGTCTCCTCAGTAAGTCTTGTAAATCCACTTTCTGTTTTTTCAATTATATCGTTTACAAAGATGTCTTTTTTAATCTCATCAAGCTTTATAAAATCAATTTTTCCCGTTTCACTTTCAAGCTTGACTATGCCATCTTCGATACTCAACACGCAGAATTTCATATTATTCATTATTCTTCCTTTTCAAAAGATACCTCAAGACCTTCTGAGTCACAGCCAAAAACAACTGTACCGTTTAAATCTGTTCTGTAAATTTTATCGGTGTATTTTTTAAGTCTGTCCAAAGCAGCTTCATTCGGATGTCCATAGCTGTTGCCTGCACCTACACATATTACTGCGCATATCGGATTTACTCGCTTTAAAAGATTATTTCCTGTGGATGATGAGCTTCCGTGATGTCCCACACATAAAACATCAGCTGAAATGTCCGAATTTTTACTCAGTAGCTCCTTTTCAGCCGTAGTTTCAAGGTCACCCATAATCAGAAACTTTCCAGCTTTGGTAGTTATTTTTGTCACAACGGAATAGTTATTAAGGTCACTGTAATCGCCATACATAGCATATGTATTTACCGTTACGCTTCCAATAGAAAACTCCTCATCCTTTGCCGCCCTTATTTTAAGACCTTTATTCTTTATTGCATTTAAAAAATTTGTGTATGTATAGCTTGACGGAACAAGCTTATTAGGAATCTTCGGCATAATTATTTTACCGACCTCAATATCGCTATTTAGGACATCAATAAGCCCGCCGTAGTGATCGGTATGCTGATGAGTGGCGAGTATGTAATCAAGCTTACTGATGTTATTTGCCTTGAGATACGCTACAACATCTCTTCCCATTTCGGCTTCACCGCCGTCAATAAGCATTGAGCTTTCTCCTGATTTTATGAGTATGCTGTTGCCCTGTCCGACATCAATAAAGCTTACATATGTATCAGCATTAAGTAGTCTTTCAGTCCTATCCGATATAGTAGCCTTACCGCCAAGTGATATAACTCCGAAATACTCAAGCAACCCCAGAACAAGAATAACAATTCCAAGTACTGATGTGCCTAGCACGCTTATTTTCTTTTTAGATGTTCTTTTATTAGACATATGAATTACCGTAAATGCTTAAGTTTATTTGTCGCTCATTGCGTTTCTTTCAAGCCACTGTTCCTTTGAAATCAGAACCTCTCTGGGCTTTGCTCCCTGAGCAGGACCGATAATGCCCTTTGCTTCAAGGTCATCCATAAGCCTTGCAGCCCTTGCATATCCAAGACTCAACTTTCTTTGCAGGAAAGAAGTAGAAGCCTGTCCCGACTCAACAATTATCTTTACGGCGTCCTCAAACTTTTCATCTGTATCAAGCGTTTCTTCATCTTCGTTCGGAAGCTTTTTATCGTTCTTGACCTGTGGGATATGTCGCTCAATATCTTCAATAATCTCATCGCTGTACTCTGTTTTAGTGAGATTTTTCAAATAATTTACAACTGCCCTCACCTCGCTCGTCGGAATAAAGCTACCCTGTATTCTCATAGGCTTGCCCATTCCAACAGGCTTGTACAAAAGATCGCCTCGTCCTAAAAGCTTATCAGCGCCACCCTCATCAAGTATTACTCTCGAATCGACATTATTTGAAACCTTTAGTGCTACTCGGCTCGGAATGTTCGCCTTAATGAGTCCCGTTACAACATCAACTCTAGGCGACTGTGTAGCAATTATGAGATGCATTCCCGCAGCACGGGCGAGCTGTGCGATTCTGCAAATTGAATCCTCGACCTCTTTAGGAGCCGCCATCATAAGGTCGGCAAGCTCATCGATGACAATGACTATCTGAGGTATTGGCTCAAGATCCTCCTTGTCCTTTTGAAATTCATTATAGTCCTCAAGATCTCTTACACCGTTATCGGCAAAGGTCTTGTATCTTCTCATCATCTCGGCAACAGCCCATCCGAGTGCTCCCGCCGCTTTTCTTGCATCGGTAACAACAGGTATTAGAAGATGAGGTATTCCGTTATATATAGGAAACTCGACCTGCTTAGGGTCTATAAGAATGAGCTTTACATCATCCGGAGAAGCCTTATAGAGTATATTCATTATTATTGAGTTTGTAAACACAGACTTACCTGCGCCCGTCGTTCCTGCTACAAGTAAGTGCGGCATCTTTGAAATGTCGCCCATCACTATGCTTCCCTCAATATCCTTACCGACCGCGAATTCAAGCTTACCCTTGCTCTTTCTAAACTCATCGCTGTCGATAAGCTCTCTTATTGAAACACTGTCGCGGTTAGTGTTTGCTATCTCTATACCGACAGCAGCTTTACCGGGAATCGGAGCTTCTATTCTTATGCCCTCTGCGGCAAGATTCAGAGCAATATCATCTGCAAGTCCGGTTATTCTTGATACCTTTACACCGGCAGCAGGCTGAAGCTCGTACCGTGTAACAGAAGGACCTCTGTGAACACCGACGATTCTCGTCTGTACACCAAAGCTCTTAAGAGTCTCAACAAGAGTGTTTCCTCTTTCTCTTATCTCATTCTGATAGGTGCTTTCCGACACCTTTGAATTAGTGTATTTCAAAAGCTCAATCGGAGGCGGCTGATATAGCCCCTTTTCTCCATTCTTTCCGAAAAACGAAGTCTGACCGTCCTTTTCAACATAAATATCGTTTTTAACGACTTTCTCCTTCGGCTTTGGCTGGCTTCTCCTCTTAACGGAGTTTCTAATTATCTCTTCATAATCGTCCTGATTTGTTTTATTATCGCTTTTCTTCGCCTTTGGGCTATCAGAGGAAGGCTTAAGCTCCGAGTGAGTCTTTGGCGTGTCGTCAGAAATAAACTTAGCCGGATCAAAGTTGTTGTCCTTAAGCGTCTTATTCAAATGTTCCGGATACAGCTTTGATGTGTCAGCGTCATAGTACTTTGCAATATCGATCTCTCTGTCCTTTGCAAGCTTTTTAGCCTTTCGCTCCTCCTGCTTCTGAGCATTAGCAGCTCTGTCCTCCTTAATAGCGACAACACTCTTTTTCACCGGCTTTGAAAAACCTGTAAGTAGATCCTTAAAGCTGATATGAAAGATCATCATAAGGAAAATAATCATTACAAGGATAAGAATAATGCTTCCTCCGACCTTACCGAACACCGCTGATATAGGCCAGCCGATGATCGCTCCAAAAAGTCCGCCACCCGAAAGCCTTACCGAACAGTTGTAAATGTAACCGAGCTTTTCACCGAATGTTGCGCCAATAGGAACGGGGACACCAACGATGATTGTGTGAAAAATTGCACAAAGCATCAGCACAAAAAAGACCGTTTCAACTATCTTAGCAACAGCGATGTTGCCCGATTTTGAAAATGCTATCTGAATCGAAAGCACCACAAGAAGCGGCCCTATAAAATATAACGGCATACCGAAAACGCCCCTCACAGCCATATGAAGTGTTCCCCAGAATGCGTCCCCGGTTATATATGTAAGAGCAATTATCAAACCTCCGAGTATGAAGAATACTCCCGCAGGTATTTCCTTACTCACGGTGTTTTTTGCTGTCTGATTTTTATTTTTAGCCGCACTGCCTTTTCTGTTATTTTGCGGCTGTTTTTTTACAGTCTTTTTTGATTGAGGCATTTTTGTCTCCTTTTGTCTAACATTTTACAACAAGTTTTTATCTATAAATCAAAAGCTTAACGGTTTTCCTATGATTGCCTCGATAATGGCTATTAGAATTACGATCACTCCGAGTGCTGCCGTATAATAAGCAAACACCTTAAACTTATCGCTTTTTACAAGCCAGCTTACCATTTTTATTGCGGCGACACCGACTATCGCGGCAATAAAAAATCCTATTATATAATCGGCTTTAAACGACATATCAGTCTCTATCGCATCTTTAAGCTCAACAAAACATCCGCCGAGAACCGCAGGTATTCCGAGAATAAATGAATACTTAACAGCAGTTTCTCTCGCCATACCGCAGAACAGACCCGAAGAAATTGTCGAGCCTGAGCGTGACACACCCGGAAGAAGAGCGATTGACTGGAAAAATCCTACCGTAACGGCATCCTTACCTGTTATCTGTCCTAAGTTCTTGCTGCCCTTTTGACATCTGTCGGAAAGGAACAGGATTGCTGCAGTATAAAGAAAACATATACCCTCCGCCAGTATGGAAGAATCCTCTGCAAACCCCTCAAAGAAGCCCTTGAAAAGATAAAACGGTACGAGCACCAGCGTTGAGATAATAAGCATAATTATGGCTCTTCTGTTACCGTTCATATTTTTAAAAAACTGTTTATGTACAATATCCTTACAGCTTGTTCCGAATTCTTTTATAAGCTCCCATATAGTGGTTCTGAAGGCAATGAAAATAGCTACAAGCGTTCCGAGGTGAAGTATTGCCGAAAGAAGCAGAGCTCCTTCGCCGCTTTTTCCGGTAAAATGCTGAAACAGCGAAAGATGCCCCGAGCTTGAGATAGGTAAAAACTCTGTCAATCCTTGTATTATAGCCTGAAAAATCGTGTTTATAACAGACATTATTGAAACCTCCCGCTATCATAAGTTTTGTCAATTTTAGTAAACGGATAGACCTGCGGATCAAGATAGTCATACGGGTCGGTGGAATGGAGCCTGTCGATATACTCCTCATCTCCGATTCTGTAAGTATCGACATTTAATCCCCTGTATGCCCTTGCATTTCTTATCGCAGTATCATTATTTGTTTTAAACACATCATAATAGTTAAGAATCGTGTGAAACATCTTTATTGTCCTCCTTTTCTTCAATAAGACTGTACAAGCACTCAATAGCCTCCGAAAGCCCGCCGAGATTGTCAATAAGACCCTCCTTGACAGCATCTTCACCGTCAAGACAGGTACCGACATCCATCACCAGCTCACCCGTTTTCATCATAAGCTCCCTGAACCTCTCTGAGGTTATCTTAGAGTTGTCAGAAACAAACCTTATGATCCTCTCCTGCATTCTTTCAAAATATGAAAGCGTCTGAGGGACTCCGAGAACAAGCCCGTTCATTCGCACAGGGTGAATTGTCATCGTAGCGCTTGGTACGATAAAAGACCTCTTGGCACACACAGCTAGAGGCACACCTATCGAGTGCCCTCCGCCGACAACAATGGATACGCTCGGGGTTTTCATTCCGGCAACAAGCTCTGCTATAGCAAGACCTGCCTCGACATCACCGCCGACGGTGTTTAAAATAATAACAACGCCTTTGATGTTTTCGTCCTGTTCGATAGCGACAAGCGCAGGAATAATGTGTTCGTATTTAGTAGTCTTATTCTGAGGCGGAAGGAGATAATGTCCCTCGACCTCGCCTATTATAGTAAGACAATGTATAAGATGCTTCGCTCCTTTAAGCTCTACCTGACCGAGCTTTTCGATTTTTTCGGTCTGTTCGTTCTGCTCGTCATTGCTCTTATCGGAGCCTTGGTTTGTATTCTCATCAGCCATTTTATTACCGCCCTGTCTTTTTTATAAATATTATTTGACACAAGTCAGAAAAAATTCACTGAAAAATAAATTTTTCTTTTAAGCTAAGCCGGAACAAAGCTCTGATAAGCTAACTCCGTAGGATTTCAGAGGGGGGGATTATGTCACCTACTGAAAAACTCAATGAAACCCACCGCTAAGAGGCGGATGGGACATCTGCGATTGGTTATAAAATAGACAATATTTAGAATACATACATATTTATTATACCATATATATTGCCAAAGTCAATAACTATATACCTAATTCAACCCTTCTGTAACTAAAATTATTTTTATATTATTTTGGTTTACGCATTTGATTGCGTAAACTATTACAATAGCTGCAAATCATTGTTAAATTCTTGACAAACTTTCGTTTATGATATAAAATGTAATTATTAAAGGCACAGAATTATTTTTTGAAAGGATTGATTTTATGGGTCTTACATTGACTGAAAAAATTCTCAAAAACCACTTGGTTGACGGAGAATTTAAAAAGGGTTCTGAGATCGGTATCAAGATTGACCAGACATTAACTCAGGACGCAACCGGAACTATGGCATATCTTGAATACGAAGCAATGGGCGTTCCCCGTGTAAAAACGGAGCGAAGCGTTGCTTATATCGACCACAATACACTACAATCCGGCTTTGAAAATGCAGATGACCACCGCTTTATCGGCTCTGTCGCAAAAAAGCACGGAATATATTTTTCTCGTCCGGGAAACGGTATCTGTCATCAGGTACATCTTGAGCGCTTCGGTGTTCCAGGTAAGACACTCATAGGCTCGGACAGCCACACACCGACCGGCGGCGGAATCGGAATGATCGCGATAGGAGCGGGAGGACTTGATGTTGCGGTTGCTATGGGCGGCGGCGCATATTATATCACATATCCTAAAATCGTCAAAGTAAATCTTAAAGGTAAGCTTTCACCTTGGGTCGCGGCAAAGGATGTAATTCTTGAGGTATTAAGACGCATATCCGTAAAAGGCGGCGTAGGTAAAGTCATTGAATACACCGGCGACGGTGTTAAAACACTTTCTGTACCAGAGCGTGCAACAATTACCAATATGGGTGCCGAGCTTGGAGCTACTACTTCGATTTTCCCGAGCGATGAAATAACTCTTGAGTTTTTAAAAGCACAGAACCGAGCAGAAGTCTGGACAGAGCTTTCAGCAGACGAGGATGCTCAGTATGATGAGGTTATAGAAATTGATCTGTCATCACTTGTTCCTTTGGCAGCTTGCCCTCATTCCCCGGACAATGTAAAGACGATTGATGAGCTTGGAGCTATGAAAATCGATCAGGTTTGTATAGGCTCCTGCACAAACTCCTCACTTATGGATATGCTCAAGGTTGCACATATATTAAAAGGTAAGACTGTTCACCCAGATGTTTCTTTAGCGATCGCGCCGGGCTCTAAGCAGGTACTCAATATGCTTGCGAAAAACGGAGCGCTGTCGGTTATGATCGACGCGGGAGCAAGAATACTCGAATCAGCCTGCGGTCCCTGTATAGGAATGGGACAGTCGCCAAATTCTGGCGGTATATCGCTAAGGACATTTAACAGAAACTTCGAGGGAAGAAGCGGTACAAAGGACGGACAGATATATCTTGTATCACCGGAGGTCGCTGCCGCTTCAGCAATAAACGGTTATCTTACAGACCCCCGAACTCTCGGAGATATGCCAGAATTCAAGCTTCCGGAAGTATTTGAGATAAATGACAATATGATAGTACCTCCTGCTCCTGTTGAAGAAATGGACAAGGTTGAGATTTTAAGAGGACCTAATATAAAGCCGTTTCCAAAAACCGAGCCTTTGGCGGATACAATAGACGCAGCCTGCTCGCTTAAGGTCGGCGACAATATCACAACCGACCACATTATGCCGGCAGGTGCAAAGATACTTCCGCTCAGGTCCAATATTCCGGCAATTTCAAAGCACTGCTTTACAGTATGCGACGAAGATTTCCCGGAAAGGGCGCTGACGCTTAAAAAGAGCATCATTGTCGGCGGAGCAAATTACGGACAGGGTTCATCAAGAGAACACGCCGCTCTCGCACCGTTATACCTCGGAGTAAAGGCTGTCGTTGTTAAAAGCTTTGCAAGAATTCACAGAGCAAATCTCATAAATGCGGGAATATTGCCGCTTACATTTGTGAACGAAGACGACTACGACAACATCGGTCAGGGAGATTCGCTTTTACTTGAAAATGTTCGTCGGGAAATAGCCGACGGAAAACAACAGCTCACGCTTATAAACAAGACAAAGGGAATTGAGATCCCTGTTTTGTGTGAACTTTCAGGCAGAACAAAGGACATTATACTTGCCGGCGGACTTCTTGACTATACAAGAGAATCACTTAACAAATAAACATATCGGAGGATAAATTATGGCTGAAAAAATAAAAATGACTACGCCGCTCGTTGAAATGGACGGCGATGAAATGACGAGAATACTTTGGAAGTGGATAAAGGATATACTTATCACTCCGTATGTTGAGCTTAAGACGGAGTACTATGACCTTGGACTCCCAAACCGTAACGAAACTGACGACAAGGTAACATTTGATTCCGCTGAAGCAACCAAAAAATACGGGGTTGCAGTTAAGTGTGCAACAATCACGCCAAATGCGGCAAGAATGCCGGAATACAACCTTAAAGAGATGTGGAAATCACCTAACGGAACTATCCGTGCTATTCTTGACGGAACTGTTTTCAGAACTCCGATCATCGTAAAGGGAATTTCCCCTTACATTCCGACATGGACAAAGCCGATAACTATTGCCCGTCACGCTTACGGAGATGTCTACAAAAATTCAGAAATGAAAGTACAAAAAGGCTCAAAGGCCGAGCTTGTAGTAACAGACAAAAACGGTAACGAAATAAGACAGGAAATTTACGATTTTAAGGATTCAGACGGAATAATCCAAGGACTTCATAACAAGGACGAAAGTATTGACGGATTTGCAAGAGCCTGCCTGAATTACGGACTAGACTTAAAACAGGATGTCTGGTTTGCTACAAAAGACACCATATCCAAAAAATACGATCACAGATTTAAGGATATTTTTCAGGAGATCTACGACAATGAATACAAGGAAAGATACGAGGCGCTCGGTATTGAATACTTCTACACGCTTATAGACGACGCTGTCGCAAGAGTAATTCGCTCAAACGGCGGATATATATGGGCTTGTAAGAACTATGACGGAGATGTTATGAGCGATATGGTTTCGACCGCATACGGTTCGCTTGCAATGATGACATCTGTGCTTGTCTCCCCTGACGGAATTTACGAGTATGAGGCTGCTCACGGAACAGTACAGCGCCACTACTACAAATATCTCAAGGGCGAGGAGACATCAACTAACTCGGTCGCTACAATATTTGCTTGGAGCGGTGCACTCAGAAAGCGCGGCGAGCTTGACGGTCTTTGTGACCTTGTAGATTTCGCAGACAAACTTGAAAAGGCGACAATTAAGACCATTGAAGACGGCGTTATGACGGGCGATCTCTATCTTCTTTCAAGCCTTGAGAACAAGAGAAAGGTAGATTCTGAGACATTCCTCAAGGAGATCGGCGAAAGACTTGATTCTTTGATGGGAAAATAAAATGGCTAAGAACAGCGGTATATCACTTCCTGTCGTAAGGCGGCTTCCAAGATATTATTCAAATCTTGAGGAGCTGATGAGAGAAGGAATTTTAAGAATATCATCAGGCGAACTCGCAAAGCGTATGAAGCTGACAGCCTCACAGATAAGACAGGACTTAAACAATTTCGGCGGATTCGGTCAGCAGGGCTACGGTTACAATGTAACTGATCTCTATAACGAGATAGGACACATTCTTGGTGTTGACCGTAAGCTTAAGGTAATACTAATAGGTGTTGGAAATATCGGAAAAGCTATAGCTACGCAGGTAAACTTTTCAAAACGAGGCTGCGAGCTTATCGGTCTTTTCGATATTGCTGACGAGCTTGTCGGACAGGAAGTCGCCGGAATAAAAGTGAGAAAAATGACTGAGCTTTCGGATTTTTGCAAAACTAACGAACCTGAAATTGCAATTTTGTGTATTCCAAAATCACAGGCGTACGGCGTTGCAAAAATGCTAATCAGTTCCGGTGTCACATCGTTTTGGAATTTTTCTCACTTTGACCTCAATGTTTATTTTGATGATATAATTGTTGAGAATGTACATCTCGGCGACAGTCTTATGACGCTTAAGTACAGAACGAATAATAAAGGATAATTGACGAAAAGAAACGGTCAGGATTTTTATTTCCTGACCGTTTTATTTTTTATTATTTTGTCAGCTGATCGATCGTAAGACCATAGCCCTCCATAAACTCATCTAAAAATACATCCGCCTCTTTTAGGTGCATATCCTTTATTATTTTTAATGTTGCAGTTTCTGCTTCCTTAAAATCGTTGTTTCCCATTTGTCTCTCTTCAACACACTTTATAAGCGCCGATATTTTGTCGGCAGCCTTTACAAGTTCCTTGATCTCGTCGTCATCTCCGCCGGAAAGAATATCGCTATATTCCTCTCTGAGGTCCTCAGGAAGCTGCGAGATAAGCTTATCAGCCGCATTTTTTTCAATATCCGAATATGCACTTCTCATACTGCCGTTGTAATATTTAACAGGAGTAGGAAGATCACCTGTTATTATCTCTGTGGTGTCGTGATACATTGCGATCAATGCCGCCCTTTCGGCATTTACATTTCCACCGAATCGCTTATTCCTGATAAGACACAATAAATGAGCAATAAAAGCTACCTCAAGGCTATGTTCGGATAAATTCTCTGAAACGGTATTTCTCATAAGACTCCATCTGTTAATATACTTCATTCGGGAAATCATCGCAAAGAATCCGCTTTTAATCATATAAATCCCCTCCGATTAAACAATAATAATTTAACAACACCGGTCGAAAAAACGGCCGGTGTCAGGATAAGCTATATATCCGCTAATAAAATCAAACGCAAATACTCAAGAGCACACCCGCCGCTACCGCAGAACCTATAACTCCTGCGACATTCGGTCCCATAGCGTGCATAAGAAGATAGTTTGTCGGATTTTCCTGCTGTCCTACCTTCTGCGATACTCTTGCAGCCATTGGAACAGCGGAAACGCCGGCGGAACCGATAAGCGGATTTACCTTTCCCTTAGAGAATATATACATTAACTTTCCGAACAATACTCCACAGGCAGTTCCAAGACAGAAAGCCAGGACACCGAGAATGATAACGCCCAGAAACTTAGTGTTCATTATCTTATCGGCAGTCGTAGTAGCACCGACAGAAACACCAAGGAATATAGTGATTATATTCATAAGCTCGTTTTGCGCAGTCTTTACAAGTCGGTCACAAACTCCGCTCTCTTTTAAGAGATTTCCGAGCATCAGCATTCCCACAAGAGGTGCAGCCGACGGAACCAACAATGCAATAACTATTGTAACCGCTATCGGGAATATAACCCGCTCTGTTTTTGAAACCGGACGAAGCTGATCCATCTTGACAGCTCTTTCCTTTTTTGTTGTCAAAGCCTTCATAATAGGCGGCTGTATGATAGGTACAAGCGCCATATATGTGTACGCCGCAAGTGCGATAGTACCCGTATCGATAGCTCCTGTCGCACCATTTCCCGAAAGCAGCCTTGAAGAGACGAAGATAGCGGTAGGGCCGTCAGCTCCTCCGATAATGGCAATAGAACCGGCCTCAGCAGCAGTAAAGCCTAAAAGTGCCGCGCCAATAAATGTAAAGAAGATTCCGCCCTGTGCAGCAGCACCCAAAAGAAAGCTTTTCGGATTTGCGATAAGCGGTGCAAAATCAGTCATAGCGCCGATACCTAAAAATATCAGAGGCGGATATAACTGGAGTTTTACGCCCATATAAAGAATGTCCAAAAGACCTCCGTCATGCAAAACCTTTCCGAAATCTATTGAAGCTCCGCCTGAAATATTCCAAAGATCGGGATGATACATCTCAGTAAACGGAAGATTTGTGAGCAGCATTCCGAAGGAGATCGGAAGGAGCAAAAGCGGTTCAAATCCCTTACCGATAGCAAGGTACATAAATATAAACGAAATACCTATCATCACAAGATTTTTCCAACCGCCGTCTGCCAGAAAACCGGCAATTCCCGACTCCTGAGCGATATCGACTATTGTATCCAAAAACTTATCTATCATTTGTAAGATTCATTCCTTTCAATCGCTAAAACGGTCTTGTGTTATCAACTTTTCCGGCATTTGCCCAGGAATTTGAGCCTTGTCTTGAAGCTCTTTTAATTCCTTTGATTTTAAGCTTTTTGCCTGTTTTTTCACCTATCATCGCAATAGCAGCAGATATAGCGGCAACTATCTCGTTACTTATGCCGCCCTGAACAGCTTTTGTACTGCTATTTGCTTTAACAGGCTTGATTTCAGGACGTACAGACTTATCAGTAACAGCCGCGACATTCTTTTTTCCGCTTCTTTTATCCCTGTTAAAAATAAATCCCATAATATACAAAAACAAAACCAGAATGACAAGACAGGCAAAAACAACGACAAGTCCGGTTATTACAACGGCGGAAACATAGCCTGATGTCATTTCAGGTGTAGCTAATACAGTTTGCAAAGCTGACATTAAATCCTCTCCTATTGTGATGGGCAAGCCCAGTATTATGTAATTAAACAAATTCCAAAATTTATTATACCATAAATTACAAAGTTTTACAAGTGTTTAAAAATGTTTTTTTATTGAGCAAAAATATATAGCACAGATAAGCTTAAAAAGGCTTTTAACTTAATATAACTTTTTTATCCACCTTGGCTACACAGGCACAAATCACACTCTTTGCGCCGCTTTTCTTTAAAAGCTCGGCACATTTATTAAGAGTTGCACCCGTTGTCATTATGTCGTCAATAAGCAAAACCGTTTTCCCTAAAAGGTCTTTTTCGTTTACTGTGTCATATGCGTTTTTGACCTGTTCTCTGCGCTCAATTTCCGAGAGCTTGTGATGCGTATAATCATTTGTCTTAACAAGTATGTCGCTTATGAGCGGCTTTTTTATAGCCCTTGAAACATATTGAGCAAGAGCCTTTGAATGGTTAAATCCACATACTTTTAATCTTTGCCTAGTCATAGGAACAAATGTTACTGCGTCAACTGCTTTTATTTCCTTCTGAGCCTTGACCCAGTCGGCAAAAAATCTGCACATTTCACCTGACATTTCTGTTTTAAGTCTGAGTATCCCATTCTTTAATACCCCGTCATAGATCCCTAAACTTAGCGCTAAATCATAATTAGGATTATTGTCACACTCACATTCAGAAAATCCGCATTGCTTGCAGTAATTCTCGTGATACTCTATTTTTGAGATACAATCCTTACAGATGCATTCGTCGTAAGAAATGACAGTATCGCACAGCGCACATCTCGACGGAAACAGCAGGTCTAAAATGAAGCGGTATATTTTAAAGTTCAATGTTTTCATCAAACTCCTTTGCTCTGTCTATAAGAAGCATATTCTTTAAAAGTGTATATCTGAGCGCTCTTCTGTCATTGTCTATCATAAACTTCACCCTTGAAGACGAACCGACAATTATCAGCATTTTTTTTGCTCTTGTCACCGCAGTATACAAGAGATTTCTGTAATAAAGCTTATCATATCCGCCAAGCACCGCCAGTATCACAACATCAAACTCACTTCCCTGGCTTTTGTGTACTGTTGCGGCATACGCAAGCTCGAGCTGATCGAGGGCTGTGGACGGATAATTACATATCCTTCCGTCAAAATCTATTCGTAACATTCCTATTGCTTTCTTTACATCAACAATTACGCCTATGTCACCGTTAAAGATACCTGCGCCCTGCTCCTTGTCCTTTGACCAGGTTATGTCATAATTGTTTTTTATCTGCATAACCTTATCGCCGAGCCTGAAAACAGTATTTAAAGTCTTTATCTCGGGCTTGTCCTTTCCGGGCGGATTTAGCCTTAGCTGGAGCTGATTATTAAGCTCGACAGTCCCAGCGGGGCCCTTTCTGGTAGGCGAAAGTACCTGAATATTCTCTCTTGCGGTATAGCCGTAAGCTTTTGGGAGCCTGTCCGATACAAGATCGACAATAAGCTGCTGAAGGTCGTCAAACTCAAGCCGCTGAAAGAAAAACATATCGTTGTCCTTTTGTCTTAAGTCTATTTCCTCTCCCCTTACAATCTTGTGGGCGTTTACTACTATCGCACTTTTCTGAGCCTGCCTGAATATCTCTTTTAGTTCTATCGTCGGGACAATATGGCTGTCAATTATATCCTTTAAGACATTACCCGCGCCTACTGAAGGAAGCTGATCGCTGTCGCCCACCATAATAAGCTTACAGTTGATTTTAATTGCTCTGAGAACCGACTCAAAAAGCTGTGCGTCAACCATAGACATCTCATCTATAACAAGCACATCACAGTCGAGAGGATTTGTCTCATTTCTGTTAAACCTCGGTCTGTCATCAACCGTAAAGCCTACCTCCAGCAAACGGTGGATAGTTTTGGCTTCAAATCCTGTAAGATCGGAAATCCTCTTAGCGGCTCTTCCCGTAGGGGCTGTTATCATAACATTAAGTCCCTGCTGACAGAAAAGTGATATGATAGCGTTCAGCGTAGTGGTCTTACCAGTTCCGGGGCCGCCTGTAAGCACTAAAAAACCGCACGAAAGCGCAGTATTTATCGCCTTTCGCTGTAAGGTCTCATACTTTATACCAACATCTTCTTCAACAAGGTCTATTACCTCGTCAAAGTTTATCCTGTTGTCGTAAGAAACCTCCTTCATAAGACAAAGCCGCCTGGAGATATAGTCCTCCGCAACATACATATCCTTAAGCGCTATAAATTCACGCTTCTTTTTCATAAAGGAATAAAGATTTTCATCAAGTATTTCTTCATCAAGCGATTGGTCAAAAAGCTCCTGTTCTATTCTGAGAAAATCCATAGCAATGCCGCAAAGCTTGTCTCTTGGGAGACAGGTGTGTCCGGCGTTGGCGTTTTCGCGCAGAATACTTGAGATGCCTGCTTTTATCCTATTGGGATTATCATAAGGGAGCTCGATAGAAGCAGCTATCGAATCGGCCTTTAAAAACGGAAGGTCGATTCCGTCTGTACAAAGCGAATAAGGATTTCTGTTTATGACCTCCTCGGCGTCCGCTCCCCACCTGCGCCATGCCCTCGCACCGTATGAAGCTGAAACACCGTAATTAGAAAGAAGAAGCATAAGTGATTTTACACCGTTTATGCTTTGAAATTCCTCATTTATTTTAAAACACTTCTTCTTGGTTATCCCATCGACCTCGCAAAGCTTTTCCGGCTCGTTTTCTATTATGTAAAGTGTTTCATCGCCGAATCTGTCAACTATCTTTTTTGCGAGCACAGGACCTATTCCCTTTATTACCCCGCTCGACAGATACTTTTTGATAGCCACAGAGGTTGTCGGCATACTCCTCTCGCATACCTCGGCTTTAAACTGCGGACCAAACTTAGGGTGATCTATATACTTGCCCATAAGGCGAAGCTCCTCGCCCTCGTCGATATTGCCGAGTTCACCGACAACTGTTATAGGCTCATACCCGTTGTCGAGTATAAGCACACAGTAGCCGTTATTTTCATTTTTGTAAACTATGCTGTCGACTGCGCCGGACAGCTCTGAAAGTTCTTCTGTCATTATTTATTTTCCTTTAAACCATTTTCCAAAAGAATTAAATTCATAAATTCGTCCATTGAAACAAGCCTTACCAAGCTAAAGCTTTTTTCGAGATTAGCAACGATATTTCTTGTGTGTACATCAAGTGTCTGAGTAGGAAGAATCAGTATCTCCTTTGCTCTTTCTTCTTTAAAAGCCTCGTCCCAGTACGCTTTTTTCACCTCATGCGCAAGTCCTGTCATATCATTATGTACCGGTATGACAATAAACCCTATGCTCTTATCACCTTTTTTTGCGCTCCGTATAAGATTTTTCACAATATAGATAAGCATTATTACAAAAAGTATCAGCACAGCGCTCATTAAAAAAGCCTTCATATTTACCACCTCGTAATTTATTCTATGCGGCGGTAAAAAATATGTCACTCAGTCTTAGCTCCACAGAACATTTTACACTAAAAAGGAATGTTTTTCAATAGCTTAAATACAGAAATTTTTCTTATTAAATTAAGTCACAATCTTAATTTTGATTTGTGATAAAATATATTTAAGCTTAAAGTTAGAGCTTTGTAAATTATGAACAGACTGTAAACATTGTAAACTTTTCGTGAACAAATATAAGATATTTTATAAAGAATGTACGTTTGCGTACATTTTTTCCTGATTTTGCGCTATTAGTAGGAGATAAAAATTTTCAAAGAAAAAAACAGCCGACAAAAAATGCCGGCTGAAAACAGAGTACAGATATTTACTTTTCTCCGGAGTTTTTCTTAGCCTCAAGGTCTAAAAGGGCATCTTTTCTTGAAAGGTTGATTCTGCCCTGATCGTCTATCTCCATAACCTTTACAATGATCTCATCGCCTATTGAGACAACATCCTCGACCTTTTCGACTCTCTGCTTATCGAGCTTTGAAATATGAACAAGTCCGTCCTTACCGGGAGCTATCTCGACAAAAGCGCCGAAGTTCATAAGTCTTACGACTTTTCCCTTGTAAACAGAGCCAATCTCCGGGTCATTTGCGATAGTGTTTACAACATTAAGTGCAGCTTTCGCTTTTTCAATATCAAGTCCTGATATGAAAACATCTCCGGTTTCCTCAATGTCGATCTTGACATCAAAGTCAGCGCAAAGCTTCTGAATAACCTTACCGCCCGAACCGATAACATCTCTTATCTTGTCAACCGGGACCTTGGTAGAAAGCATCTTAGGCGCCCACTCATTTACAGTAGGCCTTGGCTCAGGTATCGCCTTGAGCATTATCTCGTCAAGAATATAATTTCTCGCCTTATGAGTTTTTTCAAAAGCCTCTTTTATGATTTCTGGTGTAAGTCCATCGACCTTTATATCGACCTGAATAGCGGTAATACCCTTTTTAGTTCCGCCGACCTTAAAGTCCATATCTCCGAAGAAGTCCTCAAGTCCCTGAATATCCACCATCGTCATAAAGCTGCCGTCGTCTTTAGTGATAAGACCGCAGGAAATTCCCGCAACGGGAGCTTTTATCGGAACTCCGGCATCCATAAGTGCTAAGGTAGAGCCGCATATCGAGCCCTGTGATGTAGAACCGTTAGACGAGAGTACCTCTGATACCATTCTTATAGCGTAAGGAAATTCCTCAACGCTCGGAATTACCGGAACTAAAGCCCTCTCGGCAAGTGCGCCGTGACCTATCTCTCTTCTTCCCGGACCTCTCGAAGGCTTTGTTTCACCAACCGAGTAAGACGGGAAGTTATAGTGGTGTATATATCTTTTCGATTCTTCCTCATCGAGTCCGTCAAGACGCTGAGCATCACTGACAGGACCGAGTGTACAAACAGTAAGGACCTGAGTCTGACCTCTTGTAAACAATCCCGAGCCGTGAACTCTTGGAAGAACACCGACCTCAGCCGCAAGCGGTCTGATCTCGTCGATCTTTCTTCCGTCAACACGCTTACCCTCGTAGAGCCAGTTTCTTACTATCTTCTTCTGAAGCTTGTAAATGCACTCGTCAATCATCGGGATACGATCTTCATTTTCTTCGTCAAACTTTTCGTGAACAGCATCCTTGATAGGATTAAGTCTTGACTCTCTGATATTCTTATCGTTTGTGTCAAGCGCCGCCTTAACATCCTCACCGCAGAAAGCCTCGATAGCGTCAAACAGCTCGTGGTCTACCTCCTGTGACTCAAACTCAAATTTAGGCTTTCCGATCTGAGCCTTTATATCTTCAATAAAAGAAACCATCTTCTTGATTTCCTCGTGACCCTTTAAAATAGCCTCAAGCATAAGGTCATCGGGGACCTCATCTGCGCCGGCCTCTATCATAACGATTTTTTCGGCAGTTCCGGCAACGGTAAGATTAAGATGATTGTTTGCTCTCTGTTCAAGAGTAGGATTAAGCACGATCTCCCCGTCAACAAGACCTACGGAAATGCCTGCGATAGGTCCGTTCCAAGGAATGTCGGAAATGGAAATAGCGATAGATGTTGCAATCATTCCGGCAATTTCAGGAGAATTATCCGGATCGACCGCAAGTACGGTCATAACGACTGAAACATCATTTCTCATATCCTTCGGGAAAAGCGGTCTTATAGGTCTGTCTACCACACGGGAAGTCAGAATTGCCTTCTCGGTAGGCTTACCCTCTCTTTTCATAAACGAGCCCGGGATTTTTCCCACCGAATAAAGCCTTTCCTCATAGTCAACAGACAACGGGAAAAAGTCAACTCCTTCCCTGGGCTTTGCTGAAGCTGTTACATTTGCCATAACCACAGTATCGCCGTAACGGACCCAACATGAACCATTGGAAAGCTCACAGGTCTTACCTGTTTCGACTTTCAGAGGTCTGCCGGCGTATGTAGTCTCAAACACCTTGTAATTTTCAAACATACTTTTTACTCCTTTTCTTTTATTTTAAGCAGGAGCTTTAGCAATAAACACAGAACTCAGCTAAAATAAGCTCTCTGTTTAATGCTAATCACACCCGCTCAATATACGCCAAAAGGCAGACAGCAAACGAAAACGCTGCTGCTGCCTTAAAGATGACAAAATTACTTACGGATTCCGAGCTTTTCGATAACCGCTCTGTATCTTTCGATATCCGTTTTGATAAGATAGTTAAGAAGGTTTCTTCTCTTACCTACCATTTTAAGAAGTCCTCTTCTCGAATGGTGGTCCTTCTTATGAACCTTAAGATGCTCAGTGAGATCGTTTATCCTCTTTGTCAAAATAGCGATCTGGACCTCCGGCGAACCGGTATCTGTTTCGTGTTTTCTGTTCGCTTCGATAATAGCGGTTTTTTCTTCTTTTCTCAGCATTACAATGTACCTCTTTTCTAAAAATTTTCCGTTATCACAGTATAGGGCTTTTGATACTTCCTAAAAAGGCGACCGCCCGAAACCGTGGCAAGGAATATACTGGTTAATCACAACCTTATAAATTTTATCACAATACCTTTTGTTTGTAAAGAGAGTTTACAAATTGTTAACATTTAATTTTCGTTCTGTATGATTGCGGCTGTAAGAGTATTTTTCATAAGCATAGCGATAGTCATAGGTCCGACTCCTCCGGGAACAGGAGTTATATACGACGCCTTATCCTTACAGGATTCAAAATCAATGTCGCCGCACAGCTTTCCGTTTTCATCCCTGTTCATACCGACATCTATCAAAACGGCACCTTCCTTTACCATATCTCCCTTAATAAGCTTTGGAACTCCAACCGCCGCCACAAGAATATCCGCTCTTTTACACTGCGCCTTTAAATCGACGGTCTTTGAGTGACAGACCGTAACAGTTCCGCTTTTATGAAGCAACAGCATAGCCATAGGCTTTCCGACGATATTGCTCCTACCGACAACGACACATTCCTTTCCCGTTATTTCAGTACCGGTCGAAGCTATAAGCTCCATCACTCCCGCAGGAGTACAAGGTAAAAACGAGTAATCGCCTATCATTATCTTTCCGACATTTACAGGGTGAAAAGCATCGACATCCTTTTCAGGTAAAATGTTGTTTATGACTGTGCTTTCATCAATATGCTTAGGCAGCGGGAGCTGACACAAAATACCGTTTACACTCTTGTCGTCATTAAGCTTTTTAATAAGCTCTAAAAGCTCCTGCTGTGTGGTGCTTTCGGGAAGGGCATACTTATATGACTCAAAGCCCACCTCCTCACAGGCGCGCTGCTTATTTCTCACATATATCTGTGACGCCGGGTCTTCACCTACAATTATTACCGCAAGTCCCGGAACTATACCCCGCTCCTTTAACGCCTGTGTCTTTTCTCTTACCTCATCTTTAACCTTCTTTGATATCAGCTTTCCGTCAATAAGTTGTCCCATCTATTCGTCCTCCGATTCTGTGTTGTTATCATCTGAATTGTCATTTACATTGCTTTCATCAGTATCATCTTCTATAATAAGACTTCTGTCCTCTTTTATCTTTTCATCTTCGATGTTCTGTTTATCCAGTGACTCGTTTTCTTCTTTTTCCAAGATAAGTCTTGCCATTCCCTCAATATATGCGTTAAACTTTTTGCTGTCGCCAAACTTTTCCTCATACTCTTTCGTCAGATCGGTAATTCCCTCTCCTGTTTCTTTAGCCGCCTTAAGCTTTTTAGAAAGCTCCTTTTTCTCAGCCTTTGCCTTTACCTTCGCGGTATATCCTGCGAGCATTCTTACCGATTCGCTCGTATTGACATAAAGGACCGTCTCGTTGCGCTTTGCAAGACTTCTGAAGATTATTATAAGGACTATTGAAACGAGCACGCAGGTTCCGGCAACAAGCTGTGAAACTCTTATATTAAACAGATAAAGGCTGTCTGTTCTTAACCCTTCGATAAAGAATCTTCCGAGTCCGTACCAGCCGATATACATCAAAAACAGCTCTCCGTCAAACTTTCTTCTCTTTGCAAGAACAGCCAGAATGATAAAGCCTATCAGACACCACAGAGATTCATATAAAAAACAAGGGTGAACGGGTAATGACGGATCGACCGAACCGTCGGTATAATGCTCGGCAATATACGAGTATGTCTGATTTGAAAACATTCCCCAAGGCAGGCTCGTATTATCTCCGAAAGCCTCCTGATTGAAAAAGTTTCCCCATCTTCCTATACACTGCCCAATAAGGAAGCACGGTGCGGTAACATCTAAAAGCGCCGGTATTTTAAGCTTTCTTATCTTAGCCACAATTCCGCCTACGATGATCGCTCCGATAATTCCGCCGTATATTGCGAGACCTCCGTCACGAACGCTTATTATATCCATCCACGAGATTTTTCCGTCAACAACATAATTGCTGAAGCTGAACGCAACATAATATGCTCTCGCACCGATCACAGCGCCTATCAAGCCTCCGATGACCGCATCGGTGACTCTGTCGGGATTAAGTCCGAACTTAGGAGATTTTCTAAGCCCATATATCATCGCGATTAAAATTCCGAGTGCAATCAAAAAACCGTACCAGTAAATATTAAAATCAAGTCCCGGTATCTTAAACAAAACATTGTCTATATCAAACCCTGTTTTAAAGATGTTGTCTGAGCTTCCGAGATTCGGAAAGCTAACATGCATATTCGCTAAAATCTGCGTCATTTTAAACCGTCCCTTCTGTCGTTTATTCCTACTGTGCTTTTACAACCGATAATGCGGAATAATCTGTATTAAACAGCTCTATAAGATCATTTTCAATATCATTTATCGTTATCTTAGCAAGCGCTTCAAGCGGAGCGTATGCCGACAGGTCTCCAAGAATATAAGACCCGAGCATTGCGTTAGCGCAGGATTCTACATTCTCAAAGCTTCTTATCATAGTTCCGTACATACTGTTTTTTATAATGCGGAACTTTTCCTCATCAAAGCCCTCGTTTTTATACCTCGCTATCTCCTCATTTATCCTATTGTATACCATCTCAGGATCCTTTGACTCGCCTCCAACCAGATTTGCAAAAAATCCGCTTCCGTAAAACACCTCTGATGTAAACTGTGAATTTATAAGACCTTCGTCAAAAAGCTCCTTATAAAGCGGCGATCCGCTTCCGAGCATAAGCTGTAGCAAAATAGAGGATTCCAGCTCCGCTTTCACAAGCTCTTCCTTATCCTTAGCCGGGACCTTGTAACCGATGTTAAACAGGGTGGTTCCGACAGGCATTATCTCCTCAATATACTTTTGACTTACCTCCATAGGCTCTTTCGGAAAAGCCGTCTCAAGTCCTATGTCACCGCAAGTAACAAGCTTTTCATCACATATATTCATAACCTCGTCGGCATTACAGTTTCCCGCTACTACCAAAACCATATTGTGAAGATTATAAAATGTACGGTAGCATCTGTATAAAAGCTCGGCATCTATTTTTGCTATCGACTCAACAGTTCCCGCAATATCTATTCTCACCGGATGCTTTGTATATAGGCACTTTAAAAGATTAAACAATACCTGTCTTTGAGGAGAATCCTCGCACATCTTAATCTCCTGTCCGATTATGCCCTGCTCCTTATCAACAGTCGCCTGTGTAAAATATGGCTTTTGAACAAAATCAAGCAAAATCTTAAGCGACTCACCGTAATTTTCCGAGCATTCAAAAAGATACGCCGTGTGGTCAAATGTAGTATATGCGTTTGCACTTGCTCCGGTTTTTGCATAAAGCTCAAAGGCGTCACAATCCTCATTTTCAAACAGCTTGTGCTCCAAAAAGTGGGCAATACCATCAGGAACATCTACAAAATCGCTGTCGGCAACCGTTTTAAAGCGCGTGTTTATAGAACCGTACTTTGTTGCAAAAAGCGCATATGTCGACGAAAATCCCGGCATCTCCCAAACCAGCACCTCAAGTCCCGACGGGTGATGAAATTTTTTATAGCTGTCGCTGGTTATGCTGTTTGTTATAACTTCTCCGTTCACTGCTTTTCACCTCCGTTATTTTTAAGCGTATAGACTGTGTCGAGTGTAAGACTGTTTGCTGCGGCAATTATCTCGTCTCTTGTAACCTCAAACATCTTTTTCTGTGCGTCATCAGGAGATTCTCCCTCGTGTCCTCTTGCTGTCCGTATAAAGTACCAAGCCGCAAGCTCGCTCGGAGAATCGTAGACAGAAACAAAGCTTCCTTTAAGCGCAAGCTTTGTGTTGTAAAGCTCCTCGTCAGTAAAATTGCCTTTTTTGATCTGATCTAGCTGATTTAATATCTCAGCCTTTGCCTCTTCAAGATTTTTAGGGTCGATTCCGCTATCTATCATTATCGCTCCCTTTTCATATATTACCCTTGAAGCACAGTAATAACAAAGGCTCAGCTTTTCTCTTACATTCATAAAAAGCTTTGAAAAAGGTGTTCCGCCTAAAAGCGCTGAGAAAAGCCCGTTTACAGCGTCATTTCTGTATGAGGTCTTAAACACCATTACCATCTTAAGCTGATTCATATCAAAGCTGTCCTCGGCATATTTTACTCCCGCCTTAGCTTCACTGTAATTTATAAAAGGATAACTCTTTACCTTTAAATTCGGCTTGTCAAAGCGCTGTTTTATAAGCTCTTTTGCCTTATCAAAGTCTCCCGCTCCGACCAGTGATACCTCAACCCCGGCGGTGCTTAAAAGGTTTTTATATGCCGAAAAAACCTTATCCTTTGTAAGTGCTTCGGCAGAGGCTCTCGTTCCGTATGGCGGTAAAGCGTAAGGTTCGTTTTCAAAGGCGGCACTTGTCGCATTTAAGATCGCAAAAGTTCTTTTTTCATTGACCTCACTGTCGATCGAGCTTATAAGCTCCGCTTTTTTAAGCTCAAAATATTTGTCGCTGAACTCGTCCGGGTCAAATATGCACTCAAGCAAAACTTTTATCACACTTTCAAAAAGCTGTTCACCCTCAAGAGCGTACTCATTTCTTATTGAGGATGCCGTAAACGCAACGACCTGATTATCGCCCACCTTAAAGGTCGAAGCTCCGATCGACGCACCGTAAAGCTTGTTTGTAAAATCGGTTATCGCAGTCAAGCCGCCGTATTTTTTGTGTGACAGTATCAGAAGCTGTGCCGCAAGCGAATTTGCTGCTGCGCTCTCCTCCGACAAAGGCACTATAAATCTTATTACGACCGAGTTCGTCTTAAACTTCTTATCGGTTATCGTGGTAAGCATAGCTCCTTCGTTTATTTTTTCCCTTTTAGTGTCTATTGACAATATCAACAACTCCTTTTTATTATTCTCTATAATATTGAAGGTAAAGAAAGCTTTATGTTTTCCTTGTTTACAATTTGTCTGAGACTGTTTATTAGCCCTTCACATATCATGACTCCCGATATGTGTTTTGGCAAAAACCGCCTTTTTGAATCTGACAGATAAAACGCAGCTCGTGTCTTACCGCTAAACCCCTTTAACAGTTCAACACACCGATCGAGCAAGCCCTCATCATACTTCTCAAGCCTTATCCATAAAGTAGACTTATCTATCGCATCTGAAACTTCACTCATCGCTTCGACGATAAGCTTTGGCGCCTCATCGTCCTTTACGCTTATTTTACATCTTGCAGACACAACAGAGCCTTCATATATAAGCTGTTTCTTTTCTGCAAACAAATTCGGAAAAACAAGCATCTCTATCTCACCCGATGCGTCGGAAGCCGTAACAAAGCTCATATTTGTCCCCTGTTTGGTTAAAAACAGCTTTGAGGATTCTATCATTACTAATACACACAAAACATCTCCGTCTTTAAAGCGTCCGTTTGAATCATCAAATGAGCTTAGTATCTGAGAAATGTCAGGAGCGCCGAAAAGCTCCTTTTCCAAACCGTATTCCTTTATCGGATGACCCGAAATATAAGAGCCTACCGTCTGTTTTTCAAATGCCAAAAGCTCGGCTCTTGGATATTCGGGAAGCGGCGGGATCTTCATTTCAAGCTTTTCACTTTCGGGGTCGGAAAAAAAGTCAAACTGTCCGTCAATATTTTTTCGCTTGTTCTCTGCGATACTTTTCATAAGAGGCTCAAATGCGCTCATCATTTCTCGCCTGTTATTTTTAAATGAATCAAACGCTCCGCTTTTAATAAGAGCTTCTACCACTCTCGTATTTATATTGTCGCTCATTCTCTCAAGAAAATCCTGAAGCGAAGTAAACCTTCCCTTTAGCTTACGGTCTTGTACGATGCTTTGTATAACTCCTCTTCCCAAGCTTTTTATCGCAAGCAACGCATATCTTATAGAATTTCCAGAAACAGCAAAGCCCTCTTCGCTCTCATTTATATCTATCGGCAAAAGCGATACACCCTGCTGTTCACAGGTCTTTATATACTCAAACATTTTACTGTTAGAGCCCTCGCCTAAAACACTTGTCATAAGTGAAGCCATATATTCCTTAAAGTAGTGACATTTAAGATACGCCGTCTGATACGCAACGGTTGCATATGCCGCAGCGTGAGATTTATTAAAGGCATATGACGCAAATGAGCTCATCTCATCGAAAATATCATTTGCCGTCTTTTCGTCTATCCCGTTGTTCACACAGCCTATACAGTTTACGCTTCCGTCAGGGTTTTTTTCTCCGTATACAAAGGCCTTTCTTTCCGCTGCGAGAACATCATGTTTTTTCTTTGCCATCGCCCGTCTTACTATATCCGCTCTTCCGTAAGAATATCCCGCAAGCACCCTAAATATCTGCATTACCTGCTCCTGATAGACTATACACCCATAGGTAACATCTAAAATATCCTTTAAAAGCGGCGTTTTATAGGTCACATCTTTTGGATTATGTCGGTTGTGTATATAAGTCGGGATTGAATCCATAGGTCCGGGGCGGTACAGAGAAATTACCGCTATAAGGTCCTCAAGGCAGGTCGGTCTCAGTCTTACTATCGTCGAGGTCATACCGGCGCTTTCAAACTGAAACACGCCCTGAGTCTGTCCCTCGCAGAACATCTCAAAAACCTTACTGTCATCATACGGAATGTTTTTTATATCAAAGCTTTTGTCCGTTTCGTTTATAAGCTTCTGACAATTCTTTATAACCGTTAAGTTCCTAAGCCCCAGAAAATCTATTTTTAACAGTCCCAGACGCTCAAGAACGCTCATAGTATACTGAGTCACAATCTGTCCGTCGCTGCTCTGAAGCGGAACATAGCTCACAACAGGGTCTTTTGTTATTACAACTCCGGCTGCGTGAGTGGATGAGTTTCTTGGCATACCCTCTACCTTCATCGCCGTATCAATAAGTTCTCTTATCCGGCTGTCACTATTATAAAGCTCCTTTAGATCGGGTGACTTTTTAAGCGCAGCCGAAAGTGTTATATTTATTTCTCTCGGAACTAGCTTTGCTACCTTGTCGGCAAGCTGATACGGCAGAGCCATTGCCCTTGCTACATCTCTTATCGCCGCCCTTGCAGCAAGTGTTCCGAAGGTGATGATCTGTGCTACATGATCGTTTCCGTATCTGCTGCAGACATAATCTATCACCCGCTGTCTGCCCTCAATACAAAAATCTATGTCAAAATCCGGCATACTTACTCTTTCGGGATTTAAAAATCTCTCAAATAACAAATTATATTTAAGAGGATCAATCGCTGTTATACCTATACAATATGCACATAAGCTTCCTGCTCCCGAGCCTCTTCCGGGTCCTACGGGTATGTCGTTTTTCTTTGCGTAGTTTATAAAATCCCACACGATAAGGTAATAGTCAACATACCCCATCTGCCTGATTACAGATATTTCATATTCAAGACGCTTTTTTGCTTCCTCAGTCGGCGTTTTATACTTCTCTATAAGTCCCTTTCTGCACATATTCACAAAGAATTCCGTGTTATCATCTACCCCGTCAAATTTCACATACGGAAGCTTTGTAACACCGAATTCAAATTCAACACAGCAGCGCTCAGCTATTTTAACAGTATTTGAAACTGCCTCCGGGTGAGCAGGAAAAAGCTTTGACATTTCATCGCCGGATTTTATATAGAATTCGTCTGTCGGAAATTCCAAAGACTTAGGATCATTTACAGTTGTATTTGTCGCTATGCACATAAGTATCCTTTGTGCCTTTGAATCCTCCTTGTTTATATAATGAGCGTCGTTCGTGGCGACAAGCGGTATTCCGGTGCGTGCCGAAAGAGAATACTGAAGCGGGATTATCTGTTCCTGTGTGTCAAACTCCTGATTCTGTACCTCAATAAAGTAATTGTCTTTTCCGAAAATATCACGGTACAAAAGCGCTGTTTCGACAGCAGATTCAAAATCGTTGTTCAAAAGCTTTTGATTTACCTCTCCGGCAAGGCAGGCTGATAGACAAATAAGCCCTTCGTGATATTTTCTCAAGCAATCAAGGTCTACTCTCGGTCTTGAATAAAATCCTTCAGTATAGCCGATAGACACAAGCTTTATCAGATTTTTATATCCCGTCATATTCTCACAGAGCAAAACGAGGTGGTAGTTTTTATCTATCCTGTTGACCTTGTCAAATCTCGTCCTGTTCGCGACATATACTTCGCAGCCGATTATAGGCTTTATACCGTTTGCCTTGCACTCATTATAAAACTCAATAGCGGCGTACATATTGCCGTGGTCGGTCACGGCAATAGCCATCTGACCAAGCTCCTTAGCACGACTTACAAGTTCTTTAATCCTACACGCTCCGTCTAACAAAGAATATTCGCTGTGAACATGAAGATGCACAAAATCGACCACGATACCTCACCGCCTTAACAAAAATCTATGTACCTTTAAGCCGTATGCTTTTTATTTATAAGATACAACAGCCCCACAAGACACGCTATATCCAATATCATTATAAATACATACGGCAAGGTAGAAATAGCTCCTGCCATTTTAACAATAGACGCCAAGCAGATTATAGAACCCATTGATGCAAGTGTTGTGCCTATCTCTTCACTTTGCTCTATATCTTTTCCCCTTGTCCGTGTTTTATTTGTGATGTCCGACTTCACCTTTACAATAAGTAAGATACCTGCCGCAGCAAGCGCTATTCCCACAAACATAATAACAACGATCATTTTTTCTGTCCTCCGTTATTTCTTATATTTTCAGCCACAGACTTGATTTTTTCAAGCCTGTGGTTCACTCCCGATTTTGATATTTTCGGCACAAAAAGCTCTCCGAGCTCCTTAAGCGTAAGCTCAGGATTTTCATATCTTAGCCGTGCCGTTAAACTTATATCGTCAGGCAATGTATCAAGCCCAACTGTTTTCTCAATAAGCTCAATATCCTCTATCAGCTTTTCACTCGCCATTACCGTACGCTCTATATTTGCATTTTCACAGTTCATAACTCTGTTTACTTTATTTCTCACATTTTTGAGTATCTTTACATTCATCATCTCAAGAGTGGATTTTGACGCACCCATAAGCGTCAGCATATCCTCTATATTTTCGCTCTCTTTAATGTAAACTATCTCTGATCTTTTCCTTGTAACATGCTTTGCAAGGATAGAAAAGTTTTCTATAAACATAAGCCCAAGGGCGTTGCAAAGCTCTACTCCGGGTAACACAAACTCCATATGGTACTCTTTATTAGGATCGGTAACACTTCCCACCGCTAAGAATACACCCGCAATAACGCTTGCACAATCATTCCCCTTGAGATCCTTAAGATTGTCTGTGCCGATACCTCCGGTAAAGCTTTTTATCTTATCTATTTCACTCTCGCCTCTGACTGTTATGCAAAATGTGCTGTGGTTTCTCTTTTTAGATGAAATAAGGCTTATATCCTTTACTTTACAGCAGGTCTTAAGCCTGTCGTACAGGAAAATAGATGTTTCTTCATTTTCTGTGACAAAAACAAGCTTGTCTTTTTTTAGCTCCTTACACAAAGAGAGCATTCCGTAAAGCACGGCTTTTTCTTTATCTCTCGATTTAATTCCGTCAATTATCTGACATTTTACCGTCTGAGAAAACGAAGCCATAACTATCCTTTCTTATATTATATCTATCTTGTGTATTTGTCGATGTCCCTGTGATTTATCCTTACCTTTAAATAACGGGTACTTAAGTGCTTTGCAAGCTTTTCTGCAAATGTAACGCTTCGATGCTTACCTCCCGTACATCCGAAAGCGATTATAAGCTGGCTCTTTCCTTCTTTAATATATAGCGGCAAAAGAAAGTCTATAAGATCATATAGCTTTTTTTCAAGCTCTTTAGCTTCATCAAACTGCATCACATAATCAGAAACTTCCTTTGCAAGACCTGTCTTTCTCCTCAGCGTATCAACATAATAAGGATTAGGAAGGCATCTGACATCAAATACAAGATCAGCTTCACGCATAGGACCGTACTTAAATCCGAACGAGCAAATATCTATCTGTATGAAATCATCTTCGTTTTCCAAAAACAGTGATTTAACCTTTTCCTTAAGCTGAGCGGCGCTTAAATAAGATGAGTCAATAAAATAATCCGATATTCCCTTTACATTTGCAAGCATATCTCTTTCAAGAGATATTGAATTTAAAATATCTCCTTTTGCGAGATTTAAAAGCGGGTGCTTTCTTCTCGTCTCCTTATATCTTGCTTCGATTACCGCATCATCCGCATCAAGAAACAAAACCTTTACCTTTTCTCCGCTCTTTTTAAGGTCGTTTATTGTAACATAAAGCTCTTTAAAAAAGCTTCCCGAGCGAACATCCGCCACAAAAGCTACTCGGTCAAAATTCTTGTCGCTCGCCGCACAAAGAGCTGCAAATTTTGTTATAAGCTCCGGCGGCATATTGTCAATGCAGTAAAAGCCAACATCTTCAAGCGCGTTTACCGCCGTTGATTTTCCCGATCCCGATACACCGGTCAAAATAATGAATTCCATACTAGTCCTTTCAATTATATTTAGTCGTCATAATTCTTTATAAGTACTTCGCACTCTAAAAACTGTCCGCTGTCCTCAAGCACCTTCTTTTGCACATATGCTATCAGCTCGGTCACATCCTTAAATGTAGCTCCCCCAAGATTTATCACAAAGCCGCAGTGCTTTTGGGACACCTGCGCTCTTCCGACCGTATAGCCTCTAAGTCCGCTTTGTTCAATAAGTTTTCCGGCAAAAAAGCCCTCCGGTCTTTTAAATGTCGAGCCGGCATTAGGATATTCGAGTGGCTGTTTATCTTTTCTTCTTTTTAATAACTCGTTCATCTTTTTACTGATATCATCTTTTTTACTTGAATCATCTAGCGAAAACTTCGCCGAAAGTATCACATATTTACCGCTTTGAAATATACTGTGCCTGTATGAAAGCTCCATATCTTCATCATTTACGGTGATTAACTCCCCGCTTTCGGAAAGGACCTCACAGGAAACCAGAACATCCTTTATCTCTCCGCCGTATGCGCCAGCATTCATATATACAGCTCCGCCTATGCTTCCAGGTATGCCGTATGCGAACTCAAGACCTGATAAAGAATTTTCAAGTGCTGCCTTACAAACGCTCATAAGAGACGCACCGGCTTGTGCGGTTATAGTTTTTCCGGAGACGGTGACTTCTGAAAACAAGCTTCCCAGATAAAAAATCACTCCGTTAAATCCTCTGTCATCAAAAAGAAGATTTGAACCTTTTCCAAGTATCATATACTTTATTTCATTTTTTCTCGCAAGTCTTACAAGCTCACAAAGAGCCTTGCTGTTACTTATCTCAATAAATACCTTTGCCTCGCCGCCTATCTTAAATGTTGTGTGTTCACATAGCGGCTCATTAAGCTTTATATGCTGACCTAAAATAAGCGCTATTGACGCGATATTTTCCAGTTTATCCATATAACTAAATCCTCATAATACTATTGTCAATTTTCGGTGCGCTCGGATGGTTTTTATTAGCTCTGTTGATGATATAATCAAGATCGGTGCTGATTATAAGCTCCTCAGGGTATTTTACCTCCTTCAATACATCAAGAACAGCGCTGAAATCACCTATCCGCTCACAGTAATGTGCGTCTGAGTCTATTGCTATTTTAACTCCTTCACTTTTACACTCATTAAAAAGCCGCACGGCATTTTCCCTTTTGCTTGCGCCGGAACGCAGTGACGCTTCGTTCAGTTCAACAATCTTATCATACTTTGAAAATAGCTTTGCCGCCTCTTTATAGTCAAACGGATAGCTTGTTGTGGTAAGATGAGCGAACACATCGATCAGAGGATTTTTACAGACATTTTCTATCGCCATAAGATGATCCTCTTCACTCATCGGCGGAAATACAGGGCCGTGAAAGGATGCAACTATCCACTGAAGCTTTCCGACAACATAGTCCGGAATATCCAGTTCTCCTTTTGTGTTCATTATATCCGCTTCTATTCCTTTTAAAACGCAAACCCCATTTATCACCTGCGGCAAAATATGCTGATTTGCCGCGTGCCACTCGTGCGGTGCGTCAGACATAAGCGGTGCGTGGTCGGTAAGAGCTATGACCTTTATACCCCTCTCTTTCGCAATTTCGCAGTTTTCTCGTATTGTCGAATACGCGTGCGATGAGGCAAGCGTGTGTGTATGCAGATCTGCAATTATCTTCATTGTCATCCTTCTCCAAATACTGATATTAAAACGAATCCCAGTTTTTTACCGTATTCTTAGAATCCATTTCAAGTCCGAGGTTGTCAAGCAGTTCCTGTGCTGCGTTATATCCCATTTTCTTCTGACGGTTGTTCATAGCCGCGACCTCAATAATTATCGCAAGATTTCTACCTGGCTTTATCGGAATAGTCAACGAAGGTATCTGAAGTCCTAAGATGTTTGTGTACTCATTGTCAACGCCCATTCTGTCATAGACCTTAGTTGGATCCCATACCTCAAGCTCTATTACAAGGTCGATCTTTTCGGTCACCTTTACGGCTCCCATACCGAAAAGCCTTCTCGCATTGATTATTCCTATTCCTCTCAGCTCAAGAAAATGCCGTATATTATCGGGTGATGAGCCGACAAGGCTTTTCTTTGAAACCTTTCGTATCTCAACCGCATCATCCGCGACAAGACGGTGTCCCCTCTTTACAAGCTCTATCGCAGTCTCACTTTTTCCGACTCCCGACTCACCGATAATGAGGATTCCTTCTCCGTAAACCTCAATCAGAACTCCGTGTCTTGTGATCCTTGGTCCCAGCTGCAGGTTGAGATATGCGATCAGGCTCGCAACAAACTCCGTTGTGCTGTCATTCGTCCTTAAGAGCGCTACACCGTACTCTTTTGCACACTCAAGCATCTCAGGAAAGACATCGTGTCCTCTTGCAATCACGAGAGCAGGTATCTTTGTCATAAAAAGCTTTGACAGCTTTTCAAAACGAAGCTCACTTCCCAATGAATCAAGATAAGCAAATTCCATATTTCCGCAAACCTGTATTCTTCCCGAATTAAAATATTCGTAAAACCCGGTAAGCTGAAGTCCCGGTCTGTTTGCGTCATTATCATCGATCAAAATCTCCGAGGTGTCCTTTGGTGTATAAATGACCTCAAGCTCAAGCTCATCGATAATGTTTTTAAGCGGAACAGTAAATACATCTCCCATATATAAATCCTCCGAATAATAGTGTTAAATCAAAATATATCCTTTATTTTTCATTTCCTGCGCCGCAAGCATCACACCCAGTCTTCCGCTCGGATATGTAATACCTCCCTGAAGCCAAACGGCATATGGCTCTCTTATAGGCGCATCTGCCGAAAGCTCTATCGACGCTCCCATAGTAAACGCTCCGGCAGCCATTATCACTTTACTTCCATAGCCCGGCATATCCCACGCCTCAGGCACGGCAAAGCTGTCAACAGGAGAACCCTTTTGTATACCCTGACAAAAGGCAGTCAGATTTTCCTCGTTTTTTAAAAGAATAGACGCTATTATGTCCGTTCTCTTTTCATCTCTTTTGGGGAAGGTTTCAAAGCCCAGAAGCTCAAAAAAGCGACAAGCGAAAACAGATGTCTTAATTGCCTGACAAACAGTCTGAGGTGCTAGAAAGAATCCTAACAGAATCTCTCTTGTCATATCCAGTGAACAGCCTACCTCTTTTCCCATTCCTACACAGGTCAGTCTGTCGGCGCACATTTCGATTAGATCCGCACGACCGGCTATATAACCGCCCGTTCTTGCGATACCGCCTCCGGGATTTTTTATAAGCGAGCCGACAATTATTTCAGCTCCGACATCGGTAGGCTCTCTTTCCTCGACAAATTCTCCATAGCAGTTATCCACCATAGCTATTATACCTTTATTTACTTCTCTTGCGGCTTTTATGATCTTTTCAATTACATCTATACTCAACGACGGTCTTAAAGAATAACCCCTTGAGCGCTGGATATAGAGTACCCTAGCCGATTTTGAAAGCTCTTTTATTCTATCTAAATCAGGCGACCCGTCAGGCAGCAGATCCGCTTGTGCATATTTCACGCCGAAATCCATTAGCGAGCCCTTACCCTTATTCCCATCTATTCCTATTACTCCCTCTAGAGTGTCATAAGGAGAACCGGTTGCACAAAGAAGCGTGTCATCAGGTCGTAAAACTCCGAAAAGAGCAGTTGAAAGTGCGTGGGTTCCGTTTACAAAATTATGCCTTACTATTGCGTCCTCAGCACAAAACGCATCGGCAAACACCCTGTCTGCGGTATCTCTGCCAATATCTCCGTAGCCGTATCCGTCAGTTCCCTTTAAGCAAGCTTCGCTAACCCTGTTTTTAATAAAAGAATAGAGGACCTTTTCTCCGTTATACCTTGCTATTTTCTCAATTAAGCCAAACTGCTTCTCTGAATCTCTTTCCGCCTCATCAGCAAGCTTTCGTATTTTTTCATCTATTTCAAAAAAACTTTTTTGCATCAACTATTCTCCTCAACATCTTTAGCTTCCAACACAATGTCACTATTTACAGGCTCAAAGCCGATCTCTGTGTAGTAGCTCACATTGTAGCTCCTCGCATAAAGCCTTACCTTAAAGCCGTCGGCATTGAGCTTTTCACCTATCCAATACAAAAGCTCTCTTGCATGATGCTTACCTCTCTCGGAGGGAATAGTAGCAACATGACCGACAAACGCTATATCATCAATAATGTACTGGATAGTTGCGCTAGTATAGTTTCCGAGGGTAAAGCTTTGTGACAATCCCCTTCTTACCCTGTGGGAAGTATCTGTTATCCAGAGGTCTTTTGTCTGTCTTATTATCGGAAAGCTTGTCTTAAGTATATCAAATACATCATCAAGCCTTGGCGTTTCATTGACATTTATGTCGGGAAGCCCCGATTTGCACCGGAATTCAAACTCTATCCTTGAAAACCTTCTGTAATCATCCTTTAAAAGCTCGTAAAGCTTTTCGGCGTACCGCAAATCCAGCTCGACAGTAAACGGTTTTGTCATATTCACAAAAATAGAAAGCTCGGTTATATCCTCGTTACTAAAAGACTTTCCGCTGAATACTGACGCTACCATTGACGAATTAAAAAGCGAGATTATCCCTTTGTCACCGTCTTTATCCCTTACCAGAAAAAATTTACAGAAGTCGTATTTCGTTCCGTAAGCTAAGTAATGTGAACGGATTCTTCTGGTATAATGGCTAGTTTCAAGTCCTGTTAAAAGCTCTTTATCTATATCCTTTGTCTGTGTTATCATTAAGTCCTATATCCTTTGAACAAGTTGTTTTATAAGCTCATATGAGCTTTCTAAATCTCGCATATCCGCAACCGATGACGGTGAGTGGATATACCTGCAAGGCAGAGAGACTGCAAGAGTTTTTACTCCGCCCCTGGCTGTATGGATCGCTCCCGCATCGTTTCCGCCTGCGATCATCGTCTTTGTCTGACACAAAATGCCCTTTTCGTTTGCTATTTCAAAGGCGAGCGAGTAAAGCTCCTTTGAATAAATCGTTGATCTGTCCATAAATGAAACTACCGGTCCCATACCTTGAACGCAGACCCTTTTTTCTTCCTCGGCACCGGGAATATCACAGGCGGTTGTAGCCTCAATAACCAGTGCTGCGTCAGGAGCTATGCTGTAAGCCGCCGCCTTTGCTCCTCGTAGGCCCACTTCCTCCTGTACCAAAAAAGCAAAGAAAGTGTCAAAATCAAGCTCAGACTGTATAAGCTTTATCATTACAGCACAGCCGAACCTGTCATCAATCGCCTTCGCTTTTATTTTGTTATCACCAAGCTCTGTAAAGTCAGAATCAAAGGTCACACATTCTCCGACACTTACATATTTTAACGCCTCATTCTTGTCAGGCGCTCCTATATCCACACTCAGGTCACTCAGCTTTGGCGCTTTTTTTCTGTCTTCCTTTGATATATTATGGATTGCGGCAGAACCGACAACCCCGCTGATTCTTTTTTCCCCGACAAAAACTCTTTTTCCGATTATAGCCGAAGTCTCAATTCCTCCGACTGTATCGACATTTAAGCTTCCGTCATCGTTTACGCTAGTGACGATAAGACCTACCTCGTCCATATGTGCGGACACCATAAGCTTTTTATCCCTTTTATTCTTACCTTTTTTGAATGCTATGATGTTGCCGAGGTTGTCAACCGAATACTCACAAAATCCTTTTATTTTATCTAAAATATATTCTCTTACTCTTTGCTCGTCTCCTGATATACCGTCTAAGAGACAAAGCTCTTTTAATAGCTCCTTCATATCGTACCATCCTTTAAAAATTCGGCAATAAGCCTTGCCGAGTTTTCTATATCCGAAACGGATACGACCTCGACAGGAGTGTGCATATATTTTATAGGAACTGAAACGGTAGCTGTCATAACACCACTTCTTGACACACCGATAGCGTCCGCATCGGTTCCTGTCTCACCGCTCATAACCTCTGTCTGATAAGGAATATTATTTTTCTCAGCTAATTTTATCAAGGCTTTTGACATTTCCTTTGACAAAGTCGGAGAAATTCCTATCATAGCGCCTTTTCCCATTTCGCCGCACTTGTTTTTATCTTCGCCTTTTGCGTTTGCAAAGGAAACATCAACAGCTATCGCAAGATCACATTCAGCGTTATATGATGTCATCTTTGCTCCGCTCTCACCTGTTTCTTCCATACAGGAAAAAGCAACGGATATGTCATAACCGCTATCCTTTCCGACCAGCTCGAGCGCACGCAGGATCGTGACGACTCCGGCTCTGTCATCAATAGCCGGAGAGGTTATTCTATCTCCTAAAAGCTCTTTAGGCTCAGCGCAAAAAACAGCTCTTGTGCCGAGAGGGATATTCCTTTTCGCAGTATCACCGTCTAATCCTGTGTCTATATAAAGATCATCAATATTTGTAGCCTTTTCATCGCCCTTTGAAATATGAGGAGGAACGGATGTTATAACACCGCTTATATCACCGTTAGGAGAAATAACATAAACCTTTTGAGCCGGCAGAAGTCTTGTGTCAACTCCTCCCACCGGAGAAAATTTCAAGAACCCGTCTTCAGTCACATAATTTATGATAAAGCCTATCTGATCTATATGCGCATCAAGTAGAATTCTCTTTTTTCTCCCAAAATTCATATCTCCGTAAACATTTCCAAATCCGTCAACAGTGACTTTAGTCATATATTTACTAAGATACTTTTTTGCAACATCACTTGCTGAAAACTCATCTCCGCTTACACCGTACGCGCTGCAAAGCTCAATAAGCGTCTTTTTAATATCCATACTACAATAACCCTTTACAGTTCATTTACTATCTTTTTAAAGTGATTTCCTCTTTCCTCAAACATCCTGTACATATCAAAGCTTGCACAAGCCGGAGAAAGAGAAACAATATCGCCTCTTTTTGCATTTTCCTTAGCTATCCTGACAGCTTCTTCCATTCCCGAAGCTTTCTTTATAACTATCTCACTTTCTGAAAAGCCATCTTGCTCTATTACTGATTTTTTGATAGCGTCAGCCGTTTCTCCCATAACTATCAAGAGCTTTACTTTTTCTAAAATGAGCGGCGCCATTGGCTTAAAGGAAATACCCTTGTCGCTTCCGCCCATAATTACTATCATTTTACGGTCAAATGAATTAAGTCCAGCCATTACTCTTGTGGGGCTTGATGCGATAGAATCGTTATAATATCTTACCCCGTCAAGCTCTCTTACAAATTCGATCCTGTGCTCAACGCCTCCGAACTCCTTAGCGGTATCAACAATACTTTCTAAAGTAACATCTCCCCATGTAAGCGCAATAGCTGTCAGAAAATTTTCGACATTGTGTATACCCGGGATTTTTATGTCATTTTTATGAACGACCTTTGTGACGCAGCCTCTGTCGTTATAACAAAGCCAGCCGTTTTCGTCAAGGAAGCTTCCGCATTCGGGAATTACCCGCCTTGAAAAATAGCTAAGCCGACCTCTCACTATATCTGCAAGATTTCTTGTGTTTTCATTATCGAGGTTAAGCACGGCTCTTGAAAAAGCAGTTTGATGCCTTAAAATATTGCACTTTGCATCAATATACTCCTCCATAGTGCCGTGAACATTCAAATGATTCGGTGTAATATTCGTTATAGCTGCGGCGTATGGAGATTCTCTCATAGAAATAAGCTGAAAAGACGAAAGCTCTACTACCGCAACATCATCTTCGTTTATCTGTTCAATCTTGCAAAGAAGCGGTTTTCCGATATTACCGCCGAAAAACACCCTTTTTCCGTCTCTTTCAAAGAATTCCTTTACAAGTGTTGTGGTCGTGCTTTTTCCGTCGCTTCCGGTTATCGCATATATCCTACACGGACACAGGTCAAAGAAAAGCTCCATCTCACTGGTTACAATAATTCCACTGTCCCTCGCAGCCTTTATATCCGGGTGGTTAAAGTACATTCCGGGAGTGCGGAAAACAATATCAGCCTGCATTATACCGTCTATGTATTTATTTTCACCCAGGAAAAACCTTGCGCCTTTTTCCGAAAACTCGTCATAAAGCTTTTTGGGAAATCTGTCCTTTTCAGCCATTGTGTCGTCGCCGAGAGTTTTAGCATCACAAACAGACACATCAAGTCCCTTATCAAGAAAAAGCCTTATAAGGTCATTGTGACTAACTCCTACGCCTATAAAGGAAATCTTTTTATCTTTTAAGCATTTAAAAAAGTCAGTGATCCTGCTCATTTTAAATCTCCTCGTGAATTTATTCATTATTTACCTATTTTATTATATACCAGATTCACAAAAATAGCAATATTATTTTACCGCTTTTTTCAGTTCGTTTTGCCAAATTGTGTATTATGACTTTGTATTCAAAATAACAGGCATATTTAAGTTATCAACAATAATAGTAAATAGCCGAAGTATCCTTATTATCAATTACATTCAAAGATCAACAAACTTTAAGCTATTGCTTGACAAATCTCATTTAATTTATTATGATATTATTGACGGACAACTATACTGTTATAATAAATACAGTCAAATTCATCGGAAGCGAGGTACTACAATGGAAAACACATCATTGTTTGACAGACAGACTCAGGTTGCACCTCTGGGGATAATAGCTATGGACTCTTCAAAAGAGTTAGGCGGTAAAATAAGCGGATATCTTACTCAATGGGCAAAAGAATCGGGACTTGGTGAAAACGACTATATGATAGATGTTTCGTGCCCAAGATTTGCCTCAGGCGACGGTAAGGGAATTATCCGCCAGACAGTGAGAGGAAAGGATCTGTTTATACTCATTGATGTTGGAAATTACAGCTGTAAGTACAAGCTTTTTGACAATATAAATTCTATGTCGCCGGACGATCACTTTGAGGACCTCAAAAGGATAATTCAGGCGGCAAGCGGCAAGGCACACAGAATAAATGTGATAATGCCTATACTTTATGGTGGAAGACAGCATAAAAGAAGCTATCGGGAATCACTGGACTGTGCGGTCGCTCTTCAGGAGCTTGAGGCAATGGGAGTTTCAAATATACTTACATTCGACGCTCACGATCCAAGGGTTATGAACGCCATACCGCTGATGGGATTTGACAATGTAATACCGTCCTATCAGGTATTAAAGTCTATGTTCAGAAACATTAAGGATCTTAATATAGACAAAGAACATTTTATGGTAGTTTCCCCCGATGAAGGCGCTATAAACCGAAATATGTATTACGCATCCGTTCTTGAGGTAAACCTTGGAATGTTCTACAAAAGGCGTGATTATTCTATAATAGTAAACGGTCGAAATCCGATCGTCGCTCACGAATATATGGGTAACGATGTTGCAGGAAAGGATATTTTTATTGCCGACGATATAATATCCTCGGGTGAATCTGTTCTTGATATTGCACACGAGCTAAAAAAGAGAAATGCGAGAAAGATCTACGCATACGCAACCTATGCTATTTTCACAAACGGTCTCGACACATTTGACAAGGCATATAACGAAGGTATTTTAGACGGTGTATTCGGAACTAACCTCACATATCGCACTCCACAGCTTCTTGAAAGAGAGTGGTTTTACGAGGTCGATGTTTCAAAATACATAGCTTACTTCATCGCCGCTCTGAATCACGATATGTCTATTGAAAAAGTTATTGACCCTGCAAAGAAAATACACGCGCTTCTTAACAGATACAAATAAATCTGAATAAACATTCCTCATAAGTTTAAAGCACAATTACGGTTATGCGGGCATTAGAAAAACTCCCCTATGGTATATAAAGAAAATACCATAGGGGATATTTTTTTAAGCTTTACGCCGCACTCTTTACAATGCTGTTTATTATTCCAACATCAACGGTGGTTATTATGCCGTCTTTGTTTGCATCCGCGATCAGCAGCTCTTCCTGTGTATAGTCCTCAACGCCCTTAGCTAAGGAATTTATGATCCCGACATCAACAGTTGTCAGAATTCCGTCCTTGTTTATATCTCCGATAAGCTCAGACTGTTCATTAACAAGGGTGACTGTTTCGCTGTTTCCCTTTACCTCAACAGCGCATTCCCTGTCAAGGAGATCTATCGCTTTAGCACCTATGTAGTATGTATAGCTTACATTAAACTCAACATCAGTATCGGTGTATGACAATTCATCTACATCAAGGTCTATGAGCTTTTCTATGTTAGAGCTATCCCCTTGCGACCTGTAAACAGAATATCCTGATATTGCGTACTCAGGCATATTCCATTTTACTTCAACAGCCTTTTCGTTATCAACCTGTTTCGCCTCAACAGTCGGCGGGTCAAGCTTATTAGCGTTAGCCATATATATTATATCCTGATATGAAAACATATTTTCAGAAGCGCCGGGTATTCCGCCTGTTCCGGTATACTGCCATATATCTGGAACATACTCCCCGTTTACCGTTATACTCTCATCAAAATCAGGTATATATGGGCGGTAACTGTACCATATTCCCATATTTTCATTTTTAAGTGCTTCAATATCCATATTTTTATACACTGCTTTTCCGGCAAAGCAGTAACAGTCATAGCCGTTTTCTCTTATAACCTCATTAAAAGCCAAGGCTATCGCTGTGTTCTCATCTTTATTAAGCTCAGAATAATGAGAATATGTAGCCATATCATAGGATATTGACAATGTGAGCTTATCCTTATACTCAGGTATAAACTCATCTATTGCCTTTATAAGGTTTTGAGCCTCTTGTTTTGCTTCATCGGCATTATCAGCGTATGCTACAAATTTAAGTCCGATGTTTATATCATTTTCAACAGCACCCTTGACATTTTCAACAAATGAAGCGTCGTTTTGAAACGAATTTTGCGCCCAGTCAAACCAGCCTGCTCTGATTATCGCAAAATCAATTCCGCTTTGCTTTACCTTAGTCCAGTCTATTGGATTTTTCACACCATCAACAAAATCACCCAGTCTTGATGAAACATCAATACCGTTATAAAAGCCGCAGGATACATTGCAGACAGCAAAATCACCCGTCTGTGCCTCAGCCTTTATGACTGTTTTTCCCAAAGATTTCGCCGTTACAACACCGTTTTGATCGACCTCAGCGACACTTGTGTCGGACGACGACCATTTTATCTCAGGCTTTTCATTGACATTGCTTTTTCCTATATTTGCGGTTAGGTGAGCTTTATCGCCTACCTGAACAGACTTATACATCGTGTCAAACGAGACTTCTATGGTGCCGGTAAAATTAGCGAAAGTCCAGTCAAGTATTTTTGCCGAATCAAGCATAGCAAAGTTAACATAATTTGTCTCTTCGTCATACTTGCCGCCAAGGGCGATACAGCAAAGGTTAGTATCTCCCTTTTTCGCTGTTGACACAAGACACCTTCCCGCAAGTGAGGTATAGCCTGTCTTGATACCGGTAGCATATCTGTAATAATAAAGTCCACCGCTTATGTCATCTATAAGATAGTTTGTGTTTACGATAGGATAGGTATCTCCCGGTAAAGTATAAAACTCCTCATTTACGATCTCTGTAAAATACGGCATTTTTAGCACATATTTTGTTATTTTATACAGATCCTCAGCCGTGGTGTAATGATTCTCGTCCGACAATCCGTGGGGGTCGTTGAAATGTGTATTCTCACAGCCAAGCTCATCCGCCTTAGCGTTCATCATATCAACAAACTTCATAACATCTCCACCGCCTGCATAATACGCAAGTATCTCGGCGGCATCGCAACCCGACGGAAGCATCATACCGTACAGAACATCAAGTACCGAATAGCTCTCGCCGATATGATTCTGAAATCCCGCCATAGAAGCGCCTTGTCCCGAAACATCATCTATCGGTTTCTGCTCTATTGTTATCATAGTGTTTTCAAGATCATCAACCGTTTCCGCTATAACGATATAGGTCATAATCTTAGTAGTGGACGCCATCACCCTCTTGACATCTGAATTCTGAGAGAAATACACTTCATCTGTGTCAAGATTCGCAACCAGCATCGATTCTGTATTAAGTTTAAAATCCGGCACAGGTTTATTTTCTGCTGTTGCAAAAACACATACTGTAAGCGACATAAATACAGCCACCGCAGTAATCACAGACATCAACCTTTTCACAAAAATCATCTCCGATATAAAAATGATACATCTTGATTTTAAAATAAAACTGTTAATATGTCAATAACAGATAATGTGTTTAAGCGAAAAATACCTAAGAATAAAACACAAACAAATATGTTGTAGTTTATCTCTTGTCATTGTATAAATTTTAGTCGAAAAAAACTCTTTCACTTACAGGCGATTTTAGGGAAAAAATGTACGCAAACGTACATTCTTCATAAAATAACTTATGTTTTGTAATAAAATATTTACAATGTTCATTATTTATTCATAATTAAACAAGTCAGCACATTTATATTATAAAAAATACCGACTAAAGCTTTTGCTAATATCGGTACTTAGAAATTTGGTTATATTTATTAAGTATAAATTACTTTTTATTATTACGAAATATATTTTATTGTCATCTTAGGAAGATATTTTTTGATCATATCAAGAAGAATTTTTCCCGCTTCTTTCTGTAAGTTCTCACGGTAACGGTACTTTCCCCTTCCGCGTCCGATCATCTGATCTGGTTGATATAAAGGAGGTAATGAAGGAAACGCTTCACTGTTAATGGCGTTTTGCACAAAACTGTAAGTCATAAAAATCAACTCTAAGAATCCGCTGCGTTTGACATCATCGCTTAGTTTATCCGAAAGCGTTATAAGTAGCTCCTCGTACAAGTTCTCCCAACCGGGCACAAGTATAATTGGAGCTATCAGCAAGCCGACAGGGTACCCTGCATCACACATAGCATTTACAGCCTGAATACGAGCCGGTAATGGTGAGGTTCCTATCTCAATTTTACGGATAAGCTCCTGCGGATTGACGCTCATACGGAAGATGATCTTTTGACGGTGATCCAAGCCTAACAAGGGTTCTACCATATCAAACTTTGTTGGAAATGTAAGCTTTCCGTCGGCGCGGCGGGCAAATTCCTCAACAGTCCAGGGAAGATTATTAGTAACGGTGTTTTCAAGAATCAAATCACTGTTGCTGCCAATTTCAAACACATGACGCCATGGGTCCGCATTAGCTTTATTGACAAGCTTATTCATCATCTCCTCGCGGTTTACAAAGACCCGAAGATACGCACATTTGTTGTAGTTACAGACCAGATAACAGTATAAACACATAGCAGAACAGCCGGATGAAGTATATGGCACCAGAAAATCAGAAACCTTATGGTTTTCCGTATACTTATGTGTCTTACGCACACCGATGATAAGGTGTCGCTTAAGCCGCACAAAATCCCTGTTAGAAGCAGAACGAAGCTGCGGAATATTGTTGTGATTCTGTATTTCTATCCACGGCAGAGAAGCATATTTTTCCTTAAGATAACGACCGAGCGGATATTCAAGCGCGGCAGGCTCAAAATAAACACAGTCAAATGAAGGCTTCATAAGAAACACACTCTTTTCCTATTATGATACAATAGGATTATATTTCCCGATTTGGCGATAATAATCACACTGTATATCAAAGCATAAATGTCGATATACAGAAGCTATATGTAGTGTAAATTCAGCTTTTTGAGCAGAGCCTACTCTCTTTAAAGATAAAAAAGTTAGATGGCAAAATTTCAAAAAGGTTGTATGTGAGTAGAGGGAGCAAGCGTGACCTGTTTTGAAAAGAAAAGCAAAAGCGTGAGTGAGATATGATACTACAAAAAAATCGTCGCAAACGATACAAAGTCTGCGACGATATGGTGCAGCTGGCGGGACTTGAACCCGCACGAGATTGCTCCCACTAGCCCCTCAAGCTAGCGCGTCTGCCGATTCCGCCACAGCTGCAAATATAATGTGCTTAATTTTTACACGGTAAACACAAAACCGAGACGGGCTTTTAATTAAGCTTATCCGTAAAACAACACTCAAATTCAGAGTGCTTTACTATTATAGCACAATTTCAGAATTTGTCAAGTACTTTTTTTAAAATACTTTTTATGTGTTTGTAGGTTTGTCAATGATGTGTTACACATTTTTAAGAAAAAATAATTTCTCCGGTTTTTAATAAGTGATCTAAAAATTCACGAGGAAGCCTGTCCATTATTTGTAATATTTTGTATTGACAAGCATATGCTTATATGCTATTATATAAAATGTCGCCGGGAATTACCGGCAACCTTATCACGAGCGGTGGAGGAATCAGGTCCTTTGAAGCCCGGCAACCTATTCATTTTAAGGTGCTAAATCCTGCGGAATTTTCCGAAAGATGAGGTCGTATACTGAAACTTTTCGGCATTTCTCTTTGCGGGATATGCCGATTTTTGTTGTTTTTGTAAAAAGGAGGATGTAAAAATGTCAAAATATATTTTCACATCAGAGTCAGTAACAGAGGGACACCCGGATAAAATTTGTGATGCGGTCTCAGATGCGGTGCTCGATGAGCTGTTAAAGCAGGACCCCTATTCACGGGTTGCCTGTGAAACTGTCGCTACTACCGGAATGATAATGTGTATGGGAGAAATTTCAACAAAAGCACAGGTAGATATTCCCTCTGTTATTCGCAAAACGGTTTCTGAGATAGGATATACGGATGACAGCTTCGGCTTTAATGCAAATACCTGTGCGGTTTTTGCTACGATTGATAAACAATCTCCCGATATAGCGATGGGTGTTGACAACTCATACGAGGGACGAGATGAAAATTTAAACGATATAGGCGCAGGAGATCAGGGTATGATGTTCGGTTTCGCTTGTGATGAAACTCCTGAGCTTATGCCGCTTCCGATAAGCCTCGCTCACAAGCTTGCAAAGCGTCTTACAGAAGTCAGAAAGACGGGTGTCTTGCCATATCTTCGCCCTGACGGAAAAAGTCAGGTAAGTGTCGAATACGATGAAAATGACAGACCTATCCGTGTAGATACTGTCGTAATATCCTCACAGCATTCCGAAGATATTTCACTTGAAAAAATCAGAGAGGACATTATAGAGTTTGTTATAAAAGAGGTAATACCGTCCGAGTTATTGGACGATAAAACAAAATATTTTGTAAACCCTACCGGAAGATTCGTTGTCGGCGGTCCTATGGGCGACTCAGGTCTTACGGGACGAAAGATAATAGTTGACACCTACGGAGGAATGGGCCGTCACGGAGGCGGAGCATTCTCCGGAAAAGACCCCACAAAGGTTGACCGCTCAGCAGCTTATATGGCAAGATATGTCGCAAAGAATATAGTTGCCGCATCTCTTGCAAAAAAATGCGAGGTACAGCTTGCTTATGCTATCGGTGTTGCATCTCCCGTTTCTGTAATGATAGACATAAACACATTCGGAACTTCGTCGGTTGACAGACAAAAATTATCGGCTGCAGTAAGGAAGGTTTTTGATCTTCGTCCATCTGCGATCATAGAAACGCTTGATTTAAGAAAGCCTCAGTACAGACCCCTTGCAGCATACGGACATATGGGAAGAGAAGACCTTGGCGTTAAGTGGGAACAGACAGATAAAGCGGAAGAGCTTATAGAGACTGTAAAGAATATGTAAAAAAACCGAAGCTTAACCTTCGGTTTTTTATGTATCTACCCTTTTACTACTTCAAACTGACCGTCGAGAAGCGTTAATAGCACGGCAACTGATGCAGCTGCGATACAAAGTGCAGCGACTAGCCCTATGGCAGTACGCTTGTTAAATGTAAAACCACTCCCGCTTTTTGGCAGTACATTTATCGTCTTAAGCGCCTGTGATATGGGCTTGTATAACACAAAGGTCAATGATGCGTTAAGTATGCTCTTTATCAGATTAAACGGCAAAAGAAGCGGCAGTATCATATCTATGATCGTAGCTACCGGCGCTTTTGTGTAGATCGGAGTAATAATAAGATTCATAACTATCATAACCGCTGTCATTGAGAATACTGCCGATATAAGTCCTATGACCGCACCTAAGAAGGTTTTGTTGTACTTATATATAACCGATGCAGTAACAGCAAAAGCGGCGCTTCCCGCAAAATTCATTATAGCTCCCCAGAAGCCCGTATCTGATACACTGATAAGCTCTAAAAGCGCCTCGACAAGAGCAATACAAAGCGCTGAAATAGGACCGTAAACAAAGCCTGCAAGAGTTATAAAAACATCCTTGAAATCAAGTGTGAGAAATGATACCTTTATGCGGAAAACAAAAAGGCATATGTATGCAAGCGCAATAAACAGCGCAAGCACAGTAAGCTTCTTAACATTTGTTTTTTGACTTGTCATAATAATTCCTCCATAAATTAAAATAAATATATAATATAAGGAAAAAACAAATCCCCCTGAAAGCATCTAAGCTTTCAGGGGGTCAATTTCGCATATTTTAAACTGCTAAAAAGGATAAAATCACCTAAGCAGATATACAAAAAACTGTTTCTCCCATCCGGACTGTACCGTCGGTCTTGGAATTTCACCAAATCGGCAAAGGCTTATCACCCCGCTCGTGGACTATAACCACCGGTGTGGAATCTCACCACCCCCTGAAACAATCAAATATTAAGCTGTGTAAAATTGAGCGTCTTACGCTCTTTCCATATACTCGCCTGTTCTCGTGTCGATCCTGATGCGATCTCCCTCTTCAATAAAGAGAGGAACCTTTATCTCAGCGCCTGTTTCCAAAACGGCAGGCTTCGTAGCGTTTGTTGCAGTATCGCCCTTAAAGCCCGGGTCGGTCTGAGTAACTTCAAGCTCAACAAAGTTCGGAGGCTCAACGCCAAAAACCTTACCCTTGTACGAAAGCACCTTACATATCATCTGCTCTTTAACAAACTTAAAGTTGTCGTCGAGCTCAGAAGGGCTTATCGGGACCTGTTCATATGTCTCCGGGTCCATAAAGTAGTAAAGATCTCCGTCAGTATAAGAATACTCCATATCCTTTCTCTCAACATACGCTGTCGGGAACTTAGCGGACGGGTTATATGTCTTTTCAACAACAGAGCCTGAAATAACATTTCTTACCTTTGCTCTGACAAAAGCAGCGCCCTTTCCCGGCTTAACATGCTGAAACTCAATTATCTGCATTACATTTCCGTCTTCTTCAAATGTCATACCGTTTCTGAAATCTCCGGCAGTTACCATAAGTATATACCTCCAAAAAATTTAAATGTCTGTGTAATAATTCATACCTTTTCTATTTTACTATAAATCAATGAATATTTCAAGTGCTTTTCAAAAAATTATTTGATTATTGTCAAATTTTTATCTGCTTTAGTAAAATTCTCAAAGCCGTTATCTGTCACAATACCAAAATCCTCTATACGGATACCGAACTCGTCCTCAAAATAAACTCCCGGTTCCGCTGTTATTACCATACCGCTTTTAAGGCGTGTTTCGTTGTTAGGCGATACATTTGGAGACTCGTGTATTTCAAGCCCTACTCCGTGTCCGAAGGAGTGACCGAAGCGCCCTACAAAGCCTGCGGAATCAATAATATCTCTCGCAGCCTTGTCAATATCTGAGCACCTAGCTCCGCTCATAATTTTATCGATAGCCGCTTCTTGTGCCGACAAAACGGTGCTGTAAGCAAACGCTTTTTTGTCATCTATCTCACCGACTGCAAGCGTTCTCGTCATATCGCTGTGATAGCCGTCATAAACCGCGCCGAAATCAAGAAGCAAAAGGTCGCCCTTCTGAAGCTTATACTCGCTGGGCGTTCCGTGAGGAACAGATGTGTTTTTTCCGCCAAGCGCAATAGTCTCAAACGATATGTCCTCCGCACCGAAACTAAACATAAGCCTGTTAAGCTCAAGGGCGATCTCCCTTTCGCTTTTTCCGATACTTATGAAATTTAAAAGCTCGTTATATGCTCTTTCAGCTATCCTCTGAGCTCTGATGATTTTTTCTTTTTCGTCCTCATGCTTTACCTCGCGGAGCGCACAGACCGTCTTGCAAAGACCGCTTTTTTGTACAACTGACGCCTTCAGATTATCCTTAAGTGAAAAAAATTCCGAGAGAGTTACCGAATTCTCGTCAACAACTACTCTTCCCGCACCGTGCTTCTTGATGAGTTCATTGACTTGATGATAAAGCCTGTTTTGCTCTATGACCTCACAGTCGGTCACCTGTTTTTTTGCCTTTTCGTAATACCTGAAATCTATTATGAGAAATGCCGCCTGCTTAAAGATCAAAACTGCTCCTGCGGACGACTTCATCTTTGTAAAATACCGCCTGTTTACCTCATCTGTAAACAGAGCGCACTCGTCATCCTTAAGCGATTCCTGAAGCCTTATTATACCGTTCAATTCTTTCTCTCCTCATATTCAATAAGTGCGTCAAGCCCCATAAAATAGCTGTTCTTTCCATAGCCCGAGATCTGAGCAATACAGACATCCTTGATTACGCTTACCGCACGAAAGCCCTCACGAGCGTGAATGTCACTAAGATGGACCTCCACAACGGGAATCTTTATTGCCGCAATGGCGTCTCTTATGGCGTAGCTGTAATGAGTATATGCTCCGGCATTTAAAACGATACCGTCAAAGCATTTTCTTGCTTCGTGCAGCTTGTCGATTATCGCACCCTCGTGGTTGGACTGAAAAATCTCGCATTTTAAAAAGCCCTTATGTTTAGCTTGGCTGACGATCTCTTTGTTTATACTATCAAAATCGTCATTTCCGTAAATTCCCGGTTCTCGTTCACCCAAAAGGTTTAAGTTCGGACCGTGTATAACAAGTACATTTTTCATATATAGCTCCTGTTTCAAATCAAAAATTTAATTTCCGTAAGAAAGATAACACTGTTTCATTTTCAGTGCGTCTTCTGCCTGAGTCCCGGCGCTCTCGCATATAAACACAGGTGAAAGGTTCTTTTTATAAACAAGCTCCATAAGCGGCTCATAGTCGGGACCAAAGCCCTGAGCGTCATCAAATGTAAGATGCTTTTTCTCACCACCCGGAACGGTATACATTATCTTTGAAAAGTGACTGTGAAATATTTTAAGCCGGTCTGCTCCGAGCTTATTTTCTATCCTGTTTAAAATGTCCTCATACTCTTCCTTACCTTTTATAGCGCCGAAATCTCTTGCATTAAGATGCCCGAAATCAACACACGGCAAAAACGAATCGTCGAGGCTGCAAAGCTTAAGTACCTCGTCTAGGGTACCAAGCTGATTTACCTTTCCCATTGTTTCAATGCAAAACACTATATTTTCAAAACCGTTTTCAATCGCCGTCTGCCTTGCTCTTAAAATGGTGTCCTCTGCAAGCTTTAGCGCTTCCTGTCTTGAGATTTTTGCGCACGAGCCGGAGTGTATCACTATCCTCTGAGCGCCGATTCTCTTTGCCGCGTCACAGCTTTGAAGAATATAGTTTATGCTGTTGTCCCTTTTATCAGCCTCAACACTTGAAAGAGAAATAAAATACGGTGCGTGTAACGAAAGCGAAATGCCGCATTTTTTGGCGTTTTCCAAAAGCGTCTGAGCAGTTTTATCAGTCACCTTAACTCCCCTGCCGCACTGATATTCATACGAGTCAAGCCCCATTTCCTTTAAATACATAGGCGCATCGGTAGATGACTTATATTTTTGAAAAAAGCTCTCGCTGTTACCGGCTGGTCCGAACTTTGCGGGCATATTTACTCTCCCCTTTCCTTTTTCTTGCGTCTGAATTCAAGATAGCTTTCAAGGATTATCGTTGCCGCAACTGTATCTACGACCTCCTTGCGCTTTTTACCTCTGACATTTGTCTCATTTAAAATGCCATTAGCCGAAACTGTCGTTGAACGCTCGTCCCACATATTTACGGGAATATCCGTTGCCTGATTGAGAGCGTCGGCAAAATCCTTACAGACCTGAGCTCTCGGCCCAAAGCTTCCGTTCATATTCAAAGGAAGCCCTACAACTATCTCACCGACCTCATATTCTGCGGCTATATGCGCCACCTTAAGGACAAGCGTTTCAAAGTGTCTTTCCTCTATCGTCCCGACAGGCGAGGCTAAAAACTCCGTCCTGTCACAGACAGCTATACCTGTTCGCGCGTCGCCGTAATCCACAGCCATTATTTTCATATATCGTCCTCTCAATCAAGATGAATTTTTGACAATACCTCGCCGATTTTCTCTCTTATGATAAGATCACAGCTCAGATCCATCTGAGTCTGATCTTTGTTTATAAGAACAAGGTACTTTCCCTTAAAATAAGTAACAAGACCCGCCGCCGGATAGACCGCAAGACTTGTTCCGCCTATAATGAGCATATCAGCCTGCGCTATTGCGGTTACCGCACCCGTCACAGTCTTATTGTCAAGACCCTCTTCATAGAGCACAACATCGGGCTTAACCACGCCTCCGCATCTTTTACATTTCGGCACACCGGCGCTGTTTTTAACATACTCCATCGTATGCGGCTCTTTACACACCTCACAGTAATTCCTGTAAACCGAGCCGTGAAGCTCAAAAACATTTTTACTCCCGGCTTTTTGATGCAGCCCGTCTATGTTCTGGGTTATAACAGCGGTCAGCTTGCCCGCCTGTTCAAGCTCAGCGAGCTTATAGTGTGCAGCGTTAGGCTTTACATCGTCAATGAGCATCTTATCCTTATAAAACCTGAAAAACTCCTCAGGATGTCTTACAAAAAAAGTGTGTGAGAGCATTGTTTCAGGCGGATAGTCGTACTTTTGATTATATAGTCCGTCAGCGCTCCTGAAGTCCGGAACGCCGCTTTCGGTTGATACGCCTGCGCCACCGAAAAAAACTATCCGCTTAGATTCGTTTATCATTTCATTAAGTCTTTGTATATCGGTCATAAAACCACCCCATAGTATATTTTACCACGCTTTAACATTATTTTCAAGAGTAAATACCTACAATGCAAAAGAGGAACCGTCAGCTTCGGTTCCTCCTAAAATCCTATTCGTTTATCTTCTTATCTATAAACTCCGTCTTGGTCTTTGAATAAACTATCTTCTGCGAATTGTAAAGTCCCCTGTACCCCGAAAGCATATAAGATACCGCACACACAATAGCGTAAAGGACGATTCCCTCAATACCGAACAGTTCAACGCTCATTAACAAAGATGCGAGCGGACAGTTGGTAACACCGCAAAATACACCTATAAGACCAATCGACGCACCGAAAGAATAATCAAGCCCCAGCACGGGAGAGATCATATTTCCGAAAGCCGCCCCGACGAAAAAAGCCGGAACTATCTCTCCGCCCTTAAAGCCGCAGCCGAGAGTTATAGCAGTAAACAGCAGCTTCAATAAAAATACCTGCCAGCCCACCTGTTCAGAAAATGTGCGGTCTATGATTTCCATACCTGCGCCGTTATAGGTCTGGTCGCCCACAATAAGCGTAAGTGCGATAATTACAGCCGAGCCGATAATTATCCTTATAAACTTATTTTGAGCTACTCTCTGAAAAATGTGGTGAAACGCCTTTAAGGTTATAACAAAGACCTCGGCGATAACAGCGCACAATGCCGCAAGTAAAACAACCCTCAGTATATTAAAAATATCGGTGTCGGGTATACCTGATACAGAAAAGCCCTTTGAGTCAACACCGTAAAACGATGTAAGACTATTTGCGACCACAGCGGAAAGGACACTCGGAACAAGAGCCGAATAGTGCATTATACCGACGCTTGTGACCTCCATAGAAAAAATTGCGCTTGTGACAGGCGTTCCGAAAATTGAGGAGAATCCTGCGCTCATACCGCACATAGTGATTATCCTCATATCCTTTTCGTCAAGCCTTAATACCCGTCCGAGCGAATCTCCGAAAGCGCCGCCCATCTGAAGTGCGGCTCCCTCCCTTCCGGCAGAACCGCCGAAAAGATGAGTGAGAATAGTGCTCGAAAAGATAAGTAAAAGTGTCTTCATCGTCATTTTTTCGTTGTTTCTCACAGCAAGCAAAACAAGATTAGTTCCCTTGTCGTGATAAAATCCGAGAGCCTTGTAGCAAAAAACAATAAAAAGACCGGCAACGGGAAGAAAATAAATGACGAAACTGTGATTAGAGCGAAAATCTGTCACCGAGCTGAGCATTATATGGAACAGAAAGCCGATAACGCTCATACAGGCGCCGACAAATACACTGATTATTATCCATTTTAAAAACCGAAGCAAGAGTATGCTTCGGTAGTTAAAAGTCTTTTTAAGATGTATGGTAAACTTATTTATCATAATTCTCGCTCAGCATCATTATCTGAGCCTTCGCCTCATTTACAACAGATTTAGGTGCTATTACCTTGGCGTCCTGTCCGAAACCAAAAAGCCATCCCCAGAAAGTAGGACTTATGTTGACTGTAAGCTTAACATTATAACAGCCGTTTATTGACGGGGTAAAATGAACTCCCTTTCCGAATTTATCTATAATAGCGTTAAATACATTCGGCTTTACACAGAGGGTTATCTCCTCCTCTATTCCCCCGTACATAGAAAAAGTCGCTCTAAGGCTTTTTGCAAACTGTATCTCATCGCCGGAAAGACTGTCGACCGCATCATCCAGTACCCTTACATCCTTCATTCTGTCAACACGGTATGTCTTTATGATGCTCTCATCATCCTCGGTGCTGTGAGCGATAAAGTAGTAGTTGTCATTTTCCCAAACGAGATGAAGCGGCGAAACGATATAGTTGCCCGCTCCGCGCTTAAAGACCTCCTTACAGCGTTCATTGTAAGTAAAGTATTTAAAGCTTATCTTTTTCTTTTCGTTCATCGCCTTGTGAATGTTATTTATGTTATAGTAAACCGTTTCGTTTGAGCTACGCGGTCTGTTTTCTATGTAGATACTTCTCTTAAGCCCTTCGGAAAGATATTTTGAGGTGAGCTTTTTGATCTTGTTGATAAGCTCATTTGACTTCTTTATAGTGAGAAATCTACAAGACGATACCGCATCCACCAAAACGCACAGCTCCTCGAGCTCAAAATCCCTTGAGATTATGGAGTAAGCGTTGGAATGACCGTCCTTTTGACAGCATATATCAACACCAAAATCCTGAAGTGTAGCAATATCATCATACACAGTTTTTCTTTCAGCCTTAAGCCCCATACTTTCAAGTCTGCTGATTATCTGTGCAACAGTAAGTGAATGATTATCGTCCGTCTCGTTTTCAAGAAGCTCCTTGAGTATCAAAAGCTTCTGCTTCTGTTTAGACATTCCTGCCATAATAAAAACCTAACCTTTCATAAAGCATCGCTTTGTTAAGATTAGGCAATGTAAGTAAAAGACAAATAACGGTCAGCCCTAGCGCTTTTTAAGATCACGGACATTTATAACGGTACCGTCCGGATTTATAATTTTAGTGTGGTCAAGCTGACTTGTAAGGCAACTTACAAAGCCCTTTCTGTATTCGTCTCTTAAAATCCTTTGTTCTTCCTTTTCAGCCTTGCTAAGTTCTCTCTCTTTACTAATTCTCGCAAGCTCTGAAATACGGTCAAGCTTCTTTTTTTCCATAACCGCCCCTAAAAAGTCACATAAAAATCAAAATGATCACAAAAAACGATCACTGAAGCTTATTATAACAGATAAAAAGCCCGTTGTCAATACATCTAGTACAAAAAAATTCCCGCAAAAGAAAATTTTTTCAAAAACCACTTGACAAAAACGGAAAAATGATTATCATAGTAATTGTAAAGAACATTTGTTTCACAATGTTATTTAGCACCGGTGTTACTAAAATCTGAAAGGAAATGAGGAAATTGAAAAAGCTTTATTTAGAATACCTGAGCGAAGCGAGAAGACTTCACAGTTATATTGATGAGCTAAAGGTAAAAAGATCGTTTATGCGGGATGTCGACGAGATAAAGAGCATAACCAAGCGTATAGAACTGCTTGACACAGAGTATAGCGAGCTTATAAGAGATGCGGGGCTTATAAGAAATTATCTTAAGGACGATGACTTAAGCGAACTCGTTGATGAGATTTTAAAAGAGGTGTGCTGATGAAGAGGGTGTTTCTTCCCCTTGACATCATAGCTAAGACCGAAGAACTTCTAAAAGATGAAACTGATGGTGGGGACAAAAAGAAGCGTATTTTAATAGCGCTGTATAATGTTATTGACAATGATTTGACAAAAACACAAAAAAGCTATATCATTTTATATTATAAGTATAATATGAAAATTAAACAGATAGCTAAACATTTTGAGGTTGATCCTTCAACAGTATCAAGGACTATAATCCGAGCGAAGAAAAAAATTTTTCGTTTGTTAAAGTATATTTAAATTACTATCTGAGAGGTACAAATATGAAAACACCGATAGTGGATTTTTTAAGAAAGTATGATAATGAAGATATATTAAGGCTGCATATGCCGGGACATAAGGGACTTATAGAGATACCGACAGGCTATGATATAACAGAAATAAGCGGTGCGGATTTTCTTTTTTCACCCGGCGGCATAATAAAAGAAAGTGAAAAAAATGCCTCAGCTTTATATGAAACGGCTATGACCTTATACTCGACCGAGGGCTCATCTCTCTGTATAAAGACAATGATAGCTATGTTAAAAAAAATCGGTGTAAACAAAATACTTTCGCCAAGAAATTCACATATCTCATTTGTAAACGCCTGTGCGCTGCTTGAGACAGAGGTTTGCTGGCTTTATCCAAAATCAGAAGTATCGGATATAAGCAGCGGTGAATACACGGCGGAGGATATTGATGAGGCTCTTTTAAAAACAGGCTGTAAAGCGGTTTATATAACAAGTCCCGATTATCTGGGAAACATTCTGGATATAAAAGCAATATCAAAGGTCTGTAAAGCAAACGGAGCGTATCTTATCGTAGACAATGCGCACGGAGCATATCTTAAGTTTTTAAAAAGAGATACACACCCGATAACTCTCGGAGCGGATATGTGCTGTGATTCAGCGCATAAAACTCTTCCTGTGCTGACGGGAGGCGCATATCTTCATATTTCCAAAAATGCTGACAAGCGGTTTTTGAATATTTCAAAGAGCGTTATGAGCGTGTTTGCGACCACCTCTCCATCATATCTTATAATGGCTTCACTTGATATGGCAAATAAATTTTTATCCGAAAAGGAAAACATATTTTCAGCCGAGGAGCGGTTTATTGAATTTAAGAAAGAAATATCTCTTCTCGGGTTTTATGACATTTCAAAGGAGCCTTTTAAAATAACGATAGATACTTACCTTTCGTCAATAACCTCAGAAGTATTGGTAAAAAGCCTTGAAGAAAATAAGATCTCAGTCGAATATTCTGACAGGAGTGCAGTTGTTCTGATGCTTTCGGCTTATAATACAGAAGCTGATCTGTTAAGATTAAAAAATGCCTTTTGTTATGCCGCAAAATTAAAGTGCGGTCTGTCAGTTGAAAAAATGGTCTTTAAGCTTATGCCGGCTCAGGTAAAAATGAGTATAACGGAAGCGTTTTTTTCTGACGATGAAGAAATTCCAACTGAATTCTCCGTCGGCAGGATATGCTCGGCGACAAAAGTGATATGCCCGCCATGTATACCGATCGTAGTAAGCGGAGAAGTTTTTGATAAAAACTCTGTAAAAATTCTAAAAAGGTATGGAATTTCGACTGTAAATGTGGTAAAATAAAATTAACCTGTTATCAAAAGACGAAAGGAACAATTTATGGAGCGTTTCAGGATATACGGAAATGAATATATAAAGAATAAGCTTTCATCTATGATAATAAAGGGACGAATGATACCGTCAATACTTATCTACGGGGAAAAGGGTCTTGGAAAAAGCGAGATGGCTAAATATATCGCAGCATCACTAAACTGTGAAAAGCATTCCGGCTCACCGTGTTCCGAATGCAGGAGCTGTCGGATGATACTTCACTCTAATCACCCGGATGTAATATATGTTACGCCGTCGTCAAAGTCAGGACTTTACAGAGTAAAGGAGGATATTCGCCCGATAGTTTCCGACGCTTATATCCCACCTAATGAATCAGGGAAAAAAATCTACATAATAGACGATGCACAAAAGCTTAATGCCGAATGTCAGAACGCTCTTTTAAAGGTGTTTGAGGAACCGCCCGGGGAAACGGTTTTCATTTTAACAGCCGACAATAAACAGAGCGTTTTGGAAACGGTACTTTCCCGAGTGTTCTCGTTTGAAATGTCTAGAGTTTCCCAAAAACAAGCCGAAGCGGCGATAATTGAAAACGGATTCGACGAAGTAAAGTCATCTGATTCACAGTCGGCTTTTCCCGGAAATATCGGAAAACAGCTTGAATATTTAAACGGCGGCGATCTTTTTGATGCGGTCGTTATAGCAAGAACTATCATAGATGCGGCGGTATCAAAAAATGAATACGAGCTTTTAAAAGCGTATTCACAGCTTACCGACCGTGAAACTGCTCAGAATGTTATCGACCTGATAATGGAGATACTGTCGTCTGCTGTGGAATATTCAACAGGAGCCGAAGTTTATCCTTGCGCTTATAATGAAGGCGCGAAAAGACTTTCCGATATCACTTTTTCTAAAAGGATCGCAGAGCTTTACGACACGCTTGCAGGCGCAAAGGACAGGATTCAGAACTACGCTAATCTAAATGTTTTGACAGCGGTACTTGCCGCTGAAACGACAAGACTTTGGTAAAATATATAAGGAGAATGGTGAAAAATAAAATGGCTGAAATAATTGGTGTAAAATTTAAAATTGCCGGTAAAATATATTACTTCTCGCCGAACGGGCTTAAACTTAAGCCCGGCGACAAGGTTATCGTTGAAACTACAAGAGGTATTGAGTGCGGAGAGGTAGCTATGGAAACAAAAGAAATATCCGAAGAAGAGATAAACTCGCCTCTTAAAGGAGTAATAAGAATGGCTACATTACAGGACCTCAAGGATATCGAAGCTAAGGAAGAAAAAGAAAAAGAAGCCTTTAAAATATGTGAAGAAAAGATCAAAAATCACGGGCTCAATATGAATCTTATAGATGTTGAATACACCTTTGACAAGAGTAAGATACTGTTTTACTTCACATCTGAAGGAAGGGTCGATTTCAGAGAGCTTGTAAAGGACTTAGCAAGCGTTTTCAGAACCAGGATCGAGCTTAGACAGGTAGGAGTGCGCGATGAAGCAAAGCTTTTAGGCGGACTTGGTGTATGCGGAAGGCGCTTTTGCTGCAACACATTTCTCGGAGATTTTCAGCCCGTGTCGATAAGGATGGCAAAGGAACAGAGCCTTTCCTTAAACCCCGCAAAGATAAGCGGTTCCTGCGGAAGACTTATGTGCTGTCTTAAGTACGAACAGGAAAACTACGAGGAGCTTTTGAAGGTTACGCCAAAAGCCGGCGCTTTGGTAAAGACGCCGGAGGGCAGAGGTATTGTTGAAGAAGTAAACCTTCTTACAGGAAAGCTTCGTGTAAAGAATACCGAGACAGACGCTGTAAACACCTATCTGAAAGACGATGTAACGCTTTTAAAGGATTCAAAAATATCGATAAATAAAGATGAGATAAACGCTCTTAAGGAACTGGAGGATAAGTAAATGCCCTCGAGTATGGTACATCTTTTGGTGGCACACTCTGTAAAAGATGCGTTTAAAATATCTGACATCGGGAAATTTTATCTGGGTTGTGTGGCTCCTGACGCGGTAAACCTTGACGGAAAAGCGTCTAAGGAAGTCAGGTACAAAGCACATTTAAGAGATACCGACTATCAGAAGTGGATAAATAATGTAGCCGTCTATAAGGAAGAGAACAGTGAGCTTCTTTCAGTCTGTTACGATTACTTCTGCGGATATTTAGTTCATATCCTTACCGATATAGCTTGGGACCTTACGGCACAGCCGCTGCTTTTTAAGAAAATGTCCGACAAGGGTATTGCGGATAATGAGCTCAACACAAAAAAGTGGAATGAGCTGAGCTTTTACGATTCTGTTTCAGTAAAAAAAGATGTCTGGAAAAACGAGATAAGACCTCTTTTGAAGAACGCTAAAGCAGACTGCTCTCTCACGGTATCTGCCGATGATGCCGACCGCTGCCGTGACCTTATTGTGAGTGAAACCTTTGCCGATTCGGATAATAATTCATTCGGACTTGTGACCGACGATATGGTTACAGAAACCGCAAAAAAGGTTCTTGAGCTTTCAAAAAAAATAAAGCTCTTATTATAATAAGTCCTGAAAACAAAAAGACTGGCGCTAAACAGTACCAGTCTTTTTTATTACCACAGCTTTAACTCCAGAGCGTTAAAAATAAAAACTAAAAGAAAAATGAGAAAAATCGCCGCAAATATACAGCCCACCGTTATCTTTATAAGCTTAGTGTCTGTCATACTGTCCTTCTTTTTATTTTTGGACTTAGGTTTTATATTCCCCTTTTGATTGTTTCCCGCCTGACGGCTTTTTACCGAGGTTGCCGGTTTCGGCTGAGCTTTTGCGAGCGGCTTCCAGTTTTCCTGTCTGTTCGCTCTCGCTAAAACTATCGGCTCCGACCTTTTCATTACAGTCTTTTGTGCCGTTTGTCTTTGAGGGGGCTTTTTCACAGACGAGGCTGACTTTTTAACCGATGTATTTTTTCTTGCCGCAGTTTTTACCGCAGGCTTTTTATTATAATTCGCAGGCATACCTGACACTCCTTAGATCTGTTCTAAAAATATTTTACTCCCCATAAAACGATATGTCAAGAAAAACTGCCCTGCACATAAGATGCAAAGCAGCATTAAATATTTACACTTCTTATCTTTTGATTATATCGCTTCTCTTAGGTCCGTTAGACACATATGTTATCGGATACCCTATCCGGCTTTCGCAAAACTCTATGTATTTGCGGCAGTTTTCCGGAAGCTCATCATAGTTTTTGATACCTCTTATGTCGCACATCCAACCGTCCAGCACCTCATAAACAGGCTTAGCCTTTTCAAGCTTTACAGTAGTCGGAAATTCAGTCGTAACCTCTCCGTCTATCTCATATCCTACGCACACGGGTATTTTTTCCAAATATCCGAGAACATCTAAAACGGTAAATGCGACATCTGTTGTTCCCTGAAGTCTGCACCCGTATTTTGACGCTACACAGTCGAACCAGCCCATTCTCCTCGGTCTTCCGGTTGTCGCGCCATACTCGCCGCCGTCTCCGCCTCGGCGTCTTAACTCGTCGGCTTCATCTCCGAAGATCTCTGAAACAAAAGCTCCTGCGCCGACCGCAGATGAGTAAGCCTTACAAACGGTAATAACCTTTTTGATCTCATACGGCGGGATCCCCGTACCGATAGCGCCGTATGCGGCAAGGGTCGAGGACGATGTTACCATAGGATAGATACCGTGATCTGGGTCCTTAAGAGTTCCGAGCTGTCCCTCAAGTAAAATGTTTTTTCCGTCTTTAATCGCCTTGTCAAGATACAGTGACACATCACAGACATAATTCTTAACAATTTCCCTGTATTCTCTCAAGGTATCCATAAGCTTATCTATATCAAGCTCCGGCTTATTGTAAAGATGCTTTAAGATAACATTTTTCTGCGGAGCTATTCTTTCAAGATGTGCCTTTAAAGATTCCTCATCAAAAAGCTCCTGAACCTGAAAACCGATTTTAGCATATTTATCCGAATAAAACGGCGCGATCCCTGATTTTGTAGAACCAAATGACGACTTTCCGAGTCTTTCCTCTTCATACTCATCAAAAGCGATATGATAAGGCATAACGATCTGACAGCGGTCGGAAATAAGTATCTTCGGCTGAGGAACTCCCCTGTCAACGATTTCTTTTAGCTCGTTAAAGAAAACAGGTATGTTCAGTGCAACACCGTTTCCGATGATGTTGACGGTATCAGAGTTAAAAACTCCGCTCGGAAGGGTGTGAAGTGCAAATTTACCGTAATCGTTTACAATGGTGTGACCTGCGTTAGCACCGCCCTGAAATCTGATGACAACATCAGCGTCACAGGCGAGCATATCAGTCATCTTTCCTTTTCCCTCATCGCCCCAGTTAGCGCCTACAATAGCTTTTACCATTATTTTTTCCTCCATGTTTAAAGTGTGAAAAAAATCACATAGTAAAGTATACCATAAAAAAACTGTCTTGTAAAGGAACAAAACGCTATTTATCAAAAAATTATTTTATTTGACATCTTAGTTTCACTTTGGTAAACTATTTTTATAGTACCGATTCAAGAAAGGAAATACATCTATGAAAATACTTATGCTTTTTACCGGAGGGACAATATCCTCTGCGGTAAGTCTCGGAAGCATATCTCCTGTATCTCACAATGTCGGGACAGACAGCCGAATTGTAAATGCGTTTATAAGCGCCTATCCCGAATATGAAGATAAGCTCACATTTGAGTGTGATTATCTTCTCAATAAGCTCAGCGAAAATATAACCCTGTACGACTGGGACAAAATAGTAAAGGCTATAAAAAGCAAGGATCTGTCAGGCTACGGCGCTGTGTTCATAGCGCACGGCAGCGATACGCTGGCGTACTTTTCAAATATGCTCTCGATAGTTTTTAAAAACTCATCGGTACCTATCTTTGTAATATCGTCCGACAAGGTCATCGGCGATAAAACCGCAAACGGGCTTATCAATATGAAAACAGCGGCAGATGCCGCGCTTAGCAAAAAGTATTCCGGCGTATATGTACCGTATAAAAATCAGGGTAAAGACCCGGTTTTGCACAAGGGCTATCAGATAATTCAGTCTGATATACTCGGAAGTGATTTTTACTCGCTTGTATCAAAGCCCGTTTATTTGGATGAATACAGAGGATTTACAAAGAAAGTGATATTGTTAAAAAGCTATGTCGGAGCGGACTACGGATTTGTAGATTTAAAAGCTGTCGACTGCGTGCTTATCGAGCTTTACCACGGCGGAACTTCAGATTTCAACTGCGTAAAAAAGCTGTGTGAGAGAGCATCAGAAAACGGCGCAAAGGTATATGCAGCCTCGCTTATAAGCGGAAATGACATTTACGAAACAACAAAACAGCTTCGTGATATCGGCGTTAAGTTTTTATATGATTTGACGCTTGAAACGGCATATGCCGCACTATCTTTGGGAATAGAGCTTTGAGATTTATAAACGACAAAACGGCGCTTTATTTTATGCGCCGTTTTACTTTTTACAAACATAGCTAAACTGAAAAATGCGTTATTTGTCACCTGATAAAATATCATTTATCAGCTGCTGAGCGGTCCTTCCGGAAATTCCGCCGTGGCTCATCTCCCACCTGTCGGCAGCCAGTTTCAGTTCCTCGTCGGGAAGTCTGATACCGTTTCTCCTGGCAAGAGAAATAACAATATCGTGATACTCAGCCCTTGACGGCTTAAGATAGTTAATTTTAACACCGAATCTGTTCACCAAAGAGAGCTTTTCTTCAACTGTGTCAGAGCGATGGATACCTCCGCTGTGCTCCATATCATTTCGATCGTTCCAGGTTTCCTTAATAAGATGCCGCCTGTTAGATGTGGCATAAATAAGAATATTATCGGGTCTGGTTTCGACGCCACCCTCGATAACAGCCTTTAAGAACTTGTACTCCGTCTCGTTTTCCTCAAAGGATAGATCGTCCATATAAATTATAAACCTGTAATTTCTCTTTTTAATTGCGGCTATAACATTAGACAGGTCTTTGAATTGATGCTTATATATTTCTATCATTCTCAGCCCCATAGGGTAAAACTCATTGACTATCGCCTTGATGCTTGTAGATTTTCCCGTTCCGCTGTCGCCGTAAAGAAGTACATTATTTGCGGTTTTTCCCTCGGCGAATGCGAGCGTGTTTTTTACAAGCAGCTCCTTTTGATACTCATACCCGACAAGGTCGTTAAGCGTTACCTGCTCCATATTGTTTATCGGGAGAAACTCTACGCCGTCAGAATTGCTTTTTATCCTGAAAGCCTTGTTAAGCCCGAACATTCCTACGCCATAAGCCTTGTAGAAATCGGTTAGGTGTAAAAAAAACTCTTTGCCGTCTGAAGATTTTGAAAGGCTTTCGCTTAATGAAAGTACCTTTTCGCTGACGCTTTTGTTATACATAAGCTCTTTTTTCACAATAGCCTTATAGTTTGTTATCTTATTGAAGCAGTCTATTCCGAGATCATTTTCAAGCTGTGAAAAATCATAGTCAAAAAGCTCTTTGAATGCGGCACAGTCACTTACCGCGAAATCGTTTACACTCCCCTCCTTAGCGCCTGTTTTCTCACAGGTTATGCTGAAGGGGTTTTCATTTGTAATAAGGAGAAATGTAAGGTAGTTTTGCCAGAGATTTTTGTCAAAGCCGTAGTCGGTAGCGATATTAAGTATCCGCCTTATCTGAGTATATGTGCGTGAAATAAGCGAATCCTTTGAGGCTGTTCCCTCCTCATAGTCCTTAAAAATTTTTGAAAGCTCCGCTAAGACTGAGCCTTCTTCGGGCGCAAATATCAAAAGCTTTGAAGTAATATGGTTCATCTGTTTATCATCTCCGAAAGAAGTTTATTTAATTTTATCACAAACGGTAAAATTATGCAACAGTATAATGATAAACAAAAGAAGTCTTATGTTTTTAAGCCGCCGCCAAAGAGGCGGGAAAATCTGTGCTCAGTTATAACATAAGACTTCTTATAAATCAGTAATTTGTAATGCTACTCAGTTCTTAGGGCAACAACAGGATCCTTTTTAGCAGCGCTTCTTGACGGGATTATTCCGGCGACAAGAGTAAGGAGAATGCTTATAAGGATAAGGATAACTGCTGCGGGTATCGGGAGCATAGCGCTCAAGCTGTTTATATCAGTAAGCTTGTGAAGGACTATATTTATCGGTATGCACAGCAGATAGGTTATAAGCACACCGAGCGCACCCGAAGTAAAGCCGATAATGATCGTTTCGGCATTAAACATTCTGGATACATTTTTCTTAGAAGCACCTATTGCACGAAGTATTCCTATTTCCTTAGTTCTCTCCTGAACAGATATAAGTGTTATAACTCCTATCATAATCGAAGAAACTATGAGGGACACAGCAACAAATGCAATAAGAACATAGGTTATAGCATTTATTATCGAAGTTACCGATGACATCATAAGTCCGACATAGTCGGTGTACTTTATCTGTGAGACCTCGTCAACGCCCTCATTGTATTCGGAAATTGCCGCTTCAATCTTGTCCTTGTCCTCAAATGAGGATGAATACAGATTTATTGCCGAAGGAGAGTCTATATCGACAACTCCGAGCTTTTTAAGATTGTCCTCATAGGTAGAGTCAGAAAACTCCATAATGCTGTCATAATACTCAGCAGCCTGCTCCTTTGTATAACCGTTTACAGAAGCATCAAGGGCTTTGGCGAGTTCCGCCGGAGATTTTGACGAAAGCTGTTCGCTTACCTGTTTAGCATACTGGCTTTCCGCCTGTCGGGATACCATCTGCATATAAATCGCCTGAAGCTCTTCGTCCTCCATTTTATCGATGTAGCTTTTAACATCGTTTTCGCGCATTCCCATCTGAGAGGTAAGGGCTTTAAGCATAGTTTCCTCAATTTTCTCTCTTGTCATACCTTCCATACTCTTGTTCACCATTTCTGTTATCTGCTGTTCAGAGGGTATTCCCATTATCTTGATATATGCCTCAGCCTTTTCACTTTCATTGAGTGATGTGAGATACTTTAAAAGCTCTGTCTGCTTCTGCTCATCAGTAAGCTCGCCCGTATTTGTTTTAAAAGGCTTTCCGGTAAAAATATCGGTGTCCTTTTGTTTAAGCTGCGCCTTTACAGCGGGAAGGTCTTTTGAGTTTTCAATGATATGCTCGGTAAGCGCACTTGTGTATGCTATCGAGCCTGTGAGCATTCCCTGTTCGGTATCGGCATTTTTTTTGATGATTCCGGTTACTTTAAGATCAATACCGTTGTCATAAATATAATTTAGTCCAGCGTCAGTAAGGCTCAGATCGCTGTATGTGCCGGTCGCCTCATCAAAGGTGTACCTGTTTGCGTTAAGCGCCACCCTGTATGTCATATCACATATCTCTTTATACGACCAGCTCTGAGATTTCATCTCAAGCTGAGTCCCCGTCATAGCCGCATTCATAATTGCGTCTATATCCTCTTCCTTTTCAAGTCCGAGAGCATAGAGCGTGAGATCGTCAAGCTCGTTGTTTTCGTCCACTACCAAAACTATCTCATCATAGCTGTTTGGCCACGAACCGTAAACGAGATCATACTGTTTTTCAAGAAGAGGGCTTATAATTTTTCCGTCGTCTCCCGGGAGCATCTCCTGCCATAGCCTTTGTGATGAAGATGTCATCGGCGACATTGAGGTCATCATCGACATAACACCGCTTGAGGAAGAGCTTTCTCCCATCTGTGTAAATGTCGACATATCTATACCCATATATTCATTTATAAAGCCCTGCATAAGCTCGTGGGTATCGCTTTTGATCACATTGCCGTCAGGGTTTTTTGTATATACATTAAGATCAAGGTCATACGAATACTGAACCCCGCTTATAGCAGTATCAAGACCGAGCTTTCCGTTGGTTTTATCTCTTTCGTCCTCGATAAACTTCTTAAAGGACTTAAGGTCATTTTCCTCCGCCTCAAGGTTGTTAAGAGAATTCATCATATCGTATATCATAGATCTTTTATAAACGGCGTCATTTACGTGCTTTTTGTCTGATTCGCTACGATTCATAAATATCTGCATTACCGAAGAGAGGTTAATATTCTGATCCTCTATGGTGAGCGGATATGAAGAAAGGGTATCCTCCTGTAAAGTATCTATATATGCGGTCGTACCCTGAGAAACGGCGAGAATAAGCGCAATACCTATTATTCCTATACTTCCCGCAAAAGATGTTAAAGCCGTTCTTCCCTTTTTTGTAAACAGATTTTTAAGGGAAAGTCCGAATGATGTCGCAAACGACATAGACGGCTTTTTGACCTTTTGATTTTTCTCTTGCCTGAGGCTGTCCTTTTGTCTTTCGCTTTCAAGCTCCTCATCCGTAATAGCTTTAGAATCCCCTGTTATAACTCCGTCGAGCATATTGATTATTCTCGTGGAATACTTGTTTGCAAGCTCGGGGTTATGAGTTACCATAACAACAAGTCTGTCCTTTGATATTTCTTTTAAAATATCCATAACCTGAACGCTTGTCTCGGTATCGAGCGCACCGGTAGGTTCATCGGCAAGAACTATCTCGGGATTGTTTACAATAGCTCTTGCGATAGCTACGCGCTGCATCTGACCGCCGGACATCTCGCTTGGCTTTTTATTCATCTGAGATTTAAGCCCCACCATTTCAAGAGCTTCCTTTGCACGCTTTCTCCGCTCAGTCTTTGAAACACCCGAAAGCGTAAGAGCAAGCTCAACATTCTGAAGCACAGTCTGATGAGGGATAAGGTTATAGCTCTGAAAAACGAACCCGACCGAATGGTTTCTGTACGAGTCCCAATCTCTGTTTTTAAAATCCTTTGTTGACTTTCCGTTTATGATAAGGTCGCCCTCGGTGTACTGGTCAAGCCCGCCGATGATGTTAAGCATAGTTGTTTTACCGCAGCCCGACGGACCCAAGACGGAAACGAACTCACTTTCTCTGAACTTAAGGTCAATTCCCTTTAAGGCGTGAACAGTTTCAACACCTGTCGGATAATCCTTTACAATGCCTTTTAGCTCAAGCATTTGATTCACCCTTTCAAAATAAATAAGCTGTCTTACAATAAAATTTATACACTAGAAATTTTATCATCACAGGAAAGTATTGTCAAGTAAACTGATGACGAATAAAGGTGAAAGTTAGGTGAAATTTTTTAAAAAGCGATGCCATATAAAACATATGTTCTTTATCGCTTTTCCTGCACTAAGACCCCGGCTTTGTGTTTTGTACTATCAGATAGAGTCTCACTCAAATTTATAGTGACAGACAAAGCATTGTATTGTTTTTGGAATTATGCCTCTTGAACAATATCGCCCGAGTAGCTGTCGTAATAGGAGTAAAGGGTTGTAAATACACCTCTTTTATCGGCGGTGATCTCAATTTTATGAATATCCCTGTTTTCAATCTGTTTTACATTCTGATCTATAACGGTGAACTTGTCAAAGAGGTCCTCGCCGTTGTAGCCATAAAGCTTTACTCCCTTAAATTTTGCCGAACGGTTGGAGTAATAAATTCGCTTTTTCAGCGCGGTATCGGGTTCTGAGAGCCACTGTTCATCGAGATTTATCTTTGTTTGTCTTATAACTCTTCTGCTGACAGCGTAACTGTTGACAAGCTCATAAGAGTTGTAGTTTCCGTCATAATCCTTCATACTGATTTTAGAAACTAGATTTGTAAGATTTACGCCGCTTATAAGCTCTAAGACATTATCGCTGTACTCAAAGCTTTCGGGTGAATCGGGAGGAGTGACCATTATAGTGTTTGATCCTCTGATATACGGATAGCTTGAATAGGCTTTTACCGAGTAAGCGACAACAGCGTCCCATAAGGTGTCCTTATCGAGAACATAAACATAGTTTACAGTTTTTGTGCTGTCCTGACAGGTAACGAAAGGAAGCGTGATCTCATTAGCGGTAAGAATACCATTTAAGTTTACTCCGCTGTTTATCTTAGGAACGGGTTGGTTGACACCGAGAGCAGCGGTATATCCTCTTGAATAGATATTTGTGTGATAAAGCCCGTCGGACAGCTTTCTTGAAACTGTTTTATCGGCTATCCCACGATGGATGGTCTTTGAGTTTACAGTTATAACGACCTCATAAGCGTCATCGACTGCTTTGTCGCATACAAGGTTGATTCGTGCCGAGGTAAACGGCGTATACCTTTCTTTAGTAAAGCTTAAGGATATAATGTCATAGCTTTCGACAAAGCTTCCGCTTGCGGCGTCGTAAATTTTTACAGATATCTCACTCATTGTCCTCATAAAGCTCGATACAGAGATCGGCGAGCTTATCCCCCGCTTTTAAATTTACAGAGTAGTTGTATATCTGAGCGTGAGGATAGCTGTTGTTTCCGACATATACAGATATCGGACCGCCCAGACCCGTATCAAGAGTATTCATAAGCGAGATATAGTCTGTTGACAATACCTTACCTTTAAGAATTATAACACGCCTCTTAATGCCCTGTTTTTTGGTGATTATACCGTTTGAGGCGGTGTTTATCTGTTCAACGACACTTTCGCCTTTTATTGTGAACTCTTCACATATAAGTCTTATGCCTCGTATCGTTGCGTCAATAGAAAATTTTGTTATATCCATATTTTTATTGTTCCTCCTGTATTGAAATTATGGAGATCAGAAAGTCTCTTTTACGCATTTTTAAATGACCGTCATAGCTTATTCCCTTAATTATAACGGAGGTCGTGTTCAGGCTGTAATAATTGAGGAGCTTTTTTTCTATCGTTTCGCTTTCGCTGTATATCTGTTCGACAGAAATATTTTCGGGATAATACACCGAAAGAAGCAGCTCTGTCTCACACTCCCAGACAGCCGAGCCGTTACTTTTTGCGGCTCTTGCCAAACGGTTTGTTTTTGTCGGCATAACCGTGCAGAACTTACCAAGCTTACGCTGCTGTTCGCCCATAGAGCTGTAAGCTTTAAAATTAAAAACGCCAAGATCTCCGAGAAGATAAAAGATAGTATCCATTATTGTAAGGATCAAGTTTTTTCCTCCTTTAAATGTTTACAAACAGAAAGCCGTCATCCTCAACCAGATCGCTTATCGCATCTAAGGCGCCTTTTTTTAAAAGCGCCGCCGCCCTTAATCTTGGCATATCGCCGATGTCCTCGACAAATTTTCCTGTGCTTGCGATATAGGTCCTTTCCTTTGCGAGCTCGACCGCCGTGTAATCATAAAAAGCGATACAGGCTGCTGCGTACTCAAGCCTATCGACCTCGTCCAGCGTATATTGAGCCAAAGGCTTTAAAAGCCTTTGACTCACGCAGTAATTTGCGTTGTTTATGAGATAAACATATTGATCCTTTGAAGACGAAGAAAGATTTGAAAGCTTACAAAAAAGCGTTATGATGTTATCCGTATTGAGCATTGCCTTCGCCTCTACTCCTCATCGTCGGTAATGCTGATTATTCCTACCGCATTGTCGTTAAATCTTGAGATCCCGAGCATTATAGACGAGCCGATCTGGTCATACTGAGTGCTTATGAGCTTTCCGATATCGACGACCATATCAGAACCGTAGACTATCTCATAAGCGTACTTGCTCGAAAGTCCGATTATCTTCTTGGAGGTCATACCTGCTACTGCCTTGACAGTTACGCCGAAAGGTGTGACGATAGTAGAGTTTTCGGCTGAGATGCCCGTTGCGACAAGGTTCTTCATCTCGTCAAACTGAAGTATCTTTCCGAATCTCTCCTTTGAACAGAGGATAGTATCCATTTCAAAGCCCTCCATACTCTGCCAAAGCTCAACGAGAGTCGAGTAATTAAATGTCTGTTTCGTTGTCTCCACCTCGGTGGTAACACTATCTATCACATCTGTTGTGAGCTTGTCGTTTGCGCTTCTCGCGATCGTTGCGCCGAGCTGTTTTAAAATCACCGCAAAGGTGTCTATCCTCTTCTTTCTCAGTACCTCGTAGGTTATCTCCATTACCCTTCCGATCTTTGACGCGGAATCAGAAGCCTTTGTTTTAACTGTTATGGTCGGGAGGTTTGTTCCTTCCGCAACGGTATTTCCGCCCGTGTTTACAGTAACAGACAGCGATGAGAAACAGGAATCGTCATTGACAACTATCGACGCCGCAAACTGACCGAGAGAAAATGCCTCGTTAAAGCCGAGAAGCACTTGCCGTCTTACGAATTCCGGGAAGAGTATCGCAGAATCCGCAGTGGCAAAAAACCTATCTACCGTGTCACAGTTGCTGCCGTTTATTTTGATGTCAAATCTCTTGAGCTGTCTTTCATAAGCGTCAAGCCCCTCAAGCTCTGTTCCCTTGTAAATATCGTCAGGGTCAAGCTCCGAAAGAGCCTGTGTAAAGCTTTTACCGGAAATGTTATAAAGTGTTTTTTCAAGTTTGATTTCGTTATACATAATATTTTCTCCTTTTACATTTTAAAATTTTGTGTTTTACCGCAGCTTTTTTCCTTATCTGAAATTTCTTCGAGAAAGCTTACTCTGCGGTGGTTTTTTGTTATTTCACAAATAAGCTCATCAAGCTCGTCACAGCTTAGTCTGTCAATAAACTTTTTCACTACCGAGCCGGGTACAAGCGGCATCTCCATCATTATCGCGGCTGATGCCTGTCTTTTAAGCCTTTTTGTAAGAATGTTAAGAGTTTCGTCGCTGTCCGGATAATTCTGTTTAGCGACCGGCGGACAGTTAAAGGTCTTTTTAACGCCCGCCTTTGGCTGAGCGGGGATCGCCACAAACGAAAACTCATATGCGTCGTACACATCGTCCAGTATCAGCGTACACAGCTCTGAGCTGTAAACCTTTCCCGGACGGTGGGAACAGCCCTTTGACTGCTTATCTCTGCCGCATATACTGCAAATTTTCTTCTTAACGGCACAGCTTACGGATACCTCTTTTTTTATCCCGGCATCTATCTCCTTTATAAGGTCGGTATTTTTTTCTGTCCGAACCATATAAGCGTAACCCACAAGAGATGTGTAAGGCTCGCCGAAGGAGGTTTTTAAGGCGCTGTCCGTTACGACTTTGGTGTCGTATATCCTCGCTGTCTGATTACGGCCCTTTGGATCGTGGTCAAATATACCGGTCTTTCCGATAAAGAGCTTTGCCAGTGTTTTAAGCGCATTTACCGAGAACCTTTCACCGTCTCTATCGGTTTCGTTGTCACACAAAACTATCGGAAATGCGTAAAGCTCTTCGGGTTCAAAACGCCTTCTTGTAAGCCTGTTTATTTTTTCAAGCTCATTTTTGTCAAGAGTAAAGCTATCCAATCTGCTCCTCCCTTTCGTTTAAGATTTCAAGCTGTTTTGCCTGAGCGTTATAAAGTCTCGCCTTAGCAAGCTCAGTCTCATCGAGAAGATTTACATTCTCCCATTCGACATATGCCTTACAGTCTGCACCGATAGAACGAAGAAATGTGTTCGCTATCTTTGTTATTACCGGCGTGAGGATCCGCCTGAGATACTCTAGCTCACTTGTGAGAATGTCACATTGCTGTGTGCTCATACGCTCTGTTGAGCTCCAGTTAAGACCGAGCAAAAACGGCGGAACGGAAAGCTTTGATATCATCTGCTCCAAAAGCTGGCGGACGGGTATCTCGGTGTCGATAAGCTGATTGTCGGCGCCTATGACCTTTATATCTACATCTCCGACAGCAACAAAATCTTTTACATTACCGCTTCGTGTCGAGGTCATTCCCTCGCTCCAGGCGTCTGCTATCTGCATCGCTCGCTCCTTCGCAAAAGCAAGATCGGAATCGCTTTGCGGCTTATAGGTCACAGCATAACGGACATTTCCGATTCTTTCAAAGTTTTGTCCTATCGACCTGTATATCTTCATAAGCACTCCCGCCAAGGACGGAAGCCCCCTGAAAACCGATACGCCAAACGGATTTTTTGGATTAGGATTAAGACAGGAAAACAAAACTCTCTCCGGGTTTTCAATAGGCACATCCTCATTTACTCCTCTTGCGTAAAAGCGTCTGTCGCACGGATCGTTTCCTCTTGAGACTTTAAAAAGCGTCGGGTCTGCGTTGTAAAGACCTATTACACACCCGTCGTCTATCAGTATCTCGCCTATTCCCCTGCCGTATGTCAGCATAGAGTCTAAGTGAATGTCGATAAACTCGTTTAGCGATTCTCCACTAAGACCGACAGGCACGGTCTCTCTGAATGTCTCAAGCTCCTTTTGATACTTTTCATTCTCGGCTATGAGCTTAAAGCCGCCCGTTAACCTCACTATCTTAAGAACACAGGCGTCAATTATCGGGACGCTTGCCCTTAACGCTTCATAAAGCTCATATTCAAAGCTGTTCGGCGTCAAAAGTCCTGTCGTATTTCCCTCACGGCGGTTTGAAAATGCCGCCGGTATAGCGCTCTTATTTCTTATTCCTGATTTTTTAAATCTTATTTCTAACACTCCCTTTCTTGTTTTATTCTGCCGAGCGGCATACAGAAGAAGTCTTCCGTATGCGCCGACAAATAGGTCGAAACAAAATATCTGATGTCATCCATTGCGTGGTCATTTTCCTTTATGGGAGCGTCTTTTCCGCTTTTTTCATCCCAGCGGTAGAGGGTGGATTCTCTTATAGAATCCTCACACGAGGAACAGATACTTATCTTTTTCAGCTTTATCGCATCGCTTACCTGTCTTATTCCCGATACGACATCGTTTTTAGCTCTTACGGTCTTATATCTTCCGTGTCTGTTGATGCACTCTATAAACGATGCCGCAGAAGGGTCTATTATCACACATTCCGGCTCGACAGCGCCCAGAAATTTCTCAAGCGAGCGGTAATGCTCCTCATCAGTCTTTAAATATCCCTCTCTTGAGGAATCAAAGTAATATTCGCTTATCCTCTTCCAGACGCCGCTTTTTTCTCTTCCCCAGAGCCCGAATGAGCTCGGGTTTACCGTTCCGTAGTCGCAGGATACAACATATTTCTCTATCTCACCCGGCGGCTCGTCAGTTACTGCTGTCATAAAGTCGGGATATACAAGCCCGTAAGCGCTCGACCATTTTCCGAGTACGAATCTGTCGTAAAACGCTCCGCTGAAAAGACTTTTATATCTGTTTACTATCGACTCAGAGAGGCTTGGGTTGTCGTCTAAAGTAAACCTTAAATATAAAAGATTCTTTTTGTCAGCTTTGTCTATCCACTCCCTTTTGAACCAGTGATACGGATTGTCCGGATTACAGTTGAACCATAGCTTTGAGCCTTCTGTCGAGCATCGCGCGACAGCTTGTTCTACAAAGCTCCTGGGCATAAGCGCTACCTCGTCAAGCATAACTCCCGAAAGCGTCAATCCCTGTATAAGTGATGCTGAGCCTTCGTCCTTTCCTCCGAAAAGATAATAGCGGTTCTTTATTCTTCCTTTTCTGACTACTATATAGTTCTTGCTCTTTAAATCCTCAACGCCGAAGTTTTCCCTGTAAAGGCTCTTTTTAAGCGGCTCTATCAGGTTTCTCCTTAAAGAGGATATTGTTTTTCCGCAAAACGCAAAGTCAGCACCTGTAAAGTTAGCCATCGACCAGAGTATGAACGAATGTGACATAGCGTAGGTCTTTCCCGACCTCACCGCTCCGTCGCAGATTATACCGTCACGCTTCTCAAACATTCCCGGCGTCCACCACCGCATAACAAGAAGCTGTTTTTGTGACATTTTACTCAAGCGCATCCACTTCCTTAACGCCCATATCCTTATCTCTCATATCCTCGCAGGTCTTCATAAAGCTCTTGAAAAAGCTGTCGTCATTTTCCGACTCCTCCCGCTCAAGCTTCGCAAGCTCTATCATCAACTCTATCGCCTTTATCTTGTCAAAGCTTTTAACATCGCAGGACTTGTCTGTCATTTTAAGCTCGCTTAAATTAAACAGCTCGTTACCGCTTGTTTTGCTTAGATCCTGTGAGGAAAGCGCGGCAAGGTCGTTTTGTGATGACGAGATTATTTTATAAAGTCCGTACTTTGCAAGGTCCTTTGCGCTTGTGTTAAGAACTCTCCTCATTGAAAATTTTCGCAATTTCATTCCTCCTAAAATATTTTTGTTTCTCTCGGGTATTCTTTTCTCCTTCGGCTATACCCGTTTTGCCGATCAAAGAAAAGTTTTTGAAGTCGTTTTTAACGCCCTTCACTAACAGCGCAAAATCAGGAAAAAATGTACGCAAACGTACATTCTTCATAAAATAAATACAGTTTATTTACGAAAAATTCATAATATTCATAGTTTGTTCATATTTAACGGTAAAAAAATAAGCATCTGCAAGACGCAGATGCTCAAAAATAATATTCATTTCATCAAATTATACTTTAATATTTAATTCTATAAAACGCAATATGACTTATTGCAAATGCCCTAAATATCCCTCGGCAAATGCCAGGTCGCTTTTATATGTGAGCTTTATATTCTCTTTATCCCCTGTTACAATATAAACAGTATCACCCGCAAGAGTGAAAAGCCTTGTACAGTCTGTGGCAAGAAGCTTCTGTTTCTCATCGAGCGATGTATATAAGCTCTCAAACCTTACGGCGTTAAATGTCTGCGGCGTCTGTACCTGAAGCATTTCGCTCCTGTCGAAAAGCTCCAGCACCTCGCTGTTTCCCCTTACGACAGTGTCAGTTGCTTTGACTGCCGCTGTGCAAGCGCCCTTTTCACGGCAGGTCTTTATACTCTCAAGTATACACCTTTCACTTACAAAAGGTCTTACGCTGTCGTGTGTTACAAGTATCGTACTCTCATCAAGCTCGCCATTCTGTCTAAGAAAGCTCACCGCGTTGAGTATCGTTTCGTTTCTCGTTTGTCCACCCCTTATCACATCAACTCCGCTGACCGAATACTCCTTTAGCATATCTATCGCAAATTTCACTGTTTCGCCCGGCACGAGCAGCAATATCCTGTCAAGTCCGAGCGGCAGAAATTTTAACAGAGTATGTACTACGACCGGCTTTCCGCACAGCTTTATATACTGCTTCGGAATATCAGTACCCATTCTCGCTCCGATACCGCCTGCCGCTATCACGGCTACTGCATTATTCTTCATCCTATCACCTCAGACTTTTGAATTCATTATACTTAATGTAAGTATGTTTGTCAATAATTTCCTGCTTGGATTCAGAAATTACCGTAAAAAAATTCCCGCAGGAAACCTACGGGAATTTAAAATACTTTAGCTTCAGTCTTTATCCGACTGCTTTGCCCTTTGCTATACTGTTTGCAATTCCAACATCAACTGTTGTTACAAGTCCGTTTTCGTCCATATCAGCCAGCATAATCTGTTCATCTGTGGGGGCTTTTGTACCCTTTGCAAATGAATTGATAATTCCGACATCAACTGTTGTTATACTGCCGTCACCGTTCATATCTCCAAGTACGCCACTAATTGTAGATGAATCCTTGTCAACTGTCTTAAGAACATTTCCGTTAGCATCTAAAAATTCAAGCTTTCCGATAAGGAATACATAATCCGAAGCGTCTCTCCACGATTCTGTATAAACAGATATTGAATAGCTGTCGCCCTTCTTAAGCGCTGAGGTCAAATCTGCTGTTGCAGTAAGTCCCAAAGCTCCCACAACATCGCTGTATCCCTTGACAGAAACCTGTTTTCCTTCGCTGTCAACTATTAGATTTATGGTTGAATACTGATTGAATGATACATCAGACGCACAGTCAAATGTGAGCCTTACCTGTGTAGCTCCCACAAGCTCGTCGCCCGCCTTACCTGATGCGAGAAGTGTTGCATCTTTCTTTCCTGTCGAATAAATTAACGCAAGAGCATCTTCCTTAGTATAAGCTACACTCGGTGTGAACGGCTCCGGCTCTCCCTCATATGCATCCATAATAGCGGCAATTATCTCAGGCTGTGTTACCTCGAATGTGCTTCTGTTAAACAGACCGAACTTATCGGGTCCCTGACCGTGTCCGTTGTTATCCCATACAACAGGTACCATTCCTCTGCTTCTTGCCTTCTTACAAACCTCAGAGTAGAACTTAACTCTGCTTTCAAGATTGCCCTGGTCAACTGCTCCTGTTTCGCCGACAATTACCGGATAGCCCTTTGCAACAAACTTATTGTAGCAGACGGTAAAATTATCCTCAAGTGCCATAATTTCAGCCTCGGTTCCCCACTCAGTACTCGTAAACTTACCATCTTTATCACGATTACCTTCGCCGCAGAAATCCCAAGGATTATAGTAGTGAACGGAGATCATGATCCTCTGCTCATCTGCGGGGATAGAAGACGCTCTATTTGTATCTGTCGGTATCTCAAAGCCGTAATTTCCTGTTGTATAGCTTATATCTGTGTTCCAACCCGGAACAAGCAGCCAACGCTTTGCGTTATTTTCTCCAGACTCACGGACAGTATCCACAAAAATCTGGTTGTAAGCATTTATGTTCTGATAATATTCAAGCTTTGGATCGTTGTATTCACCGTCAAACTCCTCGTTCATCGACTCAAAGATAAGGTGTTCGTCGTAATCCTTAAATGTGGTTGCGATCTGCTTCCAGCAGGCTTCATACTTTGCCTTGATCGCAGGCTGCTCATCTGCCGGAGCATTGCACAAAAGCCACGCGCCGTTATTTACCATTGAGTTGTATCCGTCTCCGTGCATATTGATTATAGCATAAAGGCCCTCAGCCATTGCCATATCAACTACTTCTTTGATTCTCTTAAGCCAATCAGCTTCAATGGTGTAATTAGGAGCAGTTCCTATTCTTGCAAAGTAAGACACAGGGATTCTTACAGCTTTAAAGCCTGCGTCCTTTACCATTTTAAAGGTATTTTGAGTGATCGTCGGATTTCCCCATGCGGTTTCCGAAGGCTTATTTCCGCTGACAGCCTCAAGCTGATTTCCTAAATTCCAAGCGGGACCCATTGCCTCAACTATTTCGTTTTGACTCAAGTCTTCATAAGAAGCGCCGTCGCCTGCGGTATTAGCTGCAAAAACCGAACCAGTCAAAGCAACAGAAGCTGTCAATGCCGCTGCTATGATGCCGCTTAAAAGTCTTTTGTGTAAAGATTTCTTGTTCATTTTATTTCCTCCTAAAAAATTTTGACATACCGTCAACTATCATTTTCATTATACAATATTGATTGTAAAATGTCAACAAAATTATTTTAATATCCATTAAAAAGCTGTGCAAAAAAAAGAGACGGATATCCGCCTCTTTTTTCTCATAGTTTAACGATTACTTCTTAAGTCCCCAGATGTCTCTTGCGTAATCCTCAACAGAGCGGTCCGCTGAGAATATTCCCGCTCCGGCAATATTTGCAAGGCTCATCTTCTGCCACTTCTTCTGATCCTTATATACCTCGCTCGAATAATTCTGTGCTATCGCGTATGAATCAAAGTCTGCAAGCACCATATACGGGTCGCTGTGCTTCAGGGAGTTAGCTACCTCTTCAAACGAGTTTCCGTTTACGCCGCCTGTCATTCGGTCGATCGCTGCACGGATTATTCCGTTTTCATAATAATACTTTTCAGGATTGTAGCCCGACTTTCTTGAAACTACCTCCTCGGCACTCATACCAAAGGTGATTATATTCTCATCGCCCACAACGCCGTGTATCTCGACATTTGCTCCGTCCATAGTTCCGAGCGTTATCGCTCCGTTAAGCATCTGCTTCATATTTCCCGTACCTGACGCTTCTGTTCCCGCAAGTGATATTTGCTCCGATATTTCACTCGCCGGCATCAGTATCTCAGAAAGCGACACGCAGTAATCCTCAAGAAATACAACGGACAGCTTTTCGTTTATCTTCGGGTTCTTTTTAAGCTCCTCGCCTATCGACCAGATGAGCTTTATTATCTGCTTAGCAAGATAATATCCCGGAGCTGCCTTTGCGGCAAAGATATATGTCTTAGGTGTGAAGTCTGCGTCGGGGTCCTGTAAAAGATGATTGTACTGTGCAAGAATATTGAGCGCATTAAGGTGCTGACGCTTATATTCGTGAAGGCGCTTTACCTGTACATCAAATATCGAGTCGGTATTTAAAACAGTGTCATAGCGGTTCTTTACATATTTAGCAAACCTTTCCTTGTTCTCTTTCTTTATCTCACCGAGACGCTTAAGCGTTTCGTCATCATCTCTGAACATATTCAGCTTTGAGAGATTAGACGCATCCTTTAAAAATTCATCTCCGATCTTTTCTCTCAAAAGATTTGTAAGCCCAGGATTCGACTGAAGCAGCCATCTTCTGAACGCAATTCCGTTTGTTACATTCTTAAACTTATTCGGAGTGTCAAGATACTCGTCGTGGAAAACATCCTGCTTTATTATCTCGGAGTGTATCTTTGCAACACCGTTTACAGAATGTGATGCGTGTACGCACAGATTAGCCATCTTGACCTGATTATTCTGAATAATGGACATTCTCGATACACGCTGTTCATCGCCCGTTCTCTCAAACAGATCCTTACAGTAGCGGTTGTTTATCTCGACAATTATTGAAAATATTCTCGGGATAACCTGTCTTACAAGGTTACAATCCCACTTTTCAAGAGCCTCTGACATAACCGTGTGGTTTGTGTAAGCAAAGGTATTTGTCACAATGTGCCAAGCCTTGTTCCAAGAATATCCGCAATCGTCAAGAAGTATTCTCATAAGCTCCGCTATCGCCAATGTCGGGTGGGTATCGTTTACATGGATAGCAACCTTTTCATGCAGATTATCAAGCGTTCCGTAGGTCCTCATATGCTTATCAACTATATCTCCAACCGACGCCGCACACATAAAATACTGCTGGCGAAGTCTCAAAGACTTTCCCTCTGCGTGGTTGTCGTTAGGATACAAAACCTTTGATATAGCCTGTGCCATAATATTCTGTCCAAGAGCCTTTGAATAATCGCCCTTGTTGAACATATTCATATCAAATGACGGAGTTACCGCTCTCCACAGCCTCAGCACGGATACCGCTTCACTGTCATATCCCGCTACATACATATCAACAGGTACGGCATTTACCGTTGTGTAATTCACATGGTTTACACAGTGGTACTGTTCATCCCAGTATTCATTAAGCTCTCCGTCAAAATGTACCTCTATCGCTCTGTCATAATTCTCAACAAGCCACGATTTTCCACCGGGAAGCCAGTTGTCGGGAAGCTCTGTCTGCCATCCGTCCTCAAGCTGTTGTTTAAAGATACCGAATTCATAGCATATCGAATATCCCATTCCGGAGTATCCGTCCGTTGCCAATCCGTCAAGATAACAAGCCGCAAGCCGTCCAAGGCCTCCGTTTCCAAGTCCCGCGTCGGGCTCGCACTCATATATTCCCTCTATGCTTATTCCGTACTTGTCAAGGATGTTCTTTACCATATCATTCATCATAAGATTGTACAGGTTAGTCTTTAAAGACCTTCCCATCAAAAACTCCATAGACAAATAATATACCTGTTTTTTACCCTCTGAATGTATCTTATTTACAAAATGTCTTCTTTTATCCTTAAGTATTTTTACAACTATCTTTGTGATCGCTTCATAGATATGCTTATCAGAAGCCGTTTCGGGTGTGAGTCTGTAATCCTCCGCAAGAATATTTATAAGCTGTTCTTCAAACTCCTTTTCTGTTACAGGAAGCTTTACAGTCGGCTTTATCGGCTTAAGCTCTTTTGACGCTTTAACAGGCGCAGTTTTTTTTGCTGCCGGCTTGTTTGCTTCAGTCTTTGTTGCTTTCTTTTCTGTTGCCATTTGATTTACCTCCATACGATTTATCTTATACCAAAACTAATATTTCTTTAAACACAATAATTATACTGTAATATTGCATAATTGTCAAGCAATGTTTTTATGCAAAATAGCTAAAAATCCTCATTTGTTGATTATTTTACATATGTTACAAATATAGACTTTTATATAAACTCTCAAATTGTGTATTTTTTCAAAACAACGGCGACACCCGAAGCCTCTCTCGGATATCGCCATATTTTATCTTAGGTTTAAGTGTGAAAGCACTTCTGCATAACCTTATATTCTCCCAAAACCAACAAAGTATAATCGTTTGACAAAACGGTATCGGGAGTAAAGCTTATACTCATATTTCCGTCCTTTTTCACTGCCAGTATATTTATATTGTATTTTCGCCTTATATCTATCTGATCTATCGTCTTTCCTACCCAATCATCCGGCACATCGACTTCGAGTATCGCGTGGTTTTCGTCAAGCTCTATATAATCCAGAATATGATCGGAGCTGTACCTTATAGCGACCCACTTTGCAAGCTGCTTTTCAGGGTAAACGACCTGATCCGCTCCGTTTCGGCTCAAAAACTTTGCGTGCACATCCCTTGAAGCTCTCGAAACTACATACTTTGCGCCAAGCTCTTTAAGCAGCGATGTAGTCTCAAGTGAGCTTTGAAAGTCCTTTCCTATCGCGACGATACAAAGGTCGAAGTTCCTTACACCAAGTGTTTCGAGAAAAGCTTTGTTTGTGCTGTCGCCTATCTGTGCGCTCGTCACAAACGGAAGCGTATCCGCCACACGGTCCTCCTTAATATCCACCGCCATCACCTGGTGTTTAAGCTCCTTTAGATTTCTGGCAATATGTCTCCCGAATCTTCCGAGTCCTATCAAAAGTACAGTTTTCATCACTAGCTACTCCTTTTATCCTACCGTTATTCTTTCTTCCGGCAAAAGCGAAACATTTTTTTTCGTTCCCGATACAGTCGCAAAAATAAGCGTAAGTCCTCCTGCTCTTCCGAAAAACATAAGTGCCATCAAAATAAGCCTTGAGATGACCGAAAGCTTTGTTGTTATTCCCATAGACAGACCTACCGTTCCGACCGCTGATGCTGTTTCAAACAGACACGGCGTTAGCGGAAGTCCCTCAAGTCCGCTTATCAGCATAGCCCCTGTCAGAAACAAGACTATGTAAAGCAAAAATATCGCCGCCGCATTTCTAAGCGTGTTGTCGCTCAATCTCCTGCCGAAGCAGTTGGTGTGTTCTTTTCTCCTGAACACCGCCGCCGCTGTCATAAACAACACAGCAAAGGTCGTCGTTTTCATTCCTCCGGCAGTCGATCCCGGAGAACCTCCGATAAGCATCAGCGCCATCATCACACCGATGCTTGCGTCAGACACAAGGTGTAGATCCACTGTATTAAAGCCGGCGGTTCTCGGCGTTATAGCCTGAAACATTGAGCTGAATATCCTGCTTCCCATTGGCTGTGAGCTGAACTCACTAAAGAAAAAGTATAGCGCCGGAAGCAGTATAAGTATTGCGGTGGTACACAAAATAACCTTACTTTGCATCCTGTACTGTCTTAAATGAAAGCGGTTCTTTGCAATATCATCCCATGTCAGAAAACCAAGTCCGCCGATAACGATAAGCATCATTATAGTTATATTTATCAGCGGTTCAGTGTTGTAAATAGTCAGTGAGGAAAACGGAGCTTTTGCTCCCATAAGGTCAAAGCCCGCATTACAAAAGGCGGATACCGAGTGAAATACTGAATACCAAATTCCCTTAAGCACTCCGAAATCCCGTATAAATACCGGCGACATAAGCGCCGCTCCCAGAAACTCAATAATTACTGCCGCCTTTACAATAAAGCTCGTGAACCTTACTATACCGCCGACCTTAGGAGCGGAGATCGCCTCCTGCATTGTGCTTCGCTGCATAAGCGTTATCCTTCTTCCCGCAATCTTTGCGATCGCTGCTGCAACGGTTATTACCCCAAGACCGCCTATCTGTATAAGCGTCATTATTATAAACTGTCCGAACGGAGACCAGAATGTTGCGGTGTCATGTACTATAAGCCCTGTAACACAGACGGCTGAGGTAGATGTAAACGCAGCATCAATAAATGAAGCGCTCTCTCCGGACCTTGTTGCGAATGGCAGCATAAGAAGTAGTGTTCCAAAAACTATCAAGCCTGCAAATCCGAAAATTATTATCTGAAATGACGAAAGCTGTTTTTTTCTTATTACAAAACCAGCCATATACCTATTAGCTCCCCGATAAAATTAGTCTATCCATAAAGCATTATATATAATATCACAAAAATTTTGTAAAAGCAAGTGGTTACTTCGTTTTTTTATGTCTTTGATGACAGAATTTATCAATCCTTCTTTTTAAGCTGCATCACACCTATTTTTTACAATGATTTTAAACACCTATCAATTTAGTTATATGTTATGATATTCAAAAAAGTCAGTAAAATTATTAAACCCCGAAGACTTTTTGTCATTCGGGGTTTGAGCGTTATTGATAGTGATGATATAGCTTCCGGTATTATCAGGAGAGATAACTGCGCTCTTAAAGCTGTCAGGCAGCGATAGCCTTCCGTTTTCGTCAGTCTTTTGCCGTGATATTAAAGTATCGTCTACCTTATACCATACACCGTTCTTAAGCGATTCTATGTATTCTTCCAATGTAAGATGATTATTATATATGACCTTAGCGTGAGGTTTACCTACATATCTAATATGCCAAGGCTCATATTTCATACCTGTTTTTTCTTTACCGTAAGAAGGATACCTTATAATGAATCCATATTTCCAACAATTTGAATTTATAAACTGACCTGCGTCCGTTTTTATAAAGCCAAAGCCGGCGTAATACTGTACATATACATCAATTCCAAGACCTGACTGATGTTCACTCGTACCGGGAATATTTGCGGTAGACGGGTCTTCATCATATAATTCCTGCTGCTCCTCCTGAGTCCTGTATGAGCTTGATATAAATAATTTACTGCCGGTTTTTTCAAAAACAGCTTCAGATAACTCTCCATATGCACTATTCAGACATTTATTTAACTGTACACCGGTATCTTTATATTCGGATAAAGACAGTTCGTGATCATCCTTTAAAGGGTGGTCTGAATTTATAAGCATTAAGCTTTGGTCAAATTTCACCCTGTCATCAGCCTTTAATGCTTTAAGCTCTATTTTCTTCATATTTTCAAGTGATGATTTTTTGAGCTCGACCTCATCACAATTCACACCAAGATACTCTCCAAAAATATATAGATAATGGGAATTTTTTAAGATTGCTACAATTCCAACAGCAAATAATACCAGTGCTAAAAACAGCGCTGTCCACTTTATCTTCTTTTTCATAATTCTGTCGTATTCACCCTTTCGTCAATTTCTTTTACAGCTTAACCTGATAAGTATTAAAGCTTTATCCTGTATTATTTACATAGTACAGTTTAGCATATTCCTTATTGCTTGTCAAGCACTATTGAATAAAACAATAACCCCGAAGACTTTTTGTCATTCGGGGTTATCCTTATTAAAGACTTTTGACCGATCATTTACACAGCGTCGGTATTTATATAATACTTTGCCTGTGCGTCAAACATTCTCCTGTACTCGCCGCCGCTTATTCTCAAAAGCTCATCGTGGCTGCCGTATTCCTTTATAACGCCGTCCTTGAATACCACTATATTGTCACAAAACTTACAGGATGACAGCCTGTGTGAAATATACACCGCCGTCTTACCTTCAACCAAGTCATTAAACTGACTGTATATCTCATATTCTGCTACCGGGTCGAGCGCCGCCGTCGGCTCATCAAGAATAACTATCGGAGCGTCCTTATATAACGCGCGGGCTATACTCATCTTCTGCTGTTCTCCTCCCGACGGCTCAACGCCCGATTCGTCAAAGTTTTTAAACATAATCGTATCCATTCCGTTTGGCATATCCTCTATCTTTTTCTCAAGACCTACTTTTTTGGATAGGCTCAGCACTCTTTCCTCGTCCGGATTTTCGTCGACCGCTATATTCTCCTTGAATGAAAACGCAAACAGCTTGTAATCCTGAAAGACTACCGAAAACAGCTTTGAGTATTCGTCAAAATCATAGCTGTTTATATTCTTGCCGTCAATAAGTATCTCTCCCTTGTCAACTTTATAGAGGCGACAAAGCAGCTTTATAAAGGTAGTTTTACCTGCGCCGTTTAAGCCGACTATCGACAGCTTTTCACCCTTATTAAGCTTAATGTTTACGCCCTTTAGCACATAATCATTTGCTCTCGGGTACTTAAACCAGACATTCTTAAACTCAATAGTATGCTCCTTTTCAAAGTCGACAGGGTCGTTTCCAAAAGCAGTATCCGTGTTTATCCCCATAAACCGTACATAGTTGTAGAGATAATTAGATGTCACTATCATCCAGCTGAACTCCGAAACAATATTCTGAAGAGCATCTGAGATAGTCACCGCAGAGGAAGTATACATCGAAAAGTTACCTAGCGTAATAAGCTTTTTTATTGCCATAACTCCGAGAACTCCGTACATACCGACATTCTTAAATACATTTACAACGCTTGTAAGACAGCCTGCGCCCATTATTCTTTTTCTGTACTTAAGCTCAAGGTTGTAATACTCATCATTAAGCTCGCGGCAGTTTTCATCAAGCATCTTTGAAGCTGAATAAAGCCTGATATCCTTTCCGTATTTAAAATCATATGTCTGCCAGAAATTGTAATCTATCTTTCTATCAAGTATATCTGTTCCGCCGGTCAGATCAAAATCAAACTTAGATCTCAGCTTTGTTAAAAAGAAGTTTAGTATTATAGTTACAGCGATTATTGCTATCACCCATACAGAGCTTGTAAAAAGTATTGCTCCTGTGGTAACTAACTGCAAGACGCCCGATATTATTGTCGAGACTCTTCTCATAAAAGCGTCAACACCGCCGTACCAATTAAGCCCGTTAAGCGCCTTTTGTGAAAGGTCCATTATCTCGGGGTCTTCTGTCTTTTCAAAATCCATCTCGGCGCATTTTTGCTTGTGGCGCTCTTCAAAATACCTGTTGAACCTGTCTACCACCTTCTGGTACTGCTGAGTGCAAAATGAATCCGCAGCATTCAAGATCACATAAACCGACACTAAAACAAACGTTATTACAGCCATTCTTACATAATCCCTTCCGCCTAAAAACTCATCTATCAAGAGCTTTGGCAGAAATATCATCACAATCGGCGCCGCCGCCTGAAAAACTGCTGACAAGAGATTGTATACGATATAGCTTTTGAATTTCTTAAAGATTATTTTGTAAAAATACTTAACGCTTAGCGCCATTGTCTTAAAGCTTGTGCCGTTTTCCTTTACCTTACCCGACATTGGCGCTCACCTCCTCGATACCGTCGGCGGCTCTTTCTTCCCGCTCCTTATAATACTGTGCCTGAACCTCAAACAGCTTTGCATATTCTCCGCCTTTTCTTAAAAGCTCTGTGTGAGTACCCTCTTCTATAAGCTCGCCGTTTTGAAACATTGCGATAGAGTCGCAAAAGCGTGTTGAGGACAGCCTGTGAGATATGTAAACAGCCATTTTTCCGCCGACTATCCTGTCAAACGACTTGTAAAGCTCATACTCGGCAATCGGGTCGAGCGCCGCCGTCGGTTCGTCAAGCAGCATAATAGGAGCGTCCTTGTAAAGCGCACGGGAAAGCGCAAGCTTTTGCCGCTCACCGCCGGAAAAGTCAGTTCCGTCATCGTATATGTTCTTGAGCACCTGCGTTTTAAGCTTGTTTGGGAGCCCGTTTAGCTTATTATCAAGCCCGGAATCACAAAGCGCATCTGTCGCTTTTTTCTCATCGACCTGTGAATACGGCTTCATCGCCGTATTTTCTCCCAAGGTAAGAGCAAACAGCTCGACATTCTGAAACACCGGCGAAAACAGCTTGAAGTATTCCTCTCTGTCGTAGCTAAGCACATTAACTCCGTTTAACAGTATCTCACCCTCTGTAACATCGTAAAGGCGGCATAGAAGCTTTATAAATGTCGTTTTTCCCGCACCGTTTAAGCCGACAACGGCAAGGCTCTTTCCCGTCTCAAGCGTGAGGTTTATGTTCCTAAGCGCATATACCTTTGCGCCCTTATACTTAAAGGACACATTTTTAAACTCAATTTTGTATTTATCCGTTTTGGGTAAGGGCAGAAAGTCTTTTTTCTTTATGTCCGAAAGCTCCTCCTCGTCCACAAAAGCGCGGTAGTCGTCTATCTCCATTGAGCGGTATTTTATCTCGGCAATGTTGTCAAATATATACCTTACGCTTCCGGAATAGTTTCCCATAACAGACGCATACAGAACAAAGTTTCCTATCTCAAGTTCTCCGTAAATAAACGAATACACAAGGTACCCGTACTGTATTATATGCTCAAAGAATGATACAACATAGTTTTTCATCTCCCACTTTAACCAGCGGTTTTTGTGCGTAATAAACAAGGTGTGCGCCAGTCTGTTTATCCCCTCGTGCTTATTCTTTAAAAAGCCTCGCATACCGAAAAGCCGGACATCCTTTGCAAAGGAAAAATCACTTTGCACCTGTCCTAAATACCTCAGCCTTCTGTAAAACGGCGCCATTTTGTCCCAGCATTCTCTTTTGTCCTCGGTCTTTGTCTTTATCTGCATTACAGCTTTAAGCACACCGGTTGCCAAAAACACCAGCAAAAGCCACGGATTAAGCGTTGCGATAATAACCGCAGCGATAACAAAGTTTATGAGATTGGACATAAACGGCTGTGACATTGAATAAGCGCCTATCAATCCTCCGCCCCAGCTACAGCCCTTTTCGGCTCTTTCAGCCATATCGAGCATAGCGGGGGCTTCAAGCTTTTCATAATCCATTTTCATAAACTTGCGCTGATACTTGCGTCTGAACTGAAACAGAACATACTGTAACACAACATTGCCGTACTGCTGATAGATTTCAACGATTATAAAAGAAATAACCGTTACTATTCCCGCTATTGCCACGGTAAGCCACAGCTTCTCAAGAGGTGCGCCCGCCTCAACATCGTCTATTATAAACTTGACAGCAAACTCCCAAATATACCCTTGTAGAGCTATTGCTATGGAAACAAGAAATGTTGCTATGACAAACAATTTTTTGCTTTTCCAGACAGCCTTGTATGTATAAAGCATATTAGCACCGATAAAGCGGTTTTTGTTTTTCTTTTTCTCTTTCTTCATTTTCTTATTTTCTCCCCGTTTCTCTTGGTATGAGCCGACTCCTATGATAATATTAAAACAAAAATCCAAGGTTTTGTAAATAACTTATTTGTTGAGCGCGTTCAACTGTAAGTTGAGCCTTGAAAGAACAATGATATAAAAATAAGACAGTCAAATATTAACAAACTATGAATATTGTAAACATTTTGTTACAAAATATAATTTATTTTATGAAGAATGTACGTTTGCGTACATTTTTTCCGAATTTTGCGCTATTAGTGGGAGAGGAAATAAAAAAAGCCGAGGGAAAATCCCTCGGCTCAACAAAAGCAAAGATTAGTCCTTAGTTGCGGTTACAACACCTGAACCTACCGTTCTTCCACCCTCACGGATAGCGAAACGAAGTCCAACTTCGATAGCGATAGGTGTGATAAGCTCAACATCCATAACAACGTTATCACCAGGCATACACATCTCCTTGTCAGCAGGAAGTGTAATAACACCTGTAACGTCTGTTGTTCTGAAATAGAACTGCGGTCTGTAATTGTTGAAGAAAGGAGTGTGTCTTCCGCCCTCTTCCTTCTTAAGAACATAAACCTGACCTGTGAACTTAGTAAGCGGATGGATAGAACCCGGCTTACAGAGAACCTGTCCTCTTTCGATTTCGTTTCTCTGAACACCTCTTAAAAGTGCGCCGATGTTATCTCCAGCCTCAGCGTAGTCAAGGATCTTTCTGAACATCTCGATACCTGTTACGACAGTCTTAGCTCTCTCCTCGGTAAGACCGATGATCTCAACCTCGTCGCCTGTCTTGAGCTGACCTCTTTCAACTCTACCGGTAGCAACTGTTCCACGGCCTGTGATTGTAAATACGTCCTCAACAGGCATAAGGAACGGAAGGTCAGAAGCTCTGTCAGGAGTAGGAATATACTCGTCAACAGCATCCATAAGATCAAGGATCGGCTTGTAAGCAGGATCGCTAAGATCATCCGGAGCCTCAAGAGCAGCAAGTGCAGAACCCTTGATGATCGGTGTATCGTCGCCGGGGAAATCATATGAGTTAAGAAGCTCTCTGATGTCCATTTCAACGAGCTCGAGAAGCTCTTCGTCGTCAACCTGGTCAGCCTTATTCATAAATACTACGATATAAGGAACGCCAACCTGACGAGCAAGCAGCAAGTGCTCTCTTGTCTGAGCCATAGGACCGTCTGAAGATGCAACAACGAGGATAGCTCCGTCCATCTGAGCAGCACCTGTGATCATGTTCTTAACATAGTCAGCGTGTCCCGGGCAGTCAACATGAGCATAGTGACGCTTATCAGTCTCATACTCAACGTGAGCTGTATTGATTGTGATACCACGCTCTCTCTCCTCAGGAGCCTTATCAATCATATCGTAAGCCTCATACTTAGCCTGACCCTTAAGAGCAAGAGCCTTTGTGATTGCAGCTGTAAGAGTTGTTTTACCGTGGTCAACGTGTCCGATTGTACCAATGTTAACATGCGGTTTAGTTCTTTCAAATTTTTCCTTTGCCATTTAAATTTTCCTCCCTTAGATTAAATTTTTCCTAAGAATAATAATTGTAGCGGGGGAATAACCCCTTATTAAGAAACATTATAACAAACATTTGTAAAAAAAGCAAGCATTTTTACAAATTTTATACAGAGAATTTATCGGGATTTACCCTTTAATCCTTGCTGCGGTTAGACATTATCTTTTCAGCTATCGACTTCGGAACTTCAATGTAGCTGTGCGGCTCCATCGAATATTGTCCTCTGCCCTGTGTCTTTGAACGAAGGTCGTTTGAGTAACCGAACATCTCAGAAAGCGGAACAAGCGCTTCTACCTGAGCCGTACCGGTTCTTATCTCCTGACCGAGTATCTGTCCGCGGCGTGAGTTAAGGTCGCCTATCGCCGTACCCATATGCTCCTCAGGAACGATTACCGTAACCTTCATTATAGGCTCGAGTATTACCGGATTAGCCTTCTTCATAGCCTCCTTGAAAGCCATAGAACCTGCGATCTTGAACGCCATTTCCGAAGAGTCTACCTCGTGGTACGATCCGTCGTAAAGTCTTACTTTTACATCTACGACAGGGTAGCCAGCCAGAACTCCGGCTTCCATAGCGCCCTTGATACCTGCGTCAACAGCCGGAATGTATTCCTTCGGGATAGCTCCGCCGACGATAGCGTTTGTAAACTCATAGCCCTTTCCGCTCTCGTTTGGCTCAACCTGAATCTTAACGTGACCGTACTGTCCTTTACCACCCGACTGCCTTGCGTACTTGTGATCGACATCGGCATTACTCTTGATTGTTTCCTTATATGCAACCTGAGGTGCACCTACATTAGCCTCTACCTTAAACTCACGAAGAAGTCTGTCAACGATTATCTCAAGGTGAAGCTCACCCATTCCTGCGATGATCGTCTGTCCGGTCTCCTCATCTGTATAGGTCTTGAATGTCGGGTCCTCTTCAGCAAGCTTTGAAAGGGCAATACCCATTTTTTCCTGTCCTGCCTTTGTCTTTGGCTCGATAGCGAGCTGGATAACAGGCTCTGGGAACTCCATTGATTCAAGGATTATCGGATGCTTTTCATCACAGAGAGTATCTCCCGTTGTAGTGTTTTTAAGTCCTACCGCAGCGGCAATATCTCCTGCGTAAACCTCGTCTATATCCTTTCTCTCGTTTGAGTGCATCTGAAGTATTCTTCCGATTCTCTCACGGTCATCCTTAGACGCATTGTAAACAGCGGAGCCCTTTGTCAAAACTCCAGAATAAACTCTGAAATAACAGAGCTTTCCTACAAACGGGTCTGTTGCGATTTTAAATGCAAGAGCTGAAAACGGCTCAGAATCTGAAGAAGGTCTCTCCTCCTCTTCGCCTGTGTCTGGGTTAACGCCCTTGATATGCGGAACATCAAGCGGTGAAGGCATATAATCTACTATTGCGTCAAGCAGCTTCTGAACACCCTTATTTTTATAAGAGGTTCCGCAGCATACAGGCACCATTGTGTTTGCGATAGTGGACTTCCTTATGCACTTCTTGATCTCGTCGATTGTGATTTCCTCACCGCCGAAATACTTTTCCATCAGCTCCTCGTCCTGCTCGGCAACATGCTCCATAAGAGCTTCTCTGTATTCCTCTGCCTTAGCCTTCATATCGTCGGGGATCTCCTCGACTCTAATGTCCTTTCCGAGGTCATCGTAATAGACATAAGCTTTCATTTCAAGGAGGTCGATAACTCCCTTGAAATCTGCCTCCGATCCGATAGGAAGCTGAATTGGAACTGCGTTTGTTTTAAGTCTGTCATGGAGCATCTTCAAAACATTGTAAAAATCTGCTCCCATAATATCCATTTTATTGACATAAACCATTCTGGGGACCTTATACTTATCAGCCTGTCTCCAAACAGTTTCCGTCTGCGGCTCAACTCCGCCCTTTGCACACAACACCGTTACAGAACCGTCGAGAACTCTGAGTGATCTCTCGACCTCGACCGTAAAGTCAACGTGTCCCGGTGTGTCGATGATATTGATCCTGTGCTTCTTCCAGAACGCGGTAGTAGCAGCCGAGGTGATTGTGATACCTCTCTCCTGCTCCTGCTCCATCCAGTCCATAGTGGCTGCACCCTCATGGACCTCACCGATCTTATGGGTAATACCCGTATAGAACAGAATACGCTCGGTAGTTGTAGTTTTACCTGCGTCAATATGAGCCATTATACCTATATTTCTGGTATCCTGCAATGAACAATCTCTTGGCATAATTTCCTCCTATACTTATGATTACCAACGATAATGCGCAAAAGCCTTGTTTGCCTCTGCCATCTTATGAGTATCGTCTCTCTTCTTGCAGGCTCCGCCGACGCCGTTAAGAGCGTCCATTATCTCAGCCGCAAGCTTTTCCTTCATTGTAGATTCATGCCTGTCTCTTGAGTATTTTGTAAGCCATCTCAGTCCAAGTGTCTGACGCCTTGCGGGACGAACCTCCATAGGAACCTGATATGTCGCACCGCCGACACGGCGAGCCTTTACCTCAAGGTTAGGCATAATGTTTTCAAGCGCTTCTTCAAACGCTTCAAGAGCCGGCTTTCCCGTCTTTTCCTCAACAATTTCAAACGCTCCGTAAACGATCTTCTGGGCAACGCCCTTCTTTCCGTCGAGCATTATATTATTGATAAGTCTTGTTACAAGCTTTGACTTGTATACCGGGTCTAAAAGAACATCTCTCTTAGCAACTTTACCTCTTCTTGGCACTTAAATTCCCTCCTTCACATAATGATATCATAGGTACTCGCTCTATGGCCTCAGCCATAGCCCCGTCAGTCCAATGCAGAGGTACTTAATCTATATTAAATACTCCACATGACTGTGGTTTATCTGAGTTCTACTTAAAACTTGTTCAAAGTATAAAGATCACTACTTTGAACCCTTAGGTCTCTTGGCACCGTATTTTGAACGAGCCTGCATTCTGTTGGCAACGCCCTGTGCATCAAGTGTACCTCTTATAATGTGGTAACGCACACCCGGAAGGTCCTTAACTCTTCCGCCACGGATCATTACGACACTGTGCTCCTGAAGATTATGACCCTCGCCCGGAATGTAAGCTGTAACCTCCTGACCGTTCGTGAGCTTTACTCTGGCGATCTTTCTCATCGCAGAGTTAGGCTTTTTCGGGGTCGCGGTTCTTACTGCCGTACAAACTCCACGCTTCTGCGGGCTGCTCTGATCAACAGGCTGTTTCTTAAGCGCATTAAAGCTCTTCTGAAGTGCAGGCGCTGTCGATTTTGAGGTCAAGACATCTCTTCCCTTGCGTACCAGCTGGTTAAAGGTAGGCATATCCTCTCTCCTTTCCTAAAAAATTCTGCATAATATATTATCACGCATACAAATAATTATACAGTTAAAAACTTCCTTTGTCAACGAAAAGAAAAAAATAATTGTAAACTTTTTGTAAACTTATCCTTATTTTGTTCAATAAACATATTAAAAGGGAGCGCACTATGCGCCCCCTTAATAAGCCGTATATGCTAGATGCTTGCCGCGTGGTGTTCCAGCGCAGACTCGTTCTTAACGATCTGTACATTATTATAGACATCCATTCCCGTTCCTGCCGGTATTAGCTTACCTATAATAACATTTTCCTTAAGACCCACAAGCTTATCCACCTTTCCTCTTATAGCGGCATCCGTAAGAGCCTTTGTGGTCTCCTGGAAGGACGCTGCGGAAAGGAACGAATCAGAGTTTGACGCAGCCTTAGTGATTCCCTGTAAAACGGGAACATAGCTTACGAGCTTAGCCTCGGTATCGCCCTCGTCGATCTTCATCTGTATCTCAGCGTTTATAGCATCTATATCGCTTCTGTTCATCAATGCGCCCGGCAGCAGATAGCTGCTTCCCGGATCTTCTACCTTTACCTTTCTCATCATCTGACGAACTATTACTTCTATATGCTTGTCGTTGATGTCAACACCCTGTAAGCGATAGGTCTTCTGAACCTCAGTGATGATATAGTTCTGAACAGCCTGTACTCCGTTTACGGTGAGAATATCCGAAGGGTTAAGCGAACCCTCTGTTAGCGGTTCACCTCTCTCTATCACATCGCCTTCGTGGACACGGATCTTATATCCGTAAGGGATTGTATAGGTTTCCGACTCAGGATTTTCAATGTCTGTACTCGTTACAGTTATCTGCTTTGTCTTTTTGACATCCTCGATCTTTACTGTACCGGCAATACTCGAAATTATCGCAGCTCCCTTTGGCTTTCTCGACTCAAACAGCTCTTCAACTCTCGGAAGACCCTGTGTGATGTCCTCAGCGTTCGCTATACCACCTGTATGGAAGGTTCTCATCGTAAGCTGTGTACCCGGCTCTCCGATAGACTGTGCCGAAATTATTCCGACAGCCTCTCCGACTGAGATCACCTTGCCGTTTGCAAGGTTAGCGCCGTAGCATCTTGCACAAACGCCGTCCTTTGACTTACAATGAAGAACAGAGCGTATCTTTATCTTCTTATCCCCGTTTGAGTTCATAACCTCAACCGCTCTCTTTGCGTCAGCCTCGGTCATAAGACGGGTCTTAGGAATAACTACCTCTCCCGTTGACTTATCAATAAGATCGTCTACCAAGAATCTTCCTGCCAGTCTTTCGGAAAGCGGCTCGATTACTTCGTTTCCGTTTCTTATCTCAAATACTTCAAGACCGTCGTCCGTACCGCAGTCATCCTGATGAATGATGACCTCCTGTGAAACATCGACAAGTCGCCTTGTAAGATAACCCGAGTCAGCCGTTCTGAGCGCTGTATCGGCAAGTCCCTTTCTCGCACCTCTTGAAGAGATAAAATATTCGAGAACATTAAGTCCCTCACGGTAGTTTGCCTTAATAGGCATCTCAATAGTTGAACCTGATGTATTGGCGATAAGTCCTCTCATTCCCGCAAGCTGTCTTATCTGATTGATACTACCTCTTGCTCCGGAGTCAGCCATCATATTTATCGGGTTGTACGGGTCAAGTCCATCTTTTAGAGCTTCGGTTACCTCGTCTGTCGCGTTATTCCATATCTCAATGAACTTCTTAGACTTTTCCTCAGCCGAGATATAACCTCTCTTAAACTGCTTGTCGATCTTGTTTATCTTCTCGTCTGCCGCTTCGATAATATCCTTCTTAGCCGACGGTATAGTCGCATCGCAAACCGCAACGGTTATAGCTGACTTAGTTGAATATTTATATCCGAGCGACTTTACATTATCAAGTACCTCGGCAGTCTTTGAGGTTCCGTGTATCTGTATACACTTGTCAAATATCTTTGAAAGAAGCTTCTTATCAGCCTTTTGTGTTATTTCAAGGTCAAACTGTTTATCGGAATTAGTTCTGTCAACAAAACCTAAGTCCTGCGGAATTATGCTGTTGAAAATAAGTCTTCCGACTGTTGCATCAATGAGCTTTGATACTACCTTTGTGCCGATAGTCTTTGAAACTCTTACCTTTATTTTTGCGTGGAGAGAAACATATCCCGCATCGTAAGCCATAAGTGCTTCTTCGGTATCCTTAAACACCTTTCCCTCTCCCGGCTCGCCGTCCTTATCCATTGTAAGGTAGTAAGAACCGAGTATCATATCCTGTGTAGGAACTGCAACAGGCTTTCCGTCCGACGGCTTTAAGAGGTTGTTTGCCGCGAGCATAAGGAATCTCGCCTCAGCCTGTGCCTCGGACGAAAGCGGTACATGGACCGCCATCTGGTCTCCGTCAAAGTCCGCATTATACGCCGTACAAACGAGCGGGTGAAGCTTAAGCGCTCTTCCCTCTACCAGAACCGGCTCAAATGCCTGAATTCCAAGTCTGTGGAGCGTAGGCGCACGGTTTAAAAGAACAGGATGTCCTTTGATTACAGTTTCAAGTGCGTCCCAAACCTCCGGGCGCGCGCGTTCTACCATCTTTCTCGCGCTCTTTATATTTATAGACGGATTTGTATCAACAAGCCGCTTCATCACAAAAGGCTTGAACAGCTCAAGAGCCATCTCCTTAGGAAGTCCGCACTGATACATCTTAAGCTCAGGTCCTACAACGATAACCGAACGGCCTGAATAGTCAACACGCTTACCGAGAAGGTTCTGTCTGAATCGTCCCTGTTTACCCTTAAGCATATCCGACAGAGACTTAAACGCCCTGTTGTTAGGTCCCGTTACCGGTCTGCCGTGTCTTCCGTTGTCAATAAGTGCGTCAACAGCCTCCTGTAACATTCTCTTTTCGTTCCTTACGATTATGTCGGGAGCGTCAAGCTCAAGCATCCTTTTAAGTCTGTTGTTTCTGTTAATTACCCTTCTGTAAAGATCGTTTAAGTCACTTGTTGCGTATCTTCCGCCGTCAAGCATTACCATAGGTCTAAGATCCGGCGGGATAACCGGAACTACATCAAGTATCATCCATTCCGGACGGTTTCCCGAAGTCCTGAAAGCGTCAACAATCTCAAGCCTTTTTAAAAGCTTTATTCTCTTCTGTCCCGCAGGAAGATCCTTAAGCTCATCTTTAAGAGATTCGGAAAGCTCGTCTAGGTTTATCTCGCTTAACAGCTCCTTGATAGCTTCCGCTCCCATACCTGCCTTAAAGCCGTCCTCGTACTTTTCTCTCATATCGGTATAATCCTTTTCTGAGAGAAGCTGACACTTTTCAAGCTCTGTGTTGCCCGGATCAATTACTATATACTTTGTAAAGTAAAGTACCTCTTCAAGTCTTTTCTGCGATACCTCAAGCATCTGACCGATCCTTGAGGGAGTTCCTTTAAAGTACCAGATGTGAGAAACAGGCGCTGCAAGCTCGATATGACCCATTCTTTCACGCCTTACCTTTGCTCTTGTTACCTCAACTCCGCATCTCTCGCAGACCTTTCCCTTAAATCTTATCTTCTTATACTTTCCGCAGTGACATTCCCAGTCCTTAGACGGTCCGAAGATCTTTTCACAGTAAAGTCCGTCCTTTTCCGGCTTCTGCGTTCTGTAATTTATGGTTTCCGGTCTCTCAACCGCACCGTAAGACCACTCTCTTATCTGTTCAGGCGATGCAAGACCGATTTTTATTGATGCAAAAGTATTAAATTCCAATATTCGACCCTTCTTCCTTTTAATAAGGGGCGTCACCCCGTCATTCAACAATCGACTCCGGCTCCGGTCGCTTAGGATCACTCATCAAAATCGTCGATATCCTCATCGCCGATAAACAAGTCCTCGTCGTCCAAGTCGTCACCTAAGCTTATATCGCTCATCTCTCCGTCCTCGTCCTCTTCAAAAAAGCCTTCCTCAAGCTCGCTTTCGTCCAAGGTCATTTCCATATCGTCAATAGCTGGCTGCGGAGTGAAGTCGTCGTCATCTTCAAACGTCTGTTTCAAGTCGATCTCTTTTCCGTCAGTTCCCATTACCTTTATGTCAAGGCACAGTGACTGAAGCTCTTTAACAAGCACCTTAAAGGATTCCGGAATTCCCGGCTTAGGAACATTCTGTCCCTTAACTATCGCCTCGTAGGTCTTTACTCTTCCGACAGTATCATCAGATTTTACCGTCAGTATTTCCTGAAGCGTATATGCCGCGCCGTAAGCCTCTAAAGCCCATACCTCCATCTCTCCGAATCTCTGTCCGCCGAACTGCGCCTTACCTCCCAGAGGCTGCTGTGTAACAAGGGCATACGGTCCTACGGAACGAGCGTGGATCTTATCGTCAACAAGGTGGTGAAGCTTAAGATAGTACATATATCCTACCGTTACACGATTGTCAAACTTTTCACCTGTTCTTCCGTCGTAAAGAGTGGTCTTTCCGTCGATCGGCAGACCTGCCTCCTCAAAGCAATCTCTTATATCCTGTTCGTGAGCTCCGTCAAATACCGGCGTCATTATCTTCCAGCCAAGCGCTTTTGCCGCCATACCGAGATGGACCTCAAGCACCTGTCCGATGTTCATACGGGAAGGAACACCAAGAGGATTAAGCACGATGTCAAGCGGAGTTCCGTCCTCTAAAAACGGCATATCCTCCTGAGGAAGTATCCTCGAAACAACACCCTTGTTACCGTGGCGTCCGGCCATTTTATCGCCGACGGATATTTTTCTCTTCTGTGCTATATAACACCTTACAAGCTTATTTACTCCCGGGCTCAGCTCATCACAGTTTTCACGGGTGAATACCTTTACATCAATGATAACTCCCGACTCTCCGTGAGGAACCTTAAGAGAATTATCCCTTACCTCTCTTGCCTTTTCACCGAATATCGCCCTTAAAAGCCTTTCCTCGGCAGTAAGCTCGGTCTCGCCCTTTGGCGTTACCTTTCCGACAAGTATATCACCCGATCTTACCTCTGCTCCTATTCTGATGATTCCGTTTTCGTCAAGGTCCTTAAGCGCATCCTCTCCGACATTTGGAATGTCCCTTGTTATCTCTTCCGGACCAAGCTTTGTATCTCTTGCTTCTATTTCATATTCCTCAATATGGATAGAAGTATACCTGTCCTCTTTTACAAGATTCTCATTTAAAAGTACGGCGTCCTCATAGTTATAACCCTCCCAGGTCATAAAGCCTATGAGAGCGTTTTTACCGAGAGCAAGCTCTCCATCTGCCGTTGCAGGACCGTCGGCAATTATCTGACGCTCCTTTATTTTTTCGCCGACCTCAACTATCGGTCTTTGATTAGTACAGGTTCCGGCATTTGAGCGTTTAAACTTTGTAAGCTTATAGGAATGAAGCTTACCGCCCTTTTCCCTTACGACTATCTCATCGGCACTTACCTTTTCAACTACGCCCGCCGCATCTGAAACGACCGCTACTCCCGAATCAAGGCAAGCCTTATACTCCATTCCCGTACCGACAATAGGAGCCTCCGTCTTTAAAAGCGGAACAGCCTGACGCTGCATATTAGAGCCCATAAGCGCACGGTTCGCGTCGTCATTTTCAAGAAACGGTATAAGCGCTGTCGCAACCGACACGACCATCTTCGGAGATACATCCATAAAATCTACCTGTGACGCATCAAACTCGGAGATCTGGTCACGGCGTCTTCCGTTTACCTTAGCTCTCGCAAATTTGTGGTCCTCGGTAAGCGGCTCGTTTGCCTGGGCTACTATATAGTTATCCTCCACATCGGCTGTCATATATACGACCTCGTCGGTAACTACTCCGGTCTCCTTATCGACCTTTCTGTAAGGCGCTTCAATAAAACCGTATTCGTTTATTCTCGCAAATGAAGCAAGATACGAGATAAGTCCGATGTTAGGTCCTTCAGGTGTCTCGATAGGACACATTCTTCCATAGTGTGAATAGTGAACATCTCTTACCTCAAATCCGGCACGGTCTCTTGAAAGTCCTCCGGGTCCGAGCGCTGAAAGCCTTCTCTTATGAGTAAGCTCTGCGAGAGGATTGTTCTGATCCATAAACTGTGAAAGCGGCGATGAACCGAAAAACTCCTTTATTGCCGCAGTTATCGGTCTTATATTTATAAGTGCGGAAGGGGTTATCTCCTCTATATCCTGTGTCTGAAGATTCATTCTCTCACGGATAACTCTTTCCATTCTTGTAAAGCCGATCCTGAACTGATTCTGTAAAAGCTCTCCGACACTTCTTATTCTTCTGTTTCCAAGGTGATCTATATCGTCAACAGTGCCGACAGTCTCACAAAGATTAAGGAAGTATGAGATAGTTGCGATTATATCGTCAACGGTTATATGCTTCGGAACAAGCTCGTCAGCCCTTTGTTTTATCAAGTCCTTAAGCTCCTCCTCGTCTCCGTCAGCAGCCTCTAATATTTCCTTTAAGACGCTAAATGAAACAAGCTCATTGACTCCGTATTCGGAACAGTCAAAGTCGACATATCCTTTTATATCAACCATTCCGTTTGATATTATTTTTACTTCCTTTTCCTCAGTCTTTGTGACTGTTTCGCCGTCAATGGTCAGAACCTCCTTGACCTCAACAGTGACATACGCCGTATTGACTCCGGCCTGTTCTATCTCCTTAGCAAGCTCATTTGAAACAGTTACGCCCGGCTCTGCCATAATCTCTCCGGTCAACGGGTTCACGACAGGTCTTGACAGGATATTTCCCGAAAGCCTTGAAGCAAGTCCGAGCTTTTTATTATATTTATATCTTCCGAACCTTGAAAGGTCATATCTTTTTGCATCAAAGAAAAGGTTATTTAAATGTGTCACCGCACTGTCAACTGTTGGCGGCTCTCCGGGACGAAGCTTTTTATATACCTCTAACAGCGCTTCCTCCCTGTTCGCGGTAGCATCCTTCTGTTCGATAGTCTGACGGATCCTGTCGTCATCGCCGAACACCTCTGCTATTTCCTCATTTGTACCTATTCCAAGTGCACGGATAAAGGTAGTAAGAGGTATCTTTCTGTTTTTATCTATTCTTACATATACAATATCATTAGAATCCATTTCATACTCAAGCCATGCTCCCCTGTTAGGGATAACGGTAGAGCGGAAAAGATCCTTTCCTGTTTTATCCTTATCGCAGGCATAATAAACACCCGGCGAACGAACAAGCTGCGATACAATAACTCGCTCAGCGCCGTTTATAACAAATGTTCCGCTGTCGGTCATTATCGGGAAGTCTCCCATATAAACTTCGCTTTCCTTGATCTCTCCAGTCTCGGTGTTGTTAAGCCTTGCTGTAACCCTTAGTGGCTTTGCATAGGTAACATCTCTCTCCTTACACTCAGCTACCGAATACTTTGGTTTATCATCAAAGCGGTATCCTACAAAGCTGAGTTCAAGTGTTCCGTTATAGTCGGTGATACTTGATATATCCCGAAACACCTCTTTCAAGCCCTCGGTTATAAACCAGTTGTACGAGTTTTTCTGCACCTCAATCAGGTTTGGCATATCCAATACTTCATTGATTTTTGCAAAACTCTTACGCGTTGTCTTGCCAAGCTTCACATCCTTGACATTTACCATAGGTTCAATCACTCCTCAATACAAAAAATACAGTGGTGTACCATTTCGTGAATGACATTTTAAAACCTGCAATGGGTCAAAAACCGTTCGGTTTTCACTTCCTTTTTTCCTCAATTTTGCGATTAAAAAGGTACAAAACTCCATTATGATACAGTATAATATTATAGTACAAATAGAATTATTTGTCAAGCGTTTTTTTGAAATTTTTTGGATTTTTTTGTATTGAGCTTTTTCTAACTTGTATTACAACTAAAGGCGTGATAAATCAGTCACAAAAATACCACCTATACGATCGTACAAGCGGTACTACCGATATAATTTACTGGATCCGATAGATGCACTTAGAATTGTCGGGTATTTAAAATTACTCCTGATTTTTCTGTCAAAGGGTTTATGCGTCTAACGGTATGTTACCAAGTATTTCTAAAATATCCTCACAAACTATGCCTTCACGATTTGGTTCATAATCTTCATCCAAACAATGTAATGTCAAATAATCTCCCAACTCATCTTCCATAAGAATAAGTTCATCATCCGTTAAATCGGAATCTAAATCTATCTGTGGAAGTATTTTATTTATAAGCCTAGTCTGTTCACTGTTTAATCTAAGTTTCATCTACAAAGCCCCTTTCCTTTAACTTTTCAGACTTTTCGTCATTCTAAAATCCATTCCTACCTCTGCAATGTACTCTGCACCATCAGAATATACCACAAGACTGATCCTACATATAAATATATAAAAGTATATCATAAAGGTTTTGGATTTAAGCATAGTTTGAGCCTTTTATCATCCTTGCAGAATATTCTTTATGTGGCAATTTTTCCTGCAAGTTACAGCTATATGTATGAAAAATTTCAACTCACACGCCCACAAAGGGCGTGACTGTGGGTTTACAATATCGCGCATTTTGGCATTGAATTTCAACTCACACGCCCACGAGGGGCGTGACCAACGCTAGCGCAGTTAAACGGTCAGATAACGGCAATTTCAACTCACACGCCCACGAGGGGCGTGACCCAATCTGGTTTACTCCTGTTGACGCCAGTCCCATTTCAACTCACACGCCCACGAGGGGCGTGACGCCATCAGTCGCAGCGGTCAATCAGCGGAAAGCTATTTCAACTCACACGCCCACGAGGGGCGTGACGTGGCAACAGAATTATGACAGCAGCTATGCTTACCATTTCAACTCACACGCCCACGAGGGGCGTGACGAATGTACCCTTACGACTTTGATAGAATGTACATAAATTTCAACTCACACGCCCACGAGGGGCGTGACGTGGTAATGAGATAAAAGAACCAATTAGATTATGATTTCAACTCACACGCCCACGAGGGGCGTGACCGGGATTTTTAAAAATATCTGAAGCTAGAAAAAATTTCAACTCACACGCCCACGAGGGGCGTGACGTCTGCGCCTATTTTATTTTTGTGCCTGCCGAAATTTCAACTCACACGCCCACGAGGGGCGTGACTTGCCTCGGGCGATACTGCGCCGTATATTACACGGATTTCAACTCACACGCCCACGAGGGGCGTGACTATATCAGGGTCAGCGCATCTACACCGTGAATGATTTCAACTCACACGCCCACGAGGGGCGTGACCCTCATATTCAGACCGAAATCTGCCGTTTTTGCCTATATTTCAACTCACACGCCCACGAGGGGCGTGACCTCAAAAACAGGCACATACTTTACGGCGAAACTTAATTTCAACTCACACGCCCACGAGGGGCGTGACGTGCGTTTTTGCTGTCTCTTACCGCCCTGCCGAGGATTTCAACTCACACGCCCACGAGGGGCGTGACAGGTTGATTCTCTGCCTGTTCACGGGTAACGCATATTTCAACTCACACGCCCACGAGGGGCGTGACTTCTAGTACATCCAATACATCATCATCGCTCTTAATTTCAACTCACACGCCCACGAGGGGCGTGACGGTCTTTAGTTGCTTTCATTTCTAGCCCCGTATTAATTTCAACTCACACGCCCACGAGGGGCGTGACTATTCTCCGAAACTACCGTACCCCAATGCTTCATAATTTCAACTCACACGCCCACGAGGGGCGTGACGGGGAGCACTTTCTACTTATGAGCCGTTTGTTGACGATTTCAACTCACACGCCCACGAGGGGCGTGACTTTTATGGTTTATATGGGTGCCGATGGTAATTTGTATTTCAACTCACACGCCCACGAGGGGCGTGACTTAATCTTTTAATTCTCCTTTTTTAAAAAATGACATTTCAACTCACACGCCCACGAGGGGCGTGACGGCAAAAATAGGTCGTATTTTTCTGATAGACAAAATTTCAACTCACACGCCCACGAGGGGCGTGACATTGTTATTCTGAGTTGATTGATTACAAAGAATTATTTCAACTCACACGCCCACGAGGGGCGTGACTCCATCCTTATCACACTTGACTTTTTAGAAAATAATTTCAACTCACACGCCCACGAGGGGCGTGACCCAAGTTAGGCAAGGTAAAGTGTCGCATCTCCAAAGATTTCAACTCACACGCCCACGAGGGGCGTGACAATTTTACGAGTAAGAGTAGCTCCAACATCCGTATTTCAACTCACACGCCCACGAGGGGCGTGACCAGATGTCCGAAATACTTTTGGGCTTTCAATTGATTTCAACTCACACGCCCACGAGGGGCGTGACATAGTAGACGAATATTTGATATCTGATAGAGACGAATTTCAACTCACACGCCCACGAGGGGCGTGACTTCCATCAGCCGGATATGCCTAGTACATCCGGCAATTTCAACTCACACGCCCACGAGGGGCGTGACCTGTTTACAGATTCTACCTGAAATTTTCGCAAATAATTTCAACTCACACGCCCACGAGGGGCGTGACTTAGCGGAAACGGCGGAAATCAATTATGCAAAAATAATTTCAACTCACACGCCCACGAGGGGCGTGACATAGGGAAACAACAGATGCATTTAATAAAATATCCATTTCAACTCACACGCCCACGAGGGGCGTGACGGTATTAATCAGGTTGGGAAACAACTGAAAAAGGAGATTTCAACTCACACGCCCACGAGGGGCGTGACCGCAGACAAAATCGCCGAAGAGGTAAACGAAAAACTATTTCAACTCACACGCCCACGAGGGGCGTGACAGCGTGAAAAAGGGCAAGAAGTTGTTGTTGACAAATTTCAACTCACACGCCCACGAGGGGCGTGACGCAAAGGACAGACAAATCATAGCAAGGGCTGCAGATTTCAACTCACACGCCCACGAGGGGCGTGACAAAAAACAGTCACAACCTACGGCAACGAAGAAAATTTCAACTCACACGCCCACGAGGGGCGTGACTATGAATAGACTTAGACAACTTAGGATAGAAAGCCAATTTCAACTCACACGCCCACGAGGGGCGTGACACTCTAAATTTTTAAATCTAAACATACCATTTTTAATTTCAACTCACACGCCCACGAGGGGCGTGACGCATATGTTGTTTTTTGATTGTTTCCAACTCGAAATTTCAACTCACACGCCCACGAGGGGCGTGACTAAACGAAAATACGATCCGCCGATGGGCGACCAATTTCAACTCACACGCCCACGAGGGGCGTGACGGGCGTGAATCAGATAGGCAAACAGCTAACCAAAATTTCAACTCACACGCCCACGAGGGGCGTGACTCGGGGACATCAATCGTCTGCACCACCGCACAAAAAATTTCAACTCACACGCCCACGAGGGGCGTGACGCGTCCCCTAGTTATGTTAGGCAGGCAACAGAAAATATTTCAACTCACACGCCCACGAGGGGCGTGACGACATGTCGCTATCTGTACAGGTGAGGGTGACACCATTTCAACTCACACGCCCACGAGGGGCGTGACCACGCAAAAACGGGTCATCGGTGTATACGGCGACATTTCAACTCACACGCCCACGAGGGGCGTGACTCGGCGGTGAAAACCGCCGATATAACAAAAACAAAGATTTCAACTCACACGCCCACGAGGGGCGTGACTCTGGATTTATATATTTTTCCCATAGTCGCTTAATTTCAACTCACACGCCCACGAGGGGCGTGACTCGTCTGGATTTATATATTTTTCCCATAGTCGCTTAATTTCAACTCACACGCCCACGAGGGGCGTGACCGTTAACCCTGTCGAATAGCATCGCGCAGTTCCTATTTCAACTCACACGCCCACGAGGGGCGTGACGGGGCTGTATTATGCATTTTTGGAGTATAAAAGCAATTTCAACTCACACGCCCACGAGGGGCGTGACGGGGTTTTCTTGCACGCCCTTCGGTGTTGGCACACCATTTCAACTCACACGCCCACGAGGGGCGTGACTCTGGGCGATTGAACATCTTTTCAACTGTAGGTATTTCAACTCACACGCCCACGAGGGGCGTGACGTGGAAATTTATAATTTGCTAACTCTTCTTCAGTGGATTTCAACTCACACGCCCACGAGGGGCGTGACGTCAAAATATATTGTATGTTGATATGTGTTATCTATTTCAACTCACACGCCCACGAGGGGCGTGACATTAGCAGGTAGTAACAATTCTAATACAGTACAATTTCAACTCACACGCCCACGAGGGGCGTGACTACATTAGATTGTTACGATAATCCTATTTTTCGTAATTTCAACTCACACGCCCACGAGGGGCGTGACAAATTTTTAAGGGGTGACGGATATGTACTAGAACATTTCAACTCACACGCCCACGAGGGGCGTGACATTACAAATTATGTTTCTAATTCTACACAGTTAAATTTCAACTCACACGCCCACGAGGGGCGTGACTTAGTGAAGTGGTTAAGCCGTTAGTAAATGAAGATTTCAACTCACACGCCCACGAGGGGCGTGACTTTTTGACATTTTATCACTTCCATAAAATAAATAATTTCAACTCACACGCCCACGAGGGGCGTGACTCTGCAAACTGTTTGACATATTTAGTTTTTCAATATTTCAACTCACACGCCCACGAGGGGCGTGACCTTTTGTTCGAAACACCATATATTCAACATAATGATTTCAACTCACACGCCCACGAGGGGCGTGACCTTAAAGGCAATTGACAAGGATACAGGTGAGATAATTTCAACTCACACGCCCACGAGGGGCGTGACACCTAATGAGTCAGTTAGCGGAAGCGAAAAAGAATTTCAACTCACACGCCCACGAGGGGCGTGACTTTATACAACTGTGTTGCTAGCCGCCCAAGCGTTATTTCAACTCACACGCCCACGAGGGGCGTGACGCTAGCAATGATACAAAAATCCCATTTATTATCGATTTCAACTCACACGCCCACGAGGGGCGTGACTATTCGGGCGGAATAGCAATCCCGCCCGATAAGAATTTCAACTCACACGCCCACGAGGGGCGTGACCAATAATTTTTCCGATTTTGAATGACGAATCTTGAATTTCAACTCACACGCCCACGAGGGGCGTGACGGGTTTTCCTGCTATTTCTCTTTTTTCTAATAAATTTCAACTCACACGCCCACGAGGGGCGTGACATATTTATTATCCGTCCATTATGCTTAATAGAAATCATTTCAACTCACACGCCCACGAGGGGCGTGACGAATTTACATTTATATTCTTTATGTCAGCATACGAATTTCAACTCACACGCCCACGAGGGGCGTGACAATCCACTGCTGGAATCTATGTCAACCGACGATATTTCAACTCACACGCCCACGAGGGGCGTGACAATCTGGGCGGAGAGATGGATACAGCGGCAAAAATTTCAACTCACACGCCCACGAGGGGCGTGACTTGTCATAGTTTTATACCTTCTTTCTAAAATTTCAATTTCAACTCACACGCCCACGAGGGGCGTGACGGCATGAAAAAAGCTATTGCAAACTGGTCGAAAATTTCAACTCACACGCCCACGAGGGGCGTGACCCTAAATGTTGTGTATTTAGGACCGCTATCCCACTGTGAGCGGACAATGTATTTAATATATAAACATTTTATTCATAATATGTTCATATATAATCCGTTATTTACTGCGAAGGTGCCGAGAATTCTATTTCATTTGCCGTTCGCATACTATAACTATACTATTATCACACCTTCCGTATCATATGTTTCTTTTACTCCATAATGCTCTACGCGCCTCTTCCAGTTACTGCCGAGATAATAAAATCTTAAACTGTCGTGCCTTTCATCTATAAGCTTTACCAGCCTGTCTTTGAACTTAATAAATGTTGCATAATCAACATCTATTTCAAAAACTGAATTCTGAACACGCTGACCGTAATTTGTACATTCTTTTGCAACCTTTCGCAATCGACTCTTACCATTGTTATCTGTTACCGATACATCATAACTCACAAGCACCATCATATGAATCACCTACTTTAATAAATAACACGGATACTCATTGATTTCCCCTCTTATATGCTTTGCAAGCAATGCGCTTTGCACGAAAGGTAAAAGTCCTAAAGGAATTTTTTCGTTAAGATAAGGGTGGATAATTGTTGTTCGTTTTTTCTCCTGCCATGCTGTGAGAACTTTTTTCTTTCCGTCTTTGTTGAGCATTACAGCTCCGCTTTCCTGTTTTTCAAAATCTTTGATGCTCAGCTTTTTTAAGTTTATCATCGTTATTGTCAGGCGCTCCACTATACACCTAGTCTCTTCTACAAGATCACAAGCAAGACTGCTCCTTCCGGGTCGCAAAGCGTGATAAAAGCCATAACAACTGTCAAGACCGACACTTTCAAGCGCCGAAGTATAAGCGCTTGTCATAATTGTATATAAAAATGACAAAACAGCATTAACCGGGTCAAGCGGCGGTCGCTTAGTCCGTGATGTCAAATAAAAATCCTTTTTCTGATGAAGGATCAGTCTATCAAAAATATTAAAATACGCTTTAGCACAGCTTCCTTCAACGCCCATAATTGTTTCGGTATCACGCATTTCATATACATGTTCAATTCCGCTTTCAAGATACTCAATGCACTTACTGAGCATACCATCGCTGTCAAGTTGCGGATTATCTCTCATTGATCGCTTTATAAGATGTCTTGTGTTCGAAAGCTTTGCAGCTACTGTATTTTGTATCATTAGCAGATTGGGAGAAGCAAATTGCTCAAACTGTGCTTTCCTTAAAAGAATATTTCCCTTTGTCTTGCCTGTTACTCTTGCAAGAAATTTTCCTCCGGGCGAAAAAAAGCTCAAGCTTATACCATACTCAGCACATTTTCCCATTAAAGCCGGTGAACACCCAAAATAGCTAAAGCAATATATATCCTCTATATTTGAAAACGGCATACGAAACTTTTCATTGTCCTCACACTTACAGACGATATTTTCACCGTCAAGTGTCAGCCAAGCTGTTTCATCAAGAATGTATAATGAATTAAGAAGCTTTCTCATATGTCACAATCCCTCTTCATAGACATTATTTCCTCTCTTACACAAAATCTCTTATCCTTAGGAAAACAAACATCCTTTACCGAACATCCGGAACATTTTTGCCCTCTCCTTCTTGGAGGAATCTGATTTTTACTCATAACCTCTCGCATTTCTGAAAGTAGCTTTTTAAGTAGTGTATCGTATTTTTCAAATTCCTCCGAAAAAGGAAGAGCTACACGCTTCCTTGTATCAGAATAGTATAAAAACGCCTCGCTGTCACATCCCCAAATATAATCCGCACATATCTTCTGTGCAAATACCTGTATCGCATCAGTGTCCCGAAAAGGAGTCCCCCTGGGTGAGCTAGGTTTATATTCAACTATTTTGACATTATATTTTCCGCAAAGCTCACCGATCTCAACTCCCGTATCAGATCGGATAAATTCTATACAGTCGGCAACGCCGTACAAATCGTATTCGTCAACATCATTGTACAGCGCAACCGCACTCCTTACTATTTTTTTACTGTCAGTAAAGTTGTGACTTTTGTCGTGGACATGCTCGTGTAAAATACCGGCATTTGCTACAAAATAATTTTCGCCCCAATCCTTGTTAAGTTCAAGAAGTCCATATCGTCTCGGACAATACATATAATGCTGAATACTGCGGATATTTACGGTAAGATCAGTCATATATTGTCGATAAGCTCTTTAAGCTCGACATCCTCCGGCATTTTATTATCCACACTAACTTCATAGTCTTCAAAGCTTCTCGGGAACTCAACTCCAGCTTTTCTCTCAACCTTTATCTTGTCAAATAAAATATGTGAAGGAGCATTTCCGATAGGCGACGAATGTTTGAAAACATAAAGCTTTCTTAAACACATTTTTCCTCTTGCAGCACTGTGATCATTCTCAAACATATTTTTAATTGCTTCCCATAAAAGCTCAAGGTCATCCTCGCTGAATCCAGTTACCTTTTGCGCAAGCATTGCGGATACATATCCTTCCGCACGGTACAGTCCGTATGATACAAAGCTCTTTTTTCCCATCTCACTTTTTTTCTTTTCTTCAAAATCCTTTTCGGTGGTCACTGCCTGTCTTGTTACGGTTATATCCTGAGTGAATACAGGGTCAAGGCTCTTTGCAAAATTTATCTGAACAGGTCCTCTTACTATACCGCATTGATCGTCGCCTGTACTCATTACCGCTCCGAATGTGCGGACATCAAAATAATTATCGCATATATACTCCTGGGCCTTTTTAACATCATCAGAATTTTTGCCTTTTTGCTTCTTTTCAAGTCCAAGTGCATCATAAGCCTCGGTGAATTTCGAGTTAAGAGCGCGGTCTGCCTTGATGAGAATATTGTATCCTCCCTCGCCCTCCCTTGTAAGCTCAACATAATTTCTTATCTTTCTTTTTAAGCAAACATCTGTAACTATACCATATGATGTTTCGGGGTCCGTCCTCGGCATATTAGCCGAATCGGGATCACCGTTCGGGTTTCCGTTTTCGACATCAAATAGTATTACGAAATCGTACTTGTTTTTAATTGCATTCATCTTATTCATGATTTTCTTCCTTTCCGTTTCTATTTTTTTCTAAATATTTGATATATCTTTTTTGCTGATAAAAGCCAATTATAAATGCGCCTTGAGAATCAAGATCAAGTGTCTGTGGAAACACATCGCTGTCAAGCTTGTCCATTATGCTGCTTATCATTTCATAATAAGTTTCAACATCTTTTGCCTCTAGTTTTCTCATATGCACCTGTGCAAGATGCGAAAGCTTTGGCATTATTCTTGACGGTCTTGTGCTTGCTGAAGCAAAATACGAATCCACGATTGTTCTGTTAAGTCCTCCGCCCGATGCAAGCGTCTGAATCTTCTCATAAACCGCAAATAGTCTTCCGCAAAGATATGCAGGGCCTCTGTTGTTCATATTAAGTGACATTTTAATTTCCTCCTCTTTTCCTGATAATCTGGCTTTTCTGTTAAGACAAGCCTTGATAATACCCGCTCTTACACGGTTAAGTTTTACATATTTATTTTTATCCGTATCGCTGTCGCACTTTACCCTTCTCACTACCGTTTCAAGCAGCTCTCTCGGATAATTGCTGCCGTTTATCGCCGAAAGCATTATGCTTGTCATAAGCGGCGGCGGTATCTTTGCGTTCGTCGCATTCGGAGAAATAAGTTCCTTTTTAATATAAGAAAAATAAATCTGATTATTTTCCTTTGTACCTATCTTAAGGTCTCTTTGATGCTGCATAAGATTATGCAAAATGTGTCCGAATTTATCGTGGTAGATAAACTTCTGACAAATTCTTGAACTGTTAGGCGTCAGCCCCGCCACATAGAATGTAACATCTTTATCGACCTCAAGCTTACGCATAGCCTCTTCATCAGAAGTAACACCGCCCAACGCATCATTAAATGTACTACTGAGCATATTCTGTGCCTTATCTTCAGAGGACGAATACATAAACGAAAAGGCCTCGCACTCCTTACTGTCATCTTTCTTCATTGCAAAAAACAATACCACAAGCTCATCAAACATTACCCTGTGTCTTTTATCTTCCAAAAGTGTGTTCAGAGCAGATGTATATTTTTTCATCGCTTTTTCAGAAATATTACTGTTATACGACTGTGTTTTACCGTAAGACTCATAAGCTGCTTTCTTCATTCCCACAAGAACACAGCCGGTCGGATTTCCGCCGGGAAACTTAATCTTGTTATGTACCCTTGCGATTGGAAGCTTTTCTCCGAGAATTCCACAAACGGCAAGCTCTGACTCGTCATCAGAATCAGCTTTATCGTTTTGATTGAGAATATAATTGTTGTATTTTTCAACAAACTGCTCATCTTCTTCAAGGTTTCCTCTTGCACCTGCAAGTCCAAAACAAAAATAAGCGTTTTTATATTCTTTTCCAAGCTTTAGCAGAGCCTCATTATGCGTTTCATCTTCAGGCTTCCACTTTTGTACAAACCTTCTGTATGCAGTACATATCTCAGAATTAAGACCATTAAAAAATTTAAGCTCATGCTCCACAAATGCTTTGTGAGATTTTCTTGCCCGATTATTTTCCGATTCAGCGGAAAACCCGTCTTTGTCATACGAAAGTCCAAAGATATAATACGGACGATGTTCAATAAAGTTTGAACATATACTGCTTTTCTGTGTTCTTGTCGGAAGGACGACCTTTATCGGAACTAACCGAATCTTTTCCTTACCTTTTTTGTCATAGGTCTTTTCCTCTCTACGCACATCAACAATACTTTCAATATCTCCGTCAGGTGTAAGCCTTATCTGAAAATGCACATCCTGTTTGCTCCAGCCCTCGGACTGCTTGTCACCGTTTTGATTTTCTTCAAGCTTGTCCGCATAGTCGCACAGAGCCTTAATTAACATATTATCCCCTCCCTGTATTTTGCAATATCAATCACACCATCGATCATATGCGGATGGTAATAAACTGCATCGGCTTTATCCGAAAACTTTGGATTTTCCCAATCGTTGTTTATCGGAACACCGCCGTCTTTGAATCTCATACCGTAAAGCATATATCCAAGATCAATATCGCCTTTTAGTTCTTCGCTTATCTCACTTAAGTCAAAATCTTCTACAAGTTCGATTTTCTTTACAGAAAATTCTCTGCACCCAAGGCACGGCTGACGAAAACACTGACCGTTTTTAAGCCTTCTTAAGAATATGTTATAGTGCTTTTCTTCACATTCATCGGAATGCTCCGATCTAATTCCCGTCAGTTCAAAATGAAACTCAACGCCGTATCTTACATCCTTTAAGATCATTCCGGCACGCTGACTTCGATCGTCATCGGTATAAATTTCAGCGTTTCCTATTCCTTTCATCTGTGATTTTACCGCCGAAAGAGAAATTTTGCTCTTGACTTCATTTCGCCTGATATTGATAAACTTAATAGGATTAAACACTATTATTTTGTCTATAATTATTCTAATCGCCGGCTTCCAATATACAGATTTAATAAGACCTTCCAAAGCCGAAACGGTAGGAGCCTCAAAACTAGTGCGTTCAACTTTCGTATCCGGACGCGTAAATAGAGCATAATCCCCTTCCACGATAATTTTAAATCCGTAACTCATCATTTCACCTCCCTTATATTAAATATATTATACCTTAAGTTTGCATTTGTCAAGTTACTATTTGCACAAATATCCACTATTATTTTTGGTAATTATTAACAACTATTGATTTTTTATAGTTTTAATGGTATAATATATATGTCTGCGTAAGCAGTGAGTTGAAATATATTAAATATCTTATAGTCTCAGGACTTGGTGGGCAGCTTCCCAGTATAGCTGCCCACTTTTTTAATCAACAATATAATCATTAAATTTTTCTATTTCAAGTCCCGTTTTATTGTCGTAATATTTGTTGTTTGTGAGGACATACACTCCGGTACCAAAGTCGTCAATAATACCAAGCTTTAGTGCATTCTCAAATTCATAGCGCCTCAGAGAAACTGTATATCTCTGAAGTTCTCTTCTTACCGTATAGTCTTTGTTTTTAAGTCTTTGTATCAGCTTCTCGGATTCATCACAGTTATTTATAACTATACCTATTGTCTCATCCTTTATAAATTCAAAATCCATAGCGTATGTTTTAAACTCAATGTTGTCTATTCCGCTAGCTTGTAACTTTTTGTCTATATTCCGCTTATTGAAATCAAACAAACGATTGTAGTACTCCTCTATACATTCAGGCGAAGAAATATCATCGTATCTCTTGATAAGATCATTAACTATATCTACTCTGTTCTGCATATCACCGTTAAGCTTTTCGTCCGTTTTGAATACATAAACATCTCCACATTCTCTTCTTCCGTCACGGTTACATCTTCCGCCCGATTGAAGGATGTTGTCAAGTCCTGCCATCTCGCGGAACACGGCATTGAAATCAAGGTCAACGCCTACCTCTATAAGAGATGTCGAGACAACGGTAACTTTATCGACATTTTCAAGATTCAGGCGTATATTTTCAATTATTTTTGTACGGTCAACAGGCGTCATATATGTGGAAAGATGATATTTTAAACCAGTAAGGCTGCTAAATAGCTCTCTTGCGGTCTTTCTTTTATTGACAACTATCAGACTGCTTTGATACTGAGAAGATTTTAGCGCAATACTTTCTAGATCAGTTTTCCCGAGATTTATGTATCTGCACTTTTTAAAGTACTTGAAATCCTTTCTATCAGTCATAAGCTTAGTGGTCGTGCAGTCAGGAAGATACTTTTGAAACAATCTGTCATAGTCAGGCATTGTCGCAGACAGAAAAACCGCTTCACTATTCAGATATCTTGTAATAAATCCTATACCTCTGAGACACGGCAAGAGAACTTCAAGCGGCAGAAGATGTATCTCATCAAAAATAATGATACTGTCCGCCATATTATGGAGCTTTCTTAGACCCGAGCCTTTATAATGGTAAAGCGACTGAAAAAACTGAACGCTCGTTGTAATTATTATAGGTGCATCCCAGTTTTCGGTAGCTTTTTTCAGTTTATCCATAGTAGTGGGCTCGTTCTTCTCATAGTCTTTATTACTTTCATAGCTGTACCCTGAATGATGCTGTAAAATATCGGCGTATTTTCCGAATATGTCGTCAAATGTCTGAGCCGTCTGTTCAATAACGCTTGTGTAAGGTATAACATAAATTATCCGCTTTTTTGTACTTCCCGGCGATGTGAGCTTATTTAGAGCTATATTTAAGCTGCAAAGCGTTTTACCGCTTCCTGTTGGCATATTTAATATACTTATCTGTGCCGCTTTTTCAGCGTTTTGATATGCCTGATGCTGAAGTCTTCCTCTTGCCTTCCGAAGTGGAGTATCCTTCTTAAGATGTTTAAAATTGTCTTCTACCAACGCTTTGACCTTACAGAAATCCGCACTAAGATTTCTGTTTACAAACGGATTGCAAAATCTCTCGGTATCAAGATAGTCGGCATCAGTAAGGCACGAGAAAACATAACGAGTGAAAAATGCAAACGCTTCAATGAATTCGTCTTTCCCATTATTGCTATAAATCCTTTTAAGCTCATTTAAAAGCGCTGTTCCGTCTGGAATACTTAAGTTTATTTCTTTTTTGTATTCACTGTAATCAGACTCTCCAACATAATACTTATCACGCTTTAAGCGTCCGTAAAGGGTAGATTTACTAGCGCTGTCTGTTTCTGTTCCACCATCCGGAAGACCTGAGTGATGTCCCATAATACAGTATTCAAGCATAAGAGCTATCGGACTGACTTTCTTGCTGCATTCAATAGCACCGCAGCAAGAGTGTTCAAAGTGAATATTTTCACCATTAAGCCTTCGTTGAAACATTTTGGTATATTTTCCGATATCATGAAACATTCCTGCGGAAAATACAAATTCTTTAAACATATGGACTGAAAACGACTCCGCTAATCTTGCTACTGAATCAAGATGTTCTTTTACAGTTTGTGTTCTACCGTCCTCTGATTTATGTGCATAGTATTCCAATTACATACCTCCTTATTATTAAAAGCTGTCAATTTCACAAAGCTTTCGATTATCCGCAAACCATCTTGCACACGCGACTTATAAGGTCGTGACGGGCTTTTTCTGTAAAGACGTGACCCTCTCCCTCATAAATGACTAGCTCGGCATCCGCAAAGCTCTTTACAGCCCTCTGTGAATAACTGATAGGCACGACACCGTCAGCAGTTCCGTGTGAGATTATCACCTTTTTCTTAAATCTTTTGATCCGGTCAAAGACATCGTACTGCGGTAGTTCCTTGTAAAATTTATCGGAAAGCTTCATACCCATTATCTCAGCACTGATTATCCCGGACTTGTCTTTCCAGTCATCGGGAATGCAAAACGCGGGATAGGTCAAAAACATTCCAGCAATATCGTCAGGCATATCAGATGCAGTAAGAGCGCTCACAAAGCCTCCCTGACTTTCACCGTAAAGATAAATGCGGTTTTTATCGACACACTCAACATTTTTTATCATACCTATAACTGCCCTTAAATCGTTTATCTCAGTCTGTATACTCATTTCAACTGATGTGCCGCTGCTTTTTGAAGCCACTGAACCGCCGCAGAAATCAAAACAGTACGCAAACGCTCCAGCTTCAGACAGCGCCAAAGCCACATCGCTTAAATCGCTGTGAGACGAATTATATCCGTGACAAAGTATCACAGCAGGAAGTTTTTTTCCGACCGTCTCAGGTATAAAAGCCTTTCCGTATATTCTGTTATTCAGATACTTAACGGAAATTTCTTTGATCTTTATATCTTTCATATAAACCGCTCCTAACATATTTTCCTATATTATTATACCATTTATGACAAATATTTCAAGTGCACTTTCGCTATGTGAGAATTTTTTTGGACTCGTTTTGATGCGATTTGTAGGGTTGTACAAAATTGAGGTTTAACTTTTGTACAGAATATATAAAACGAATTTTTTTCAGAATATCACAAAAAGCTAATAGTGTCATTTACACGACTGAAAATGACATTTAGTAATTCACAGATAAATAATATGACTTTTATGTGATTTGGCTTTTCAGATTTCTTGACACATAATTACATAAATGTTATAATAACCTTGTATTTTTCAATTAGTATATTCAGTAAAAGTCAATGTTCAATTATGTACAAAGTTTAGATATGAAAGGATAATGAAAGTGAAGACACCGTTTGTAACAAAAGAAAAAATAGAGGAAATCGAAAGAACTTACCCTACTCCGTTTCACATTTATGATGAAAAAGGAATAAGGGAAAATGCGAGAAAGGTAAATAAAGCTTTTTCCTGGAACAAAGGCTTTAAAGAATACTTTGCCGTAAAAGCGACCCCCACACCTAAGATATTGCAAATCTTAAAGGAAGAAGGCTGCGGCGTCGATTGCTCATCTTATACAGAGCTTCTTATGTCTGAGGCTTGCGGTTTTTCCGGTGACGACATTATGTTTTCATCAAATGTTACTCCTGATGAAGATTTTATAAAAGCTTATGAGCTTGGAGCACAAATAAACCTCGATGATTTTACGCATATCGAGATACTTGAAAAGCTTACCGGCATTCCCGAAACAATATGCTTAAGATATAATCCGGGCGGTCACTTTAAGCTCCACAATCAAATAATGGACAACCCCGGAGACGCAAAGTATGGTCTTACAAAAGAGCAGATGATCGAAGGCTTCAGAATTTTAAAGGAAAAGGGTGCAAAGTATTTCGGAATACACTCGTTTTTAGCTTCTAATACTGTTACTAATGACTACTACCCTATGCTCGCTAAAATCCTGTTTGAACTTGCGGTAGAGCTTTCTCAAAAGACCGGGGTTAAGATAAAGTTTATCGACCTCTCAGGCGGTATAGGAATCGCTTACAAGCCCGAGGACAAGCCAAACGATATTGAGGTCATAGGCGAAGGAGTCAGAAAAGCCTTTGAGGAGGTTTTGGTTCCTGCGGGAATGGGAGATGTTGCGATATACACAGAGCTTGGTAGATTTATGCTTGCGCCTTACGGACATCTCATAGCTAAAGCTATAAGAGAAAAACATATATATAAGGAATACATCGGACTTGACGCTTGTGCGGCAAATCTGATGCGTCCCGCAATGTACGACGCATATCATCATATCACCGTTTTGGGAAAAGAAAATGAACCCTGCGACCACAAGTATGACATAACCGGCGGACTTTGTGAAAATAACGACAAGTTTGCAAAGGACAGAATGCTTCCTAAGATAGATATAGGCGATTACATCTGTATCCACGACACGGGAGCACACGGATTCTCTATGGGATATAACTACAACGGAAAGCTCAGAAGCGCTGAACTTCTTATCAAAGAGGACGGAAGCGTTGAGATGATAAGACGCGCAGAGACGCCTGAGGACTATTTCTCTACATTTGATTTCACAGGACTTTTTGACTAATTCTTTTAACGGGAGGCTGCTAAATGGCAAACGAAAAGATTTTAGTGCTCGACTTTGGCGGACAGTATAATCAGCTTATCGCCAGAAGAGTCAGGGACTTAAGCGTTTATGCTGAGATAAAGGCTTACAATACTCCCCTTTCGGAAATAAGCTCACAGGGGTACAAAGGAATAATTTTTACAGGAGGTCCTAACTCCGTCTACGACGAAAGCTCACCTCATTACACAAGCGAAATACTGTCGCTCGGCATACCTATACTCGGAATATGCTACGGAAGCCAGCTTATATCATATATGCTGGACGGAGAGGTTTCTGCCTGTGAAAAAAGCGAATATGGAAAAATTAACATCAGACTTGTAAAAGAAAGCAAGCTCTTTAAGGATATTCCCGACCAAAGTGTAGTCTGGATGAGCCATACTGACTACATTAGTAAAGTACCGAATGGCTTTTCGGTGACTGCCGTTTCAGACGACTGTCCCTGTGCGGCAATGGAGAATGAGCAGAAAAAAATATACGCCGTACAGTTTCACCCTGAGGTAACGCACAGCGAATACGGTAAAAATATTCTTAAAAACTTTTTATATAATGTATGCGGTTGCAGCGGAGACTGGGTTATGGACGATTTTATTGACAGAACCGTATCTCAGCTTAAGGAAAAGATCGGCGGACAAAAGGTTGTTTTAGGTCTTTCGGGAGGAGTTGATTCATCTGTTGCGGCGGCACTTCTTAGTCGAGCAGTCGGAAAGCAGCTTACCTGTGTTTTTGTCGATCAGGGACTGATGAGAAAAGACGAGGGTGATTTTGTTGAAAAGACCTTCACTTCGCTTTTTGATATGCGGTTTGTAAGAGTAAACTGCGCTGATGAATTTATTGAAAAGCTCAAGGGAGTAACCGACCCCGAACAAAAGCGAACGATCATAGGTACCGAGTTTTATAATGTATTCTGGAACAAGATTCGTGAAGAAGCAGACGGAGGATTTTTTGCACAGGGAACAATATATCCCGACCGAATTGAGAGCGGCAAAGGCGATGCCGCAACAATAAAAACGCATCACAATCAGGTCAAGATGCCTGATGATATTAAATTTGAAGGCATTATAGAGCCGCTAGGCGACCTCTTTAAAGATGAGGTAAGAAAGGTCGGCGAAAAGCTTGGGATACCGCACGAGCTTGTCTGGCGTCAGCCGTTTCCGGGGCCAGGATTAGGCGTCAGAATTCTCGGTGAAATAACAAAAGAAAAAATAAAGATTTTGCAGGAAGCAGACGCAGTTTTCCGTGACGAAATGAAAAATAGCGGCGAAGAAGAGCATCTGAGCCAGTTTTTCGCAGTTCTGCCGGATGTGAGAACAGTAGGCGTTATGGGAGATCACAGGACTTACGATCATCTTATTGCAATAAGAGCAGTAACAACAGACGATTTTATGACTGCCGACTGGGCGCGGATTCCGTATGATGTGCTTGCTCGGGTGTCAAACCGTCTTACCAACGAAGTGGAGCATGTAAACAGAGTAGTTTACGATATTACTTCTAAGCCACCCGGAACGGTGGAGTGGGAGTGATGAAATTGGATTTATGTGCATTAGTGCGCGGAAATAGTTGTTAGGAGACTGGAATGAGAGAAATCAAATATATCAAACAACCAACGGAATATTTGTGCGGACAGGCATGTGTTGCGATGATT
>CANQLI010000002.1 GCA_947624675.1 uncultured Clostridia bacterium | reverse complement strand
ACAGTAGTTAAGCTCATTTGCGCCGAAGATACTTGGCTGGCGACGGCCCGGGAAAATAGGTGTTGCCGACTCTTTATGCACCATTAGCTCAGTTGGTAGAGCAACTGACTCTTAATCAGTGGGTCCACGGTTCGAGCCCGTGATGGTGTACCATTTGGCCCGTTGGTCAAGCGGTTAAGACTCCGGCCTCTCACGCCGGCAACGCGAGTTCGATTCTCGCACGGGTCACCATTTTTCGCTGCTTGAGCCACGAGCAGCTTTTTATTTTCCCCCCCTCCTTTTGAGGGCCATTAGCTCAGTTGGTCAGAGCAACCGGCTCATAACCGGTCGGTCCTGGGTTCGAGTCCCCGATGGCCCACCATTTTAGGGGTATAGCTCAGTTGGTAGAGCAGCGGTCTCCAAAACCGCGTGCCGAGGGTTCAAGTCCTTCTGCCCCTGCCAGAAGCAGTCTGTAAGTTTTTTCTTACAGGCTGTTTCTTTTTTATTGTCTGATCTTTGTACGGGGTTTATTTTAATTCTGATTATTTTACTGGACTTTTTTGTATTTCGGTGCTATAATCTTCTTGTCAAGTAACTGTTTGATAAATTAAAATTAAGAAAGTAGGTATCTTTTATAAATATACGAATGCTTCTATTGGTAAGTTATTTTATGAGAGAATCCGGGCTTTACTTTTTTAAATGCAAGGGTGACAAATATGAATTTTACCAATGAAAGTATATTAAAAATTGCCATGCAGCAATCCGGAGTGGATGCAAACTGCGCTGCAGAGGATTTTATGCGGGATGAAAATATCATAGCGATATCAGTGCAAAACCACAATGCCAGAAAGTATTTAGATCTGCCGCTTGAATGTAATCTGATTTCATACGGAAATAATATTGTTGCTTCAATCAACGAAAAATATCGCCGAACCGTGTCTGAATATATCAACCGTTTTTCGATTGAACACTGTTTTGAGACGCCGAATCTGCATGTGCTTGATGATGCTATGCTTAAAGATGGCTTGAGAGTTTGTTTTATGGCAGAGTATTTTTTGCCGGACTTGCAGGCGTTAAAGGCATTTGATTGTCCCTACGAACTAAAGGTATTGCATTCGAATGACTTCGATACGCTTTATACGCCGCAGTGGAGCAACGCACTATGTGAAAAACGGCAGGAGCTTGATGTGCTTGGCATAGGTGCATACGACAGCGATCAATTGGTTGGTCTTGCGGGGTGTTCTGCAGACTGTGAAACAATGTGGCAGATCGGAGTGGACGTGCTCCCTGAATATCGTAGAAAAGGTATTGCATCAGCGCTTACGAGCCAGCTCGCACTTAAAGTTTTAGAAAAAGGAAAAGTTCCTTTTTATTGTGCCGCATGGTCAAATATCAAATCAGTTCGAAATGCTATTAAAAGCGGTTTTCGCCCTGCATGGGTAGAGTTGACTGTAAAAAGTATTCCTGTTGTTAACGAAATGAATAAAGAGGGAGAAACTTAATGCAACTAAAATACGACAAAATTACTATCCGAAATGCAACAGTTGAAGACGCGCAACGGCTTAGTAACTGGTGGAACAATGGAGCTATCATGGTGCATGCGGGTTTTCCAAACGGCTTAGGGACAACCACTGAAGAAGTTGAGGAAAAAATCAAAGCGGAGAGCGATAAATCAACGAGACTGCATATTATTCTATATGACAATAGAGCTATTGGTGAAATGAACTACCGCGATATCGGAAATAATATGTGTGAAATCGGAATTAAAATTTGCGCTACAGATATGCAAAATAAAGGATTAGGAAAAGTTATCCTGAGTATTTTTATTGACGGATTATTTAATGAACTTGGATATCAAAAAATCGTACTTAATACAAATTTAAATAATAAACGAGCACAACATGTATATGAACAACTTGGATTTCAAAAAATAAGGATAAATCTTGGTTCTTGGAAAGATCAGTTGGGTGATTTGCAATCATCGGTTGATTATGAGCTTAAAAAGCAGAATTATGTCAGATATTTATGAAGCTTGCAAAATTTCCGCTTGTTAACTTTACTATCACATGTATAAATTAAGGAGGAAAACTATGTGTACAGCAGTTACTTATAAGACTAAGGATCACTACTTTGGACGCAATCTTGACTATGAGTTTGCATATGACCAGACTGTTACCGTAACACCAAGAAACTATCCGTTTTGCTTCAGGCATATGGGTGAGATAAAATCTCACTACGCAATGATCGGAATGGCTTTTGTTCAGGAGAATTACCCGCTCTATTATGATGCGACAAATGAGAAAGGTCTTAGTGTTGCGGGACTTAATTTCCCGGGAAATGCTGACTATAAATGTTATGCTCAGGATATGGACAATGTTTCACCGTTTGAGTTTATTCCGTGGATATTATGCCAATGCTCTACGGTCGGCGAGGCAAGACCAAAACTTTCGCGGCTTAATATGTTAAAAGAGGATTTTAGTCAAAAGCTTCCGCTGTCGCCGCTTCATTGGATGATTTCGGACAGAGAGGAGAGCATAGCAGTAGAGTCTGTTAAAGACGGCTTGAAGGTCTACGATAACCCCGTTGGTGTGATGACGAACAATCCAACATTTGACTATCATATGACTAATCTTATAAATTATATGAGCCTTTCACCTGCTGATCCTGAAAACAGTTTTTCAGAAAAGATACACCTTACTCCTTATAGCCGTGGAATGGGTAGCTTGGGTCTGCCGGGTGATATGTCATCGGCATCCCGTTTTGTAAAAGCTGCTTTTACGAAGCTTAATTCAATATCAGGAGATTCAGAGTCGGAAAGTGTCGGTCAGTTTTTCCATATCCTTGCTTCTGTTGAACAACAAAAGGGTTGCTGTAAGGTCGAAAACGGTTATGAATATACAATCTACTCGTCTTGCTGCAATACTGACAAGGGTATCTATTATTATACAACTTATGAGAATAGTCAGATCACAGGGATAAATATGTACAGTGAGGATGTTGACGGCGATAAGCTTAAAAGTTATCCTCTAATTCATAGTCAGCAGATCAAAATGCAAAACTGATAAACTTTCTATATATTTTTATTGTATAATTTCAGTCCTATTACCGTCGAGCAACACCGACGGTATTTTTTTATTTTTTTTACTGAAAAGTACTTGACAAGTATTTTAGAATATGCTAAACTGTATTAAAAGAATAATACAGCAACACAAATTGGAGGTGTAACTATGTCTTGGAAAATAACATCATACAGACCTGTTTATTTACAGCTTGCTGAAGAGATTGAGCTTAGAATAGTCAGCGGTGAATATCCGCCGGGCTCAAGACTTCTAGGCGTGCGGGAGTTTGCGGCAGACGCGGTAGTAAATCCTAACACGATGCAAAAAGCGTTTTCAGAGCTTGAGCGACAAGGGCTTGTGTATGCTCAGCGCACAGCGGGAAGGTATGTCACAGACGACACTTTGCTTATTTCCAACCGTCAGTCACAGCTTTTGAAATCTGTGACAAAGGAATATCTTGCGAAGCTAAAGCGTCTGGGTGTCTCGCCTGATACAGCCGCAGAGCTTTTAAAGGTAGGCGATATTGAGTGAAAAAATTCTTAGCTTTTTTCACGAACAATAAAATATTATCAACAAAAGAGGAGGACAAAATATGAAGGCAAAACAAATTTTAGCGGCGTTGTCTGCTGTCGTGATAGCCGCTGTATCCTTTAGCGGCTGTGCAGTCGATGATATATTCCATGCTATTAGATATTCAGCGACACCGCACATTGAAAAGGACAGCATTTATATCAAGGAATTTGAGGAAAATAAAGCTTTCTTTTATGAACAGAATATTTCTTATAAACCCGATAAAGCCGCAAAGTCAAAGATCGACAGCTTTACCGAAAAGCTTAAAAAGTCGGATTATACTTTAAGAGAATACAGATATTTACCGGGCTACGGTGATTACCTACATTATGAGAATTACCTTGAGCCCTTGGTGAATGATTCAGATAAAGTTACTTTTGAAGAATATATCTACTCCGGAGAGAACTATAAAAATATATACGGAGACTATCTCGTGAAAAACGGAAAACCGATAATTGATAAAAAAACCCCATTTGGTGCTTATAGTGAGGATATTTATGTTGACGGATGGTTATATTCAAGAGGTAGTTCATCAAGCTTTTTTGGGGAAATACTTGATAGCGATTTGAGTACTCCAAACTTATACGACATCAGTTTGCTTAATAGAGTTGACGCAGGAACCTTGACCATTGGCGGAAAGAAGTATGATGCTGAAAGGCTGAATGATATTGAAGAAGATAATTCTTATCTGAATGATATTGAAGAAGACAATTCTGATGGAGCGCTACGAGATATCATTTATGATATCGTTCATGATTATGAATATGCTGATAATCATGAATACATAGTTGCTTATGATGAAAACGGAAATGTCTTTGCAATATTGGTGTACATAGAAGGCGAGATCTACGCGAGGGTAGCCGTTATATATGAACAAAATGAAGATAATTCGGACAAAATAAAAGCGCCAAACCAAGAGCAGATTGGATAGGAGGGTTATATAATGAGTAATATTTTCGAGTGCCGTCAGCTTGTAAAAAAATATGGCAAACTTACAGCACTTTCAGGTTTAAATCTTGAAATAGAGCCGGGAAAAATAGTTGGGCTTTTAGGTCCTAACGGAAGCGGTAAGACAACGCTCATAAAGCTTATAGCAGGTATTTTAAGACCAACAAGCGGAAGGCTTTTGGTAAACAGAAGTGAAATAGGAATGGAAACTAAGGAGATAGTTTCATATCTTCCCGAGCGAAATTACATTCCGAAGTATTTAAAGGTGCGACAGATGATTGACTACTTTGACGACTTTTACAAAGACTTTAACCGTGAAAAGGCAGAGCGTATGATAAAAAGTCTGTCAATAGATCCTGACAAAAAGATAAAGGCTCTTTCAAAGGGAAATCTTGAAAAGGTTCAGCTTATATTGGTAATGAGCAGAGAGGCAAAGCTTTATCTTCTTGACGAACCGATAGCGGGTGTTGACCCTGCGGCGAGAGATTATATTCTGAATACTATTATAACTAACTACAATCCTGATGCCAGCATAATAATTTCTACACATCTTATATCGGATATAGAAAACATATTGGACGATGTAATAATGATCAAAACCGGCGCTTTGGTAATGGCTGGAAATGCCGATGACATAAGAGAGCAGTATCAAAAGAGCATCGACGAGCTTTTCAGGGAGGTGTTTAAATGTTAGGCAAACTTTTAAAGCACGAATTTAAAGCGACTGCGCGGCTGTTTATACCTATATTTATAATGGTAACAGCAATATCTGTTGCAGTAAGGTTTTTAGTAGATATTTTATACGACATAAATAATGGAGGTACACAGGCAGGAGAAATATTCTCTATGATTATAGCGTTTATTTTTGGTGCGGCTCTGGTAATCGGTATGATTTGCCTGATTTTATCAGGACCGGCGGTATCCCTTTATCGCTTTTACAAAAATGTATATACCGACGAGGGCTATCTTACAAACACACTTCCTGTAAAACCCGTATCTATTCTTGCTTCAAAGCTTATTACAGGAATAGTGTGGACGATAGTAAGCGGCGCTATTGTGGTTCTATGTTTTTTAATATTGGCAAGCTCATCGAAAATCATCTTATTCTTTGCTGATGATAACATATATGAATCGGCATATTATAATGCACTTTTCGATTTTATCTTAGATAATATTTGGTTCATCATATCATTTATGATATTCGGACTGATATCCGTGACGATGAGTATATCATCGGTATATGTTTCGGTTTCTATCGGAAATCTGGCGAATCGTCACAAGGTGCTTATATCGATCGCGGTATACTTTTTCCTCACTATCGTACTCGGAATGGCAATAGGAATAATACTTGTCATTGCGGGAACAAACTTCTTTGACACGACTAACTTATTTGAAGACACAGAGACATTTAAGCTTAGCGGTGAATACACAGTGATGATATGGGTATATTCGATAGTGCTATTTATAATATCGCTAATAGAACTGTTTGTAACACATTTGATAATGAAGCACAAGCTAAATCTTGCATAGTCTCCCTATACTCCTAAGGTTAAATATACTTATCAAAATGCAAAAGCAGCAGGCGCCACAATTTAGGCGCTTGCTGCTTTTGCGGTAGTAGCACAAGAAAAAGCTGTTTCTTGTACTTATAATTTACAAATTCTTTAAAACTGAAAGCTTATTTTTTAAAGCTGAATACGCTTTATCACAGTTATTTATTTCAGCAACGGTTTTCTCCATAGGGCAAATACCGTCACCTTTGCGGTTTAAAATTGAAGCGGTAAGCGTGCCGAAGCTATAATAAATATTGTGCTTTTTTAAAACAGGCTGTGCCGCTTTACTCAATACCTCAGCGTAAAGCTCTTTCACATTAAGCTTTGCATATAATAATGCCGCCGCCTTTCCCACGATCTTGTCAGCACAGGAAAAGCTTTCCAGTGATCTTCCGCTTTCAATAAGCCCTATAAGCGGGGATATTCCTTTTTCTTTTGAGGTGATAAGCTCACTGTCGTTTTTTAAAACTAGTGTATAACCGCCGCTTTTTAACAGCTCAATGGCATACTCAAGGTTACTTTTCATTTTTTGAATAATTGTTGACCCAGAATATTATAAGCGGTATCAAGCACCACTGAAGTATAAGTCCCGGAAGTCCTGTAAGTATGCTTGCATAGATAACTTTTGTTGCTAATCCTTCGTATGAAAAGCCGTATACGGCGATAAGAATTGCAGCAGCCCTTACAATTCGTCCTAAAACTTGTACAGATAAAACTTTTGCGGCACAGGGCATTTTATAATCTCTTAAAAGTCCTGCGAACAGACCGTATGAAAAAAGCTCTATGACCATAAACGGTAACATTACGGCTGAGGGCATACCGGTCAGCAAAAAGCTTATAGCAGGAGAAGCTGCACCGGCGATAGCTCCTGCAAACGGTCCTGCGATAAGACCGGTGAGGATTATCGGAAGGTGCATAGGAAGAAAAGTTTCACCTAAAGCCGTTCCGAGACCCGACGCAATTCCCAACAGGTGCATAGCCTGCGGCAGAGCGACCGCTGCAATTACTGCCAAAAGCGCGGCTACCGTCTGTATTTTAATATCAGTTTTTGAAAGTCTTGCTATTCTTGTCATAATAAATCCCTCCAAATTTATTTTTCAAATGCTTCAGATATGTCACAGAGGATGTCTCTGATTTTAAGATGCTGAGGACAAACCTTTTCACACTTTCCGCATTTTATACAGTCGCTTGCCTTTCCCGCGTCTGTTGTGTGAATCCCATAGTAAAATTCATTGTTCCAGTCCTTGCGCTGTTTCTTTGCGTTAAAGCAGGCAATAACTTCCGGTATCTTTATTTTTTTCGGGCATCCGTCGGTGCAATAGTGACAGGCGGTACAGGGGATAAGGTCCTCGTTTCGGATAATATCTCTTACCTTTTTAACAGCTTCAAATTCCTCTTCACTAAAAGGTACAAAGTCCTTCATATAGCTTATATTGTCGTTTACCTGTTCGATATTGCTCATTCCGCTAAGCACCATAAATACCTTGTCAAAAGATGCGGCGAATCTTATAGCATAGCTTGCGTAGCTGGCATTGCCAAGTTCATCAAATATCGCTTTACTTTCTGCCGCCAGGTTTACAAGGCTTCCGCCTTTTACCGGTTCCATAACTATCACAGGCTTGTTGTGCTTTTCGCAGACCTTGTAGCATTCATAGCTCTGTACACCGGGGTCGTCAAAGTCAAGATAATTAAACTGAATCTGTACGACCTCAATACAGGGCTGTTCAGTAAGGATCTTGTCGAGCATCTGTGCGGTATCGTGAAAGGATATACCTATATGTTTTATTTTACCATCTGTTTTTAGCTGCTTTGCGACCTCAAATGCCTCACAGGAAACATATTTAGGATAATTTTCAGAGCTCAGCGCGTGCATAAGGTAATAGTCAAAATAATCAACACCGGTTTCCTTAAGCTGACTTAAAACAAATGGATATATATCATCCTTTTTTTCAAAGTAGTTTGATGTAAGCTTGTCGGTGAGGGTATATTTCTCACGCTTATACCTTTTTGTAAGACACTCTCTTACAGCTTCTTCACTTTTTTCACCCATATATCCGTGAGCTGTATCGAAATATGTAAATCCTTCGGCAATAAAGGCATCAAACATTTTACATACTGCATCGTGGTCTATCTTTCCGTTCGTTTCCGGAAAACGCATACATCCAAAACCAAGTTTTTTCATAATACTCCTCCTTTTTATTATAGTTATTAAAACAGTTTACACAAAAGCATATTCCTCAATGGCTACACTTTTTTGTATTATATCATTTTATTCTCTAAAAATCAATACTGTTTATTTACACATTTAAGCTTATGTGGTAAAATAAAGTTAATGACAATTAAAAGGATCAGGAGTAAAATATGAATAATAAAAGTAATGTAAATAAGCCTTGCGATTCATCCGAAATTTCAAATGTTTCAATCAAAAATACAGACGGCTGTTTTTATATCAATATCGACAGAAATAATGTAACAAACGACACCCTTCAGCTTGGAATGATTTCTGCAAACGGTTCATCAAGACTGTTGATAGACTATAAGGAAAAACACCCGGCGGCTTATCTTGAAATAATTAAACTGCTTTTCGATAAGGACTCGGGGATAGGTCTTACACATTTGAAAATTGAAATGGGAGCCGATGTCGATTCAAGCTCGGGAGCTGAGCCTGCAACCAAAAGATATAAAAATGAGGCTGCGAATGTTACCAGAGGAGCAGGTTTTCAGCTTGCGGCAGATGTAAAGAGGCTTTATCCGTGTGTGAGTCTTGATCTTTTACAGTGGGGAGAGCCGTTATGGGCTCACGAAAGCTTTGAAAACCGTTATCGGTGGTACAAGGAAACACTTGATGCTGCTTTTGAAACCTACGGTTTAAAGTTTGATTATATCAGTGCCTGTCCTAACGAATCGTGTTTTTCTGATGAAGTTTGTGAGAACAATATCAGTTGGATAAAATACTTCAGCCGAACGCTTAAGAGTGATAAGAGCGGAAGGTATGATTTTTCTTCGATAAAAATAGTATCTGCTGATGAGATAGGATATCTCAGGCTATCTTCTTCTATGCTTAATGATGAAGAGTTAAGAAATGCTGTTGACATTATAGGACTGCATTATTCAACATGGTCAGACGAAGCCGCAAGGAAGCTTAAGGAGAAATATAATAAAGAAGTGTGGTATTCAGAGGGCGCTTCCGTTATGCATAACCCGGAGCTTGCGGTAAATGCCAACATAATATCAAACATTGACTATTCGGCTAAAATCAGCGGCGGAATTAGTGGAACTAACGGCGCTCTTGAAATTGCCTTAAGGATACTTAATATGTATCCTCAGGGATGTATGACAATGTATGAGTTTCAGCCTGCGGTGGCGGCGTATTATTCGGGAGCGGCGTATACCCCTAAGCAGCTTATATGTGCGGATACTCCTTGGAGCGGATATTATAAGAGCGAGGTCGGTATGGCAGTGGCAGCCCACTTCACAGGATTTTTAACTAGCGGTATGCGATATGTAAAAAATGCCTGTTTCGGTGACGGAGTTAAAAATGATGATACAGGCGATGGACACGGGCTTGTAAAAACAACCAATAACTACATATCCTTTGCTGATAAAAGTACAAATGATTTTACAATTATCTTCGTTAATGATTCTCAAAAGCCAAGGCATTATAAAGTTAATGTAAGTAATCTGAATATAAAAGATAAAACGCTCTTTGTCTGGACAACAAGCGGCAGCAAGCCTGATGGCTGGCTTAGAAAAACCGGTAAGTTAGATATTGAAAACGGTGAGTTTAAAGTAACGATAAAGCCTTATACTATCGTAACTCTGACAACGCTTTGTAGATATAATACCTTTCTTGATTTTAGAATGTCCGATTATCAGAACACAGCACGAAATACAGAGCTTACTCTGCCTTACAACGACAGGTATGATTATTCTGAAAGCTTTTTATCAAGGCGTGGTGGCGCACCTCTCTACCATACTGACATTTGTGGTGCATTTGAAGCTCAAAAAGGAATGCTAACACAGAAGATAAAATATAAAGATCGACCATTCGGTTGGGGAGCGCATTTGAACGAGCGATTTGACTGTGACCCTTTTACGGTGATAGGCTCTGAGATGTGGTCGGATTATATCGTCAGCATTGACGGTCTGTTTGATAAAAATGCACCCGACGACCTTAATAATTATATCGGTATCGGTGCAAGATACTCTACAACTCAAAGCAGGGGCTACTCTTTAAAAATATACTCTGACGGTGTGTGGCAGGCATTAAAAAATAACGATATATTAAAACAGGGCAAATTGTCTGGGCTTAACAAAGATTTATTACACAGATTATCAGTCAAGGCGATAGGTTCGACTGTGTCCTTTTATCTGGACAAAAATTTGTTGTATTCACTCGATGATAACTGTTCTTACACCGCGGGAAGAGTCACAATTCTAAGTGCGTATGCAAACAATTCGTTTACAAACCTGTCGGTAAATAAAAGCACAAATCACAGTTTTGTAAAAAAAACAGACGCTCTGTCAGATAAGATAGTTTACAGCGGCTTATGGGAATTAAGAGCAGGGGAATCGTATTTTTACAGGAACCGCACCTTTGCAGTCTCTAAAAGCAAATATGACAGTTTAGAGTTTTCTTTTATTGGGGTCGGCATAAGTATTGTAAGCGGTAAGGGTAAAGAAGCAGATATACTCATTGAGCTTGACGGAAAAATTTTGTGTGAGTGCTATAAGATTTCAAGTACCGATTTCAGGCAATCGCCGCTTACTTTGTCAGGGCTTGATGATGGTAAGCATACTCTTAAAATCACAGTTTTAAACGGAAGCTTTACTGTCGACACTATTGAAGTCTCTTAAGGTTAGAATTTCAACATTTGTTAATACGAAATAACTTTTTGAGTTTTTTCGACAAAATTTTATTTTTTTGCTTGACATTTGTGTGTAAATGTGCTAATATGATTTTGTAATTTGTATTGTGTGACTTTATTTAATTAAGTAATTGTTATATTACCTACTGGAGGATAATTATTATGTGCAAATCGCCGATTGTTAAAATTGTAGCACGGGGGGGGGTATAATTACCTAACCTTTGTTGATATTGCACAAATAGATTATTCTCAATTATATTTTAATATCGTAATAGAGGCGTAGTATGCTTTTTTGGCGTACTGCGCCTTTTCGTGTTTTCGGAGGTGATAATGTAGTAGTTTTTAAATTATTTATGTGAAGCTAAACGCACAATTAACATTATTAAGGAGGATGTACCAAATGAAACCAAAGAGAATTTTAACACTACTAACATCTGCGGCAATGGCGGTAACTGTGCTTACAGGCGCTATGAGTGTGTCGGTCGTTAGTGCCGCAGATGAGGATTACGCAACATCAGGAACCTGTGGAGATGAGGCAGAGTGGTTCATAAATACAGACGCCACACTGGTTATAACCGGAAAAGGTGCTCTCAGTCGGGAAATAGATGAGAATGGTAGTCAAAAAACCTGGCCATGGCGGAAGCTTGGAGCAGATATACAAAGAATCGTAATTGAAGAAGGTATTGAGGATTTAGGAAAAGGCATTGTAGGTCATCCTAATTCTTCTGATGCGGCATTTAATGATTGTATTAATGTCAAGGAAGCAGTGCTTTCTCCTACGGTAAAAAACCTGTATACCTGTTTTTATGGCATGGAGAGTAACATAAAAGACATTTGGATATATGCTACGGACATAGTGGAGGACGTGGGAGGCACAAAAGGTGGCTTATCATATTTGAGTAAAAATGATTATCCTCGTGCCGGAAGAGGAACAAAGTGGCATATTTACAAAGGCAGCACAACTGAACAAACCTTAAGGGATGAACTTTTGTTAACAGATGATGATATAGAGTATATTACAGAAAAGCAGCCTTTTTCCGAAATAAAAATGTATGCTTACGATAAGCTAGAGATGCCTAAGACTACAGAAACCTCCGGCATAAGCGGATTATTATCAAGATGGGAATGGAACGAAAAAAATAAAACCCTGACATTCAGTGGTAAAGGAACTATATCCATTTCTGACGGTTATTATGAAAAGTACAAGGAAAAAGCAGAACACATCGTAATTGAATCCGGGATTACCAGTGTTGATGTTATAACAGGATATTCATTAGGGGTATCATGCCCATCCGGAGCGTTTTGCAGTTTTACAAAATTAGAGGATGTGGATTTGCCGGATACGCTGGAATACATAGGGGGAGGCAGTTTTCAGAATTGTACTTCCTTAAAGAAACTTGTCAATGGGTTGCCTGTAAAAATAAAGATAATTGGAGAAGCAGCATTTCGTAATTCGGCTTTATCGGGCGATTTGATTTTGCCATCTACATTAAGTATACTACGTAGTTTTGCATTTGAAAATACAAACATTACTTCTGTAAACTTAGTTGAAGGAATGGTATTAGGCGGGGCTTCTTTTAAGCGTTGTGATTTTCTGGAGGAGGTAGTAATACCAAGTATGGTGTATATTCAAACACCCACAGACAATGCTCCCCGTTCAAATACAGCTTTTGGAAGTTGTGCAAATTTAAAAAAGGTGATTATTAAGGGCGTGGGAGATGTCCACTATACCCAGTATGAGCTTATACATGAAAACGGCATCGGGGATTCCCTGTTTAGCTATTGCCCTTCTCTTAAGGAAATAATAATAGACTGTGACAATCTCGAATATATAAGCAAAATATATGTCAATGGAGCAGGCGTACAAGAAGGATTCTGCTTTGACCTTTCAAATGACCCTACATTTTATATCTACAAGGACAGCACAACAGAAAAAACGCTTAGAGACGCAGGGTATCTTACAGATACAAATGTTGTGTATATCGCAAACACAACCGCATTAGAGGAAGCAGTAAAGTCGGCAGAGGAAATTGATACTAGTATGTATACCGACGAATCGGTCGAAGCTTTGAATAAAGCCATTGAAGCGGCAAGGGCTGTTGTAGATGATATTTATGCTTCTCAGGAGGCGGCGGATAATGCCGCTAAGGCGATAGGCGACGCTGTTGCGGCGCTAAAGCTTATTGCTAACGGCGAAATAAATATAGCTGTTAAAGCTCCGGGTGTTGACACTGAGGTTACTGTAACTGTAACAAGCGCAGACGGTGAAGTTATCTACGAATCAACAGGCATAAACAATACCGTATCAGACCTCGAGGACGGAGAGTATGTAATAGGCGTAACAGCAGAAAACTGCGCACCGAGAAGCTATGAGGTAACCGTATCAGACGGTGTTGCAACGCTGGACGCTGAGATACATATTATCGGCGACATAAACGGCGATGGAAGGATAACAACGGCGGATGTAGGACTTGCAAACTCACACGCAAAGGGAATAAAAGCGCTTGAAGGCTATGATATTGAGGTAGCTGACCTATCGAAAGACGGTAAGGTGACTACGACCGATGTTGGAGCTGTCAACGCAAAAGCCAAGGGCGTTAAGGCATAGTGGTAATAAAAAATTTTATAAATCAAAAATTAGGAGGAAAAAGAAAATGAACAGATTTTTTAGCAAAAAAATACGAAAGGTACTGACAATAGCATTATCTGCTTTTATTGCAGTATCATCAATCGCAGGTGCGATATCTGTAAGCGCCGAGAGTCAAACCTTTGCATTAGGTAATATGACTTGTGTATTAGATGATGAAGGCACACTTACAGTTACCGGAGAAGGTCAGATGTCAACCGTTTCTAAAACTAAACTTCCTTGGAAGAGCGGAACATGTGACGCAAGCAGTATTAAAAAGATAATTGTCAGTGATGGCATAACATTAGTAAGAAACTTTTGGGATCTTACTAATGTTACATATATAGAGGTTCCGAGTTCGGTTACTACTATTGGTGCTAATGCATTTAGTGGATGCAGCAATCCTGACTTAGTTATTGATATTAAAGGACAACTCACTAGTGTTAATGCGACAAAGCCATTTGATGGTGTAGTAGGAAAGATTTATGTGTATGATACTAATTCAAGGGATCTGGTTTCAGCAAGGATCAAAGAACCGGCAACAGTAGAATTAAAGGTAAGCACAGAAGGGCTTAAGGAAACATTAAGGCAATATATTGAGACAACTAAGAATCAATATAAGCAGGAAGAATATACGCCTGAATCATATGCCGTTTTAAGCAAAGCACTTTCAGCGGCAGAGGAAGCAGCAGCTAAGAGCGACGCAACGGCGGACGATATACAGACTGCGACAAAGGGTATCGAGGACGCTGTTAAACAGCTTGTAACGGTTATTGATGGGCTAAAGAAAGAGCTTAATGATGCAATAACAAGTGCTAATAATATTAATAAAGCGGCATACACAGTTTCATCTGTGGCAGCACTCACTAAGGCTATTGAAGAAGCGGAAACGGCATACAAAAAAGACCCTGCTGATAAGGATGAGCTGACTAAAGCGAAGACGGCTCTTGAAATAGCAAGCGCGATTGATGAAACAGGACTTGCAGAAACGGGATTAAAGAAAAAGGCTGATAATGATCATACGCAAGAATTAATTGTAGCAATAAATCTTGCAGAGCCCAGTGAAAAATACACCGCAGAATCATATGTAGCATATCAGGCAGCGATTGATAAAGCTAAAGAGTTAAATAATAAATATGACGATATAACCAATGAGCAGATAGAAGCGGTTTTGGCGGAAATAAATCAGGCAAAAGGAAAGCTTGTTGAGAAAAAGGCTGATTTAGCACTTGAAAAATACAACGAAGCTAAGCAGGCTGTATTGGATATTCTCAATGATGAAAACTCACCGTACACCAAAAATTCATTAGATGAGGTAAGAAGGGTATTTGATTATCAGGTAGGTCGTGTTGAAGACGAAGAGGGCAACATCATAGCTGACAGGCAGAGCATAGTTGATAACGCGGCAACTGTTTTAAGTAGTGTTACTGATAATTTAGTAGAAAAAGGCGATTTAACAGCGCTTAATGCTTTGATCGACTCGACGAAGGAACTTGTCGAGGCAAATTATACAGATGAGACTTGGAGCGCTTTAAGTCAAAAAATTGTGGCGGCAAACACACTGATCGCTGATCCTGACAATGCGGCAAAGGCTGATGTTGAAGAGGCTGAGCAGGCTTTAAGGAATGCAATAGAAACACTATCATACAAGTCGGCAGATTACACGGCGGTAGACCAGGCAATTCAAAAAGTACCTGTTAATATGAGTGTATACACAGAAGAAACTGCTACGGCAGTTACAGCGGCAGTAGAAGCAGTAGACAGGACTAAGAACATCACCGAACAGGATATAGTAGACGGATATGCGAAGGCAATAGAAGACGCGATAGCGGCTCTAGTAGAAAAGCCTACCGAAGAACCGACAGAGGAACCAACAGAAGCTCCGACTGATGAACCGACAGAGGAACCAACAGAAGCTCCGACTGATGAACTGACAGAGGAGCCAACAGAGACTCCGACCGATGAATTGACAGAGGAGCCAACGGAAGCCTCAACTGATGAACCGTCGGATGAACCAACAGAAGTTCCGACTGATGGATCATCAGAGAAACCAACAGAAGCTCCTACCGATGCAGCGTCAGCAACTGAAGCGCCATCGACCACAGCACCGTCAACTACGGCACCGTCAGGAAACAATACGGGCGTAGGAGCGGTAGCTACAGATAAGCCGGTAAATACGGGAGCACAGACAGCGGTAGGACTGTCAGCGTTTATGGCAGCGGCAGCTATTGGCTTAGTTGCGTTAAAGAAGAGAAATAAGTAAGATTTCTTCAGAATCATGTTACACATACGGAGAAGCGGCAAGCAGATTTTTGCTTGCCGCTTTTTCGTTTATTACATTATCATTCCGCCATTTACGCTTATCGTAACTCCGTTTAAATATGAGGAGTCTTCACTTGCCAGAAATTTTATTACCGATGAAACTTCTTTAGCGCTTCCTATTCGTTTAAGCGGTATATCCTGTTTTAAATCGGATAGGACTTCGCTGTCAAGTGACTTGTTCATATCCGTGTCGATTACACCGGGGCTTATGCAGTTCACTCTTATTCCGCTCATTCCTACTTCTTTTGAAAGAGCTTTTGTAAAGCCTATTATTCCGGCTTTTGATGCCGAATAGACTACCTCGCAGGAAGCGCCGACTTCTCCCCATACAGAACCAATATTTATAATAATGCCGCTTTGCTTCTTTATCATATCCGGCAGAGCATATTTTGTGCAGAAAATCGCGCCTTTTAAATTTATATCCAGCACTCTGTTTATTTCCTTATCGCTCATTAGCTGAAAAACACCTATATGGCTCACACCTGCATTATTAACAAGTATATCGGTACCGCCAAACCGTTTCCTTACAAAGTCAAACATTTCCCTTACTTCATCTTCATCGGAAACATCTGCTTTAAATATGCAGGCATTGCTCAAAGAATCGGCAAGAGCCTGTGCTTTGTTCTCTGAATGAAGATAGTTTATTATGACACGGTAACCCGCTTCAGACAAAGCTTTTGATGCCGAATAACCAATTCCCCTTGAGGCACCTGTCACTACTGCTGTTTTCATATCTTTAAAACTCCTTTGATGTCTTAAAGATATTTTACCTCTATTTGTGATTTTCGTCAACCCAGTGCTTTGAAAGCTTTATATTTTCATCGTCACGGTTGTATACTCTTCCGTTTTTAGCAGTGTAGTTGTCGGTTATTACATACGTTTGATAAGCCGGAGTTATGTTGTCGGGGTCGTAAATCTTTACATCTGAATCGAAGTGGACCTCTCTTGTATGTCTCGGAAAACGCCTTAAATTTTTCTCTTTGTCCATTATAATCACCTCTTTTTTATTTTTTCGGTAATAATATTTTTCCCGACAAAAATAAAGGCTATCAAATAAAATCTTTTGAAATTATATTGTATTTATTTGAAAAATCGTGTATAATGATTAGGTTAGATAATGATTGACAAATTATTGTTTTAATAAAGACATAACGGAGGAAAATTATGGATGTTAAAAAAAAGAGCGCACTTAAAGTTTTATTAAAGGTTTTGACAGCTGACTTTATGTGCCTTGTACTTCTTTTGTTCTATATGGTTTTTTATCGTTCCTACTGGCTTATAAATAATATAGTTTTTGGAATATGCGAGCTTTTGGTGATGCTGATGCTTCTCGCTGACTATGCTATGAAGCAGGGAAGCTTTTTGCGCTCTCAGGTGAATTTTCACGGTTTGCCGGAATGTGAAAGCTATGGCTTTACAATAGGTCTTGTGAGTGTTATCCCGAGTTATTTGTCGATCGTTTTTTTGATCCTCGGCAAGCTCAGGATACTCGGTAATACGGTCGCTGTCTATTATCTTACAAACACCTTTTTCGCACCGGTGTTTAATCTTTTCAGTCTTAACTTTAATCCGCCTGAAAAAAACGCAAGCGTTGCTTCCGCTGTCGCGGCAAATACAACATGGCTTTCCATTATAGTAGCTTTGATACTGCCGTTTTCAATGATACTTGTATGCTATTATTTCTTTAAGATGGGCTATAACAATGTAGATTTAAAGTCGCTTCTTGTTTATAAGCGGAATAAGAATAAGTAAGCTGAAAAATCAGGGAATCGGGTCTTTTACCCGGTTCCTTTTTTATTTCAAAAACAAAACAGCAGGTTTTAAGCCTGCTGAAATTTGTTATGTTTTGATGTTTGTCGGGGGGGGGGTCGGTATAAAAACAAAACTGATAATAAAATTAAATTCGTTGTCTTTCTCGTAAAAGTCTGTTGACGCATTGTATTTGTCAGCTATATCTTTGACTATTTTAAGTCCTAAGCCGTGTGAAAGCTTATCGCTTTTCGTTGTCAAAAGCTCGGGATTGCTTTTTGTGACCGAATTATCAATAGAATTTGAAATGTGAATTGTCAGCCGACTTTCGCTTTGTATTGCTTTAAAGCTCAGCTCCTTTTCATCGCTTTGCTTTGCTGCACAAACTGCGTTGTCCAAAAGATTTCCTATAAGATGACACAAGTCATAACTGTCTATATCTCCGAAATCTGATACTGAAAGTGCTGTTACTTTTATGCCGGCTGCCTGTGCTGCGCTGAGCTTTGTATTTACTACGGCGTTTACTATATCGTTGTTCGTTTTTATAAAGGTGTTTATCTTTCCTATTTCCTCAGCACTTTTATCTATGAATTCTATCGCTTTGTCTGTTTTTCCGCTGATGATAAGTGAGCGCAATACAGAAAGGCTCGATTTTGAGTCGTGCCGAAGCTTTCTTATCTGTTCGTGCTGAACCTTTATCTCTTCATAGTGCTTCTCGCGGTATTCGTTTTCTATCTTAAGCATTTCGTTTTCACTCTCAATACGGTTTTGCTTGCTTATTCTGTATATAAAATAATAAAGCAAAATGTTGAAAAGTATAAGCGCAACCAGACACGCTATAAGATACACCTTTACAGCGAAAGTAAACTGTTCGCTGTACCTGTAGAAAATCGACAAAACTATTGCTGAGGTAATAGAAGAGATCATAAACGATATAACTATCGCTATAAGTTCAGTGCGTTTTATTTTTGAGATGATATGTTTTTTATTTACTATCTTTATTAACAGATAATCAGCTAAAATATATATTGCATTTACAACAATACAGGATATATAATGCGTAGGCGTGTTTCCCATTATTTCTTCGACAGGTACGCTGAAAAGTATTGTCTGTGTGTACATACTTATGTATGATATCAGTATCATAATTAAGTTTGCTAAAAAGCTTATAAGCAATTTTTGAAAAGCGCTTCCTTTACAGAAAATAAATGAATAGATAAGGGCTATTGCTATTCCCTCAATAATTGAAACAAAGCCTGAAACGGTACTTGCTATATCATAAAATAAGTATGCCACAATCCAAACTGAAATATAAAATATTATTGTTCCCGGAGTAAAAAACCGACCCTTCTTTGCCCCTAAAATTCCGTATGAAGGCAGTGTTACTGTCAGCATAAAGCATCCGTTTATCAATACATATTCATACAGAAAACTCAAAATATCTGCAATCATATTTCACATCCTCCTTACACTGTTGTGCGTATGTGTATCTTGTATGCCATCTCTGTTTGCTTTTTGTATGTCCTCGAAATCGGCAGCTTTGTTCCGTTTTTAAGTATTACCTGATCGTATTGATTGTCAAGCAGCCTTATCGACTTTACATTTACCAGATACTTGCGGTGTATCCTTACTATGTCTAAGCTCTTTAAGTATTCCTCCCGCTCGCTTATGTTCGCACGCTCCCGCAGCGGACGCTCAGATATACTCGTGTAATAGTTTAGATAGTGCTTGTCGTTCTCTATATAGTATATCTCTCGGGATGATACCTCAAATGTGTCTTTACTGTCGTCAAATAACTCAAATATCACATCTTTCTTTTTATGCTCTATAAGCCGCATTACCGTCTTCTTCAAAAGATATGTTTCTTTATATAAATCGTCCTTTGTCAAAAACTGAAACGGCGTGTAGTCAAACGATTCGTATACCAGATCATTGTGGTATGTTACAAATATTATGTATAGCTCGTTTTTCATTTCCCGAAGCTTTTTTGCTATATCAAATCCGTTTTGCTCCGGCATTACTATGTCTAAGAACAATACATCAAACTCATTATCCTTGAGCGCTATAAAAAAATCTTCGCTCTTTGTGAAACAGCTTGCCTTGATCTCTACCTGAATTTCGCGGAATGAATTGTTGAGATGATATAATATCTCCTCAGAATCTTCCGGACTGTCATCCAAAATTGCTACTCTATACATCTTTTCCTCCTAAATCAATATTACACATATGTGTCGAAATTTGCCGACAATATCATTATAATATATATTCGTGCCGAATTAGTGAACAAAAAATGAACAACTTTTCGTTTCGTGCTGTAATTTCTTCCTTTGTGCCAAAACGATTGACGGACAAATTTTTTTCTTTATAATGAATACTGTAAGTTCGTGTAACATACTTAAAATCTTATCTTTAGGAGGTCTATTTTTTATGAAATTTAAACGAATTCTTAGCGGACTATTAGCAGCGGCAGTTGCTGCTTCTTCACTTGCCGTCACGTCAATCACATCGTACGGCGCGGATGTAGCTAACGGCTCCTGCGGCACAAGTGCGACATGGTCGCTTGACAGTGACGGAGTATTGACAATATCCGGCACAGGTGAGACAACAGCGGATAATGACATGAAAGGGTATAGTGATCAGATAAAAGAAGTAATCGTAAACGATGGCATTACTAAAATTGGAGATTATACATTTCAAGTATACGATTCGCTTACGAAAGTAACACTTCCTGATACGCTAACCGAAATCGGAAGATCAGCATTTAACGGTTGTCATTTTGAGGAAATAACGATTCCTGAAAATGTTACAACAATCGGTAGAAACGGTGTGGCATCTGAAGAATTAAAAAACATTATTATAAAAGCAAAGGAAATTACATCTGTTTCATCAAATTCTTTTGGAGGTGCTCAAACAAAAACATTTCATGTATACGAAGGTAGCACAACAGAAACAACTCTTAAAAATGCAGGCATACTAACTGACAGTAATACGGAGTATATTGATGACGCTGAAGTATCTGTTGTTAAGGTGTACAATGAGAAAATCGCCGGAGTCGGAGATGCTACCGCAACACTTTACAGCGACGGAAAGCTTGTAATATCGGGAACAGGTACTCTTATGGCCTACGGTTCTGCGACTGATTGGCCATGGAGTGTTGACGGCAACAATATTTTGATTAAAAGTATTGTTGTTGAAGACGGTATAACATCTTTGGGACAATACACTTTCAGTAATCTGCCTAATCTTGTAAGTGTAGAGCTTGCACAAAGTGTTACAGGTGGTTCAAGCTTATTTGTTGACTCCACAAATACAAATTTAGTTGTAGATATAAAGGGAAGCGGATTTACTTTTGACAAAGATAATGTGAAAGATGTAGCCGGATCTATCTATACATATGATATGGATTCATACTCAAAGGCTACTTTTTACGCTCCTAACGCAAAGGTTTATCTGATATCAGGAGAAGATAAAACACAGCCGGAGCCTGGTCCTATTGCAAGCGGTTCTTGCGGAACTGATGCACAATTTTCAATTGACGCAAAAGGAAAAATGACAATAACAGGTTCTGGAGCTGCTGATTCTAACTCAAATATACCTTATGATTTAAAGGGCTTAATAAAAGAGGTTGAGGTGAAAGATGGAATAACATCGATTTCTAATGTCTGTAACTCCATGATGGAGCTTACTAAGGTTACGCTCCCGACAGGTCTTACAGAGATAGGAAATAATGCGTTTAATTATTGCTCTAAACTTGAAAGCATCAGTATTCCGGAAACTGTAACGAAATTAGGTGAAAGTGCATTTCAATCTTGTTCAATGCTAACAGAGATTGAGATACCGAGCGGTGTAACAGAAATACCTAAAAACATCTTCAAAACTTGCAGCGCTTTAACGGAAATTGTTATACCAGAGAATGTAACAACTATAGGTAATGGTGCATTTAATGGGTGCAGCCATTTAAATAAGATATACTTTAAGGCAAAGGAAATAACAAGCGTTCCTTCTTCATCTGGTATTTTAACAAATGCGTTTGCTAGGATTGCAAGCGACGCAAAGTATCATGTATATAAAGACAGCACAACAGAAAAATCTTTGACGGATGCAGGATATTTAACTGCGGATAATACGGTCTATATAGGTGAAGAACCTGAGCCTGATCCTGAGCCGTCATCAGATGTATACACTTGGACAGGTACATGGACAAGACAAAAGGGTCTTGAGGACGCCGGAACAGCAACAGGCGGAATGACAGTTGCAAATGCAGGCGGCGGCTGGCAGATGGTAGTAAAGAATGTTGACATTTCAAAAATGGTACAGCCTGTACTTGTTGCAGAATGTACACAAAATCAGATCCAGGTATGGAAAGGCGAGGGCGCAGTTTCAGCAAACCTTATCACAAACGGCACAGACCCGGGTGTTGAAATAGCTCTTGAGGATAAAACATCAACAGCATTTACACTAAGCCTTACAAATACCGGAAGCATTACAAGCATAAAGATATATGACGCAGCTTATAAGGAGCCTGTGGTAGAGCAGAAGTGCGGTGAAAATGTTACCTGGACTTTTGATGAGAAGACAGGCGTTCTTACGATTTCAGGACAAGGTCCTATGTATGAACTTGGTATCGAGAAACCTGATGCTGATAAGTGGGATTATTATAAGCATAAGGACGATATTAAAGAGGTAGTTGTTAATGACGGAGTAACAACGATAGGTAAATCTGCTTTCAGAGAATATACTAATATTACAAAGGTGACTCTGCCTTCTACATTGACATTAATTGACAATTATGCGTTTTACCTTGTGCCTCTTGATATTAATATTCCGGAGAGTGTAACAGATATAGGCAATGACGCATTTAACGGTACAAAAGTTTCTTCAGTAACGCTTAAAGAGGGAATGACTCTAGGCGGACAAGCATTTGCCAACTGTACAATGCTTACAACTTTAACTATACCTAAGGGAATTAATTATGGATATGTTAATGACGGAAGAGGACACTGGTCATCACAGCAATTTGCGTGGTGTACAGCTCTTGAAACAGTTGTAATCGAGGGCGGCGGAAATGATATTCATGCCGGCAGTTCAAATGCCATAAAAAATGTCATAGCAAAGGGTATGTTCTTCGGATGTAGCTCCCTTAATACCGTAACGATCAAGGACGCTGAAACAATAGAAGAGGAGGCATTTTATAACTGCTCAGCTCTTAAGACGGTAACAATAAACGGCTCTTCATTAAAGACTGTTGAGCGTACTGCATTTAAGGGCTGTACAAAGCTTGAGACGATCACTATTGATTCAGAGATACTTGAAAGTGTTGAAAAAGCAAACGAATCTTACAGTTCATTTGATATGACAAACAAGCCGACCTTTAAGTTTAAGGAAGGAAGCAAAACAGAGACAACGCTTGACGAGGCAGGATATCTCGTATCTTCAGCCGATATGACAAAGCTTAACGAAGCTATTGAAAAGGCAGAGGCAGTAAACAGCGAGGACTACACAAGAGAGACATATGAAGCTGTCGCAAAGGCGCTTGACAAGGCAAGGGAAGTTTTAGGAAACTACAAGTCTACTCAGGACGATGTAGACGCGGCAGCAAAGGCACTTGAGGAAGCTATTGCGGCACTTGAAGAAATGCCTGAGCCTCCGACAGATGCAGACCCTGAAGTTGACCCGGCAGCAGAGCCATTCATCAAGGTATATCCAAGCACAGGAGCGATTGCAAATTCTGCAACTTTGTTAAAGGGAAAAGCAGATAAAGGAATAGCAGGTGCAGTAAAGGTAAGAGTAACCTTTGACTGTGCAAGCGATGTAAGCTACAACACAAATGCGTCGATAGAGCTGAATGCAGAAGTAAACGGCACTAATAGCTACGAGAAGTTTATGGGAACCGATAAAAGCTACAAGAACGGAGCAAAGGGATATATTGTATCGCTTCCGCTCAAGTATACGATAAACAGCGGTGAAAGTGTTGACATAACAGCATTTACATATTCGTGGACAAACGCCAAGGATTATGTATACGGCATCACGAGAATAGAGTATCTCGGAGCAGACGGAAGCATTTTAAGAACAGTGATAGCAAATCCTGATGACTTAGACACAGCGGCACTTGAGGCGGTCATAGCAGAGGGCTCAGCGTTAATAGAGGAGCATTCTGATGATTACACCAGAGATACCAGAGTAAAGCTTGCTAGTGCGATACTTACAGCGACGCAGATACTTGAAGGTGCAAAATACGGCGAGGTCACACAGTCAGAGATTGACGACGCAGCAGAGACGGTTAGGTATCATATAGATAATCTTGTAAAGGTAGAAAAGCCTGTTGATTTCACAGCGCTGAACGATGCGATCAGCAAGGCAGAGGCTATAAAGCCGGACGGTTACACAGCGGATTCGTATGCTGCACTCACTTCTGCAATAGAAGAAGCAAAGAAAGTAGCTGCAAATACAAGTGCAACTCAGGAACAGGTCTATGCAGCAGCACATGCGATAGATGATGCTGTTGCGGCGCTCGTATCGATTGATGGAGGTTTAACAGGAACTGTAACGACACCGGGAACAGATGCGGCAGTTACAGTTACTGTAACAAATTTAGACGGCGAGGTAGTTGCAGAAGCAACGGCAAACGGTACTGAGTATACAATTTCAGGTCTTGACGACGGTGATTATGTTGTCTGGTTCACAGCGGAAGGCTGTGCGGCGAGAAGCTATGAAGTTACTGTTACAGGAGGTAATGCAGCAGTTGATGCAGAACTCCACATTTATGGCGATGTCAATGGCGATGGAAAGATCACAACAGTAGATGTAGGCCTTGCAAATGCGCACGCAAAAGGCGTTAAGAGCCTTGATGACTACGACTTTGCGGTAGCTGAGATGTCCGGCGACGGAATGATAACAACAGTAGATGTTGGAATCATCAACTCAGCAGCTAAAGCATTATAGTATTTCAGATATCTTCCAGATAAGTTACACATACGGAAAAACGGCAGCTTTTTGTAAGCTTGCCGTTTTTTCGTTTTAAGTTATAATAAGTGATTTTTGTAATTACAATAGCTTTAGTCAAAACTCCTTTTATCCGGCGAGTTCGTTCTGTATTGCGCAAAGCTGTCTTTGATTTGTGACAGAAATCTTTCTGCAATAGGAGTAAAGGTTTGATACTTGTTCCAGATAAGAAAGAGCTTTGTTTCTAACCTTGGATAAAGCGGTCTGAATACAAGCTCATTTTCGGGAGATGTATTTATCAATCGGTCGAATGTCAGTTGGTAACCTAGTCCTTCTTTCACAAATATAGACGCGTTATAAGCAAGTCTGAATGAGCCTTCACTTAACTCTAATGGCGGCTGGAATGTAGTTGGATGTGAGTCCTTTATGAATCAGCCGATACTGAAATACAGCAAAGAGATACGCAGCGCTGTTTTGATAATGCACGGGGAGAAAGCCCATTCCTGTTATTTCAGTAAGGATGCCTTTGCGGAAATGACTAAAGACAGTAAGTATGCTGATAACAAAGAGCTTCTGATTATTCCTGATGCGGTTCACACCGATTTATATGATGGGGGAGGAAAGAATGCGATACCGTTTGACAAGCTGGAAAGATTCTTTGCGGAAAATTTAAGGTGAAAGAGGGCACGGAGCTTATGAGAAGAAATCTTATGTCAACGAGATAATGATTTTTGAAATCCCTAAATCTGAGTTGAAATTTATTTCAGATAAATTAGTTGCATATTTTTCCGAAGTAGATAATACTAAACCGCTTGCGGGATATGCCGACGATATTCTAAATGCGAAGAGCTATGAAATCGTACCTGAAGATGTTCTAACATATTAGAAAATTATACAATGCACCCGCTAAAGAAAACGGGTGCAATTTTTTACGATATAGTTCAGAGAGATAATCCACGAGCAAGGACCGTTTGGACGACAGTTTTGCATATTATCTATTCGCACGCTAATGTTCTCAATGACTTACACAGCGATATGACGAGCGTAATGTGAAAATATTGTGAAAGGCAAAAGAAAATTAAAAAAAGGTATTGACACAGTGTTAGAATAGAGTTAAACTATAATTGACACGATGTCAGAATAGATTATGGAGGTAACGATGCTATGAAGAAAAATATAGGTTCCAAACTGGCGCTTTATCCTATGCCTATTACAGTGGTGGGTGCAATGAACGGCGATAAGCCAACATGGACACTTGTCGGTCACATTGGAATTATCGGACACGACCGTGTAATGGTGAGCCTTGCTGTTCCCCACTTCATTAACGGAAAAATCAAGGAAACAAAGAAGCTCTCAATCAATCTTGTGGATGAGAGAATCCTGCCAAAGGCGGACTATGTGGGTTCTGTCAGCGGCGGCAAAACAGATAAATCGGATGTGTTTACCTATGATATGGGCGACGCAGGTGCTCCAGTAATAACTGACGCACCTCTGACTATGGAGTGTAGCGTCCTGGACATTTATGAAACCCCTAACTTTGAGAGCTTCATCTGTACGATAGATAACACTTATGTTGCCGAAGAACATCTGGATGCTGACGGAAAAATCAACTATAACACCTTAAAGCCGATCCTGTTTGAGTTTCCGACTTATCATTATTTAAGAACCGGGGATGTTATTTGTAAATGTCTTTCTTTGAAAGAAAAGCAGTCTTCAAAGTGGAAATGTTGTACAAGGAGGAAACAAAATGCCAAAAGGATCGCCGGAGCTTACAAATGCTCGGAAAGAAGAAATTATCAACGCCTGCGAGGAACTGTATAAGACCAAAAGTTTTAAAGATATCACTATTAAGGAGATAGGGAATGCCACAAGCTTTACCCGTACCTCAATCTACAACTACTTTCAGACAAAGGAAGAGATTTTTCTTGCAATTTTGCAAAGGGAGAATGAACTGTGGATTGCGGATCTGAATCGTATCATGGCGGAAAACGCCAAGCTTACCAAGGATGAATTTGCCGATAAACTGGCTCATTCTCTGGAAAAGCGGGGACAACTGCTCAAAATTATGTCCATGAATCATTACGATATGGAGAGCAACAGCCGTCCCGAACGGCTTGCGGAATTTAAAGTAGCTTACGGAAATTCCTTGAGGACGGTGATGAATTGTCTGGATCAGTATTTTCCTGAAATGGCGGCTGAGGATAAACAGAGATTTCTATACACATTTTTTCCATTTATGTTCGGCATTTATCCATACACCTTTGTTACTGAAAAGCAGCGGACAGCGATGGAGAAAGCGGGCGTAAACTATGTGTTTATGACAATTTATGAAATCACTTATAACTGTGCAAGAATGCTGTTGGGGGACTGAAAATGAAGAAAATATGGATTCTGATGACAGCACTATTACTGACTGTCAGTGTCTCAGCGTGCGGTACAAGCGGTCGTCCGCCGGAATCGGAAGCGGTGCAGACCGAGAAAATTGAGATTGCCGGGTTATCCGATCAATCGGATAACGAAAGTGAATCGACGACACACGAAAAAAACGATAAAACGGAGTATGATATGACAATGAAAATGAATGTTAAAATCGGTGATAATACCTTTACCGCGACTTTGGAGGATAACGTCGCAGTGCAGGAATTTATTGAAATGATGCGCCAAGCGCCGGTATCTGTTGATATGAGCGACTATTCCGGCTTTGAGAAGGTTGGCTCTTTAGGAAGAAGCCTTACTGCGGACGACCGGCAAACCACAACCAATGCAGGCGACATAGTTTTATATAACGGTAATCAAATCGTCATGTTCTACGGTTCTAATTCATGGAGCTATACAAGGATCGGTCACATTGACGATTTGACTGGCTGGGAAAATGATCCCGGAAGCGGCAGTATCATAGCGGTATTCACCCTCGCGGAGTAAATAGGAGAGATAATGAGGTTTTAAAATGAAGTACACAAAATTAGGCAAATCCGACCTGACCGTATCTCGTATCTGTATGGGATGTATGGGGTTTGGCAATGCCACTACTGGGCAGCATAGCTGGACTGTGGACGAGGTGCAGACGAGGGAAATTATCCGTCACGGCCTGGAACTTGGGATAAATTTTTTTGATACTGCTATTGCCTATCAGAACGGCACGAGTGAGCAGTATGTGGGCAAGGTGTTGCGTGATTTTGCAAAGCGTGAGGACTATGTCATCGCGACAAAATTCACGCCGAGAACGCAGGAAGAAATTGACGCAAATATCAGCGGTCAGCAGCATATTGAAAATTATCTTGACCGCAGTCTGCAAAATTTAGGACTTGATTATGTGGACCTGTATATCTATCATATGTGGGACTATCACACGCCTATGGAAGAAATTATGGAGGGATTGCATAATGCGGTCAAATCAGGAAAAGCCCGATATATCGGCATTTCTAACTGTTTCGCGTGGCAGCTTGCCAAGGCGAATTTCTACGCTAGGGAAAACGGCCTGACAGAATTTATCTCCGTGCAGGGACATTACAACCTGATTGCCCGTGAGGAAGAACGGGAAATGGCTCCTTTCTGTAAGGATCAGAATATTGCCATGACGCCGTACAGCGCCCTTGGCGGCGGGCGGCTCTCCAAGCGCCCAGGCGAAACCTCTAAGCGTTTGAAACAGGACACCTATGCGAAGTTCAAATATGACGCCACAGCAGAGGCGGACGGCAGAATAATCGCACGCGTGGCGGAACTGGCCGACAAACGCAATGTTTCAATGACAGAAATTTCCCTTGCGTGGCTGCTGACCAAGGTGACCTCTCCGGTGGTGGGAGCGACAAAGCTCTCTCATGTGGATGGCGCGGCAAAGGCCGTGGAGCTCACGCTTACGCAGGACGAGATTGACTATTTGGAAGAACTGTACGTTCCTCACGCTCTCGTCGGCGTGATGGCGCAGAACGGAAAGCAGAAAGCAGGAAATGTAGTATAAACCGATAAATTTTAAGGAGGATTTTACCATGGAAAAGATCACACAGACCGCAGGAAGAAATCAACTCGGCGACTTCGCGCCGGATTTCGCCCACTTTAACGACGATGTTCTCTTTGGAGAGAACTGGAACAATCAGGACATTGACTTAAAGACACGGTGCATCATCACCGTCGTGGCGTTGATGTCCTCCGGGATTACTGACTCGTCGTTGACGTATCATCTGGAAAACGCCAAGGCACACGGCGTAACGAAAGCGGAGATCGCCGCAATAGTGACTCATGTTGGCTTTTATGTCGGCTGGCCGAAAGCATGGGCAGTGTTCCGTCTGGCAAAGGATGTTTGGAACGAGGCGGATCCGGAGCTGACGGAGAAAGACAAATATCAAAATACCATCATTTTCCCCATTGGCGAACCTAACGACGGTTTCGCTGAGTATTTTATTGGACAGAGTTACCTTGCGCCGGTGTCTAAGGAGCAGGTGGGCATTTTCAACGTAACCTTTGAGCCGGCGTGCCGCAACAATTGGCACGTTCACCATGCCGACAAAGGCGGCGGACAAATTCTCATCTGTGTCGGCGGGCGCGGGTACTATCAGGAGTGGGGCAAAGAGGCTATTGAAATGAATCCCGGCGACTGCATAAACATTCCCGCAGGCGTCAAGCACTGGCACGGCGCCGCGCCAGATAGCTGGTTCTCCCACCTGGCGATTGAAGTCCCCGGAGAAAACGGCTCTAACGAATGGCTGGAGCCGGTTGATGATAAGCAATATGGGGGTTTGAAATGAAAAAGATTGTAATGATTTTGTTGGCAACTGTTATGGGTTTGACCCTTGCGGCTTGCGCAGACAACACCGAATTGACTGAAAACAACGGAAATATCGGTTCCTCGCAGAATGCAGAAGATAAGTCCTCAGCACCTTCCGAAGCAGGAAATGAAAGTGAGCAGCCTAGCAAAACGCCTGAATTAAATACTGATGATACCGCTTCCGAGCCGGAGGACAGCAAAATTCTTGTGGCGTATTTCTCTGCCACGAATAACACTGAGGGAGTGGCACAAAAGCTCGCCGATGGGCTTGGCGCGGACATTTATGAAATAACTCCCGAGCAGCCTTATACGGACGAGGATCTGGACTATGGCAATTCGGGCAGCCGCTCGTCTGTGGAAATGAACGATCCCAGCGCACGTCCCGCGATTTCCGGCTCTGTGGAAAATATGGAGCAGTACGATGTCGTGTTCATCGGTTATCCGATCTGGTGGGGCGAAGCTCCGCGAATCATGAGTACGTTTATCGAAAGCTACGATTTCTCCGGCAAGACACTGGTTGCATTCTGTACTTCTGCAAGCAGTGGATTTGGCAGCAGCGATTCGGCTTTGAGAACAGCCACAAGCGGAGCTACATGGCTTGACGGACACCGCTTTCCCGCTGATGCGTCTGCTGATGAGATACTTTCGTGGGCAAATGAACTGAGTATAAACTAATATGAAACAATTGTAAAACGTATCGTTGACCTTGTAATAATGCCGCTTTTGATGGCTGAAATACTGATCGTGCAGGAAATCCATGAATGGCTTGGCGGACGAAACCCAGTATACCGTGACAGTCAGCGATTTTTACATGAGTCTCTATGAAATCAGGCAAAGCGAATACGCGGCGGTAATGGGCAGTAATCCCTCTAGCTTTAGCGGGGATGACCTACCTGTGGAGAATGTGTCGTGGCTGGATGTCATATTGTTCTGTAATGCGCTCAGCGAGAGGGTGAATCTCACGCCTGCCTATACCATTGACGGCGAAACCGTGGCATGGGACAGGAGCGCTAATGGCTACCGTCTGCCCAACGAAGCGGAATGGGAATATGCCTGCCGCGCCGGAACGACGACGCCCTTCAACACCGAAACTTCCATAAGCCTAGAGGGATCCAACTATTAAGGACATTATCCTTACGAGATAGAGGACAATTACTTTTCTCAGAAAAATCTCTCGACAAAACCTGGCGAATACCGTCAGACAACAGTCGCCGTGGACAGCTTCTCTCCCAATGCCTGGGGGCTTTACAATATGCACGGCAATGTCAGTGAATGGGTGTGGGACTACTACGGAGAAAATGACACAGCCCTTAATGCCAATCCCACCGGCCCGAAAACCGAGACGCGCCGAGTTTACCGCGGCAGTGGACGCTTCGGGCAGAGCCTTACGGCAATTACGTAACTCGCTCCTGATGCGGTTATGAGCGAGCTGCTGTCGGTATATTATTTGGGTGATAATAGCATTTCGCAGGATATTGCGGATTGGCTAAAAATAAACCGAATACACACAACAGAATATGAATAGTATTACAACAAAATTAAGTGATTAAATATTAATTTATAGGAGGAATTTAAGATGATGAATTTTGTATTTAACAACCCAACCAAACTGCTCTTTGGAATTGGAAAACTCGGAGAACTTCATAACGAAAAACTTCCGGGTAAAAAGGCTCTGTTGCTTCTGTCAAAGGGTCAGTCCGTCCACAAAAACGGTTCATATGACAGGACCGTGGAGGAGCTGAACAAGGCAGGTGTAGAGTATGCGGAGTTTGCAAAAATTATGGAAAATCCTTTGGTGGAGGTAGTGGAAGAAGCTGCTGCTTTTGCCAAAGAAAACGGCTGTGATTTCATAGTTGCTCTCGGCGGAGGCGCTGTGTTGGATTCTTCCGTTGCGGTGGCGACTATGGCGACCAATCCGGGACATCTGTGGGATTATGTGTCAGGCGGCACGGGAAAAGCTCTGCCTCTTGTAAATAAGCCGCTGCCGATTGTGACGATTGCCACATCTTCGGGTACAGGTTCGGAAATGAACGAATGGGGCGTAATCTGCAAGGAAGATACTCACGAAAAAATAGGTTTCGGCATACCGGGAGTTGGAAAGCCATATCTTGCGATAGTTGACCCGACCTATATGACAACAGTTCCGCCGAAATACACGGCTTATCAGGGTTTTGATGCGCTGTTTCACAACACTGAGGTTATGATGTCAACATCTATGAATATCCTGTCCGAAGCTATAGCGCTATCCGCCATTGAGAACATTGCAAAGTATCTTCCACGGGCGGTAAAGGACGGCAGCGATTTAGAAGCGAGAGAACATGTCGCATACGGAAGCACTATGGCAGGTATCACTATGCAGCTTACTTCCACAACGGCGCAGCACTCAATGGAACACGCCATGAGCGCATACCATCGTAACCTTCAGCACGGTGCAGGACTTATTATGATCTCAAAAGAGTTTGCTCAGTTCTTTGTTGACAAACACGCCTGCGATGACAGGTTTATTAAAATGGCGAAGGCTATGGGTGTGGAAAATCCCACAAGCCCTCAGGATTTTGTGGACGCACTGGTACAACTTCAAAAGGATTGCGGCGTATACGATCTGAAGATGAGCGATTATGGTTTAACAAAAGATGAATGTATGACACTGGCAGTCAACGCGAGAGAAACTATGGGCGGTCTGTATGCGGCCAATCCGTGTGAAATGACGGATGAAGATGTAGCCGGTATTTTCGAGCGGTCTTTCAAATAATAAAGGGGAGAATAGTTATTAGTAAAAAATTATCAGCATCTTTTTCGGCAAGCGGATCAATGCCTTGAAAGCACCGCAAATTAGGACATTTACGAAACTAGACCTACTATTCCGACACGCAGACTGATCTTAACTGGATGAATAAAAAATCACGCAGTTCCATTGAAATGAATGACATATCCCGCATTTGCGAACAAGGTCGTTGACATAGACGAATATGATGCGATCCTGCTTGGCTTCTTATTTGTTTTGGATACCAGAAAATAATACAATGCACCCGCTAAAGAAAACGGGTGCTATTTTTTATGATACGAGTATTGTGATATTGTTAAAGTTCTATCGAAAATTTAACTTGAATTTCCTTTAGAAATTTCTCCGCCGCTTTGGAGAAAACCTGATAGCGTTTCCAAACGATGCATAATCCTGCTTCTAAAACCGGGGATAATGGCCTGAAACAAAGATTTCTGTCCCCGGTTGTATTAATCAACTTATCAAGGGCAATAGCGTATCCGAAACCTGATTTTACAAATCTTGAAGCGTTATACAAAAGATCGTAAAATGCTACAATGTTTAATTGGGATAAATCTTTACGCAGCCATGCGGCCATCTCACCACTGGAGGCTGTCTGATGGGATATGATCAAAGGTTTATCCCATAGGTCCTCTGCGCAAATGCTCTCTTTCTGCGAGAGCGGGCTGTCCGCAGTCATTAGCACGCCCCATGTATCCTTCATAGGTAGTTTAATATAATCGTATTTTGCCATATCAAAAGGCTCAACTAACAGTCCAAAGTCAATAAGTCCCTTATCTAATCGCTCTACAATGTGTTCTGCATCACCGCTGTAAATGTGATAACGAATAAGAGGATATTTGACTTGTAAATCCTTTGCCGCGTCTGCAATCGTGGAAACAGCATCGGTTTCGCCGCTGCCAATGTAAACATCACCGCTGATGTTTTCGTCGGAGGATGATAATTCTGTTTTTGTTTTCTCCATTAAGGTCACAATTTCTTCAGCTCTTTTGCGCAGAAGCACTCCGTCTTCTGTGAGAGTTACCTTTTTACTCCCTCTGATAAGAAGCTGCTTTCCTATTTCATCTTCCAAATCCTTTAGCTGTCTTGATAATGGTGGTTGCGTCATGTGCAGGGCTTCAGCCGCCCTTGTGATGCTTTCTTCTCTTGCTACCGCAAGAAAGTATTGCAATACTCTAATATCCATTTTATCTCCTCCTTAAATAAATTATAGCAAATAATTAGATACCTTTCAAGTATGAAGCTGCATTTAATATATGTATTTGATATTCTATTGACTCTTTGTTATAATATAATTGTAAAGAAACAAAACGGAGGAATGTCCTATGGAAAATGACAATATAACGCTGGAAGAGGCGCTGAAATGCTTTTGCGACGACGCTGACCCAGAAAGTGAAAAACGGTTGACCGGCTGCAATTTGTTTCAGGAAGCCGTGAAAATCACGATGGAAATGAACACACGCTATCATACGCCGGAGGAGCTTCGGAATTTGATGTCGAAGCTTATCGGGAAAAAGGTTGACGATACTTTCAGAATATTTCCCCCGTTTACTGCTGACTTTGGCAAAAATATCACCATTGGAAAAAATGTATTTTTCAATTCGGGATGTCGTTTTCAAGATCAGGGTGGCATTGTAATCGGCGACGGAACGCTGATTGGTCATAATGTGGTGATTGCAACCATAAATCACGATTTAGACCCGAGGAAAGAGCGTAAAAATCATTATGCTCCTGTTGTTATAGGCAACCATGTATGGATTGGTTCAAACGCCACTATTCTCCCCGGAGTTACTGTCGGTGAATGGGCTGTTGTTGCGGCAGGAGCGGTTGTCACAAAAGATGTAGAACCTTACACCGTTGTCGGTGGCGTTCCGGCAAAATTTATCAAGCGCATTGCAAGGGAGGATGTAAGATGAAAATACTCAGCGTCAACGGAAGCGCAAGAATAAATGGAAACACTGATATTCTGATAGATCGTATATTTGAGAAAATGAAACAAGCGGAAATCGAAACGGAAAGCATACAGTTTGCCGGAAATGTAATATATCCGTGTAAAGCCTGTTTTGCCTGTAGCGGAAAAGAAAATTGCATTCATAAAAAAGATAATTTTGAGGATACATTTGAAAAGATGAAAACGGCAGACGCCATAATTCTAGCTTCACCCGTCTACACGGCAAATGTATCCGCCAATATGCAGGCGTTTTTGGAGCGTGCCGCCGTAGTATGCGATATGAATCCGGGACTTCTAAAGCATAAAATTGGTGCCGCAGTTGTATCGGCACGCCGTGGTGGAGCGCTGAATGCAGTTGATGCCATAAATCACTTTTTCTTAAATCACGAAATGATTGTTGTCGGTAGTATCTACTGGAATATGGTCTACGGTAAGAGACCGGGAGATGTTCTAAATGATAAAGAGGGACTTGCCAATATAGATAACCTTGCAGAAAACATAATATGGTTGATGAAGGAGATGAAAACACAATGAAACACATAATCACATTTTTTTTATTACTGACCTTTGTGTTGGGAGTTACGGCATGTAATCAAAGGGATAATTCAAATGAAACTGAGAGCGTCAATTCCTCAGAGACTCATACGAAAGACAAATCGGCAGCGAGTACAGGAAAAACGAACATCCTTGTCGCTTACTTTTCCGCAACAGGCACTACAAAGGCGCTTGCGGAATATGCCGCCGATATTTTGGATGCTGATATTTATGAAATTGTACCGGAAAATCCTTATACAGAAGAAGATTTAGCTTATTATACCGGCGGTCGAGCAGATCAGGAACAAAACGATCCATCAGCACGTCCGGCAATATCCGGCTCAATTGAAAATATGGAGCAGTACAATACCATTCTGCTTGGCTATCCCATCTGGCATGGAGAAGCACCGCGTATTATAAGTACATTTTTGGAAAGTTATGATTTTTCCGGCAAGACCATCCTTCCGTTCTGTACTTCGCATTCAAGCGGAATCGGTTCAAGCGCAGATAATCTGCATTCCCTTACGCCTGACGCAAGCTGGCTTGACGGTGAACGGTTTGAAGCAGGTACTTCAAAAGAGGAAATAGAAAAGTGGTTGAATGAAAATGATATAATGCCAAACGAAACCACCGCTTCGTCTAAGGTAGGTGTATTTGATTTTGAAAAGAAAACTGTCCTGCTGAACAGCGGATATGAAATGCCTATAATGGGACTTGGAACTTACAGCCTTTCCGATGAAGAATGTTATAACTCTGTTACAGCTTTGTTAAACGCCGGAGGAAGACTTATCGACACGGCTTATATGTACGGGAACGAGGCCGCCGTCGGCAGAGCAATACGGGATTCCGATGTGCCTCGGGAAGAAATTTTTGTAATTACAAAAATCTATCCGGGAGAGCAGTTTGAAAATCCTAAAAAAGCCATTCAGGATGCCCTTGATAAACTAGACATAGGCTACATCAATATGATGCTGCTCCACCACCCCGGCGAGAATGATGTTAAAGCATATAAGGCTATGGAGCAGGCAGTGACAGACGGTAAAATCCACTCTATCGGACTGTCAAATTGGTATGTTGAGGAACTGGAAGAATTTCTTCCACAGGTGAACATAACTCCGGCTCTGGTACAAAACGAAATTCATCCATACTATCAGGAAAATGATGTAATCCCATATATCCAAAATCTCGGTATTGTCGTACAAGGCTGGTATCCGTTCGGCGGTAGAGGCCACACCTCAGAGCTGCTAGGCGACAGCGTGATTTTTTCTATTGCCAAAGCACACGGCGTTACTTCCGCACAGGTCATTTTGCGGTGGAATCTGCAAAAGGGCGTTGTTGTAATTCCGGGTTCAAGCAATCCCGAGCATATCAAAGAAAATCTTGATATTTTTAGATTTGATTTGACTGACGATGAGATGAAACAAATCAATGCGCTTAACAAAAATGAAAAGCATGATTGGTATTGATATATTAAATTTTCTAAATGGCTTTAGAAAGCTTGGATTTACAGAGAAACTATAAACAGTTGAATTTTATGTCTGCTCTTAAAAAAATGCGTAAGCACTTAATGCGGCTTACGCATTTTGCTGTCTATTATAATACTATGATAGATCAGGATTTTTCCAAAAAGTAAAGTAATACTTAACTATAAGCAGTTTTAAATAGAGGTATATTATGTGTAAGATGTCCTCATAATTAAATTTGTATATCCTTTAGTAAATAATTATATTTGAATTATTTTTAAAAATATGTTATAATAATTGCGTAGTGAATCTACCTAGAGAGTACATTTCAGCGTGATATATCGACGGCAGCCTTTATATCAAATACTTTGTTTTCGCTCAAACGCCTCTCTGCATTATGGACCTAGTACTTCTGCCGTAATGTATTGTGTCAAAGGAGGTGTTATTGTGAAGCGTGTTAAGGAAGCGAATATTCTTCATACATTGGTTTTTGAAAAGAAACCTTATATGGGTTACACAAAAGAAAGCAAATTAAAAATCAACCAAGAATATATTAAGCAATGCAAGGCGATTCTCAAACAGGTGCAAACAAAACATCAGATTATTGATATGATTGATCCTGACAACGGCACTATTATTGTTCATATGATAAAACAGCATAGTGATATGACGGATGTCTATAAAGACTCCGGGTAGCGCTTAAGATATTCGAGTGGTCAGTATGCATAATAAGTTAATTGGGAGGATTTATATGACACATTTAGATGAAATAAAGTGTAAGCTAAACGAATTATATCACACACAACCTAACATTCATATCAATGTCTCAATATCACATCCGAAAGTTTCTTTGCAGAACGAAGCCGTTGTTATAAAAGGAATATATTCACATATTTTTCAAATTGAAGAATTCAGCAGCGGTTTTCCAAAGCGTCGAACAATACAGTATAACGATATTTTGACAAAAAATATTGAAATAGTTGAACTGAATAATAAATGTTAAAAATTATACACTCCACCGGAAAAGTGGAGTGTTTTTAAATGGTACACCGACGGTCAGGTCTTTAGAGTGATAGTTAGTATTAAATAAAAAACATACTAAATGGTATTGAAAATATCAGATATAAATGATATAATACATTTATGTTGATCTTATTTTTGTTATATAAAGTTGCTTTGCAATAATCGTAAATGTAGTTTTATATGACACTAAGGTGCGAAAGGAGAAAAGGTTATATGTCATTATTAAAAACAAGAGCTTTTAGAAGAATCATCGTTACAGTGACCGCATCGGCTTTGGCTGTGTCATCTTTTATGTTTACATCGTATGCGGATGTGTCAGACACACAGAATGCCGATACCGTAACCGTGTTTACAACCAATGACATACACGGTGTCGTTGGGGGAGAGGGTACAGTAGGAATGGATACGCTTGCCGCTATTAAGGAGTCAACTCCGAACTCCCTTTTGGTGGATGCAGGTGACGCTACACAAGGTTCGTCATTTGCTACTGTTACTTTGGGTGAAGATGTTATAAAAATGATGAACGCAGCGGGCTACGATCTTATGGTCCCGGGTAATCACGAATTTGACTATGGTATCGATCAACTTCTGACTAATTACAATGAAGCTGACTTTGAGTTTATTTCTGCTAATGTAAATTATAATGGCGACCCGTTGTTTACCGGAAGCAAGGTGATCGATGTAAACGGTCATTCTGTTGGCTTTGTAGGACTTACAACAGCGGATACAGCTACTTCAACTAATCCCGCTCAGCTTTCAGGTATAGAGTTTACAGACGAAGTGAAAGCGGCAGAAGCTGCCGTTAAGGAGCTTTCTGATAAGACTGATGCGATAATACTTGTAGGGCATATGGGAAATGACAGTACGATAGATTCTTACACATCCGAGGAATTGCTTAATGGACTGTCCTCTCAATCACTTTCTGAGGTCACAGCGTTTGTAGACGGACACAGCCACACTGTAGAGGAAACGGTATTTGAAAAGGACGGTGTGAAAGTGCCGATAGTACAGACGGGAACCGGATTTGTAAACCTTGGAAAAGTAACGGTTGCATTTGACGAAAACGGTGAGGCCTCCGCTGAGGTAGATGTGCTTACTGCTGAGGAGACTTCGGAGTATCCAATTACAGAACAGGGTATGGCAAAAGCTGACGAGGTCAATGAGGTACTTTCGGAGATAAACGATAATCATAAGGCAATACTTGGAGAAGAACTTTGTGAAAATGATACTCCTCTATGGGGCGGATATGTATATTATGATTACGCAGAGCCCCGTATAGTTGAGACAAACTATGGCGATTTTGTAACAGATGCGTTTGTGTCTTATGGTAGATTATATTCAGAGAAACATAATATCAATTTGCCTGTAATCGGAGTGGAGAACGGTGGCGGTATATCTTCAACACTGCCGTATGGTACTGTTACAAGGGGAGATGTTCTGAATGCCTTTAATCACGGTAACACAGTGACAGCTTTACAGGTATCGCCATATGAGTTGTTTTTAGCTTTAGAGAGCGGTCTCACAATGACCGGGCAGGATGATACAGGACTGTTGATCCGTGAGAAGGTAAGCGGAAGCTTTTTACAGGTTAGCGGACTCAGCTATACTTATGATCCACAAGGAGAGAGCAACAGTAAGATAACAAGTGTAGTACTTGATGACGGTACTGTTCTTGATAGAACAGATAACGAGCATAATCTTATACTTGTTACAAACAGTTATGTAGCTGCATGGTTTGACGCTGAGGATAAGCTTGGAGAGCTAGGCGGTGAGGATTATATAGTAGAAAGGTATCTGTTGGAGACTACTGAAAATGGCACAAAGCCTTTGAATATACCAACAGACGGCGGCAGAATAAAAATAGCTAACGATAAATCCCCTGAAACATATGATGTGTCCGTTCCGGTATATGATTATACAACGCTTGAAGCCACACCTGGTGCTACTATAACAGAAGCTTCTAAGACGCTTGCCGGACGCATAGTTAATATAAGGATTGACGATGAAGCGGCTGTAGAATATGTGACAGACGAAAACGGAATGATAAACCTTACACTTCCTAAAGGACCACATACATTATATCTTGAGGAATCTTCGGATAATATGCCGGTATATGTAAACAACTATTCAGGCTCAGGCTTAAGTGTTACTTCGGAGGGCTATTTCCGATTGGGCTTTGCCGCATCGGCTGAACTTCCCGTGTATGAGGAACAACCGGTGACCGATGCAACGGAACCAGAAACTACTGAGACTGATTCCACCGAAATGGAAACTACTGAGAGCAATTCACTTGATAATGACGCTTCAAATACAGAGCCAGTTAATACGGATACATCGGATAATGGTGATTTTGACAACAGTGTTTCGGCGACAGAGGCTCAAAATAACAGCAATTCTTCGAGCGATAATCCAAACACAGGAGCAGGAGTTGCATCAGTATCTTTGTCGGCATTATTAGTAGCTGCTTTCTGTGCACTGCGTGTATCAAAAAGGTTTAAGTAATTTTTAAAATAATATTATCTCAAAGTCCTCGAAAGAGGGCTTTGTTTTTTTATAAGAGATAATAAAATCAAATGAATAGAAGAATTTTTACATCAGACTGCACAAATCATAGACATTGTATTTGTGCAAGTATACAAATTTTGTAAATTTTTGTAAATAAACTTTTCAAATATCTCTTAGTATGTTATAATAATAAGCGTAGGGTTAATAATTTCAATGTTTATATTGTAGAGCGATTCCAATGTGGTAATTAAATTACATATTTATTAGGACTTATGTAAATAAATTATAAGTTGGAGGTAAAAATTATGAAAGAACAAGTACTAACTAGTTTGAATTAAGCTCAAAATCGAGTAAATGATTTATTTTCAAGTTATAAATCTGTTTAAGAATTACCAAGCAGAAAATGATGTATTGGTTGAAGATTATTTAAGCGCTTTGAATGAATTTCAATTAGATCATAATAACAGTGAAATAAGTAATTATTACAAATCTGTTAGAAATCAATTAGAAGAAAGCTCATTATTACTAAATGAAAAATAAAAAGCCGAATTATTTGACGCATTTTTTTATTATAATTATGCAGTTACAGCTAAAAATAGTTCAGTTGCATCATTTAAGCCGTGTGGAGGTATTGAAAAAATGTTTTATGTTATTAGACAAACTTCATCATACCATTATAATTGTTTATAAAAATACACTTGGATTAATGTAAGATTGTGGGAGTACTTATGTGTCAAAGAAAACTTAGAAAAAAGAAAGTTATTAAAATAATCATAATAGTTTTTTCTGTAATTCTTGGGGTTTTTGCTGCTATTCTAACTCTTTTAGCAGCTCCATCAGCCGAATTTGACAGAAAAATCTTTGGTAAGGAAGATTTTGAACATCATATTTTGTATAATTATGATTCAGAGTTATGTTCCGCAATTTTTCGTGAAGCAAAAGTGCTTAATAAAAAAACAATGATGGTCGATGATTACTATTATGAACAATTTTGTAAAGGATACGACGATTTTGGGAATGGGACCGGATGGACTAGTGGTTGTGAAGCGTTTGAAATCACGAAAATAGAGGGAAGAAATATTTACTGTTCTTGCAATGTAAATTATAGTTACTTGGAAAACTATGAGGTTGTAGAAGAACATAAATATAAAATCGAATATAAAGGAACGAAAATACTTGGAGATATTTATAGTTGGGAAATGTTGTTACCAAATGAACTGTTTCCTATTGAGAAAAACAAGGTATTTCCGTTTGATGAGAACAATTCCGATTACATACTAGATGTTGTTTATACTGATGAGTAAAAGAATCTTTGTCTGCATATTGCACAATATGCAGACATTATAATTGTGAAAATCGACAAATATGTTAACTGACTGTCAGAAAACGCAGAAATAAAGCCTATATAATTACAGAAACATAATTAGGAGGAGCTATATGAGATACATATTAAAAAACATCAAGCTTTTTGCTTTAAAAAACACTCTTGTATTTATCCTGTTTCTGGTTTCGCTTTTTGTTTCCGTTACGGTGTTGCTTGCGGCATACGGAATATATACCGAGTATCACGAAAAAGCCGATAGGGACATACAGGGAACAGAAGGATTGTATGATCTCGAAGGAAACAAGCGAGAAGAAAGTGATATAGAATATCTGCTGTTTCAACAGGGATTAGATAAATATTATGAACGCCCTATGAAATTTGAGGAATGCAGGGGCTTTTTTTATGACCTGGGAACGATTTTTGGCGATAAAATTGATTATATTGACTTTTCATGTCTTCCGGAGCTTATAGATATTGATGAATTGTACAGAAAATCAACAGGTCAAACATACGTGCCATATATTTCAGTAACATCAGGTTACAAAGACGGTGAACTTGCAGTGCCTGACAGCTTTACTACGGTTTATGGTGGTAGGTATTTTACAAACGAGGATTATAGAATAGATGCAAAGGTTTGTATTATTGGATTTGAGGAGCTTCAAAAGCATAATCACGAATATATGGATCTTACAGAGGAAAATGGTACATATTATGTAACGACCAACGGAGTAAAGTATGAGGTTATAGGATATCATAACCCAGAGGCAATGGCAGTTACAGTAACTCCGGGAGCAGCGCCGGGCGACTGTTATGTGGGAGAGAGTTTTGATTTAAAGCTAAAAGAAGTACCGACAGCCGATGAATACAGAAAGTTTACAGAGCTTGTGAGCTATTATTTTGCCGACCTTATCTCAGATGTGACGAAAATGCCTACCGCAAATATAGACACGCAATATTTTTATAACACTAACATATGGATATCGGTAATAATAGCGCTTGCGGCGGCAATAAATTTAGCGGTGCTATATCAGTATGTTTTGGTTTCAAGAAGAAAAACATTGGCTATCTTCAGACTTGTCGGTGGAACCAAAAACAGGATACGCAGACTTTATATATTAGAGACAACTTTAATATCTTCGGTTATGTTTGTGATAAGCGCGATTATTTTCAATGTTGCGATAAAGCCTTTTATCATAAAGGTATATCCGTATATTGAGAATCTTTACACGCTTAAGGTTTATGCAATAATGTTTTTGATATACATGGCAGTGACGGTTGTTATTTTAAATATAATGATAATGCGATATGTTTCTAAAGCTCCCGTAAATCTTATGAAGGAGGAGAATTAGAATGCTTGCATACATAAAGTACGGTTATCTTGAATTTATAAAATATTTAAAGCTTAACTTAATAATAGCGATAGAGCTTTCTGCACTGATAATAATGTCTATATTCACGGTATCGACATTAAACAGCCAACTTAGATTTTATGAGCCTTTAAAAGATGATCTTACCGAAACGGGAGTATTTATAAGACCGGAAATGATAAGTCATCGAGTTACACCTGAAAATAAACTTGTGTATGACGAAGATATATTAAAAAAGTTTCCCGAGGTAAACAAAATTACATCGTTTAATCAGTTTCAGTTTAATATCGGAGGAGCTGATTTTGAGGGGAAATCTTACAGCAAAAAGATGATAGATTCATTTGAACCATATCTTGAGGACGGAGTATGGCTTTCAAAAGCAAAAAAGGAAAAAGGTGTATTAAATGTAGTTGTTTCCTACAACATAAAAAATGTTGATGTAGGAAATGAATATGAGGGAACATATATAGTTAAAAATAATGGTAAATCTAAAACGGTTAAAGTAAGGGTAGTTGGAAAGGTAAGAAACGGGTCAGCAATATTTGACCGCGCACAAGGAAAAGACTTTACAAAGGTTAGCGCATATGACTTTTTTCCAAGCTACGCAGTTTACGATACTACTACGATTGACTATAACGGAGAAGAAGTTGAGTTTACAAATCGGTTTGTAATAGCGTGTCAGGAAGACCTTGATGAAATAGGAGCGGAACAGCATTATTATCAGACGGTATTTTTAAACTTTGACAAAAACACAACTGATGAAAGACTTAGCGAGATAAAGGAAACGCTTAAACTGTCGGGAGATGTGTATGATACTAAGCCGATGAAAGAAAACACATATCAAATGATAGGTTCAAAAATAGCATTTTTGCTCCCTATAATAATAGGTGTGCTTTTGTTTGTAATTGTCACGACGATATGTATGTCCGCAATAAATGCCAAAAAGCAACTCAGGAGCTACGGAATATACTACACCTGTGGGTCACGCTGGCGGCAGTGCATAATGATAAGTGCGTTTTCGTCGCTGATAACGGAAGTAATAGCGTGTATACTTTCGGCGTTGGTGTTAGTCTTAGCGCAAAGCTTCGGGCTTTTATCTGAAACTGTAATTGAATTCGGTCTTTGGCAGGCAGTTGCGTGTGTAGCGGTGCTTGTATTGAATCTGATAACATCAGTGATAATGCCGATAATCATCATCGGCAAAACCCAGCCCAGAGAGATAATAAAATCAAATGAATAGAAGATTTTCTGTCTGCATATTGCACAATACGGAGACATTATAATTGTGAAAATCGACAAATATGTTAACTGACTGTCAGAAAACGCAGAAATAAAGCCTATATAATTACAGAAACATAATTAGGAGGAGCTATATGCGATACATATTCAAAAACATAAGGCAATTTATTTGTCAAAATTCACTTATGTTTGTTCTTTTTATCATATCTCAGGTGTTTTCTGTATTAGTGCTTCTATTATCTTATGGCATATATATGAATTATCGAGAGAAGTCAAATCAGGACCTTATAAACACAAACGGAATGTACGACGAATACGGAGAACCTATTTCCGAAACCGATTGGCATTATTTGATGTATTATATGGATTTTAGTAATTATATTGAGAATCCTAAAACCTTTGGCGAGGCCAAGAGTTCTTATCTTAAAATTGTGGATTATTTAGGAGAAAAGCTTGATACCTTGAATTTTGAATTATGCTCGCATAAAGTCACTCAGAAAGAGGCGGACGCTTTAAAAGGTGTTAACTTAAGCGGAAAAACATTGAGATTTTGCTATTCGATAACTAAAAAGAATGGCGAATACAGCTTTCAAGACACTAACACATTTGGAGTGTATGAAAAACAGGGAAATCTAGCTGAGGGAAGATGGATAACAGACGAGGAAATAAGGAACGGTGATAAGGTTTGTGTGGCAAATCCCGAATATTTCGCTTCATATGATAATCCGGATCCGGATTTAAGCGGCGAAATATTGTACGATTTATATGACGACCCGGATATTAAGATCGAGACCTCGGGTGAGGATAAATATTTAAATATAAGAGGGACAAAATATAAAATCGTAGGCTCTGAGAATCCTCATTTTAATGATACTGTGTTTTTACCATTTTTCTCAACTCCCGATGATTTTTATTGTGGTTCGTATTTTGAGATTAAGCTTACAAAACCTTTGACTGTAGACGAATACAACGGTTTTGTCGATTTGTTTGAGGAGTGTTTTGGCGATATGATAGATGGTGACATTCCAGAGATGGCAATGGTAAATGTAGATACACAGTATTTTTACAATACCAATATGTGGATATCGGTGGTTATAGCGTTAGCAGCTGCGGTAAATATAGCAGCACTTTTTAAGTACATACTGTCAACGCGCAGAAAAACTCTTGCAATATTTAAACTTACTGGAGCAACAAGAGGCAAAATAAGACGAATGTATGTAACCGAGGTGGCGGTTATATCTATTGTTGTATTTTTAGCTTGTACGGTAATGTTTAGGTTTTTGCTGTTACCGACGCTTGTTAAATACTATCCGTATGTTGAAGACAAATACACACTTAAGGTATATGGGACAATGTTTTTGATATATATTGCGCTGGTTATTGTAACACTTAATATATTGGTTGCAAGGTATATTCGTAAAACACCCGTATCGCTTTTAAAGGAGGGATAATATGAAGGCTTATTGCAAGCTTGGATATATGGAATTTTTAAGAAACTTAGGTATAAATTTAATAATAATTCTAGAGCTTGTGTTAGTGCTTATGAGTGTTATTTTTACAGTTTCCTCGGTAAAATCTCAACTCAGATATTATCTTCCGTTAAGCGATATGCTTGAAGGTGATGGATTTTATGCAACTCCTCAGACAGCGATAGGAGGGGTGAAGCCTGAAGACTTTCTTTTAAGTGAAAAAGATATAAGAGAAAAGTATCCACAGACAAAGGATGTAATAGCACCTACATCTTTTGGGGCGAGTTTAAGAAAAGACGAGAATGTATTCTATGAATTTAGGGGAATCGGATATGATCCTGTTATAATCGATAATTTTAAACCAATTCTAGTCAGCGGGAAGTGGCTTGATTCCGTGGACGACGATAACACGCTTCATTTGGTTGTTAGCAACAACTATAATTCGGTAACAACAGGAGATGAATTTGAATTAACAGTAGGTGAACCTGAAAAGAAGCTTAAGGTAGAAATCATAGGAGAAGTAATGGATGGCGCAGTTATTTTTAAGAGCCCGGAAAACTTATCTGATGTTACGAAAATTGATAGTTGCTTTATAAACTATAAATTAAATGATGAAAAGTATGTTCATCAGCCAGTTGTAATAGCGAGTCAGGAAGAGCTCGACAAATTTGATGTTTATAGTTATATAGACAAATGCGCCTTTGTTTCTTTAAAGGACGGAGCGACTAACGAAGAAAAAGAAGAACTTAAAAAAGCACTTGAGCGTGCAGGCGGATGTAAGGATATGGATGATATAAAGCAAAACAGTCTTATGGATGTTAAAAAAGACCTGATATTCCTGACGCCAATAGTTTTTGGTGTGTTGATATTTACAGTCGTAACTGTTATATGTATGTCCGCAATAAACGCGAAGAAGCAACTCAGGAGCTACGGAATATACTACACCTGCGGGTCACGCTGGCGGCAGTGCATAATGATAAGCGCGTTTTCGTCGCTGATAACAGAAGTAATAGCGTGTATACTTTCGGCGTTGGTGTTAGTCTTGGCAAAAAGCTTCGGGCTTTTATCCGAAACTGTAATTGAATTCGGTCTGTGGCAGGCGGTTGCGTGTGCAGCGGTGCTTGTATTGAATCTGATAACATCAGTTATAATGCCGATAATCATCATCGGTAAGACGCAACCCAGAGAGATAATAAAATCAAATGAATAGAAGATTTTTTACATCAGACTGCACAAATCATAGGCACAGCATTTGTGCAAGCATACAAATTTTGTAAATTTTTGTAAATAAACTTTTCAAATATCTATTTGTATGTTATAATAATAAGCGTAGGGTTAATGATTTCATTGTTTATATGGTAGGGTGATTCCAATGTGGTAGTTAAAGCTTTATAAGACATCAAAGTATTAAGTTAATAATTGTAATTTAAGGAGGAAATTTATGAATATCAAAAGGATTATTACTATAGTTTTTTCGTGTGGCATAATTTTTTCAACATGTGCAATTTCAGCAGTAGCTGGTAATCATTTATTTGAAGTCGGATATAGGTTTACTGAGTATGGAATGGTTAACAATGTATCTGAAGTTTTTGCGATGAAGTGTTATCATCAACCCAGTAAAGGTCAAATATATACTCAGGGAACTAATATGGCAGATATATCAACATATATGTCACTAGGAGTAACTGTTTTTAATAAATCAACAGGTTTGATAATTACAGATAATGCAAATAATGGTGTATGCGCTAATGATAAATATAGGGAAGTTTCTTGTACCGACTATCGCAGCAAGAACACAAATGTTTATTATAGGCATGACTGTACTATTTACGGTGATACATCCGGTCATAATTCTTCAAGTATGATAGCTACAAGATCTGCTATTGTGATGAATTAATCAATATGAGGTATATTGTAATAAATCTCAGAAATTTTATTAAAGATTATACAGGTATCTTTTTTATAGTAATTTTGTGCCAGTTGGTAAGTGTACTGCTTATGTTTTTTTCATTTGGTGTATATCAAAACTTTCTTAATGAAACTAATAATGCAGTGAATGGCAGTTCGTTAGATGAAAACGAATATGAGGGATATCACAATTTCCAAGTTAAAAATGAACTTCCTCAAAACGCTGAGATTTATCCTGCTAACCTTTCAAAGTTTTATGATGAGGTAATAGATATTGTTGGTGAAAAAATATACACTATATACACTGAATGTAAAAATAACATAGATATTAGTATGGAATATCGCGATGGAAAATTGTTGTTTCCACAAGAGTTTGAATATAATATACGTAAGTACTTCAAATGGGATTTCGGAAGATCATTTACAGATGAAGAGTTTTTTAACGGAGAAAAAGTTTGCATTGCACCTTCGGGATGCTGTGAGGAATTTTTTGACCCGGAAATACATAGTTTCTTTGACGATGAAAAAGGCGTAAGTGTTCCTTATGATTATCCATATAAAGCATATCAGTCAGATGACAAATGGTATGTAAACATTGAAGGGACAGAGTATGAATGTATTGCATTTTTTGATGCTTTTAATAAATATTATATTCCTTATAATAATATGCCTGACAAAATAAAGTTAAAGCAGCTTCCGATAGTTGAGCTAAAGTATCAATTGACAGCTGAAGAAAATCATAAAATGCAGGAATTGTATAACCAATATTTTCCGAATATGGCTGATGATTTTTATGAGCTGACATTGGTAGATAACGAGAAGATTTATTATTATAATACTAATATGTGGATTTCCGTACTAATAGCTGTTGTATCGTCTATTAATCTTGCATTGATAATTAACTATGTTTTGGCGCGCAGGAGAAAATCTTTAGCAATTTTTAGAATACACGGATGTAGTGCAAATAAAGCAAGAAGAATATATGTTTTGGAAATTATGCTGATACTGAATGTTGTTTTTGCAGTGTGTCTTGTTCTGTGGATTGCTTTCTTACTTCCGTTACTTGGTAGAATATTTGAATATATGGAGGGTGCATTTTCCTTTAAAGCTTATGTATTGATATACCTTTGTTATATTCTGATTTCATACATTTTTATGAATGTCATAACAGTTAAGTATGTACACAATCAACCGGTCGATTTACTTCAGAGAAGGTAGGTGGGTGCATGATTTTAAAGTATGGAATAAGAGATTTTTCAAGAAATCTTGGATTTAATATATTTGTAATTATTCAGATTACACTTGTTTTTATTACTTGTGTTTTTACTTCATCCTCCGTCTCTCAAAATCTCAAATATTATAATGCTTTTGCAGATATTTTAGACGGGGAAGGATATTGCGCTTCGCCGTATATAAACAAGTTACATCGTATAATACCATCAACAGAAATTAAAGATAATAAACGATTTTCGGATTACGGTGATTATTTTGAAAATGTTGTTGCGGTTCATCAGATTATAGCTACAGGTGAAAATGGTTCTGAAAATCCATATCCTCAGAAAACTTTTGCTTATGACGGATGCCTTATATATGATTATAAACCAATTATGGACAATGGAGAATGGTTATCTGATGTAAAGTCGGAAAGTAATCTACTACATGCAGTCATTTCACCTAATCATTATGGCTTGAAAGTCGGAGATATAATAAAGCAGGAATTTTCTACCTCACAAGATTCAATATGCCTTGATGTAAAAATTGTCGGAATGATGAAAGACGGCGCAAAGCTTTTCGGTGCAACTTCAGATAATGATAAAATAAGTACCGTAGGCGGAACTACAAATAAATTGACGGCGGAAATGCTGTTTTCAAATTATTACAGTGATATTGCCGGAAAGCCTGCTTTTGTTTATAATCTTGATGAGCTTGAACAATATGAGATTTCTTATATAACAGAACAGAAAATGTTGATTCCTTTCAGGGATAATCTTACAGAAATAAGCCAAGCCGAAGAAGCTTTGGATAATTTCACAATAGGTGCAATACCATTTTCTCAAATAAAAAAAAATACTCTTTCTGAAATCAGAAAGCAAATTATAATCCTAATTTCGATAATAGTTGGATTATTCATGCTTACAATTGTAAGTATAATTAGTTTTACTGCCATCAGTACCCATAAGAAATTAAAGGATTACGGTATTCTATACATTTGCGGAGGACGTTGGAAACAGTGTGCATTTATAAATTTTATTGTAATTGCCGTTGATTTAATTTTATCTTCTTTCTTGACTTGTTTTGTTATTCAGGCAATGAAGCTGATTGGTTTATTGAATAATACCGTTGTTATGTTTACATTAAATGAAAGTTTAATATGTTTAGGTGTAAGTATAATTATAATTCTTGTATCGCTTATTATGCCAATAATCATCATCGGCAAAACCCAGCCAAGAGAGATAATTAAATCAAATGAATAGGAGAAATTATATGGTAAAACTTAATGAAATTGTAAAGATTTACAACCCTAAGAAAGCAAACGAGTTTGAGGCTCTGCACGGAGTCTCGGCAGAAATCAAAGACGGTGAAATGGTTGCGGTAATAGGCAAATCGGGAGCAGGGAAGTCAACGCTTTTGCATATTCTGGCTTGCATAGACAGCTATGAGGGCGGAGAATATTACATTGACGATACGCTTGTTAAGAAGCTCAGCGAGAAAAAGTATGCGCAGATACGAAATGAAAAGATCGGAATGGTAATGCAGGACTTTGCGCTTGTTGAAGATTTTTCGGCGATAGAGAATGTGATGATACCGCTTAACTTTGCAAAGAATAAAGTAAAGGACAAAAAAACAAAGGCGCTTGAAGCACTTAAGGCTGTAGGGATGGAAGAGCTTGCAAAAAAGCCTTGTAACAAGCTATCAGGCGGACAAAAGCAAAGAGTAGCCATAGCACGGGCGATTGTAAACAATCCCAGTATGATACTTGCTGATGAACCGACAGGAGCGCTTGACACAAAGACCTCAGCAGAAATAATGGAACTATTCCACGAACTGAACGAACGAGGAAGAACAGTTATAATTGTAACACATGATCCGAATGTTGCCGAGCAATGTGACAGGATTATTGAAATAAGTGACGGTTATATAGTGGATAATTGATGAGCTGGTTAAAATTGACTCAATCGATTTATATTACTTTGCATAAAATAAAACTGTGTTTTTTGTGTAAAATTACAATTTATGTAAAAAAACTTTTCAAAAATCAACAAGTATGCTATAATAATAAACGGAGGGTTAATGATTTCATTGTTTATATGGTAGGGTGATTCCAATGTGGTAGTTAAATTACATATTTATTAGGACTTAACAAAAACAAAATGATTTATGAAAAGAGGTTATACTATGAAATTATTTAAAAAAACTTTGACAATGCTTTGCGTTATGACAATTGCTTTCCTATCGGTATTTACAATTCCTGCAAGTGCAGCGGATACGAGCAGAAATTCGGGCTTTTTGTACAAAGACGGTAAACAAACCAAATATATGGCAACAGCAGAGCTTGATTGTGACGATCATATTTTTAGAGATGACGCTCATTTAACATTGACCTGTGATGTTCCTGTACGAATGTTATTAAGGGTAAGAATAAACTATACCGATGATAACGGAAAAGTTAAAGAAATGGTTGAAGAAAAACACATTGTGACTCCAACCAAAAAGGCAACTTTTATGTTGGAGGTTAATAGCAATGAAGCAAACTGGGCAAGAGCAAAATTTGTATGCAACAGCGAAAAATACGGATATTTCGAAGATTTATTAACTGCTAAATATTCTCTTTAAAACCGGGTGTTTAATATTATGAAAAGTTATGTTGTATTAGTATTATCGTCAGTTGCAAAGACCTTACGGAAAAATCCTTTTCTTGCCTTTATTGAAACATTTACATACCTTATTACTTATCTTTCCTTATTTTTTGTTCTCAGTATAAGCGACCCGGGAATTATCTTTAAAGCGACTGATCCGTTTACCGGTAAGGAATATACCGGCATTAATGATGAAAGAATACAAAACTTGCTTATGTGTTTAGCTGCTATTGTTATCGGCTTTTTTGTAGTTAAAGTTCTTTTAAACGCGGTGTCCGAAAATGAAAAGGACACTGCGGCAATATACTATTTATCCGGAGGCGGCAGAAAATCGGTAAAGGTTATATGGTTTTTGCAAAATGAGTTTTTTTGGCTTGTAGCTATGATCATCGGGTGGATATTAACAATCCCCTTTTACGACTTTTTAGAAAATGACATTAGTGTAGTAAAGGACAAATATGCGGCTTTAGAGTCGACTGTACTTATGCTTATCGTTTCATTTCTCGTGTACCGTCATATTTCTAAGCAGTGTGAAAAAATAAGGTTTGTGAGGAATTTAAGATGAAAAAGACATTGGGGTTGATTTTTAACAATATACGAAAAAACAAGCTTTTTGTTTCTTTTTCGATAATACAGGCCGTTTTGTGCATAACATTTCTTGCATTATCCTTTAATTATTTTTACATTGCGTTTGACAGATATTTTGCTTTTATGCAGTCGGATTTGCAAGACTGCTATCAGACAAACGGTGAGATAAATGATATAAGCAGCGATGTGGGGGAGTCGCTCTATAAATATCTTGATACGATCTCAGACAGAAAAAACTGGATGATTTCATTATATCACCACGGAAATTTTGAGGGAAAAGATCCTGTACAGTTTTCTGCATTTAATAGGGGGCTTGCCGAAAAAGCTTATATACCTATAGTAGACGGCAGTTGGTTTGATACTTCTTCAGATGAAATACAGATTATTATTCCGGATCAATTCGCAGAGGATAAAAGTATCAAGCTTGGCGATTACGGAAAATTCTGTTACTACAATTATCCTACAAGCGGAAAGAAAGACATTAGCTTTAATGCAAGAGTAGTTGGCGTTTATGATCACTCACTTTGTACAGTGTATTATGGAGGATATTGTATCAAGACTATGTACGAAGGTTTTGAGGAGAGTTATGGTGTAGAAGCTAACCGACCGTTAATTTTGTATATTCCGGATTTTGAAAAGATAGGTGCGTATGGTGTTTTAAACTCTGCGTTTATTGAAAAAAGCCTTGTAAAAGACGGCGTTGATTTATCAAACAATAAAAGATTCTGTGATACCTCTACTTTCCTTGATGATGCCATATCGGATGATGTAATAACGCAGGGATCAGCTGTTATAGCATTTGTACTTATGCTTATATGTTATTCGTTTGCAGCAGTATGCAGTCTGTCTATTATGAGACAGAAAAAGGCAAGGTATACATATGCGTTGTATAACTTAAGCGGGTGCAGCATAAAGAAATGTATAGGAATCGAGCTAGCAACACAATTGATTCCATATATAATAGGTTTGATACTTTCGATATTAGTGTTTATTGTGCTTGTTCACATAAACATAGGAGGAGTACCGACTATTTGCTTTGTTTTGTCGTGTGCATTCAATATTATATTGATGATGATAGTATTTTTACAGACCGTATATTCGCTAAGCAAAAACAAAATTATAAACAGTGTAAGGATGGGCAGCAATGAAAGATATTATTAAATTAACTGATATTTATAAAAGATATAACAGTGGAAAACCTAATGAGTTTCTGGCATTAAAGGGTGTAAACTTGAATGTAGCTGAAGGAGAACTTCTTGGTTTAATAGGTGTGTCGGGCTCGGGAAAATCGACGATACTTCATATAATCAGTTGTTTGGATTCATATGAAAGCGGAAGCTGCACATATAACGGTGAGGAACTTAAGGAATTAACGGAGAAACAGCGGAATGAATTGAGGAATAAAGAAATAAGCATAATTATGCAGGATATGTCTCTTATACCCGACGATACTGTGTATAAGAATGTGAGTATTCCCCTTATGTTCAATAAGGACGTTCCGTATAAAGACGTCAAGAAAAAAACACTTGAAGCAATAAAGCTTGTGGGGCTTAATGACAATCATATAAAAAGGAAAGTTACAGAACTTTCTGGAGGTCAAAAACAGCGTGTAGCAATAGCAAAAGCTCTTGTGTCGAACCCAAAGGTTTTGCTTGCGGACGAGCCTACGGCATCTCTGGATAAAAAGTCAAGCAACGATATAATAGAGCTGTTTAAAAAGATAAATAGAGACAGAGGTTTAACGATTGTTATCGTAACTCACGACCCGAAGGTCGCAGAGCAGTGCGACAGAGTTGTCGAAATAAGTGACGGTTATATAGTGGATAATTGATGAGCTGGTTAAAATTGACTGAATGTCCACAGTAAAAAGTACAAGCAAGGGCTGTATTAAAAGGGCTTTTCTCTCATAAGATTACATAAGACAAAAAACATAAAGGGGAAAAGCCATATGAGGAATAATTTAAAAAAGATAACTGAGGCGGGCATAACTCTTGTAGTTGTGAGTGTTTTTGTATTATGCTATTATGTTGCTAAGGATATAAATACAGTAGTTACAGAAAACGCGGCGGTAGCAGTTTCTACGGCATCAAATATGCTACCAGATATATTACTTGACGCGGGACATGGCGGCTTTGACGGAGGTTGTGTAGGTGTCGGCGGAGAGCTTGAAAAGGATATAAATCTAAGTATCACTAAAAGTCTGTATTATCTATGCGATATATTCGGTTATAATACAAGTGCAACTCGTCTTAAGGATATTGCTGTTAACGATAGCGGTATCGAGGGAATATACGATATGAAACAGTCTGATATGAAAAACCGCCTTGAGTTTTTTAAATCCAGTGATAACGCTGTGTGTATATCTATTCATCAGAATCAGTTTACAGACGCAAAATATTCCGGAGCTCAGATGTTTTTTAGCAATAAAAATCCTCTTAATGAAAAGCTTGCGCTTGATATTCAGCAGAGCGTTGTAGCAAATACACAGAAGGAAAACACACGAGAAATAAAGCACGCTGATGATATGTTTTTGCTGACAACAGAAAATCCATCTGTTATGGTCGAGTGTGGTTTTTTGTCAAACGCCGAGGAATGCAAAAAGCTTGGAGATAAAGCATATCAGAAAAAAATGGCGCTATCAGTGTTTATCGGTCTTAATAAATTTGTAAAGGAAAATTACAGCGCATAATCGATTGTTTTTAATATAATTATATACTTTAACAATAAGCCGAGAGAGTGAGATTACTTCACACCTCTCGGCTTTTGTATTTATCTCATATAACTATTGTAAAAACAAATGAAATATCCTTTAATAATATTTTACTTACTTTTGACAATAGCGTGGTTTCAGATTTTACAATTCAGATGCTATACTGAAATTACCGAAAGGCAATAAAATTGAAAGGAAAAGTGAATTTTATGAGAGGATTAAAGAAAGTTTGCAGCACATTGATCGCAGCAGGGCTTGTAATGGGAGTTTTGTCTGGCTGTTCAACGGAGGAAGAGGTAAATACAGTATCAACAGACGGCTCGACATCTATGGAATCTGTAATATCTTTTTTGAGCGAAGCTTATATGGATAAAAATTCCGATGTTAAAGTTACATACAATCCCACAGGCTCAGGTTCAGGAATTCAGGCAGTTCAGGAGGGCCGTTGTGATATCGGACTCTCTAGCCGTAATTTAAAGGACGAGGAAAAAGAAAGCTTGAATGAAACTGTTGTAGCCCTCGACGGAATTGCGATTATTGTACACCCGGAAAACTCGGTAGAAGACCTTAAGGTGGAACAGATAGCTAAGGTATATAAAGGTGAAATTACCAACTGGAAGGAGCTTGGCGGAGATGATGCACCGATAGTATGTATCGGAAGGGAGGCAGCATCAGGTACTCGTGACGGATTTGAGTCTATAACTGGCACAGAGGACAGCTGTAAATATGCGCAGGAGCTTACATCAACAGGTGATGTTGTACAGACAGTCTCTTCAAATCCGAATGCAATAGGTTATGCGTCGCTTGCGTCTGTAAGTGATTCTGTAAAGGCTATAAGTGTTGAGGGCGTAAAACCTTCTAATGACACTATATTAAGCGGAGATTACAAGATCCAGCGTAATTTTGTACTTGTAACACCAAAAGACAAAGATCTGTCAGATACGGCACAAGCATTTTATGACTTTTGTCTGAGCAAGGACGCGGATGAGTATATAACAAAGGCAGGTGCGGTTCCTGTTGCAAAGTAGTACATTAAGTATTCCGCAGACAAAAAGGCAGCACTGGATGCAGACATTAAAAAAGAGTGCAGATGCTTTGGAAAAGCTTATGCGGATGATATTTACAGTCTGCGGATTTATAGCGGTAGCATTTGTGCTGTTGATAACGGTGTTCCTGATAGTCTCAGGAACACCTGCAATAGGAGAAATAGGGATTACAGATTTCCTGTTTGGCACCGAATGGGCATCGACCGCAAAAGAGCCGCTTTACGGTATCCTTCCGTTTATTCTGACATCCGTTTACGGAACCTTCGGAGCAATTTTAATAGGTGTACCACTTGGGATCTTGTGCGCGGTATTTCTTACAAAAATTGCAGGAAAGAAGCTTTCCGCATTTGTCAGCGGAGCTGTAAACCTTATGTCCGGCATACCGTCGGTTGTCTACGGACTTGTAGGTATGATAGTTATTGTTCCTGCGGTTCGAGAGGTATTCGGACTTCCTGACGGAGCGAACCTGTTGTCAGCGATTCTGGTTTTGGCTGTGATGATACTGCCATCTGTCATCTCAGTATCGGAAACCGCTATTCGTGCAGTTCCTAAAGAATATGAGGAAGCGTCATTAGCACTCGGCGCAACTAAAACGGAAACTATTTTTAAGGTCATTCTTCCGGCGGCAAAAAGCGGAATTCTTGCTTCAGCGGTCCTTGGAATAGGAAGAGCAATAGGCGAAGCAATGGCGGTTATGATGGTTGCCGGAAATGTGGCGAATATGCCGGGGATTTTTAAAAGCGTCAGGTTTTTGACGACAGCTGTAACAAGTGAAATGTCCTATTCATCCGGATTACAGAGACAGGCTCTTTTCTCGGTAGCTTTAGTACTGTTCGTGTTTATTATGGTGATAAATCTTATATTGAATCTTGTTGTCAAGAGGGAGAAAAAATAATATGGACGAAACGATCTCAAAGTCCCGAAAGATCAAAGGCGCTGTTTTAAAGGGACTTATATGGGCAGCGGCAGGTATTATATGTCTGATTATGTTTTGTATAATCGCTTTGATACTAACAAGAGGACTGTCGCATATTTCTGTTGAGCTTCTTACATCAAAGCCAAGTATGCTTAACGGAACTGTCGGAATACTTCCAAACATATTAAATACCTTATACATAATTCTGATGACGCTTATCGTAGTGCTTCCTATTGGCGTTGGTGCAGCGGTATATCTCAATGAGTACGCTAAAAACAAAAAAGCCGTAAGGATTATAGAGCTTGCTACTGAGACTCTTGCAGGAATACCATCCATAATATACGGTCTTGTTGGTATGCTTGTGTTTGTGCAGTTTTGTTCTCTCGGAACAAGTTTGCTAGCAGGAGCTTTAACACTTGTTATTATGACTTTGCCTACTATTATCAGGACAACACAGGAAAGCTTAAAGACCGTACCTGATAGTTATCGTGAGGGCTCTCATGCACTTGGTGCGGGAAAGTGGCATATGATTCGCACAGTGGTGCTTCCTTCAGCCGTTGACGGAATTATCACAGGTTGCATTTTATCTGTGGGAAGAATTGTCGGTGAGAGTGCGGCGCTGTTGTTCACAGCGGGTATGGCAAATGAGATACTCGGATTTTTTGAAGCGGTAGAACCCGGTAAAGCGGGTTCTACATTGACTGTGTCACTTTATATGTACGCAAAAGAAAGAGGCGATTTTGACACGGCTTTTGCAATAGCGGCTATCCTTTTGATACTGACACTTATAATAAATTTGTCTGCAAAGCTTGTAGCTAAAAAATTAGGAAAGAGGAACTGAAATGAGTGTTATTGAAGCTAAAAGTATGAATCTTTGGTACGGAACGAACCACGCGCTTAAAGATATAAACATAACCCTTCCCGAAAAGCAGATAACAGCCTTGATAGGACCTTCAGGATGTGGAAAATCCACCTTTTTAAAATCTCTTAACCGTATGAATGACCTTGTTGAGGGTTGTCGGATAGAGGGTAAAATAACTCTTGACGGAAGAGATATTTACAATAATTACGATGTTAATGTTCTTAGAAAGCGTGTTGGAATGGTATTTCAAAAGCCTAATCCGTTTCCTATGAGTATATACGACAATATAGCTTACGGACCAAGAATAAGAGGAACGAGGTCTAAAGCTAAACTTGACGAAATCGTAGAGACTTCATTAAAAAAAGCTGCCATATGGGATGAATGTAAAGACAGACTGAAAAAGAGTGCGCTTGGTATGAGCGGCGGTCAGCAGCAAAGGCTTTGCATCGCCCGGGCGCTTGCTGTTGAACCGGATATACTTTTGATGGACGAGCCGACCTCTGCGCTTGATCCTATCTCGACCTCGAAAATTGAGGATCTTGCTATATCGTTAAGAGAAAAATATACTATTGTAATGGTTACTCACAATATGCAGCAGGCTGCAAGAATTGCTGACAATACGGCGTTTTTTCTGTTAGGTGAGATAGTGGAATTTGACACGACTGAAAAGATGTTTTCAAAACCGACGGATAAGCGCACCGAAGACTATATCACAGGGAGGTTTGGTTGATATGAGAGACCGTTTTCAAGAGCAGCTTATGCTGCTTAATAAAGAGCTTGTCGAGATGGGTGCGCTTTGTGAGGAGGCAATAAGATATGCTGTAAATATGCTTACCGAAAAGAATACTCAGCTTAAAGAAAAAGCTATTGACGCAGAAAAACAGATCGACCGAATGGAACGAGACATTGAAGCACTGTGTATGCGCCTGCTTATGCACCAACAGCCGGTCGCAACGGATTTTCGTATGGTAACAGCTGCATTAAAAATGATCTCAGATCTGGAGCGTATAGGTGACCATGCAGAAGATATAGCTGAGATAGCAGAATATGTGAGCGCTGTCGATCTGAAGTCAAAAATCCACATTTCAGAGATGGCACAGGCAGCTGTTCAGATGGTAATAACAAGTGTCGATTCATATGTACAGAAAAATACAGATCTGGCAAAGGCGGTTATAGCAGCAGATGATAAGGTGGACGAGTATTTTAAAAAGGTTAAGCGAGAACTTATTGAAGCTGTAAGAAGCGGAAGTGATAATGCGGAAGTTTTACTTGACCTGTTGATGATAGCAAAATATTATGAGCGTATTGGTGACCATGCGGAAAATGTTGCAGAGTGGGTAATTTATGCAATTACAGGTGTACATAAAGTTACCTGAAAATATTGACAGCAAAGCTTAAGAGATGGATTTCTATAAAAAATAACAAGCGTAGTTTCAGAAGATACCATATCTGAACAACGCTTGTTTAATATGTCTATGTTTGTGTTGAAGTTGATATTACAGTTTTGTCTAAAGACGCCGCTTAAAATCCTCATAGTCAAAGCTTTTAAGCGTTTTAAGGTTGCCGCTTTTATCGTATAACATAATTTCCGGAAGCGGCATACCGTTAAAGGTATTATTTTTTACCATTGTGTATATTGCCATATCTTCAAATACAAGTGTGTCGCCTAAATTAAGCGGCTCGTCAAAGGAATATTCCCCGATAACATCTCCGGCTAGACAGGTTTGTGATCCTAACCGATAGGTGTATTTTTTTTCATTAGGCATTCCAGAACCGTAAAGGGGCGGACGGTAAGGCATCTCAAGTACATCCGGCATATGGCAAGCAGCGGAGGTATCCAGAATAGCTATCGGTATATCATTTTCCGTTATATCTAGAACCTTAGTCACAAGATAACCGGCATTAAGCGCTATTGCTTCTCCGGGTTCAAGGTAAACTTTAAGATTATATTTTTCCTGCATTCGCCGTATACAGCGCTCAAGAGTCGATATGTCATAATCCTTGCGTGTTATGTGGTGACCGCCACCAAAGTTTATCCACTCTAAGTTTTTGAGAGATTTAACAAATCTCTCCTCGACGACATCTAAAGTAGCTTTTAAATCATCGGAATTTTGTTCACAAAGTGTGTGAAAATGTATTCCGCTAACGCCGTTAAGATCGTTATGTCGAAAGTTTTTTTCTGTTATTCCAAGTCTTGATTTAGGTGAACAGGGGTCATAAATCTCGTGTCCCTTTTGAGTTGAAAACTCAGGGTTTATCCTTAAACCTATTTTTTTTCGTGAATTTAGAACTCTGCTGCGATATTTGTCAAGCTGTGAGAAGGAATTATAAATAATATGGTCGCAAAGGCTTATTATCTCATCTATTTCATCTTCTCGGTATGCTGCGGAAAATATGTGATTTTCTTTTCCCATATACTCTTTACCTAGCTTTGCCTCATAGAGACCGCTGCAAGCTGTTCCGCTAAGGTATTGACCGATAAGTTTATAAAGATGGTAGCAGGAAAAAGCCTTTTGTGCCAGAAGAATTTTTACGCCGGTGCGTTTTTGCACACCATTTAATATTTCAAGGTTTTTAATTAGCCTGTCTTCATCTATAATGTAGCAAGGCGTTTTTATATCAATGTTATAAATAATGTCTTTTATCATTTTGTCAGTCAACTAAAACGGGGTCAAAGTCTTCATTCCAAGGAAGTCCCCATCTGTTAAGCTCCTCCATAAACGGGTCTGGGTCAAATTCTTCTACATTATAAACCCCTGACTTATTCCATTTATCTGTGAGTATCATCATAGCTCCGATCATAGCGGGAACACCTGTTGTGTATGATACTGCCTGTGAGCCTACCTCCTTGTAGCATTCTTGGTGATCGCAAATGTTATAAAGGTAATAGTTTTTGTCTTTTCCGTCTTTTTTTCCTCTGAAAATGCAGCCAATATTGGTCTTGCCAACAGTTCTTGGACCGAGTGTAGCCGGGTCGGGCAGAACAGCTTTTAAAAATTGAAGCGGAACGATCTCTTTTCCCTCGTACATTATTGGCTTTATTGAAGTCATACCTACATTTTCCAGACACTTAAGATGCGTTAAATAGCTCTGACCAAATGTCATAAAGAATCTTATTCGTTTTATTCCTTTTATGTTTAGAGCAAGCGACTCAAGTTCCTCGTGGTGTAAAAGATACATATCCTTTTCACCTACACCTTTAAAGTTGTAGGTGCGTTTTATTTCCATAGGTTCTGTCTCAACCCATTTTCCGTTTTCTATAAAGCTTCCTTTTGCCGAGACCTCACGAATGTTTATCTCAGGGTTAAAGTTTGTTGCAAACGGGTATCCGTGATCTCCGCCGTTACAGTCGAGAATGTCTATATAGTTTATTTCATCAAAGTGATGTTTTAGTGCATATGCCGAAAAAACGCCTGTAACTCCCGGGTCAAATCCGCAGCCCAACAGCGCAGTTATTCCCGCGCGTTCAAATTTTTCTTTGTAAGCCCATTGCCACTTGTACTCAAATTTTGCGGTATCGGGCGGCTCGTAATTGGCAGTGTCAACATAGTGAGTTTTTGTTTTAAGACAAGCTTCCATAATTGTGAGGTCCTGATACGGAAGTGCAAGATTTAAAACCACATTCGGTTTATAGGAATTTATAAGTGAAACAAGCTCGTCAACATTGTCGGCATCGACTTGAGCGGTCTCAATAACAGTATCGGTTGTACCTTCAAGCTTTGCCTTCAACGCGTCGCATTTTGATTTTGTGCGGCTTGCTATCATAATTCCTTCAAATACACTGCTGTTCTGGCAGCACTTGTGTATTGCGACTGAGGCTACTCCTCCGCAGCCTATTATCATACATTTTTTCATTATTTCTCTCCTTTATATTCTAGTTCGTTATGGTATACTTGATACCGAAAGAAGTATTTCCCTTAAAGTCTTGCAGGCTAATGCAGTGGATCTTCCGCTTGTATCATATACGGGTGAAAGCTCATTTATATCAAATCCGATTATGTTTAGCTCAGATATTTGTTGTATCGCAGCAAGCAGTTCTTTAAAGCCTACACCGCCCGCTTCAGGGGTTCCGGTTCCGGGAAATTCCGAAGGGTCCAACACATCAAGATCGAGCGTAAAATAGACAGGAGACGGTCCTATTTTCTGTACGGATTCAGAAATGCTGTCAAAATTGAATTTGTTCATATAGGTGTGACTGCCGGAAAATACAAATTCTTCTCTATCACCGCTTCGTATTCCAAACTGAAAAATCCTTCCGTCACCCAGAATGTCGTGGCATCTTCTCATAACGCAGGCATGAGAAAGCTTTACGCCGAGATAGTCGTCCCTAAGATCGGCGTGTGCATCAAACTGAATGATGACAAGATCCTTGAATTTTTTTGCAGATGCTCTTACTGCGCCGAGTGTTACAAGATGCTCTCCGCCTATCATACAGGGGATTTTCCCGTCATCAAGTATAGTTTGTGTCCTTTGTTCAATATCCAAAAGCGCCTTCTCGGGACTTCCGAACGGAAGCTCTAAGTCACCGCAGTCAAAGACGTTTATGTCGCTAAGGTCTTTATCCTGATACGGGGAGTATGTTTCTATCCCAAAGCTCTCACTTCGTATAGCTTGAGGACCGAATCTGGTTCCCGGACGAAATGATGTAGTGCTGTCAAACGGCGCTCCGAATATTACAATATCTGCATCTTTATAGTCACAGTCGCAGGCTATGAATGTCTGTATATTTTTACTCAACATCTCTCAACAGCTCCTCAACATAATTAGGAAGCGCAAACGCTCCTATGTGAAGTCTTGGGTTATAGTATCTTGTATTAAGACCGAGCATATTCCACTTTGTACCGTTATAATCATTTGTGGGGTGATATTTTTTTGAAGCAAAGCCAAAAAGCCAGTGACCAGACGGATATGTAGGTATATGCGCCTGATATACCTTACTTATCGGAAAGCTTTCTACGATTCGTTTGTGAGAACGCTGCATTGATGCTGCGTCTTCCGCATAAAACGGGCTTTCGTGTTGATTTACCATTATTCCGTCATCCTTAAGTGCTTTAAAACAGCTTCCGTAAAATTCTTTTGTAAAAAGACCCTCTCCAGGTCCGAATGGGTCGGTTGAATCAACGATGATTATATCGTATTCGTTTTCACATTTACGCACAAACTTTACTCCGTCCTCACAGTAGATGTTAAGTCTGGGATCGTCAAAGCGGCAGGCAGTAGTCGGAAGGTATTGTTTGCTGACCTCGATAACAAGCTCATCGATTTCCACAAGATCAATGCGCTCAACTGACGGGTATCTTGTGAGCTCTCTTACAACACCACCGTCTCCGGCACCTATGACGAGAATGTTTTTGGGATTCGGATGTACAGCCATAGGAGTATGTGTGATCATCTCATGATATATAAACTCGTCCTTTTCTGTAAGCATCATATATCCGTCAAGGGTTAGAAAGCGCCCGAACTCTTTTGAGTCAAACACATCAATCCTTTGAAATTCGCTGTAACCGCTGTAAAGCTGTCTGTCGACCTTAATTGAAAATTTGACATTCGGCGTGTGTCTTTCGGTAAACCAAAGCTCCATACTATACTCCTTTCAATACATTCAAGCGCTCAATATTTATATCCTCCGTACCGGTCATCGAGCAGCCCTTTTCCTTAGCATACTTAATATATTTTATTATATCTTCGGTTATAAGCTCTCCGGGAGCAAGAATAGGTATTCCCGGAGGGTAGCACATTACAAACTCACAGCATACCCTTCCGACGGTATCGTCAAGCTTTAAAGAAAGCTTGTCTGAATAAAAAGCTTTTCTCGGAGACTCTGAAATTATTGGGGGTATATATTCCTGAGTAAGCATTTCATTTGTGTTATCTCTTCCAAAGCGTCGCCGTATTTCGGAAAGTGCGCTTATAAGCCTTTCAATATCCTGTTTTCTGTCGCCTATTGAAAGATAGGCGAGTATATTTCCTATATCTCCGAATTCTATCTGAATGTCGTATTCGTCCCTTAAAATATCGTACACCTCGATCCCGGCAAGACCGACCGACAAAGTGTGAACAGAAAGCTTAGATACATCAAAATCATATATGCTGTCGCCGTTTATAAGCTCTTTTGAAAAGGCATAGTAGCCTCCAATAGAATTTATTTCCGAGCGCGCATATTCAGCCATTTTGACCGCCTTTGAAAATATATCATTACCGTTGAGCGCAAGTCGTTTTCTTGAAATATCAAGGCTTGTCAGTAAAAGATAAGAGGCGCTTGTGGTCTGTGTAAGATTTACTATCTGGCGCATATAATCGGAGTTTATGTTTTCTCCCATAAGAAGGAATGAGCTTTGTGTTAAGCTTCCGCCGGACTTGTGCATACTGACTGATGAAATATCTGCTCCTGCGGCCATTGCCGTAATGGGAAAGTCATCTCCGAAATAAAAATGTGTGCCGTGTGCTTCATCTACAAGACACAACATACCGTTTTCGTGAGCAAGCTCAGTGATTTTTTTTAGGTCAGAACAAACACCGTAGTAGGTAGGATTGTTTACAAAAACAGCCTTTGCGTCAGGATTTTCCTCTATTGCCTTTTTAACCTCGCTTACAGACATTCCAAGGGATATTCCGAGGCCATTGTTTACATCCGGATTTACATAAACAGGGATAGCGTCGCATAAGATCAGTGCATTTATCGCGCTCCTGTGAACATTTCTTGGAAGTATTATTTTATCTCCGCTCTTACAGGCGTACATTATCATACTTTGTACGGATGATGTTGTACCGCCAACCATAAAGAAAGCATTTTTTGCTCCGAACGCTTCTGCTGTAAGGTCTTCCGCTTCACGAATAACTGAAACAGGGTGACAAAGGTTATCAAGGGGTTTCATTGAATTTACATCAACATCAAGACAGCTTTGACCGAGAAATTCTGTAAGCTCTGAATTTCCTCTTCCTCTCTTATGACCGGGAACATCAAACGGAACAATACGCATTTTTTTTAATCGCTGAAGTGCTTCATATATCGGAGCACGGTTCTGATCAAGCATATTCAGTAAACATTCCTTCCGTTAAATATTTCTATCATCTCGCGTTTTAAAGCGGTGCTTATGTCGAGTCTTTTGTGAGGAGGCAGTTCATCTATGTCGGTATTAAATAGATAATTTTGTAAATACAGCTCCTTTATAAGCATTTTTGTGTGGAAAATATTAGCCTGATAAACATTTATGTCGATCGCGTCATATTTTTTTAAAGTTTCACGGTTAATATAATCCTGTATCGATGTAATATCGTGGTCGATAAAAATTTTTTCTCCGTCAATATTTCTTGTAAAGCCTCTTACACGGTAATCCATAGTTATAATGTCCGAATCAAAACTACCGATAAGAAAATCAAGTGCGGTGAGGGGAGTTATTTTTCCACAGGTCGCAACATCAATGTCTACTCTAAAAGTAACGATACTATTGTGAGGGTGAAATTCGGGGTAGGTATGTACCGTTACATGGCTTTTGTCAAGATGAGCGATATATTCGTTTCCGCCTGAAGGTATCATAGTGTCATCCGCAATAAGAAAGGTTGCGGATGCGCCTTGAGGATCATAGTCCTGTCTTGATATGCTGAGGACCTGAGCGCCTATCATACTTGTAAGATGGGTCATAATATCAGATATTCTTTTTGAATTGTACTGTTCATCTATATAGTCAATATAGTCCTTTTGTTCTTTTAGAGTATTAGCGTAACAAACATCGTAAATATTAAAGCTTAGAGATTTTGTAAGATTGTTAAACCCGTAAAGCTTTAGTTTATTTTCCATATTTTTCACCTCAAACTAAAAAGCACACAAGAAGTATTCTTGTGTGCTTTAAAATTCACAATTCTGCATAAAAACGAACAGATATTTTAATGCTGGTTTCAGAGCCTGTATAGCAAATATACTTTTACTACTCTTATTGACCGTTTCACAAGTTGATACAAAATAAAAACAAACTTATAAAATTAAATTTGACTGAAAAGTCCAATCAATAAGGCAACAGAAGTTGCCGTGCCGGCATTTGACCTAGCTGTCCGTATGGCTTTGACTTCGGTTAAGAAGTGGTCAATCTTTGCTGTATGATGAGCTTAGAAACTTCATTTTAACAAGCTATTACATTTTATCACGGTTTAATCGCTTTGTCAAGACATAGAATATATTTTACTTTATATAAGATAAAAGCTATTTGTATTTTAAGATGTGTTGGGCATTTCTTCTCAATTCAAAAAGAGTGTGGATAAATTCATTCTGTTCCCTTAGAATCAGCTGTATCTGATCGGGAAGTGAAAAAAAATAATTTCTTGAGCTTTTGCTTGAAAGAAGCAAGCTGCTTAAATTTTTATATGGCATATATATTCACCTCAGTATATTTTACTCTTATTTTATTAAAATAATACAAAGAAATTATAGGAGATTGCAATTTATTATACATAAAAAATAAAAGTATATTCCCTTGACTTTTGCAGATAATATTTTCACAACTGATAAAAATTTGCTAAAAGAAAAGGAGAATATATAATGAAAGCAACTGGAATTGTGAGAAGGATTGACGACTTGGGAAGAGTCGTTATCCCTAAGGAAATAAGAAGAACATTGAGAATAAGAGAGGGCGATCCGCTTGAAATATTTACCAACAGTGAGGGTGAGGTAATATTTAAAAAGTATTCCTCTATACACGAGATGAGCGAGGCAGCGACATCTGCGGCTGAGGTTATATATAAGCTTGGCGGTGCACCGGTTGTAGTTTTTGACAGAGATCATGTTGTTGCGGTAGCAGGAACTTCAAAAAAGGAGTACAGTGAAAGAAGAGTTTCTCAGGCACTTGAAGATCTTATTGAAAGCAGAAGCACATATTTAAAAAACGGAGATGAGCTTATGCCGATAGAAGGTATATCAAAGTCAGCGCTTGCAATAACACCTATCATATCCTCGGGAGATGTAACTGGTGCGGTTGCATTTGTTGAAGGAGAAAACAGTCAGCCGGTAAGTGATAAACATCTGATGCTTACCAAAGCCGCCGCAATGTTTTTAGGAAAACAGATAGAAAGCTGAAAAAAGTAAATAGAAACGGGCTACAAAATTTATATTTTGCGGTCCGTTTTTGTTTTCATATTTTATAGTCTGAGAGAAATATTATACATATCCTGCTTTTTCAATCAAAAATTTTATGTACTTGTAACCGAAACGGCAAACAGCAATATAATAAAATAAACGACAAAATATGATTGCTGTGAGGTATATAATGGTTTTTGATGTGATTTTTAACATAGCACTTCCGTTTTTTGGGACCTCTTTAGGTGCCGGGTGCGTATTCTTTATGAAAAAGCAAATAGGTGCAAAAACACAACGAGCGCTTATAGGTTTGGCTGCAGGAGTTATGTTGGCGGCGTCAGTTTGGAGCTTATTGATACCGGCTATGGAACAGGTAAGTGATATGGGAAGCTTTTCGTTTGCGCCTGCTGCGGCAGGAGTTGCTGTCGGTGTGGTGATACTTTTGATATTGGACAAAATAGCGGCTAAATTAAGTTCAGACAGCGGATATGAAGAGATGCAAATGCGAAGGAAGAAAAGCTCATCGAGATTGTTTTTAGCGGTGACATTGCATAATCTTCCCGAGGGAATGGCAGTAGGAGTCATAATAGCAGGATTTTTAGAGGGAGGCTCTGATATTACCGCAGCAATGGTAACTGCATTATCTTTGGGAATAGCAATACAAAACTTTCCTGAGGGTGCAATAATATCAATGCCGCTTAATGCTGCGGGTGTTGAAAAGAAAAAAGCCTTTCTGTACGGTGTGCTTTCGGGAGCTGTGGAGCCTGTCGGTGCAGTTATAACTGTGCTGATAGCAGGAGTAATAACACCTGTTCTGCCATTTTTATTAAGCCTTGCAGCGGGAGCTATGCTTTATGTAATAGTAGAAGAGATGATCCCGGGACTTGCTGAGGGAGAGCATTCTTACTTCGGAACAATTTTCTTTACCGCAGGCTTTATACTTATGATGGCGCTTGATGTTGCGCTTGACTGAAAAATAATCTTTTTATACATTTTAAATGATTATTAAGAGTAAAATATGATAGGATAGGTGATTGTTAAAAAAAATAGTTGAAATTGCCGAAATTTTGTTGTATAATATCTCTATATATAAAATATAGAAAGAAATTGGAACAACAAGACTTCAGGAGGTTATAAATGTCTGATAATAAAAATGTAAACGGACATAATTCAAAAAATGATATGCCGATAGATAAAAACGATGACATCTTTTTAAAGGAAGATGATTATCTTCTGGATTTTGATTCTGATATAAGTCTGTTAAACAAAGAACACAGTAGTGATACTCAGGTAAATAACGATGAAAGATCCGACAGCGTAAAAGAGATGGCGTCTCTTATAGCACAGGCTGTGGCAAATAAAACCGAGGAACGGCCGATTGAAGATGAAGATATGCTTAATAAAAGACTTGAGCCGACAAAAGCTGTGGCAATAAGAACAAAAAATAAAAGGGCATATCCCAGCGATGTTAAGCAGGGCGAAGATGATGTAAGTGTGAAGCGTAAAATTACATCAAAAAAACGGATAACTTCAATAGTTTTATGCTACATTCTAGGTGTATTGTTTATACTTCTTAGCGTAGGAGTTTCTGTTTTCGGTTATTTTACGGGGCTTTTACAAAGACCATTTTCTCAAAGCGGAGGAATCGGTGGACTTACCCTGAATTCTGCTTCGGATGATGATCTTGAGCGCGAAAAACAGCTAAGAGATCAGCTCGCTGCGGCTCAACAGGGCTTTATCTCAAGCGATAATGTCACAAATATCCTTATAATCGGCGAGGATATTCGTGATACTGCTGATAATACAAAGGGAAACACTGATGTAATGATGCTATGCTCTATTAACGATGAGACAAAAGAAGTTACGCTTACATCATTTATGAGGGATATGTATGTCGAGATAGCTCAGTCGGGCGGAACATATGCAAAGCTCAATTCGGCGTACAGTGCCGGCGGTGCGGAGCTCACGATGCAGACACTAAAAAATAACTTCGGAATTGATGTAGACAAGTATGTATTGTTTAACTTCTATTCATTCATTGATATTGTTGATACCTGCGGTGGACTTGACATAAGAATATCTGATGAAGAGGCTCTCGGTATGCAGGCGCCAATGGCAGAGCAGAATGATTGCCTTGGAAACAAAAAGGGGACTGACTATTTTAAAGAGGGCGGAACCTATCATATGAACGGTAATCAGGCACTTGCGTATGCAAGGCTTCGGTATGTAGGAAACGCAGATTTTGAGAGGACCGCAAGACAAAGAAGGGTAGTCACGAAAATTGCCGAGAAAGCGAAGAATATGAGCCTTGTTGAGCTTTCAGATCTTTTGGATAAGGTTTTAAGACAGCTTGAGACTAATCTCACCGACGGAGAGATAGCATATCTATTGTATAATTCGGCGAATCTCTTGGCTTATGATATAAATCAGATAAGAATACCTGCCGACGGATTGTTTACAAATGAGACGATAAGAACTCAGGATGTGCTTGTTGTTGACATTGTTCAGAATATAAAGCTGTTTCAGGAGACTGTTTACGGATATACAAATATGAGTAGTATTGCAACTGTTGGAACAGAAGACACGACCGAAGAAACAGTTTCAACCTATAATGAAGAAAGTGGTTATAGCGAGTACGATACAGGCGATAACGGTTATGCAGATATGAATTTCTTTAGATAAAAGTATAGAAAAATCCGACTGCATATTAGCAGTCGGATTTTTGTGCAGGTACAAGATGAGCGGCGTAACTTAGTATTATAATCAAAATCTATTTCATTTACTGTCTGTTTTGGGTTCAACTTCTTTTTTGTAAAAGTACTCGAGAACGGATTTTCTTGTGATTATCCCTATAAAGCAATCTCTGTCATCAATAACCGAAACAAAATTCTGGTTCATCACCATAAGCAGCAGATCGTTTATAGTTGCACTTATCCTTACCGGCTTAAACTTATTTTTGTCGATTATGTCTTTTATGTATGTGGACTCCAAAAGCTTAATATCTGAGCTTTTGGAGTTTTTTATCAGATACCACAAAAAGTCACCTTCTGAGACAACTCCTGCATATTTTCCATCTTTTGTTATAACGGGTGTAGCGGTAAAGCTGTGGGCTTTCATTTGTTCAAGTCCTTGTCTTACAGTGCTGGAGTCATAGACATACGACACAGTTGATTTTGGCTTTAAAAGTGAAACGATGTTCATATTGCATCTTTCCTTTCTGATCGTTCAGAAATTTATCTCTATAAATAATATTATCACAAATTTATGAACATTATGTGAAAAATAAAGGATTCTGAAAAGTTTTTTAGTTTTATATTGGTAAACAATACTTTGAGAAAATATAAAACCCCGAAAATGCGTAAGAAGCGCAAATTCGAGGTTTGTTTTTAAATAGGCTTTCAAATTTTACTACTTTTTCATAGCCTCTTCAACAGCAACTGCGCACGCAACGGTAGCGCCGACCATCGGGTTGTTGCCCATTCCGATAAGTCCCATCATTTCAACATGAGCCGGAACAGATGAGGAGCCTGCAAACTGAGCGTCAGAGTGCATTCTTCCCATTGTATCTGTCATACCGTAAGAAGCAGGACCTGCCGCCATATTATCCGGATGAAGAGTTCTTCCGGTTCCACCGCCTGAAGCAACAGAGAAGTACTTCTTGCCCATCTCGGTACATTCTTTTTTATATGTACCTGCAACCGGGTGCTGGAAACGAGTCGGGTTTGTGGAGTTTCCTGTGATTGAAACATCAACGCCCTCCTTGTGCATTATCGCAACGCCTTCCGTTACATCGTTTGCGCCGTAGCAGTTTACCTTGGCACGAAGTCCGTCAGAGTATGCCTTTCTGAACACCTCTTTTACTTCGCCTGTATAGTAATCCATTTCGGTTTCAACATATGTAAATCCGTTTATGCGGGCGATTATCTGAGCAGCGTCTTTTCCGAGACCGTTAAGAATAACTCTAAGGGGTTCTTTTCTGACCTTGTTGGCTTTTTCGGCGATACCGATAGCGCCCTCAGCGGCAGCAAACGACTCGTGACCGGCAAGGAACGCAAAGCACTTTGTGTCCTCTTCAAGAAGCATCTTTCCGAGATTACCGTGACCGAGACCTACCTTTCTCTGATCTGCAACAGAACCGGGGATACAGAATGCCTGAAGTCCCTCTCCGATTGCAGCGGCAGCATCGGCAGCTCTTGTGCAGCCCTTTTTGATAGCGATCGCACAGCCGACAGTATAAGCCCACTTAGCATTTTCAAAGCAAATCGGTTGAATGCTCTCAACCTGCTTGTAGATGTCAAGTCCTTTTTCTTTTGTTATCTCAGCACACTCTTCGATAGACTTGATACCATACTGCTCTAAAACAGCAAGGATTTGTTTTTCTCTTCTTTCATATGATTCAAATAAAGCCATTTTAAAATCCTCCCTATTCCTTTCTCGGATCGACGATCTTAACAGCGTCGCCGACTCTGCCGTACTGACCCTGAGCCTTTTCAAAAGCGGTGTTTGCGTCATCGCCGGACTTAATAAAGTCCATCATCTTACCGAAATTAACATATTTGTAACCGATAATTTCATTGTCTTCATTAAGAGCGATTCCCGTAACATAACCGTCTGTCATTTCAAGGTAGCGAGAACCCTTCTTTAATGTGCCGTACATTGTTCCGACCTGAGAACGAAGACCCTTTCCGAGGTCCTCGAGACCTGCGCCGATCGCAAGACCGTCCTCAGAGAAAGCACTCTGAGTTCTTCCGTAAACTATCTGAAGGAAAAGCTCTCTCATAGCCGTATTGATAGCATCGCAAACAAGGTCTGTGTTAAGAGCTTCGAGGATCGTTCTTCCCGGAAGTATCTCGGAAGCCATAGCAGCCGAATGAGTCATACCCGAACAGCCGATGGTTTCTACCAAAGCTTCTTGAATAACGCCCTCTTTTACATTAAGTGTAAGTTTACAGGTGCCCTGTTGCGGAGCACACCAGCCTATGCCGTGAGTAAAGCCGGAAATATCTTTGATTTCCTTTGCTTTAACCCACTTAGCTTCTTCCGGTATCGGAGCTGCGCCATGCGCCACGCCCTGAGCTACCGGACACATTGTTTCAACTTCGTGTGAATAAATCATAAGTTAGATAACTCCTCTCAAAAATAGTAGTATTTTCATACGCTTATATTATACATCATATTGTTATTTTTGACAAGAGTTTTTAATAAAAAATGTAAAACGCGGATGATAAGTGAATTGGCATATCCTACCGTATATTCAAATTAGGCATTTACATTTTTAATATATTGTGGTATACTATAAAATTAGATTTGTGGTAGTTGTTAAGAAAGCTTTGAGGTGGTATGCTTTAATATATGAAGATCGGTATAATTGTAGTTCTGGTGATTTTATCGGCAGTATTCTCGGGAACGGAAACCGCCTATTCGAGCGCCAGCAGGATAAGGCTTAAAAATCTTGCCTACGGTGGAAAAAAGTCCGCAAAGGTGGCGGTTAAGATAATAGATAAGTACGACAATGCGCTGACAGCAATACTTATCGGAAACAATGTGGTCAATATTTTCTCAGCATCATTGGCAACAGTTGTGTTTACGGCAAAATTCGGCGCGCAAAGTGTTGCTGCATCAACACTTGTTATGACAGTAGTGGTGCTGATATTCGGGGAGATTCTGCCTAAAAGTTTTGCAAAGGATTATGCGGAGCGGGTATGTCTTGTTATGGCATATCCTTTAAATGCGCTTATGACTGTATTGACTCCGTTTGTATGGTTTTTTACAAAATTAAAAGGAGTTTTGGTAAAGCTTCTTGGTTCAAAGAAAAAGTCTCCGACCGTCACAGAGGAGGAGCTTATCCATATGATCGAAGAGATCGAAGGAGAGGGAGTTTTAGAGGAACAGGAATCCGACCTTGTAAGAAGCGCCCTTGAGTTTGATGAAACGACTGTTGAGGAAATACTTATACCAAGAGTAAATGTGACGGCGATTGATAAGAATGACAATATGGAAAATATCAAGGACTGCTTTTTAAACAGTCCGTACTCACGGTTCCCGGTATATGACGAAACGATAGACAACATTATCGGAACGCTTCATCAGAACGACTTTTTTAATATGTATCTAAACGGCGAAAAGGATATTTTAAGGCTCATAAAAAAGCCGTTGTTTGTATCTGAGCATCAGAAAATATCCGAAACGCTAAAGGCGATACAGAGAAGAAAGGTGCATATGGCAATAGTTGTCGATGAATACGGCGGAACCAGCGGAATAGTCACACTTGAGGATATAATAGAGGAGCTTGTCGGAGAGATATATGACGAGAGCGATGATGAGGATACATCATTTGTAAAGCTGTCAGACACAAGGTTTGATGTTTCAGCAAGCCTTTCCATTAGTGACTTTGCGGAGAAAATAGGTAAAGACGAGGATGAGTTTGAAACAGACTGTAATTCACTCGGCGGACTTTTTATGGATCTGCTAAATAGGGTCGTACAGATAAATGATGTTGTTGAGTACAAGAATATGATATTCACAGCAACTAAAATCGAAGACCAGTGGATAGAGAGAATAACCGTGGAACTGAAAAATACAAAAAGCGACTGAAGACTTTACAGAAAAATGTAGGGACAGGTATTTTGACAACGGTCAGGGATAAATATGACGGATGTAAAAGTAAAAGAAAAAATGAGCGCGGTAGAACTTAGCTATCGGCTGTTTATAATGTTCTTGTCGGTGGGCTTTTCGGTACTTATAGTTATCAGCTTGATAACTGCGAGGTCGGTCGTAGGGAACGAAACGGCGGTAAAACACGCTGCGGCGATCCTTTCAAGCGTTTTCTTTGCGCTGCTGATAATGGCTCTTATCACACTGTTGCTTTGTTGGGTGTCAATGAGAAGGACAGGTGCGGCAAATTTAATGGTAAGCACACTTATATTGACTGTATCATGTATATTCCTGCTTTTGAATGTTAAGTGGGTATATACCGTGTACGCATATGGTTCTGGAAACGAAAGCTTTGTGAGTAAACAGATAGGAGAAACAATAGAAAGCTATTTTGATTTTCTGGATATGGTGCATTTTCGATGGCTTCTTATGGGATTTTCAGTAGCTTTTATAATAATTTTAGGTGCGGTGAGTTTTTTTCATTTAAAACATCCGCACAAAAAGGACAGATGACTGATATGAAGATAGATTTTCACACACACGCATTTACAGACAGCATTGCTAATAGGGCGATAACAAAACTTGAGGGACTTGCAAATCAAAAGGCTCTGACGGACGGCACTGTAAGATCGCTCATATCACGGTTTGACGAATGGGAAATAGACAAAGGCGTTGTTCTTACGATAGCTACAAAGCCTACACAGCAGACGGTTATAAACAACTGGGCTGCTTCAATTAAAAGCGACAGGATAATACCGTTTGGTTCTGTACATTTTATGGCTGAGGATTGGGAATCGGAGCTTGGGCGTATCAAAGAGCTTGGACTTAAAGGCGTAAAGCTTCACCCTGATTATCAGGGCTTTGAGATCGACGATAAAAAAATGTTTCCTATATATAAAAAATGTGCGGATCTTGACCTGATAGTTATGTTTCACGCGGGATGGGACTGTGTTTCTCCTGACTACATTCACGCAAGACCGGAAGCATCAAGAAAAGCGCACGAGGCGGTGCCGGAGCTTAAGATGGTTTTGGCTCATATGGGAGGAAACGAGCTGGCTGAGGATGTGTTAAAGTACCTTGCGGGAGCTGAGGGAAGCTTATACTTTGATACGAGCTTCGTTGCAGACCGCTGTCCCGACAGTATGATAGAAGAAATAATACTTAAGCACGGAGCTGACAGGATTTTATTTGCGACCGACTGTCCATGGTGTTCGGGAAAGGCTGAGACCGATATGATAAACCGGCTAAGGATAAGCAAAGAGGATAAGGAAAAGATTTTTCATAAAAACGCCGAAAAGCTTCTAGGAATATAAGCTAAAAACACTTAAAACGGAGGAATCAAAAATGACCTACAAAGAAGAATTCATCAAATTTATGGTAGACTGCGGAGTGCTCACATTCGGTGAGTTCACACTGAAAAGCGGAAGAAAAGCGCCGTACTTCATAAATACGGGAAATTATAAGACCGGCGCACAGCTTGCGAGGCTCGGAGAATTTTATGCTCAGTGCATAAGGGAAAACGGTATCGAAGCCGACACCCTTTACGGTCCGGCGTACAAAGGTATTCCCTTGGCTGTATCGGCGTCTGTCGCTTTGTATAACAAGTTCGGAATTGAAGTGAACTACACCTTTGACAGAAAGGAAGTAAAGGATCACGGCGAGGGCGGAATGTTTGTAGGAAAAAGCCTCACCGACGGCGAGAAGGTCGTTATAATTGAGGATGTTATGACAAGCGGAAAGGCGCTGAGAGAAAGTCTTCCGAAACTAAAGGGAGCTGCTGATGTCAATATCACGGGAATGGTCATCACCGTTGACAGAATGGAAAAGGGACTTGACAGCGAAAAGAGCGCAGTTGATAATGCGTATGAGGAGTTCGGAATAAAGGTTTATTCAATCGTTACGATAAACGACATAATAGCGGCGATCGAGTCGGGGATTGTCGAGGGAAAAGAGTATCTTGATAAAATGATTGAGTACAGAAATATTTACGGTGCATAGAATGATAGAAGAGAAAAAAACAGATAAAGCACCGGACGGTAAGAAGGATATATTTGATACGATAATGTCGCTTCCCGGTTTGAATGTTTTTGAAGGATTTTATAAGAAAAACAAATCGGTGCTTTTGTATCTTTTTTTCGGGGTGCTGACAACAGCGGTGAGCTTTGTCACAGCCGGTATAGCAAAGGTTCTTTTAGAACGCTTTGGTCTTAACAGAGAGTATGTGTCTGTTATAAGCACCGTGTTTTCTTGGATATGTGCGGTAACCTTTGCTTTTGCAACAAATCGCGTCTGGGTATTTGGCTCGGATAAAAAAGGTAAGGATATTTTAAAAGAAGGCGTTTCATTTTACGGCGGAAGAGTATTTACTCTTATTGTAGAAACGCTTATGATGTGGATAGGAAACGGACTTTTAAAGCTTAACTACTGGGCGGTAAAGATAATAGCTAATGTAGTTGTATTGATTTTAAATTATATTATAAGCAAGGTTTTTGTATTTAAGAAAAAAGATTAGTTTTTCGGGGTTTATTATGAGGGGAGATAACGAATTTTCAAAAACTGCTTATAGGGTGTCCGTTATAAGCATACTGGTAAACATTTTTCTGTCGTTGACAAAGCTTTTTGTAGGTGTCTTTTCACATAGCGCAGCGCTTATCTCAGACGCAGTCCATTCTGCGAGCGATGTGTTTTCAACTTTTATAGTTATCATAGGGGTAAAGCTATCTGCGAAGGCAAACGATGAGGATCATCAATACGGACACGAGCGACTTGAGAGCATAGCGGCTCTGATATTGGCATCTGTTCTTGCGGTAACGGGTCTCGGCATAGGAGTAAGCGGAGTGTCGGTTGTATTAAAGGGCGATTATCAAAGCCTTATGATCCCGGGGAAGCTTGCTTTGTTTGCGGCGGCTTTGTCGATAGCCGTAAAGGAATGGATGTTCTGGTATACAAGAAAGTATGCAAAGAAAATAAACAGCGACGCGCTTATGGCTGATGCGTGGCATCACCGGAGCGATGCGTTGTCATCGGTCGGAAGCTTTGCAGGAATACTCGGTGCAATATTGGGGGTAAGGATACTTGACCCGATAGCGTCATTGGTTATATGCCTGCTCATTATAAAAGCTGCGTTTGACATTTACAAGGACGCGGTTTCAAAGCTTACCGACAGAGCAGCAGATAAGGAAACGACCCGGCGGATAAGAAAGCTTATAATAGGGTGCGAAGGAGTAAAAAATATCGATGAGCTGAAAACAAGACTTTTTGGCACAAAGATATATGTTGATGTGGAAATCTCCGTAAACGGAAGTGTTCCTCTGTCGTCGGCACATATGGTGGCACAGGCAGTGCACGATAAGATCGAGAAAAATCTTCCCGAAGTAAAGCATTGTATGGTTCATGTAAATCCGTATAAGGGTAATGATCTGAAAGGATAGATAATAGATTGGAAAAAATAATCGGCGTTTTATCTGACGCTTTTCTGGACGCTTTAAAAATGCTCCCGTTTTTGTTCGGAGTATATCTTCTTATAGAATATATGGAGCATCGGAATTCAAAAGGCTTTGAGAGATTTTTTAAGCGGTTAGGCTTTTTCGGACCTGTGGGCGGAGCGTTGCTCGGGACAGTTCCTCAGTGTGGGATTTCTGTCGCTGCTACAAACCTGTTCTCAGGTCGTGTCATAACGCTCGGGACTATTGTTGCTGTGTACATTGCGACAAGCGATGAAGCGATCCCGATAATTATTGCAAACCCGGATAAGATAGGAGTTTTGTGGAGACTTATTCTTGTAAAGCTCATAACGGCGGTTTTAGCGGGAATCACAGTTGATATTGTATTAAGACTGACTTCAAGAAGTACAGGAGAAAAGCCGTTTGAAGAGCTTTGTGAAAACTGCGGCTGTCACGACCACGATGATGACGGGCACAGCCACTCGGTTCTTATTCCGGCTATAAAGCACACAGTCAGTATTTTTCTGTTTGTGCTCATAATAAACATAGTTCTCGGATCAGTAATAGAACTCTTAGGAGAGGACTTTCTTAAAAGCATTTTGATTTCCGACTCAGTATTACAGCCGCTTGTCGCTGCTCTTGTAGGATTTATTCCCAACTGTGCAGCCAGTGTTATTTTAACTGAGCTTCATCTTAACGGAGTTCTTTCGTTCGGCTCGTGCGTTGCGGGACTGTGTACGGGTGCGGGAATGGGACTTATAGTGTTGTTTAAGACAAATAAGCGCCATATGAAACAGAATTTTGCTGTCTTGGGAATACTGTACATCACTGCGATAGCTGCGGGCTTTGTTGTAAATGCTGTGTTTTGATATATGATGTAAGAACGCTGTTAATTTGATTTGACAGATTTTTACTTATGTGCTATACTTTTAGTGCAAATTTATTGTTTTCACGAAAGGATGGATATTAAATGAAGCTAAAAAGAATTCTTGCGGCTGTATCCGCCTGTGCATTAGCGGTGGGTATTATGGCTGGCTGCGGAAAGACAGGAGAGTCGTCGGATAGTAACAAATCAACAGGTGAGGCGGCTAAGAATTATAAGATCGGCGTTGTTCAGATTATGGAGCATATGTCTCTTAATACCATCAGAGATGCAGTAGTAAAGCAGCTTGAAGAGCTTGGCTATAAGGACGGGGATAACTGCACTATCGACCTTCAACAGGCTAATAACGACACTTCTATGGTGACCCAGATACTGGATAAGTTTAAGGCTGACGGAGTTGATGTTATCGTGGCTATAACCACTCCTTGTGCAACTGCGGCTGCCGCATATTCTGACGAGATACCGGTCGTTTTCTCTGCGGTTACAGACCCGGTATCAACGGGACTTGTAAAGGACTGGGATAATTCAGGAGATGAAAATCTGACAGGAACATCCGATAAGCTTGATATAACCCGTATACTTGACACAGCTTTGAAGATAACGCCAGATATAAAGAAGCTCGGTTATCTTTACAATACAGGAGAACAGAACTCGGTGGCTTGTCTTAAAGAAGTAAAGACATATTGCGAGGGCAAGGATATTGAGGTCGTTGAAGCTTCCGCTACTACTGCTACTGAACTGTCCGAAGCGGCAACAACACTTTTCTCAAAGTGTGATGCTGTATTTTCACCGAACGACAACACTGTTGCGGGCTCAATGGGAACTGTCGCAAAAATTGCTATTGATGCTAAAAAGCCGATGTATGTCGGAGCGGATTCAATGGTAAAGGACGGCGGATTTGCAACAGTCGGAATTGAGTATACCGATCTCGGAAAAGAAACCGCTAATATGGTAGACAGGATATTAAAGGGTGAAAAGGCAGGAGATATTGCGGTAAAAGTGTTCAACGAGGACCTCAGCACCTATATAAACAAGTCTACGGCTGACGCTATCGGAGTAAAGGTTCCTGATGAGATATTAAACGGCGAAAAAACTATTATAGTTGAATAAATGTTGCAAAACAGTATTAAATGATGTATAATATCAGAGTGGATGTTTATTTTCACTCTGATATTTATTTTACAAGAAAATCACGGAGAAAATTATGAAAACAAACAATAAAATAATTATTTCTTGGATACCTAAAGTGTTGGTGCTGGCGGTGGCTTTATTTTTAATAAACACGCAGCTCTATCAAAGTCAGATAATAGACACTCTTGAGGTGGGATTTGTCTTTTCTCTTTTGGCGATGGGTATATTTATTTCCTTTAGGATACTTGACATACCTGACCTTTCGGTGGACGGGACCTTTGCTTTAGGAGCGTCAGTTTCTGCGCTGCTTACATATAACGGTCATCCTGTTCTGGCTATTTTTGCATCTATACTGTCGGGAGCTATCGCCGGCGGCGTTACCGGGGTTCTGATAACGAAATTCAAGGTACAGCCGATTCTCGGCGGAATAATTACGATGACTGCGCTTCTTTCGATAAATCTTCTGATTTTGGGTGCACCGAGCCGCTCTCTATGGAAAAACAGCACGATATTTACACTGCTTGAAAATGTGTTTAAGGATTATACTGATATTATTCTCTCCGGAGCTGTAATGCTTGCCGTGTTTTTGATTATGTTCTGGTTTTTAAAAACACAGATCGGAATGAGCCTTAGAGCGACGGGTGACAATGAATTTATGGTAAGAGCATCTTCAATAAATTCTGACACTATGAAGATAGTGGGCTTTATGATTGCAAACGCTTTGGTGTCGTTTGCGGGTGCGATGAATGCGCAAATATCAAAGACGGGTGACACAAACTCCGGAACCGGAATGCTCGTTGTGGGTCTTGCTTCCATAATAATAGGCGAAATTTTCTTTTCGAGACACACTATATTTTCCGGTCTTGCGGCAGCGGTTTTCGGAGCGATCTCGTATAGATTTATACTGGCGTTCGCTATGAGTCTCGGTATCGACACGAAATACACAAAGCTTTTGTCAGCAGTAATAGTTGTTATAGCGATCGCTCTTCCGATTGTAAAAAAGAGTATTTCCGGCTTTCTTAAGCGGATAAAGGAAAGGGGCGAGTAGTATTGCTTAAAATAGAACACGCAAGCGTTGTCTTTAATGCAAAAACTGTCAATGAAAAAATAGCCCTTAAGGATTTCAGTTGTGAGATAGCTGACGGCGACTTTATAACTGTTATAGGTTCAAACGGTGCGGGAAAATCCACTCTTATGAATGCGATCTCGGGAAGTTTGATGCTCAACGAAGGAAAAATTCTGCTGGACGGAAAGGATATAACAAGGTTTAAGGAGCATAAAAGAGCCAGGTTTATCGGAAGGCTTTTTCAGGATCCTTTAAAAGGAACCGCGCCGAATATGACTATTGAGGAAAATCTCGGTCTTGCTTATTCAAGGGGCAAAAAGCGTACTCTTAATATCGGGATAAGTAAGCGGGATATTGAGCTTTTTAGAGAAAAACTCAATGCGCTCGGACTCGGACTTGAGGACAGAATGAAAACTCCCGTAGGACTTCTTTCCGGGGGACAGAGACAGGCGCTTACCCTTTTGATGGCAACTATCGTGACACCTAAGCTCCTGCTTTTAGATGAGCATACTGCGGCGCTTGACCCGGTCACGGCAAAAAAGGTTATGGAGATAACCGATGAGATAGTTAAAAAGGATAAAATAACAACTCTTATGATAACTCATAACATAGAAGGCGCATTGAAATACGGTAATAAAACTATTGTTTTATCACAAGGACAGTTGCTAATGGATATTAAGGGAGAGGAGAGAAAAAGTATGACGGTCGAAGGTCTTATGAAGCTGTATTCAAAGAATGCATTAGATTCTCTCTCTGATAAAATGGTATTTTAGAAAAATAGTTGAAATTAAAGCTTTTATGTGATAAAATCAGTTTATATTATTTACGGAGGAAGTTTAAATGACTTTAAAAAGAGCCATATCTGTTTTGCTGTCGATGCTGGTCTTGTCGTCAGTGCCGATATATTCAAATGCCGAGGATCTCCCGTCACTTAACACAAGTTATACGGGATTTGATTCTGAGCCCGCGGTAATTTACAATGACGATCTAAGCTATGATTTTTCTCTTGATATAGCATCGGTCGTTATAAGCTTTGAGCTTGAAAAGTATAATGATGAACAGGGCTTTGCACTTAAGATGGTAGTAAACGATATGACAGACTCAAATGACTACTACTTTTTGACGCTGGCGACAAACAGCTGGGCTATGATAGATACTGGATACGGTGTTGTAAACAACCCTATCGAACCGTCCGGAGAGGGAGTTTACAATATCAAGTTCGATGTGTCAGAGCTCGGAGAAATGACGAATATAAAGCTTAATCTTTGGCAGGGAACCGCAAAGATAAACGGCGTTGCTTACCTTGATAAAAACGGAAAAACACTTAAAAAGGACGGAGAGATAAAAGCCGCAGATAAAGGCTGTTACATACCCGGAGAAGGCAAGGTGTCGGATTTTATTATAGAAGATGTCGAGACGGCAACAACAGAAAGTTCAACTGAAACGGTAACGATAAGCACTCAGTCAAATCAGAATAATAACAACAGCGAAAGCATAATGAGCAAAAGAATGCCGTTTCTGTTTAATCTGCTCAGTGCCGACATACTCGGAGTAAGAATAGTATGGATACTTGTTGTTATATTCCTGCTGTTAGGGATCGGCTTTATTACTGCTGCGGTCATACTCACAAGAAAAAGACATACAAAACAAAATGCAAGCGAAAATTCAAATGAAACTGAAGCGTCAGAAAAGAAAATCAAAAAGAATTTAGAGAAAAAATCCCGCGCACCAAGAGACATAGAAAAGAGAGGTTAGAATATGAAAAAATATATTTTATCATTTCTTTGTGCAGCTGTAATAGCGGCGTCATCGGCAGTCTGCTCATTTGCGGATGAAACTGAGCCTGTGACCAAGGCGAATACTCAGAGCGAAGTCACAACTTCTTCCGAGACTGCACAGACAACAGCAGCAAACGGAAGAGATGATTCCGACCCGCTTTCACAGGCAGATGAAAAGGAGATACCGCTTAGCTTCTATATAGGCGGCGGTGTAATGGTGGTATTCGTACTAGCATCTGTCGTTGTTCTTATCATTGGAAAATCAAAGAAGAATAATTGATAATTTTGATTATTTTTATAACTCTTTAGTAATTCTTGTTTTTTCAATTTTTTATCACCCTCTACTAATAGCGCAAAATCAGGAAAAAATGTACGCAAACGTACATTTTTCATAAAATAAACTATATTTTGTAACAAAATGTTTACAATATTCATAATTCGTTCACAAAGCTGCAACTATCACCGGCATATTTTCATGGCATTTTGGTCTATGTGTAGGGAAATGATAACGATAGGCAGAGAAACTTACTTTATATGATAATTTTGTGCAAAATTCACATAAATCAAAAGACATTTTTGTGAATTTGGATATTGCAAACGGGACACTAATGTGTTAAAATGAAAGAGCAATAATATAAATGGGGTAGGTATGCTCATTTGAGGAAAATATTTCATTTATGTTAGTATTTTACATTTTCTTTAAGGAGGAAAAAATAATGAAGTTAAGCAAGAGAATTCTAGCTTGCACAGCTTGCCTTGCAGTTGCCACAACAATGCTCACTGCTACATACGCAAGTGCTGATGTTACAGAGACTGCTAAACCTTTTTCTGAAGCGCCAGAGTATCGTAAAAACGGAATTGACCTTTCTGCGAACGATGTCTTTTCCTGTGTATCGGCTCTGCCTGACAGACCGACAGTAGGAATTAGCGTTCAGATGGGAGGGTCGTATACTTTCAGAGGACTTTACAGTGATGTAGATGTTACACTTGATTCCGCCGGAACATATGTAGATGGAGATGCTAACAACAAGTATAAGCTCACATATACATATACTCCGTGGGCACATTATTATGTTCATGCTGCACAGGTTGCGTCTACTTCAGACGGTAAGAAGATCACTTCAAAGAGAGGTGCTGACCAAACAGTTGGAGTTATTCAGCCGGGCGGAGCGCCTAACATCTATATGGATGCTGACGGTAATGTAGTTGATGTTCCTGACACAAACAATATTCCTGAGGGAGTTATCCAATACTTCCAGGAGTCAGAGCTTAAGGACGCTGTTATTACAGGAAACGGAACATATAAGGCTGCTATTGTTAATCATGATTTTGATAGCGACAGTGATGATGAAGGTGCAGGATTTAATATGCTCTCACTTACATCAAATGTAGGTTATTTTAACGGTCAGGTATCGAATAAAGCCTTTAAAGTAGATGCAAGTGCACTTAAGTCTGCTGTAGCTGAGGCTGAGGCATTCCTTCCTACACTTCAGACTGAGCTTGAAGAGCTTAAGAAGACTGCTGAAGGCGGATCAGCTGAAGAGCCGACAGAGGAAGCTACCGAAGCGGTAACTGAAGAGGCTACAGACGAGGCGGTAGCCGCTGCTGAAGAGCCGACAGAGGAAGTTACTGAAGCTGCCGGTGAAGAGACAACAGAGGCTGAGGCTACTGTTGAAGAGAAAATCGCTAAGTTAGAAGAGAACATTGCTGCTCTTGAGGCTGCTATCGCTTCAGGTAAGGAAGCAGTTGCAAATGACGGTAAAGCACTTCCTTCTGATTATTCGCTTAAGGCTACACCAACAGTAGCAAACTTCTATGATTCTAAGGAATCATATGAGGCAGGAGTTCCGGACAGAAATGTTCCGATAAAGGGTTATACTACAAGATCGCCTTATGACGGTAGTGATAAAACTTATGATTTTACGGAAGTTAACATTGTTGACACATACAGCGATAAGAAATTCACTGATTTCGGCACGGGTATTGAAAGCGTTACTTTAAACGATAATGGTACACATAGTGCATATATCAGTGGCGATAAAAGTGTTGTTAAAGATGACGGACAGCTTGATGCAATCGGCGCACTTCATGGTGCTTCCACAGTAGCTATGCCTAAATACGCTTTGGAAGTTGAGTTTACGGTAAGCGATGCAGATGTATTTGCAGCTCAGGCGGCGGTTGATTCTTCACTTGAAGCAGTTTCTGAGGCAATGACAAATGCAGGCGGACTTGTATGGGCAGCACTTGATTCTGCTATTGCAGAGGCAGAGGCTATCAACAAGGACGAGTACACAGCAGCTTCTTATGACAAGATGATGGCAGCAGTTGAAGCTGGTAAGGCTGTTAAGGCTAAGTTTGAGAACGGCGAAGAAGTAACTCAGGACGAGATCGACGCAGCTACAGCGGCTATCAAGGAAGCTATTGCATCTCTTGAGCCGATAGCAACAGATAATCCATCTGATACTCCTTCAGGCGGCGACGCAGGTGATATTAATACTCCATCTGACGGCGGAAACAACAATGGTAGCGGAAGCGGAAACTCCTCTACTGACGCTAACCCGGGCACAGGCGCAGGAATTGCGGTTACAGCATCTATGGCTGTACTTGTAGCAGCAGGTTATGTGATCACAAGAAAGAGAAAGTAATTTCTTAATAATATTAAAACCGATCGGTATATCCGGTCGGTTTTTTTGTTATATAGCTTTATTCTAACTTGAAATCCTTGAATTTTACCTCAATATCTCCTATCTCTAGCTTTTCAGGTATGTCATCTTTGAATGTTATTTCGTAGTCCATTTCTCCTGCTGAGCCTTTGGCAATCACTGTGTCATTCTTAGTTGAATACTTAACATCGGCAGAGAGAGTTGCAGAATCCAGAGCGGATATTATCATTGTACTAATCGCGCTGTCCGGAAGTGAATCACGGTCGTCTGAAAATGAGATATCACCGAGCTTTACATCATATTTGTCACCCTCATAGGTGATGACAAGACCGCTGACCTCATTAGGCTCTGTATAGGAAAAAGTCCACTTCGCCTGATCACGGTCAAGGCTTCCCAAGTATTTATCACTGTCGGTTTTAATCTCCACTTTACAGGAGTACGGTGCTTTGAGTTCAACCTTTTCTGTGCTCGAACATCCGAGCGTTGGTATGAAAAGTGAAGCGCAAAGAATAAATTTCAGGGTTTTTTTTAACATTAAATCATCTCCGGTCAGTCCTCGATTTTTGAGAGAACACCCGGCAAAGTCCGCAGGATGTCACTTGCGGTAATCCCGCGTTTTGATAAGTCTGTTGAAAGCTCTTCTGCGCATCTTCCGAGGAGATATGCTCCAAGTGCCGAAGCTAAAATGGGCTTTACTCCCTGTGCCGCTAGTGAAGCAATTATTCCGGCCAGAGTATCGCCGCTTCCGCCTTTTGACAAAGCGGAATTTCCCCTTGTTATAATATAGGCGCTTTCTCCGTCATAAACAAATGATTCACGGGATTTAGAGATTACTGTTACGCCAAACTCGTTGCAGAATCTGACAGTTTCACCAATCCTGTCCCTGACGGTATCCTCAAGACTTTTTCCGACAAGCCTTGACAGCTCCGCCGGATGAGGAGTAAGAATTACTTTTGCCTTAGTGTTCTTTAGTATATCTATATTCCTGCAAATTGAGTTTATTCCGTCGGCATCAATAATTAAAGTTCCTTTTGCGTTTTTTACTATTTCACATACAAGCTCAGCCGTATTCTCCGTATTTCCAAGTCCACAGCCGATAAGTACGCACGAAGACTTCTCACATTCTTTAAGTATCCTGTGCGCATTATGCGCTGAGATCGTTCCGTCTATACTTGCTTCAAGCGGTAAAAAAACAACCTCGGGGATAGACGGAGAGATAGCTTTTGCAACCTTTTTGGTTGTTATAACCTGAGTTAGACCGACCCCGCAGCGTAGAGCGGCACCTGCTGATAGTGCGGCGGCGCCCGTGTACTTGTCGCTTCCTACTATAAGTGATACACGCCCGAATGTACCCTTGTGCGAATTTTCAGGACGGAAGGGAAGTGCGCCTTTAGCAGCCTTGTCATCAAAAAGGCTTATGTTAAAAAAGCTATCGGCTGCGCTTGGAATTCCTATATCACATACCGTTATTTCCCCGCAAAATTCTCTTGCGGGAGAAATAAGACAGCCAAGCTTTGCGGCGTGAAAACTTACGGTCTTATGAAATCTGACAGTTCCTTTTGCGGCAAAACCGTTTGAACAGTCGACACCGCTCGGAAGATCACAGGCGATCTTATAAGCCGAGGAGCAACTAACGGCTGAGAAAAGCGACAGAATTTCTTCAGAGAATTCTCCGTGAAATCCTGTGCCAAAAACACAGTCAACTATTATCTCAGCTTCTGAAACAGTTTTTATATAATTGCAGCCGTTCATATGCAAAACAAGTATATTTTTATCAAGTGCATTAAAAGCCTCTTTTGCGAGAGTTGAGCAAACTTCACCTGTCAGAAGTATAGTTGGAGAAATACCCGAGCTGTTAAGTAAATTAGCGGCGACCAGACCGTCTCCGCCATTGTTTCCGCTGCCGACAATAACAAGGCAGTCGGTTATCATATTTTGATACGCATAGTTTTTTATCTGCTCAAAAAGCGCAAAGCCGGCATTGTCCATAAGCTGTTTTAATGAAACACCCAGCTCGGCTGATCGCTCTTCTGATTTAAGCATTTGTTCTTTTGTCAGTATTTTCATTATTTATCCTCTTTGTAAGCTATGACTGTCGCTGTTGCAAGCGTACTTGTATGACTTATGCTGACATCAAAATTAAAGCCGTCTGATGCAGCTTTTGCATTCCCGGAAAGTTTTATATACGGCTTTCCGAGTTCGTTCCTCAAAACCTCTACTTCTGTAAGTGAAAAGCCTCTTACTCCCGTGCCGAGGGCTTTTGAAAACGCTTCCTTAGCAGCCCAATTTCCCGAATAAGACTCGTATGGATTTTTTTTCTTGTCAATCATACTTATCTCGTTTTTAGAGAACACTCTTATTTTGAAATTTTCATTTGACAGGCTTTTTTCTATTCTGCTTATATCAATTATGTCTGTTCCTATTCTATACATAAGCGTCAGCTCCTTTGAGCTGTTCTTGGAATATACCGCTTTATAAGCTCAAGCATATCCTCATTCGGAGAGAAGATAAGACGGGTTTCTCCTAGGTCCTTATGCCGAAAATCCATAAAATAGTTGTCGTCGCAGGAACGGTCGCTTACATCAACGACTGTGCGGTTTGAATCCGGTGCGTCAACAGCCTTACCAAAAGCAGTTGCACTTTTTATTTCGGCGGTAATGAGTCGTTTTCTTTTGCGCTGTCCCATTATTTTGTCTATATCCATCTCTCCGTTTGTAAAGATATATTCATATTCAGTGTAAAAGCCGCTTAAAATGTAATATGTGCCCCATAATATTACGGCTGCTAAAACGAGTCCGACAAGAATATTGTTCAAAAAATTCATTGATAGGAAAACTACTGCCGAAGCGACTACAACTCCCGCCGCCGTAACAAGAAGTCTTTTTTTTGTATCCGAAGGGTCTTTACCCTTTGTGACGAGCTGCTCTTTAAAATTCTCCATTTTTCCACTCCTAAAATAACTGTTTTATAATATATATTTTACCATATATTTCACAAAACTTCAACGGTTTTAAATAATAAGAAAAAACTTTTTTACCTTCGTGAGTATAAGTGTTTGCATTATTTTAAGGTATGTGTTACAATAATAAAAAACGGAGGAAAACATAAAGTGAGACTTGTGGTTCAAAGAGTTTTGTCAGCATCTGTTGATGTGGATGGAAAGACGGTCGGAGAAATAGGTAAAGGATATCTGGTCCTGTTGGGAGCAAAAACGGGGGATACCGAGTCTGACTGTGAGAGGCTTTCAAATAAGCTCGTTAATCTCAGGATATTTTCTGATGAAAATGACAAGATAAACCTGTCTTTAAACGATGTGTCCGGAGAGCTTTTGATTGTATCACAGTTCACGCTGTATGCGGATTGCAGAAAGGGCAACAGACCGGGGTTTGCCGATGCTGAAAAGCCGGAAAGAGCAAACGAGCTTTATGAGTATTTCGTGTCGCTTTGTAAACAAAAGACTGGAAGAAAGGTGAGTACGGGAATTTTCGGAGCGGATATGAAGGTGTCGCTAGTAAATGACGGACCGTTTACCGTTATTTTAGAATGAATTAGTATCAACAAAATGTCCTCTATCATATTCTTATATTGTAAGAATATAATGGGGGACTTTTTTATGCTTTCTTTTTTACAATTTATTTTTTCAAATATCCTGATTTTTGCGCTTCACCTTGACAAAAATACAGCGTTTCCAAAGCCGCTGAATGCAAAGGAGGAGCGCGAATGCTTTGAGCTTGCTTCAAAGGGAGATAAGGATGCAAGGATCAAGATAATTGAACACAACTTAAGGCTTGTGGCACATATAGTGAAAAAGTATTCGTCAACAACTACCGATAATGAGGACCTTATTTCGATAGGAACGATAGGTCTTATGAAGGCGGTCGTAACTTATGATCATCACAAGGGTACGAGATTTGCGACATATGCAAGCAAATGTGTAGAAAATGAGATACTTATGCACTTTCGTTCACTGAAAAAAAGCTCGACAGAAGTTTATTTTGAGGACCCGATAGATACCGATAAGGATGGGAACACACTTACTCTTATCGACATAATAGCCGGAGACGATAACATAATCGACAGGATAGATCTTTCGATTAGTTCAAAACAGCTTTATTCTTATATAGAAAAAGCGCTTGATGAAAGGGAAAAGGAGATAATAATACTGCGCTATGGACTGTTCGGAAAAACTCCGCTTACTCAGAGGGAGGTAGCAAAAAGGTTCAACATATCAAGAAGCTATGTTTCCAGAATCGAAAAAAAGGCGCTTATGAAGCTTAAAGAAAAATTTGATAAAAATGATGAATACAATTAAAAAAACTGTTAAAACTATCCTTGAGGAAAATAATTCGAAGGGATGTTTTTAAATGAAAAAAAGCACGGGAAAATTCACGGGCATAATCAACGCACTTAAAGCAAGAAGAACCGTACTGATAGTTTTAGCAGCGTTTCTGCTTATAGGTCTTATAAGCTATTGGTCATATCAGAAAACAATGACAAAGCTTCTTAACAGTCAGATACTGACAGGACAAAATGTAAATAATGTCGCAGCGGATATAGCCAAGGAGGGCGTCACCGAAAAGGAAACGGAGAGTGTGACAGAGCCTACAAGTGAGGAGCCGCCGGCGACCGAACCGGCAAACAATATGGGATTTGATATGCCGGTTGAAGGGGAGCTTACCAATGGATTCTCAAACGGGGAATTGGTAAAAAGTGAAACACTTGGTTATTGGCTGACACATGACGGTGTGGATATTAAGGCGGAGAACGGAACTCCCGTATTATCAGCCGGAGAGGGCGTGGTCAATGATATTTATGACGACACACTCTGGGGAACCTGCGTTGTGATAGATCATAAAAACGGAGTGTTCAGTTATTATTTCGGATTAAATAAAGACCTTGATATTTCAGTAGGCGACGAAACGGTAACGGGACAGAAAATAGGTACAGTCGGCGAAACTGCGGAGATAGAGAGTAAGTTAGGAGCACACCTGCATTTCGCGATGAAGCTGAATGATGAGTGGATAGACCCGGTGATGTATGTAAACGAGAATTAAAAAGCGGCGAGAGAGTGCTTTCTCGCCGCTTTTTAATTGAATTATTATTCCGAGGTACTTGAAGTCTCCTTCTTATCATCCGTAGCCTTTGGCTTTTTAGTAGTCGTAGTCGTGGTGATGTTAAAGTTGTTGACAGGTGAAGCCGGTAGATTGATTTTGCTTATAGTGTAATCGGTTTTGTCACACCGTATATATTTGTCGAGAAGAGCATCCTTATCCGGATTAGTTTCTTCGGTGTAGAGAAGATTGAAATACAGTCCACCGTCTGAGGTAGTGTAAATCTTTTCAGCTGCAAACACCATATATAATGTGTTGTTTTCGGTAGTGATCTGATATACCTCATAGTATTTGTTATACGGAATATCTTTTGAAGCATCCTTTCTTATACCAAGATAACAGTTTATAAGCTTGATTTTGTTTTTACCGGTCATAAAAGGAGAAAGATAAGCCGAGATGCTTTCTTCAATTTTCTTTTGATCAAAGCCTGTCGACTTTGTTGCATATTTAGAGACGCTGTCGGGAACAGTATAGGTCCTCTCTGTTTTGAGCAGTATATATCCCGCGCTTTGCAGATCGCTGTCGGTATACTGCCTTCCGTTTACCGTTTTATAAACGGCTTTGACATTTATTACCTGACCTGATTTTAGGTTTTCGCTTTGATCCGCAACAAAATCAAAATAAGTGTTTATCGCTCTTAAGGACTTGCTTGTGTCAAAACCTGCGACAGACAAAAACGGATCAATTCCGTCATATATCACCTCGACATTTTCAAAAGGATCAAGTGTATTTGTAGCGCTCAGCTTTCCGACAGTAACGCTTATGGACGATTCCTTGCTTACCGAGTAGAAGCGACCGCCGTAGCTTATTGTGCCCGATGTATCGTCATAGGTGTCGCCCTTGTATTTTGCGGTAACTGTTATCTCGTCCCCTTCACAAAGATTCTCGTTCGGTGAAACGGAAAAATCAAAGCTGTCAAGTATTATGTCTGGGCATTTTGAAAGATCAAGCGACACTTTTCCGTAATTTTCAACGCCTGTAAAAATGTATTTTATGTCTGCAAAAGGATTAAGTGTAGCCGAGTCGCTAAGACCGGTGACCTTTATAGTGAACTCTGTGTTTTCAAGCCTTACACCCTTCTTTAAGAGTCCCCATAGATCATAGCTTACTTTGACTTTGATAACATCGCCATTTTTTATATCATCTTTTTTTGACAGAGTAGTGCCGGTGTGAATTATCCCATCTACCGTTGTTTTGTAGGTTTCGTCTCTTGGGTCATCGGCAACATAAATAGAAGATCTTAAAAGTTTCTGAAGCTCTGACGCACGCTCGGTATCGGTGTCATACACATCGCTAAGCTTTGGTGTTCCGTCTTCTCCGTTCTCGGTAGCGGTAAAAAGGTCTAGCTGTTCGTCAAAAGTAACATACCCTATACCGTGACGGTTGCTTCCGTCGAAGTGTACGGATAAAATTTCTTTACAGTCAAAGGAGGTAAAAGCAAATCTGTATGTAAGCCAAAGTCCAAGGGCGATTATCACAGAAATGAGTATTACCCATATAAGCACAACTATCACACTAAGGGCGCGTTTTTTCTTCTTTTTAGGCTTGTCCTTGGCTTGCTCCACAACAGGATTATCACAAAACGGACAAATCTTAGTATTTGAAAGCAGCTCTTCCTTACAGTTAGCGCAAATGATCTTTTTTTTCTTCGCCATAGTTATCCACCGGTCTTTCGCCATAATTCTACGATTTTATTATAGCTCCAAACCGCTTAAAAGTCAATTATTTTGCTTGACATAAACCTTATAAGCGTGTATACTTTATAAGATAATGTTTTTACAAAAGATACTTAACATAATAAGGAGAGATCAAAATGTGGGCATATGAAAGCGTGTTTTATCAGATTTATCCTCTGGGATTTTGCGGTGCTCCGTTTGAAAATGACGGCGTGGCGAAAAACAGGATCAAAAAGGTTTCGGAATGGATACCTCATATAAAAAAACTTGGCGCAGACGCCATATACTTTTCACCTGTTTTTGAATCTGATAACCACGGATACAATACGAGAGATTATAGAAAAATAGATACCCGCTTAGGCACAAACGACGACTTTAAAGAGGTATGTAATAAGCTTCATAATGAGGGAATAAGAGTTGTTCTTGACGGGGTTTTTAACCATGTCGGAAGAGGATTCTGGGCATTTCAGGATGTGCTTAAAAACAGAGAGAGCTCGCCTTATCGTTATTGGTTCAACATAGATTTTAACGGAAATTCACCCTATTCGGACGGCTTATGGTATGAGGGCTGGGAGGGTCACTACGACCTTGTAAAGCTGAATTTAAGAAACGAAGAGGTAATAACCCATATTTTTGACTGTGTAAAAATGTGGGTCGAGGAGTTTGATATAGACGGCTTGAGACTTGATGTTGCCTATATGATCGACAGGGATTTTCTTCGCCGCTTAAGAGGTTTTTGCGACAGCATTAAGAAGGATTTTGTGCTTATAGGGGAGATGATTCACGGCGATTATACACAGATCGTAAATGATTCAATGCTCCACAGTGCGACTAATTACGAATGCTATAAGGGACTGTATTCAAGCTTTAACAGTATGAATATGTTTGAGATATGCCATTCACTTAAAAATCAGTTCGGACCGGAGAACTGGTGCAGGTACAGAGGAATGCATCTTTTGTGCTTTGCTGACAATCACGATGTCTCTAGGATCGCAAGTACACTTACAAATGAGCGCCATCTCCCGCTTTTATATACGATGCTGTTCACAATGCCGGGAATACCTTGTATCTATTACGGAAGCGAATGGGGAGCTAAAGCCGAGAAAAAGGATGGCGACCCGGCTCTGAGGGCATCCTATGAAAAGCCGGAATTTAACTCCCTTAGCGAGCATATAGCAAAGCTTGCTGAGATAAAGAAGAAGTCTGAAGCGTTAAATTACGGTAGCTTATCGGTGCCGGTGCTGACAAATAAACAATGTATAGTCGAGAGAAAAACAGATAGCGAGAGAATACTTGCGTGTATAAATGCCGACGAGTCGGAGTATGTTGCTCACTTTGATGTCGGATGCGGCGAAGCGATAAATCTTTTGACCGGCGAGAGGTTTGATTTTGGCGGCGGGACACGCCTTCCCGCATATACATCGCTTGTGTTAAAGTGTGAGAAATAGACATTATAAAAGGAAAAAGCTTAGTTTGTTATACTGGTTTAACGGAAGTTTTTGTGTCTTTTGCATAATAATGTCGTTTTTACGAGGGAAAACTATGTAAAAAAGGTTGATTTAGTATTATAAACCTTGACTTTTCGGGGGCTTGGGAGTATACTGAAAGCATAAAATTTTTAAGAAGATGGAGGATTTGGTTATGACTAAAACAGAACTCATTGAAGCGATCGCAGCTAATGGCGATTACTCTAAGAAGGACGCAGAAAAGGCTCTTAAGGTTGTTATCGATACAGTAACAGAGTCACTCAAGAAAGGCGAGAAGATTTCTCTCGTTGGATTTGGAACATTTGAAGTTAAGGACAGAGCAGCAAAGACTGCTATCAATCCGAGAACAAAGGAAACTATTAATGTACCTGCTAAAAAGGTTCCAACTTTTAAAGCGGGAAAAGGTCTTAAGGACGCAGTTGCTGAATAAGCATTGCGTTTAGAAAGGGTGGTTTATTATGGCTACAACAAAGAAGACAGAGGAAAAAATGGCAATCGAAGCACAGGCTCCAAAAGCACCGGCTAAGACTGCGGTAGCAAAAAAAGCTCCCGCCAAAAAGGCTGCTGCTAAAAAGCCTGCGGCAAAAAAGGCTCCTGCTAAGAAGGAAGCTTCAGTTAAGACAAACGTTGTCGTTGAGTTTTACGGAAAGCAGATCATCGCTAAGGATGTAGTTGCTGCTTGTGAGGCTGCTTACAAGGCTGAGAATAAGACTGCTGTTAAGTCTATCGATGTATATGTAAAGCCTGAAGACAATGCTGCATACTATGTTGTAAACGCAAAGGTAGCAGGAAAGATCGATCTTTAATTGACCCTTAAATCCTTATACGATTGAGAAAAGCGCGCGTAAGTTAATTACTTATGCGTGCCTTTATTTTATTAAAGAGTAAAGGTATTGAAGACAAAAAAGTTGCAAATGCAATAGAAGAATAATCCATAATATGGTATTATTCTAACGGGAATGAAAGTTCTCTTATAGAGGTCAATTTTTCTAAGGAGGTAAATATTATGGCTAAATGGGTTTGTCCGGTATGCGGATATGTTTATGAGGGAGACACTCCTCCGGAGAAGTGTCCGCAGTGTAATGTACCGGGAGAAAAGTTTACAAAGAGCGAGTCAAGCGATATAACATGGGCTGACGAGCATAAAGTAGGTTCAGCTAAGGGTCTTGACGAAGAGGTAGTACAGGGACTTAAGGATAACTTCAACGGCGAATGCACAGAGGTCGGTATGTATCTTGCGATGGCGAGGGTTGCATACAGAGAGGGCTATCCGGAAGTAGGTCTTTATTATGAAAAGGCTGCATGGGAAGAAGCTGAACACGCAGCAAAGTTTGCTGAGCTTCTCGGAGAGGTAGTTACCGATTCAACCAAAAAGAATCTCGAAATGAGATATATGGCTGAAAACGGTGCCTGTGAAGGTAAGCTGAAGTTAGCTAAGCGTGCTAAGGAGCTTGGATATGACGCTGTACACGACACAGTACACGAAATGTCAAAGGACGAGGCAAGACACGGATGCGGCTTTAAGGGATTATACGACAGATATTTTAAGTAGACAATAATAGTTATAAGTTTATTGATAAATTAGGTCAAAGGGTAATGCCTTTGACCTTTTTTTAAAAAGTGATCGACAAAAAGCATTAAATTTTGTTGCATTTGACGGTAAAGTATGATATAATTTATTTGTATAGGTCAGGATAATGTAGGTTTAATAGCTGTAAGGAGAATGTTATGCCGCTTTACAAATATACTGCAAAGGATATAGCAGGAAAGGTAAAAAAAGGTGCTTTAAATGCCGCAAGTCCGGATGCGCTTAAAAAGGCTCTTAAGGATATGGGCCTTTATCTTTCAAGCTTTACGGAAAAGGTAGATAAAAACAGGAACAAAAAGCTTAAGGCAGAAGAAATATCGACATTTTGCCGAGAGATCTCGAGTATGCTTGGCGCCGGAGTATCACTTGTCCGTGCGATGAATATAATTACGAATAGGGATCTTTCGCCGAAGCTAAAGTATGCGTTTACGGAAGTATCAACATCTATCAAGAGGGGAATAGCTCTGTCTGACGCTATGGAGCTTTTAGGAAGGACTTTTCCGCCGATGCTCATAAATATGGTAAAGGCAGGAGAAGCGTCGGGACGCCTTGACGAAACGATGTTAAAGATGGCTGATCATTACGAAAAGGACCATAGGCTCACAAAAAGTGTAAAGGGCGCGCTTACATATCCTATGATACTCGGTATATTGACTGTTTTGGTTGCGGTAGGACTTATGACATTTGTCGTACCGATGTTTGCCGATGTTTTTGAGGGAATGGAGCTTCCGGCAATAACAAAGGTCGTAATGGGTATATCTAATGCCCTTACAAATAATTTTATACAGATAGCGATAGTAGTCGCCGTCGTGTGTGTAATTCTGTACTTTGTTTTTCAGATTGAGGCGGTAAAGTATCAAAAGGATAAGCTTAAGCTTAAAGCGCCGGTTATCGGAAAGCTCTTAAAGATAATATATACCGCAAGGTTTTCAAGAACGCTGGCTTCTCTTTACTCAAGCGGACTTTCCATAATAAACGCGCTTCAAATTTCAAAAGATACGATAGGAAACAGGTATCTCACATCACAGTTTGAAGATGTCATAAGATCGGTAAGAGCAGGAAACCCGCTCTCAAGCTCGCTTATGACGGTAGACGGATTTGACAGAAAGCTGGCTGATACGATAGCCGTCGGAGAGGAAACGGGACAGCTTGATTCTCTGTTAGTGTCTATTGCTGACGCCTATGATTATGACTCGAATATGGCTGTAAAGAAGCTTATGACAATGATAGAGCCTATAATGATAGTTATATTGGCATTTTTCGTTGTAATAATAATGCTGTCTGTTCTTATGCCTATGTTCTCGATGTACAGTCAGGTTGAGCAGGCAGGAAACTACTGATGATATTAAGAATATAAATATCATCGGATAAACGGTTAAATATTTAACGGTGATATGAATAAACTTTAAAGAGGTATTGTTATGGCGGTTTCGGTTTTAATATCAAATAATTATATAAATGCGGTACAGGGAAGCGGAACTAAAGGCTCGGTAAATGTAAAAAGCTGTGTGAAAGCGCCGATACAGGAGGGGCTTTTGATAAACGGAATGATAATGAATGAGGATATTCTTTCCGATGCTATAAAAAATGTCTGGGCAGATAATCCTGAGCTTTCAAAAAGTGTACGGCTAATAGTTGATTCTACTTCTGTATTGTCAAAAAGGTTTAGGGTCCCGGTCGCTAACGACAAGAAGCTTTTAGAGATAATAAAGGATGAGTATTCAGAGGTAGAAAATTACGATAAGCTTTTGTACGATTACAGGATTTTGAATCAGAAGGTCAAGGACGGCGGAATGGATATACTCTCGTGTGCGGTCGAGAGGGATTTTATAGAGGGATATATAAACCTTTTTGAAACGGCAGGAATCAAGCTTGAATCTATAAACACGGCTTTGTCCTCGGTGATAGATGCCGCTTCACTTTATAAGGAGCTATCGAGAAGTACATATGTCGTTGCGAATCTTGACGGAAACAATCTTTCAAATACACTTTTTGTAAACGGAGACTATAACTACTCATCAAGATCAAGACTTTTGGAAGAGGTCGGGTCTGAGGATTCATCAGATGAACTGTACAGGATATTTTCTTCGCTTATCCAGTTTAATAAATCACAAAAAACAGGTTTTGATATTACCGATGTTTATTTTACAGGGGATATACCTGAAAATATATCGGAGGTCTCACAACAGATGTCATCAGCACTCGGCGTAAGCTTTAAAGAACTGGAAAAGCCGGGTTCTTGTACGATAACAGACGGTAAAATGTTCAGCAGACTGTTCACGGTTATAGGAAATTTAAGTTAGTCAGAGAGGAATAATAAGTTATGGCATTGTTAGGTGCAAAAAAGACTAAAATAGATCTTCTTTCGAGATATTCTTTTGACCCGGTGGCGCACGAAAAGCGTATGAAGACGATAATGTATGTTATCCCGGGTGCTGTAATAGTTTTGATTATGGCAGCGCTGGTGCTTGTAAACCTTTTTAAAGGTATGTCGCTCGATAACGATATAGCTGATTATGAGAATAAGATAGCCGGTCTTGAGGCATCGGCAAATGATGTAATAGAACTTGAGAAGAGTAATAGGAAGCTTACAGCGGACCTCGAGATACTTAAAAACGCCGAGGACGCTTCAAAGCGTCAGGCTGAGAAGTACAGTTATCTTAGCTCAAAGCTTCTTGCCAATGTGCGTTCAGCCTGCAATGGAAAGGCTGATGTTGAACTTATGGACTATTCAAATGACGGAATATCGTTTACATTCAAGCTTAAAACTGGAAACTACAACGATATATCGGGTATTGTAAAGAATATAGAAAACCTTGAGTTTTTTGAAACTGTTACTTATACGGGGTATTCAAAGATCGGAGACGAGGATTACTCGTTTAATGTTATGTGTACCTTTATTACGACCGAAGAAGAAAGTGAGGCGGCTGAGTAATGCTTAAGGGCGTGACACAAAGACAGATAATAGTTTTGTATGCCTTGCTGGCAGTTTTGGTGTTGGTTGTCGGCTTAAAGTATCTGATATTCCCGATGATGGAGGACAATGATAAAAAGGAATCTGACCTTTTCGCAAAGGTCTCGGATTATGATGCGCTTGTTTTAGAAACACAGCAGGCTCAGTTTTATGAAGACCAGAACAAACAGCTTTTATCGGATATTTCGGAAATTTCAAAGAGCTTTCAAAGCGACATTAAAGCAAGCAACATAGATTATGTGATAAGCTCTTTGATAAGTAAAAGCGGACTTGAGGTCATATCGCTCAGCGTTTCCGAGGCACAAAGCGTTACGGATGCGTTGTTGACTGATCAGCAGACGACTGAAACACAGCAGCAGACACAGAGCGAAAGTAATGACTCTAATTCTCAGCAAATTGATAATATAAAGAGCGTTACCACACAGCTTACCACATCAGGAACATATCCACAGCTTGTAAAGCTGATAGAACTTGTAGCGAATCAGAAATCAATGTATATGAAGGATCTGACATTTACTATGCAGGTGAATAACGAAAAACAGGAGGAAATGGAGATGAACTTCTCAATTGTATCCTTTGTGTATTCGCCGGAAGCTGAGAGTGAACAGAGCGTGGAAGAGGAAACAACACTTAAGGCATCTTAGGTAAAAGGTATTGCTTAAAGGGCGGTGAATAAAATGAAGAAAGGGTGTAATAAAAAGGGAGCGGCTCTTATGTGGGTCGTTTTTGCGTCATCAATCCTGGCTGTTTTGGCGGCGGGACTCATAACCCTTTCAAGCTATTATTATAACAATGTAAAAAGCGATACACTTGATATGACGCAAAGCTATTATAACGCCAAAAGCGCAATCGAAACGGTGTATTCCTTCATAAGCGCAAAACCGTCTGACGGTGCCGCAAGTGAGGTATATAAAAAGGTGAAGGATCTTTCTAACGGCGCAAACGGAAAAAGTATAGAGCTTTCGCTTTCTTCTGATAAAGACGGCGAGTATGCAACAGTCAAGATAACAAAGACAAGCGATGTCGTATTGACTATTACCGGATCAAGCGAATCTTCGCCACAAGCCTGTACACTGGTCGCAAGGGTTCAAAGAAATGTACTTACCGACAGTAAAGACACTCCTACATGGGGAAACATTGTCTATATTGACTAGCATTACGAAGGAGGGTGTTTTATTTGACAGGAAAAAACCGTAAGGGTATGACGCTCGTTGAGGTAGTTGTGTCTATGTCTATTCTGGCTCTGACTGTTGCGGTGACCTTTGCAGGAATTTCGATGTCGCTTAAAATGATAAATCGTGCAGGTGAAGTCAGAAGCGAATATGAACAGGTAGTTGAAAAAATGCAGGATGCTTCCGAGGGTACTGATACGGATGTAAAAATAAAAATCGAAGGAGATACGGGAGAGTTGCCTAAATTAGTTCTTGACCGTGTGGAGGCAGCTCCCGATTCCGGAGAGGAAAGCATAATCGGAAGTTTTTATTATTATAGGATAAAGTGACTTAATTTTGATAACGGAGGTGAGCCTTGCTGTGAAAAAGCTTAATAAAAACGGATTTACCCTGGTAGAGGTTACAGTTACATTGGCGGTTTTTGCTATACTTGTTGCAATAGCCAGCGCGATAGTTGTTTCGGGAGGAAATATCTATGCGAGAAACGCTAACACGGTTAAGGCTTCACAGGTCAGCGACAGTGTATATGATGTTTTGAACAACCGACTTTCGTTTGCGACATCTATTGGCTTTGTAAAGGACAAAGAAGCTGATGAGAGTGTAGCAGATGTTAAGGATAGCTACAGCGAGTGTATAAAAATCGCAAAAAAGGGTGATGAGGTTCCTGTTTCCATAAACAGAAAAGCTCTTAAGGACGGAGCAGATTTTAAGTTTGATGAAGTGTGCGACACAGGCGCTTTTGATGTTGAGGTAAGTTTTGATTGTGATAAAATCAAAATATCTGATGCCGGTAGTAAAAACCCGGTGAGTATTTTACCTCTTACTGTCGAGGTGTATTCAAGCGAGGGCGAGCTTGTTGTAAAGCGTGATTATACCATCGAGCTTTTAAATATAAAGGATAGTGACTGTATAACGGCAGAGCTTACAAAAACTAACCCTGAAGATAAGTCGGTTTTTACGAACACTGAAAAAGAATTTTATATAAATTACACGCTTGCACAGTAAAGATAAATATTCTTTGTAAAAGGGATGTGAATGAATTTTGAAAAACATACCGATAGGTGAGGTGCTTAAGGAGTACGGGTACATCACTGAGGATAACATAAAGGAAGCTTTAGACTATCAAAAGACTGAGGCCGGAAAGGGAAAGCGTTTAGGCGACCTTTTAAAGGAGCTTGGCTTTGTAACAGAGCGTCAGGTCCTTGAGGCTTTGGGAAAGAAGCTTGATATCGAGCTTATAAACATAGCTGATCTTCGTGTAGATACCGATGTAACAGCTAAGATACCAAAGCAGCTTGCCGTAAAGTATAATGCACTGGCGGCTGATATAACTGACGGCAGAATGACAGTTGTTATGAGCGATCCTCTTAATTTTTATGCACAGGAGGATTTAAAACAGATTGCAGGAATGCCGCTAAGGATAGTTCTGGCTGAGCACGCTCAGATAGACAGCGCTATCGAGCACAACTATTCTGAGGTAGGAGCAAAGATCGCAGCTAAAAAGGCTAACATATCTGCGGCGGACATTGAGATACCTACTCTTGATGCGACTGATGAGGACGATGATGTCCCGGTAATAAATCTTATAAACAGTCTTCTTGCAAGGGGCTATACAACTAATGTTTCGGATATTCACATAGAACCCTTTGAAGAGTTTACACAGGTGAGAATGAGAGTCGACGGAATGATAATTGACTATGTCACGCTCTCAAAATCTTTACACGCATCGATTATCGCAAGAATCAAGATTATGTCGAACCTTGACATTGCCGAGCGGCGAATCCCTCAGGATGGAAACTTTCGTGCGGTCGTTGAGGGCTATGACATTTCAGTCAGAGTGTCGGTAATTCCGACCGTCCACGGTGAAAAGGCGGTTCTTCGTTTTCTTTCGTCGAACACTGTTGTAGATAAAGCCGGACATTTCGGAATGGAGCCGGACGCTTATGAAAAGATTCTAAAGATGCTTGCCGCACCAAACGGTATAATCTATATTACAGGACCTACCGGAAGCGGTAAAACTACCACTCTTTATATGATTCTTGACAGAATAGCTCAGAAACAGGTCAACATTTCGACTATTGAAGATCCTGTTGAAAAAGCGCTTCCCAAAATAAATCAGATGTCTGTAAACACTGCCGCGGGACTTACCTTTGAGATAGGATTAAGAGCCCTTTTGCGTCAGGACCCCGATGTTATAATGCTCGGTGAGACGCGTGACGCTGAGACAGCTTCTATTTCCGTTCGTGCCGCTATAACCGGACACCTCGTTTTGTCAACACTTCATACGAATGATGCGGTCTCTACTATCGTGCGTCTTGAGGATATGGGACTTGCTCCGTATCTTGTTGCAAACTCACTTGTCGGGATAGTTGCACAGAGGCTTGTCAGAAAGGTCTGTGAAAACTGTGCTTATGAATGTGAACCGACCGCCGAGGAGAAGGCTGTAATAGGAGACGATATTCCGAAAATCAGAAAGGGAAGAGGCTGTAACCTCTGTAACAATACCGGCTATAAGGGAAGAGTTTCCATTCATGAAATGGTTCTTGTTGACAAGGAGCTTAAAAGAATGATCGCAAACGGAGCGGAGACCGAGGATATGATCGAATACTGTAAGAAGGTACAGGGAATGAAGATGCTCGGTGAAAGCGCAATAGACCTTGTAAGAAAGGGAATAACAACTCCCGAAGAGGTTTTAAAGGTAACATATTATTCAGATTGATGAAAGTGAGAACTTATTATGAACATAAATGAGCTTGTAATGGAGGCAAGAACAAAGGGCGTGAGCGATATTCATCTCTCGGCTTCCATTCCGACAACTTGGAGAATCCACGGAACTCTTTACGACTGCGGTCACACTATAACAAGTAAGGACGCAAGAGAAATGATTGTGTCGCTGTTGAGCGATGAGCAGCTTAATGAGCTGGAGTCGGGAAACGATCTTGATTTTGCGTTTGAAACACCGGATTTATGCCGCCAGAGGGTAAATGTTTTTAGATTTAAAGGAAAGCTTGCCGCTACCATAAGACTTTTAAATGACAAGATACCTACCTTGTCGGCACTCAACCTTCCGAGTGTTCTCACTTCGCTTGCTGATGAGCCGAGAGGTCTTATACTTGTTACAGGTCCTACAGGAAGCGGTAAGTCCACTACTCTTGCGGCGATGATCGACCATATAAATCACACCCGCCCCGAACACATCCTGACCATTGAAGACCCTATCGAGTATATGTACACACTCGATAAGTCTACCATTCATCAGAGAGAGGTCGGCAGGGATGTCAAAAGCTTTTCGGCAGCGTTAAGATCGGCGCTTCGTGAGGACCCTGATATTATTCTTGTCGGCGAGATGCGTGACTATGAGACTATCTCAGCTGCTGTTACCGCAGCGGAAACCGGACACCTCGTTATGAGCACGCTCCACACTATCGGTGCGGCTCAGACTATCGACAGAATAATTGACTCCTGTCCGCCGGAAAAACAGAATCAGATAAGAACTCAGCTAGGAAGCGTTTTGAAGGGCGTTATTACTCAGTCACTTATCCCCACCCTCGACGGAAAGGGAAGGATAGCCGCGACAGAGATACTTATCGGAACAGATGCCGCTTGTAACCTTATCCGTGAAAACAAGTGTCATCAGCTTCAGACGGTTATGCAGTCGGGCGCTAATTTCGGTATGCACACATTAAACGCCGACCTCGCCCGTCTTGTGGCAGAGGGTAAAATTTCCAGGGAAAACGCCTTTGCGGTATCTCCAGATAAAAGCGACCTTTCTGAATTTATCAGGTGATTTTTTCCTTTTTTATTTCGCCTCTCACTAATAGCGCTTTTTTTGGAAAAAATGTACGCAAACGTACATTCTTCATAAAAAAACTTATGTTTTGTAACAAAAAGTTTACAATATTCATAATTTATTCACAAACAGAATCTGTTAGGCAGGTTCTGTTTTTTTTATAATCCAAAATTTATATAATTAAAATTTTAATCTAAGAAATTTTGTTAAAATTTAATAAAATAACAAATATTATACGACAAAACGATTGACATAAACTCTTTTTTACTTTATAATTTAATTAGAAAACCTAAGCGGTTTTTCTGTTGTCCGTGAATTCACTAATCGATTCATATCTCATAAGTGCGATAAGCGGATGAATAATTTTAAAGGAGGAAATGCTTATGACTAAACTTAAACGACTTGCCAACGGACTGACAGCTGCGGCTGTTTTGGTTACCGCATTGTTTGTTTCAGTGCCGCAGACACTGACTAAAACAGTTGCGGCGGCTGACAAAGCTTCGACACCGTCTGTTACAGCGACAAAGCCTGATAAGGGTGACGGTTCAAGCACAAGTCCATTTGAAATTGACAGCGCAGGGGATATGTGGTGGTTTGCCGGATATGTAAACGGCACGCTTAACAATGGAGACGATGGCAATGGACAGAAGCACCTGAATGCGTGCGCTAAGCTTACTGCTAACTTTGATCTTCAAAGCTCAGATCAGAATCCATGGAAGAGCATAGGAGGAAGTTCTGATTCAAACGCGTATTCGGGAACATTTGACGGCAACGGTCACATGATAGAAGGATTTGTAAACAACACTGTCGGAGGTCGTGATTATTACGGTTTCTTTATGACAAACAAAGGAACAGTCAAAAACCTTACTATTCATGGAGACCTCGGTAAAGGATGGTTTATCGGTGGTTTTGCTTATAATAATACGGGTACAATTGATAACTGTACATATGTAGGTGAGTTATTTGGTTTGTTTGGTGCAGGAGGAATTGTTGGAGTAAACTCCACTAAAGGAAAGATAACTCGCTGTATTAACAAAGCCGCTGTTTCAGGATCAACTTCACTCGGTGGTATTGCAGGTACTAACTCCGCAGGCGGTGAGATATCTGATTGTATAAACGAGGGAACTGTTATCGGTTCTAACGCGATAGGTGGAATTACCGGATATAACTACGGCTCTATCAAAAACTGCTATTCTGTTGGAAAGGTAAACGCTACCTCTCGTGTTGACGGCGGAATTTCCGGAGGTGTTGACAGTGATTCTTCAATTACAAATTGTTATTACCTCAAGGGTTCTGTCGATGAAGGACGAGATGGCGGAATCGACGGAAAAGATGAAAAGGGTAAAGCGGAGGCTATGTCTGAGCTTCAGTTTAATGACGGCGAAGTTACTTGGCTTCTTCAGAACGCTCACACCGACGGTACAGTATGGGTACAGAATATAAAGACTGACGGCGCTGAGATAGCTAATGATGATAAGTATCCTGTATTTGCAACGGATTTAACCAAGGATAAGGATAAGGTTTTCAAAGTAACATTGTATTTCCCTGATAAGGATACGGTTTATGGCGGTGCATACGCTAACAAGGGTGATTACCCTAAGATGCCTGTTGATCCTTCTCTTTCTACGGGATATGAGTTTGCCGGATGGTTTACCGATGAGGGATGCACTCAAAAGTTTGACCCTGACACAACAACTGTAACAGGGGATACTAAGGCTTACGGAAAGGGTACGCCTATTGAGTATACTATAAGCTATGAACTAAATGGCGGAACTGTATCAGGCGGAGATAATCCGACAAAGTATAATATTGAATCAAACGATATAACACTTAAAAATCCTACCAGACCGGGATATAAGTTTATTGGCTGGAGAGGAACAGGTCTTACCGGCAATACAAATACTACAGTTACTATTAAAAAGGGAAGCACCGGTGAGCGTCAGTATTATGCTAACTTTGAGAGCAGTAATGCTATCGGCGGTGAGATAAAAATCGGCGATAAGAATGTATGGGGAAGCTTTAGCGAAAACATATCCTTTAACACATATTTTAATTCCGCTAAGGATGTTTCGATAACATACAGCAACTCTGAGGTAGGAAATGTCGATATTAAATACTTTATCAGCGATAAGGTTATTACCGAGAGTGAGCTTAAAGACCTTGAATGGAAGGAGCTAGCTTCCGGTCATACATTCCAGATAACTCAGGAGGGTAAGTATGTCATTTACGCAATGCTTACCGATGAGGCAGGAAATATTGAGTATCTAAGCTCAAGCGGAATCATTATAGACGAAACTGCTCCTGTAATAAGCGGTATCGAGGACGGCAAAGCATACTGCAACAGTCAGACGGTAACTGTTACAGACAAAAATCTTAAGCAGGTTCTTGTAAACGGCTCAAGAGTGGATCCAATCTCTGCTGATGGCAAATTTACCCTTACGACAGGCACTAACACTTCAAACAGAAAGGTTGTCGCTGAAGATTTCGCCGGAAATACCACAACATATAATGTAATTGTTAATCCGCGCCACAGCCTCGGTGAAGTGAAAATTGTAAACGAGGTAAACAATACCTGTACAACTGACGGTTCATATGATAGAATAGGATTTTGTGAGCTGTGCGGTATTCAAATGTTTAAGGACACGGTTGTAACAAAAGCTTCCGGACACATTTTCCTTAGCGGATGGGAAGAATTTACTTCTTCTGAGTGTGGCGGCAGCGGCAGAAAGCGCCAATGTGTAGTCTGCAAATACACCGAGATTGAGTACAACGGAAATGATAGTCACGACTGGGAGGATACTCCAACTGTGGATAGAGAACCTAACTGTGCTAGGGAAGGAAGTAAGTCTATTCATTGTAAGAAGTGTAAGGCGGTAAAGGAAATCACAACAATTCCTAAAACCGAGCATAAAGCCGGAGCAGCTGTAAAGATAAACGAAGTTGCTCCAACCTGTACATCAAGCGGTTCTTATGACAGTGTTACCTCATGTGAGGTATGTAGAACCGAGCTGAGCCGTGAGCATATCACGGTTAGTGAACTCGGACATACTCCTGGGGAAAAGTTCACAGACCATAACAGCATAGTTAAACCCACCTGTGACGATCCGGGCAGACACGACGAGGTTGTAAACTGTACGGTTTGCGGCACGGAGCTTGAACGCAAAACGATAGTTGATCCTGCATACAATCACCAGTTCGGGGATTGGAAAGAAATTTTAAGCTCAACAGGCGCTTCCAATCAACAGAGATCATGTACGGTTTGCGGATATACGGAGACAAAAGGAACTGACCTTGAAAACCACACTTGGTCGGCAGACTATATTACTGATGTACAGCCTACCTGCACAACAGAAGGAAGCAAGTCGATCAAATGTACGGTATGCGGACTTGTAAAGGAAAGCGTTACTCTTTCGGCACTCGGTCACACTGAGGGCGATACTGTAAAACAAAACGAGGTAAAGGCAACCTGTTCTGCCCAGGGTTCGTATGATGAGGTTGTATACTGTAAGACTTGTGACAACGAGATCAGTCGAAAAACAATTATGACCAATACTATCCCGCACACTCCGGGTGTTGAGGTGAAAACAAACGATAAGCCTGCTACTTGTGAGTCTGACGGTTCATATGACCTCGTTGTATATTGTACGGTTTGTGAGACGGAGGTACAGCGCACTACTGTTAATGTTCCTAAAAACGGACATAGTTTTGGAGAATGGAAGGAAGTAGTGAGTGCTTCAGGTGTTGCAAACGAGCAGAGAGAGTGTGAGGTTTGCGGCTTTACAGAGACACAAGGACTTGACCTTGAGGACCACAAGTGGACAGAGGATTTCATAATTGATGTTATGCCTACTTGTACAACTGATGGTAGCAAATCAAAGCACTGTACTGTGTGTGGACTCAGAAACGAAAGTACCGTTATTCAGGCACTCGGTCACACACCGAATGAGCCTGTTATCGAAAACGAGGTAGAGGCAACCTGTACTACAAACGGTGCATATGATTCCGTAGTTTACTGTACGGTGTGTGAGGAAGAAATAAGTCGTGAAACGATAGCTACCGACCTTGCGCCTCACAAGCTTACTCTCATCGAATACAAGGCACCGACTGAAAATGAGGATGGTTATATCGAGCATTATAAATGTAGCGTTTGCGAAAAATTGTTTGCTGACGCTGACGGAACCATTGAATTGACAGAGGAAGATGTTATAATCCCTGCCGGATCTATTGAGTCATCAATAGTTGGCTCGGTAAATATATCAGGTTCTGACATAAGCAAGCCTGTCAGCATTTCTGTTACAGTTGGTGGTCAGGAAGTTTATGCGGGTACTTTTGAAAACGGGGAGTATGCTGTTCCCGCACTTAACGAGGGACATTATACGGTCACATTCTCAATGGAAAACTGTGCTCCGAGAAGCTATACTGTTAAAACCGGCGCTGAGATATTGGAGCTTGATGCAACACTTAAGCTTTACGGAGATATAAACGGTGACGGTAATCTCACAACAGTCGATGTAGGTAGGGTGAATGCTCATATAAGGCAGACGAGTACGCTTGACGAGTATGATTTTATAGTTGCGAATGTAAACTATGACACATTGCTTACTACTGCTGATTGTGGTATGATTAACGCTCATGTTAAGGGAACGAAAAATCTCTGGTAAGCTTTTAAGATGAATAATCAAAAGTAAAACAGGACCGATGCTTTATCGCATCGGTCCTGTTTGATTGTAAAAATATATATCTAAGCTCAGTCGGAAAATATTTTTTTGGCAAGGTCTACTGATTCTTTGGCGTCCTTGGTATAGTAGTCTGCGCCGATTTTTTCAGCGTAATCAGGCGTTAATACCGCTCCGCCAACCCATACAACTGTATCAGGCTTTTTCTCCTTTACAAGCTTAATAGTTTCTTCCATTGCCGGAAGGGTGGTAGTCATCAGTGCGGATAGACCCACAAGTCGGATATTTTCCTTTACTGCTGTCTCAGCTATCAGCTCAGGAGGAACATCCTTTCCGAGGTCAATAACATCATACCCGTAGTTTTGTAAAATAACTTTTACTATATTTTTTCCTATGTCGTGTATGTCGCCCTTTACCGTTGCGAGAATAATCCTTCCCTTGGACACGCTGGTTTTATCGCCGCTCAGCGCATTTTTAATTACTTCAAAGCACGCCTGTGCGCCAGAAGCAGCGAGAATAAGCTGAGGCAGAAATATTTTTCCCTTTTCAAAATCCTCTCCGGCTTTATCCAGAATAGGAATTAGATCTTCGTTTACTATGTCTAGTGGTGCTTTTTTCAAAAGAAGATTTTCTGTAATGCTTTTTGCTTCGTTTTTAAGTCCGTTTAAAACAGCTTTGAATATCGTCATCTCGCCGGTATCGCTACTGACGATTGCCGTGTCCGTGTCAGAATACTCGGCAATATAATTCTTTGCGTTTTTGTCGTATCCGCTGAGCATATTAAATGCCCTGACCGAGCCGGTCATTTCTTTAATATTAGGATTTATTATAGGAAGGTCAAGCCCCATTTCAAGAGCCATAGTTAAAAAGGTGTGATTTATAAGCGGACGGTTAGGCAGACCAAAGCTTATATTTGAGACTCCGAGAACTGTTTTTAATCCAAGCTCCTGATTGACCTTATGAAGCGCTTTTAATGTTTCTGTAACGCCTTCCTGTTCGGCAGATGCGGTGAGTGTAAGGCAGTCGATAAATACATTTTCTTTTGAAATGTTTAGTTTATCTGCTCTTTTTAGGATATTTTTCGCTATATCAAATCTGTCTTCCGCTTTTTTTGGTATCCCGTTTTCATCAAGAGTAAGTCCGACCACAGCCGCACCGTATTTTTTTACTATCGGCAGAACCGAATCAAGCGAACGCTCTTCTCCGTTTACCGAATTAACGATGGGTTTTCCGTTGTATACACGCAAGGCTGATTCCAATGCTTCGGGGTCGGATGAGTCGATCTGTAGCGGAAGATCGGTAACGCTTTGTATAGCCTTTATTACCTTTGGCATCATTTCTTTTTCGTCTATCTCTGGTATGCCTACATTTACATCAAGTATGTCGGCTCCGGCAGAAGCTTGCTCAATAGCCTGTGAGAGAATATAGTCTATATCACCTTTGATAAGTGCCTCTTTAAAGCGCTTTTTTCCTGTCGGATTTATCCTTTCTCCTATTATCCTCGGGCGGTCAATAGTGACGGTTTTTGTGCCGGAGCATACAGCGCTGGTTATAACAGGTGTGTTCTTACAATATTTATTTTTGTCAAAGCATTCCTTTAGCTTTTTGATATGTTCGGGAGTAGTACCGCAGCAGCCTCCGACAAGCTTTACGCCGAACGGTATAAGGTCAGACATTTGTTTTGCAAACTCTTCTGCTGAGACTGAATATTTATTTGTAACAGGGTCGGGAAGACCTGCATTTGGCTTAACTATTATCGGAAGAGATGAACAGCTCGAAAATTCTTTTACCACATCAGCAAGGTCGCTCGGCCCGAGAGAACAGTTAAGTCCAACAGCCGAAACACCAAGACCCTTAAGTGTCGTGACCATAGATATAGGATCACATCCCGTAAATGTCCTTCCGCTTTTTTCAAAGGACATTGAGCAAATAACAGGCTTATCGCTGTTTTCTTTTGCGGCAAGTACACCGGCTTTAAGCTCGTAAAGGTCTGTCTGTGTCGCAAAGTATATGATGTCAGCATCTTTTGCACAAACTATCTGTTCTTTATAATATTGGTACGCTTGTTCAAAGGTCATAGAACCGTTAGGCTCACAAAGCATACCTATCGGAGAAACATCAAGCGCGACAAGAGCTTTGTTGCCGGCACATTCCTTTGCAAGCTGTATAGCTTTCGGGATTATGTCCTTTGGAGTATAGCCTGAGCCGGAAAGTTTATATGAATTGCAGCCGAAAGTATTTGCACAGACTATGTCGCTTCCAGCAGCTACATAGCCTGAAATAACTTTCTTTACCATATCTTCATTAGTTATATTTAATAAAACGGGGTTTTCTCCGGCTTTCATTCCAAGCGATTGCAGCATTGTGCCCAAACCGCCGTCTAGATATACAAACTCGTTATTTAATAGTTCACTTAATGTCATAATAATTTCCTTACCTTATTCCGAATACCGCAGTAACTGACTTTCTCGGTGCCATAATCATAGTGTCAGTCACTGTCAATCCTATTTTATTCTGAGCGTCAAGTGCAGATAAAAAATCGACCTGAAGCGAAAGCGGAAGATCTCCGTATCCACAGGAAAAGCGCGGTGTTATTAAAGCGTTATCAAGGCTTTTTTTGATGGTATCCTGTGCATTATCACATACCTGTTCGATAAGTGCGGAAGCAAGATTATCAGCAATAAACCCAAGTGTTATATCGCTTATCTCAAGGCGGCGGATAAGTGCATCGACCGTAACTCCAAGCGTTGCAGCAAACACGCAGCATCGCTCGGACTCCTTTAAAAGCTCGGTGATATTTTTTCCGACAAGCACAAGCTTTGTATCTTTTAGCGTTACCTTATCGTCACACCTTGATGTAATATCGAATATTTTATATATCAGCTTTGGTCTTGCTGAGTCTAGCACCATTTTTTCACACTCGTCTGTAAGTGCTAAAAAATGCTTGTCAGGGGATTTATTGTTCTTAAAACCCATATATCTGAATGCTTCTCGCTTGTTTATGCTTTCTATTCTGTTAAGCTCCATTATGATCGCCTTTTAAATAAATTTCTTATCCAATTTAATATGCCGCTGTTTTTGTTTCTTTCTTCGACCTCTTTTTGTGCTTCTGCTTTTATAACTGCTTCACTGTAAAAGTACTCCTGAGAGTTTAAAGCTCCGTTATCTGATGTTCTTTTTATGTAAATACCGTCTTTACCAAGAACTCTGGCCTTAACATTGTCTTTTAACATTACCTCAAACATTTCTATGACTCTTGCTTTTATCTCAGGGTCATATATCGGACAGGCTACCTCAACACGCTTCGTAGTGTTTCTTGTCATAAAATCCGCAGAAGAGATATATACCTTTTTTTCGTCAGATGCTCCGAAAAGGTAAAATCTTGCGTGTTCAAGATACCGTCCAACAATAGAAATTACCGTGATGTTATCGGTGATACCCTTTATCCCCGGTATAAGACAGCATATACCTCTTATCACAAGCTCTACTTTAACTCCAGCTTCGGAGCATTCTATAAGCTTTTTGATAAGCTGTTTATCTGTAAGAGAATTAAGCTTTGCTCCGACATATGCCGGCTTACCGTTTATTGCTTTAATTATCTCCTCATCCATCATTTCTAGAACTCTTTGCTTTAAAGTAAGGGGAGCTACCAGAAGATGTTTTGATTCCTCGACAAGAGTGCCGGTCGAAAGTGCATTGAAAACATCTGCCGCATCCTTTGCTATCTCTTCGTTAGAAGTCATAAGGGATACATCAGTATAAAGCGCAGAGGTTTTTTCATTGTAATTTCCGGTTCCTACCTGAACGGTGTATTTGACCTGATTTCCGGACCTTCTTGTTATGAGAAGCAGCTTTGAATGCACCTTCATATCCTCGGGTCCGTAAATTACCTTTACGCCTGATTTTTCAAGGCGCTTTGACCAGCCGATATTATTTTCTTCGTCAAACCTTGCTCTCAGCTCTACTAAAACCAATACATCCTTGCCGTTTTCCGCCGCGTCTATCAAGGCATCAACTATCTGTGAATTCTTTGCGACACGATACAGAGTTATCTTTACCGAGGCTACTGTTGGATCAAGCGCCGCTTCTTTTAAAAGTCTGATAAACGGCTTTATGCTCTCGTATGGATACGAAAGAAATATGTCACGCTTTTCGATCTGTTTAAGCATAGGTGTCCGGTCATCGATCATTATAGAACGCTGTGGGGTGTGCGGCTTGAAAAACAGCTCACTTGAGCATTTCTCTCTCATTATATCCAATAGATCCGATACAAATGACATATCAAGGGGAGCTGATTCGACAAATATCTGTGATTTGTGTATATCAAGCTTTTTCCTAAGGATATTAACCATATCGTCGCTGAAGCTGTTTGACATCTGAAGTCTGACTGCGCAAAGCTTTTTACGCTTTTTTATAAGCTCGCTCATTTTTGCTCTGAAATCAAGCTCGTGGTCAAACAACGCTTCGTTTGCATCAATATCTGCATTTCGTGTTACTCTGATAAGAGCCTTGTCAGAAATTTCATAATTCTCAAACAGCTTGTGCATTTTATGGAGTATCAGGTCTTCCGTAAGCATATATCGTATAGTATATTTTTCATCGGAAGGGAAAAGTATAACTCTGTTAAACACTCCGTAAGCTCCTACTATTCCAAGGATCTTTTCATTTTCACTTGAAGTAAGCTGAGCGGCAGCATAGATGCTCTTTCCGTTTAAAAACGGGAACGGATGACGCGAATCTACCACAAGAGGTGATAAAAACGGACTGATCTCGTATTTGAAATACTTATCCGCAAAAGCCTTATCCTCTTTTGACGCCTTTTCGGGATTTATTCGCTTTACACCGGCTGACTCTAGCTTTGCGCTTATTTTTTCAAAGGACTTTCCGTGTAAAACGACAAGCTCCTTTACCCTTGAAAAAATCGCATCTAATTGTTCGGAAGGTCTCATAAAGGTTTTTCCGTCGCGGTCGTTGTCGTCAATTAGCATACTGTCGTGGAGCGATCCGACACGAACCATAAAAAATTCATCGAGATTGCTTGAAAATATAGATGAGAACATAAGCCTTTCGCCAAGTGGCGTTGACTTGTCATTTGCCTCCTCTAAAACACGCTGATTAAATTTCAGCCAAGAAAGCTCTCTGTTTTCGTATACCTTGTTTGACATATGATTTCTCCGTAAAAATTTATAAATTTGGTTATTACTTATTTAAATACCCGTTAAGCTCACATAGAGGATAATACAATAAAAAGCAGATAACAGCAGAGTACTCCGAATCCTAAAATCCTGTAAATAAGCACAGGTGAGCTTTTCCTTTTGCTCGCACGAATGTGTATCAGCAGAACCGACATTACAAGGATAGTTGCTAATGTTCCGAATATCGTGAGAATACCGGTGCTGTCAAAGTCACTTATGTGAGAGAATATATTTTTAATACCGAACCTGTGTCCTAAAGATGTGTTGCTGCCGTAAACCGAACCGCCGCTGTAAAGAATATCAGCAACTGAGAGGATAAAGAAGTTGAAAACTCCGCTTCCCAGAAGGTCTCCGACGGCTGCATTGTAGTTTTTCTTCTTTACAAGCGTTATTGCGCTCGTCAGCTCCGGGAGACTTGTTGCAACTCCTAAAAACAGAGCTCCGGCAACGGTCTTTCCAAGGTTTATTCCGGCTTTGTTCAGGTTTTCCTGTAAAGAATCGGTTACCAGTGTAAGCAGCACCGAAGAGCTTACAAGAACAAGCGCAAGTATTATAAATCTTGTAATTATCTGCATTATAGTGAGCTTTGAGTCTGTCGTTTCATCGCTGTCGGTCTTATCTGTTGCCATAAATTTGATAGACAGCGCATATGTTACGATAATAACTACCGAATACACGCTTATGTTAAGTATAGTGTAATCTATTCCAAGAACAGACGAAAGTATCATAAGAAAGAAGATAAACACCGTAAACAATGTTGTTTTAATATGGCTTGTGCCCACCTGTGATTTTGAAAATGCTTTAGCACAAAATACAAGAATTACTCCAAGTATCGTTTCATTAAAAATATTGCTACCCAATATATTTCCTATGACGAGATCAGGCTGTCTTACAATAACGACCGCCGATATTGATGTAAATAGCTCGGGAAGGCTTGTTACAGCCGCCAGCACAACTCCGCCTATAAATGCTCCGGCTATATCGGTTTTTTTGTCTATAAGGTCTACATAATCCGCAAGCTTTGTTGAGATCAAAACAACGGCTGCTGCCAAAATAATGTACAATATTATTGAGACAGGCAGATTTATAGGTAAAGTCATATTGTTTTCTCCTTATCTAAATCGAAAAACCGCATAAAGTTTTCCGACAGTATTTTTTTGTTTACTTTTTCATCAAAGCCAAGAGAGAGAAACCGCTCAAGCTCGGATATATGATCCCACATAGGAAAGTCCGTTCCGAAAAACACTCTGTCTTCTCCGTAATACTCAATAAGTTCGCGTGCGAATGAGCGCGATATAAACGGAAGAGAAGAGGATGTATCAAAATACACATTGTCAGAGTATTTACAGCTTTTTGCTTCCTCCCATCGCTCATAACCGCCAAGGTGTGCCGCTATTATTTTTAGCTTTGGAAACGCTTTTATTACATTTTCAAGACGGTATGGTCTTGAATAATCGTATCTTGGATCGCCCATATGGATCAAAACCGGAAGTCGGTTTTCTATTACCTCGTAAATTTTCATCGCCTTTTTATCGTCAATATCAAAACGCTGAAAATCCGGGTGGAGCTTTATTCCCTTTATTCCGGAGGATAATAGGAAATCGACTTCTTTTTCAGTGTCCTCATAGTCGGGATGGAGCGTTCCAAGTCCGACAAATTCAGGATTTTTTTCACACTCGTTTATAATAAATCTGTTTATGCTCTCTACCTGATGCACGACCGTTGCGGTAGAACACACAAGATAATGCGATACGCCTATTCTGCTTCCGCCTTTTTTTAGCGATTCAGAGGAGCCGGAAGGGTAATACATATTGAGAGAGTAAAAATCTCCAATATTTTTCACTGCTTTGAGCGCTATGCTCTCGGGGAAAATATGTGCGTGCGCATCACAAATAGTGTAGTTTTTATTGTCCATTTACTTTATCATCCTTTTATGCAAGCTGTATAGTCACTAACGATAAATTATCTCTTGATCCGTTAGAAAGCGCTTTGTCAATAATAAGCTGTTGCTTTGTAAGCGCTTTTTCGTCACCGGATATTATATCCAGAAAATCTTCATCCGATATGTGATCGGATACACCGTCTGAGCATATTATTATCATATCGTTTTCATTGATACTTTCTCCTAATGAAAATAAATCGACCATAGGATACTGCTTCGGGTTTCCGACTGAAGATATTATCACATTTTTGTATGACCTAAGATCTATACCGAACTTCTCAGCCTTTCCGGTTTCAGTAAGATACTGCGCCAGAGACTGGTCGGTCGTTATGCGGCTCAAATTTCCGTTTTTATAAAAGTATGCCCTGCTGTCACCGATATTTAAACAGTGGGGAGTATTGTATTTATCAATGGCGACAAGGCAAAGGGTAGTCTGCATATTAAAAAGCTCGGACTTTTGTTTTCCGATAGAAACAAGTCTGTCGTGTATGTCAAAAATACAGCTTTTCAGTTCCGAGACTGTTTGATATTCACTTGACGACAAAAGCTCGGCAGTGGTTTTTGATGCTACCTCACCTGCATTTTCACCGCCGACACCGTCACAGACCGCACATATGAACGGAGGAAAGATAAATGCTTCTTTACTTCCGTTTGTGATTACGCTTTCACCAAGCAAAATACAGTCCTCGTTATGACTTCTGTGATTACCTGATACGGTAGTTCCTGTTATGAAGTATTTCATAAATTTTCCTTACATTTTATTTTGTTGTATATTGCAGTTTATGTCGAAAGCAATAAAATATTGACAAATGACAAACTGACAACACTATATGACAATTATACTATCAAATAAAAAATAAGTCAATCTTAACTATTGAACCTTAAAATAAAATATGGTAAAATTATTGTAAATAGAGGTTTAGGTATTACGGCTATTTTTGGGAGGTGTTTTTTTTGTCAAGAGCGGATAAAGCAAAAGAACTTTTTTTGAGCGGCTTTAGCTGTTCGCAGTCAGTGTTTTGTGCATTTGCTGACGAGCTTAATATAGATATCGAAACAGCGCAGATGTTATCGTCGTCGTTCGGCGGCGGAATGGGTAGACTTAGAGAGGTGTGCGGTACGGTAAGCGGAGCGCTTATGGTACTTGGGGCAAAATACGGCTACACATCTAAGAATCCGGAGAAAAAAGCTGAGCATTATAAGAGGGTACAGAGATTTGCGGAGCTTTTTAAAAAGAATACCGGCTCTATAATATGCAGAGAGCTGCTGGGATTGAAAAAAGGTGAGGACACAGGCTTTGTCCCCAGCATAAGAACAGACGAATACTATAAAAAAAGACCCTGCCCGGAGCTTGTGTATCTTGCGGCAAAGATCTTAGAGGAGGATTTTAACAGTGTCTAAAAGGCGTAGAATATATAAAAACATCATATATGTTGCACTTGGATCTGTTTGCTACGCTGTTGCGATAAGCCTGTTTCTAAATCCAAACAATCTTGCGCCCGGAGGTGCCTCGGGAATCGCGATAATGACAAATTACCTTACCGGCATAAGCGTTGGAGCGGTGATCCTGTTGATAAACATTCCACTTATGATTATCGGCTTTATAAAGCTTGGGAAAAGGTTTGCTCTTTCGACCGGCGGATGTATAATTCTCACTTCTGCCTTAACGGATGCAGCTGCATTTATAAAGCCTGTGACCACCGACAGATTACTGGCGTCACTTGCGGGAGGAGCGCTGCTTGCGGTCGGACTTGCACTGATTTTTAAAACAGGTGCGACAACGGGCGGCTCTGACATAGTGGTAAGGCTTTTAAGACTTAAGTTCAAGCATATACGGTCTGGGACTATTCTTTTTATGATAGACGGATTGATCTCGCTTCTTTCGGGATTTGTTTACGGAGATTTTGATGTCGCGCTTTACGCTATGCTGTCGCTTGTCGTTACAAGCATTGTTATGGACATCGTGCTTTACGGAAGCGATGAGGCAAGGCTTTCGTTTATTATAACCGACAAGCAGGATATTGTAGTTAAAAGCATTTTTGAAAGTCTTGAAGTCGGAGCAAGTATAATAGACGCTAAAGGAGCATATTCAAAGCAGGGAAAATCAATAGTTTTATGTGCTACAACAAAACAGCTTTTGCCGAAGCTTGAAGAGACTGTGCTTGATGCAGATGAGGATTCTTTTATGATAGTTACCTCGGCGAATGAGATATACGGCGAGGGCTTTAAAAGGAATATGGAGCTTTACTGAATAAAAAAACGACCGCTAAGAAAGCGGTCGATACGTCTGGAAAAATCCAAAGCGCAAAAAATAGGGGAGAAGCTTGATATGAAAATCAAGCATATAAAGGCTTGGGGTAAAAGCCTTTATATTACAGAGGAGCTTTGTCCTCTGTAAGCATAAGTTTATTACTCATTTGTGATAACTTTGTGTCAGCATTTTGAATAGCTACTGAAAAGAGAGGTGTGGAGAAATTGCCAAGATTTTTTATAAGAGAGGATAATATATTTAGCGATTACGCTTTGATAATCGGTGATGACGCAAGACATATAGGCAGAAGTCTTAGAATGAAGATAGGAGAAGAGATAACTCTTTGCTGTAATAATACCGATTACATATGTAAAATACAAAGCATAACAGACACATCTGTAAGAGCCGAAATTATGTCTGTAAACAGAACACAGACAGAGCCTGATATTTCCCTTGTTCTGTTTCAGGCTGTGCCTAAATCAGATAAGCTTGATTTTATTGTGCAAAAGGCAGTTGAGTTAGGCGCAGTAAAAGTTGTTCCCGTTATAACAAGGCGCTGTGTTTCAAGGCCTGATAAAAAGGTATTTGAGAAAAAGCGTATGAGGCTTAAAAAAATTTCCGAGGAGGCAGCTAAACAGTCGGGTAGAGGAATAATTCCGGAGATAGGCGAGATAATAGATATTAACGAGTATTACGAGCAGGCTAAAGATTTCGAGCTGAATCTGTTTTGTTACGAAGGCGGAGGAGAGAGACTTTGTGATATAGCCTCACTTAAGAGCGCTAAGAATATGAGCCTGTTGGTAGGCTGTGAGGGTGGATTTGATGAGGAGGAAGCAGAGGCGGTCATAAATAACGGAGCGATAGCCGTTACTCTCGGAAAGAGGATATTACGGTGCGAAACTGCTCCGGTTTGTGCGATTTCCATAATTATGAGTATTACCGGAAATATTTAAAAAAAACTTGCAAAACCTGTACTAATATGCTATAATTAAGTAAATAATATGCCATATGGCTAAAGAGGAGTGTATCTAATGGATAAATTTTTTAAGCTTATCGGTCTTATCGCAGTGATCGGTTCGGCAGCTGCTGCTATCGCTGTTTTTTTGAAGAAAAAGAGCGAAAAGGAAAAGTATGACTACGAGGAAGAATTTAACGAGTGCTTTGACGATTGCTGTTGTTCCGATTGTTATGACGATTGCGACGAGTGCTGTGAGGATGAAAAGCAGGAAGAGGATACCGATAAGGAAGAAACAGAAGCACCTACTGTTGAGGAACAGGTAGAGGAAAAAGAAGCTGAGTAAGGATCAGATGTAAAAGCTGTTGTACCGGAAACGGTGTAACAGCTTTTTTGTTTGATCTGTTCAATTCTTTTAAAAAAACTATTGACAAATAGAAAAAATAGTCATATAATATTTTTAGTCAATAAATAAAATCCTATGAGCAAAGGTAAGTAGCGCTTGTTACGGTGTCACAGAGAGTCGGCGGCGGTGTGAGTCCGATACATACGAATTTGTGCGAATGGATTTGTGAGGAGCTTGGTGAAATCATTTTTTTGAGAGTATCCTTAGCCGTTTGTTTTCTGCGTTAAAGAAAAGAGGTATTGATACAGCGTAGGCTGTTGCGTACCTTGCCGAGCCGATATTTTTATCGGGAAATTGGGTGGCACCACGAGGATTTTTCGTCTATCGTCCCAAAACCGCTTTGGTTTTACGGATGGTAGGCTTTTTTATTGCAAAAATTTCTAAGGAGGTAAATGTTATGTTTTATCCGGAAAAGAGCGATGCTCAAAAGCTTTTTAAAAGCTATAAGACAGTACCGTTTTTTTACGAGATATTGATCGATTCCTTTACACCTATTGAGATGTTCAGAGCGCTGAGAGAAAAATACGAAAACTGCTTTTTCTTGGAAAGCGTTGATAACAAAAACCAGTGGGGAAGGTATTCGTTTGTCGGAATCAATCCTAAGATGGAGATCGTTATAAAAGACAAAAAGGCAAGGGTGATAACACCCGACGGCGAACAGGTAAGCGACTGTACAGACCCGGTGGGATTTTTGTCCGATATACTTGAGAAATATAAATCTCCACACTTTTTAAACCGACCGAAGCTCACGGGAGGACTTATGGGTTACTTTGCATACGATATGGTTAGGTATGTCGAGAAAACTCTTGTCAATCCGCCGCCGGACGATCTTAATATGCCGGACGCAAACCTGTTTTTGTACGATGAGGTAGTAGCTTATGACCACCTGAGCAACAAAGCTGTTATAATATTAAATATCCACGCCGACGAGGATTTTGAAAATGCGTACAATAATCTGGACAAAAGAAAAGACGAGATAATAATGGCGCTTAAGACTTATTCTCCGACAAATCGCAGGGATGATAAGGAAAGAGATATAACCGTTAAGTCAAATATAACAAAAGAAAGATTTATGCAAAATGTTGAAAAGGCAAAGGAATATATCAAAATGGGGGATATATTTCAGGTAGTGCCCTCTCAGCGCTTTGAGGTCGATGATCCGCCGGACAGCTTTGATGTATACAGAATGCTAAGAGCGACGAACCCTAGCCCGTATCTTTTCTACTTTGATCACGGAGATTATGCCTTTGCGGGAGCGTCACCGGAAATGCTTGTTTCTGTTTCGGGTAAAACGATTACGACAAAGCCGATAGCCGGAACGATAAAAAGAGGGCTTACCGATGAGGAGGATCTTAAAAACGAGCAGATGCTTCTTGCAGACCCTAAGGAAAGGGCGGAGCATACGATGCTTGTTGATCTCGGAAGAAACGACATAGGAAAGGTTTCAAGGTTTGGAAGCGTGAGCGTACACGACTTTATGCACATTGAGCGGTACTCAAAGGTTATGCACCTTGTATCCGACTGTATCGGAGAAATGGCTGATGACAAAAAGCCTATGGACGCACTTGCAGCAGTTCTTCCGGCAGGCACGCTTTCGGGCGCTCCAAAGGTAAGGGCTATGGAGATAATAGATGAGCTTGAAACTACAAAGCGCGGACTTTACGGCGGAACGGTAGGCTATCTCGCTTTTGACGGAAGTCTGGATACCTGTATAGCGATACGCACGGTACTTTTCAGAAACGGTAAGGCATATGTCCAGGCAGGCGGCGGAGTTGTGCTGGACTCTGTCCCCGAAAACGAATATATGGAATCGTGCAACAAAGCACTTGCCGTTATAAACGCTATAAAAGAAGCAGCAAAGCTGTAATTGAAAGGACTGAGATAAAATGATAGTGATGATAGACAATTATGACAGCTTTACCTATAATCTTTGCCAGTATATAGGACAGCTTCACAGTGACATAAAGGTTTTCAGAAACGATGAGGTTACTATTGAAGAAATAGAGTCGCTTAAACCTGATGCGATAGTAATTTCGCCCGGTCCGGCATTTCCGAAGGACGCAGGTATATCAATAGAAGTCATAAAGAATTTTGCAAAAAGTGTTCCTATTCTCGGAGTGTGCCTCGGACATCAGGCGATAGCTGAGGCATTCGGTGCAAGGATAGTGGTTGCCGACAGACAGCTCCACGGAAAGGCTTCAAGGATAAAGGTGAATGCCGATATGCCGATATTCAAGGGGATGAAAAACGAAATTACCGTTGCGAGGTATCATTCTCTTATAGTTGAGAAGGAAACCTTGCCGGATTGCCTTTCTGTAATAGGAGAAGGTCCTGACGGTGAGATTATGGCGATAAAGCACAATGAATTTGACACATACGGGGTGCAGTTTCACCCCGAATCAATACTTACTGACGGAGGTATGAAAATGATAGAAAATTTTTTAAATGAGGTAGTCGGAATAAAGACCGAAAACGATAGCGAGAAAAAGCTTCCCGACGAGGAGCGGACAGAACTTAAAAAGTACATTCAAAAGGTGTATGACGGAGAAGACCTCACAGAGCATGAAGCTTTTGAGGCTATGAATGTGATTATGAGCGACAGGGCGGCAAACGCACAGTCTGCGGCATTTCTGACAGCTCTCGCTATAAAAGGAGAAACGGCTGATGAGATAACGGCGTTTGTTAAGGTTTTAAGACAAAAGGCTGCGACCGTAGCGGGATACGAAAACTCACTTGAAATTGTCGGCACTGGTGGCGACCGTTCAAACAGCTTTAATATATCGACGACCTCGTCGTTTGTTATAGCCGCATCGGGAATGACTGTTGCTAAGCACGGCAACAGAGGCGCTTCCTCAAAGAGCGGCGCTGCGGATTGTCTTGAGGCATTGGGAGTTAAAATTCAAAGCACGCCGGATATTGCAAAGGAAACTATAAAAAATGTTGGAATGACATTTTTCTTTGCTCAAAATTATCATTCAGCTATGAAATATGTCGGAGCGGTCAGAAAACAGATAGCTGTAAGAACTGTTTTTAATATCTTAGGTCCTCTTATAAATCCTGCTTCACCGGAGTATATCGTAATGGGAGTTTACTCAAAGGACATTATGGAAACTGTTGCCAGGGTCCTTATAAATGTGGGAGTAAAAAGAGGAATGGTTGTTTACGGAAACGACCGTATTGATGAAATTTCAATTTCCGATTCTACAAGCGTTATAGAGATAGATAATGGCGATATTAAAAGTTACGAGATAACTCCCGAGCAGTTCGGGCTTAAAAGAGCAAGTAAGTCTGAGGTGATTGGCGGAGAACCTGAGGATAACGCAGAGATTACACTCAGCATTCTGAAAGGCGAGGAGCGCGGTGCAAAAAGAGACATAGTTTTGCTGAATTCCGGCTGTGCGCTTTATATCTGTGGAAAGGCAAAATCAGTGAGCGAAGGAATTAAGCTTGCCGGTGAGCTTATAGATTCGGGAAAAGCGCTTGCTAAGCTCAATGAGCTTGTAAGATTTACTAACAGGGATGAGGTACAATGATACTTGACGATATAATCTGTTTCAGGCGTGAGCAGCTTGACAGAGAAAAGCAGAGGTTGTCATTAAGCGACATTGAAAAACTCGCGGAAAGCTGTGATAAGCCAGTTTATGATTTTTCAAAGGCTCTTAAAGGTGAAAGACTGAGACTTATATGCGAGGTCAAAAAGGCTTCTCCTTCAAAGGGGGTAATTTCAAAAAGCTTTGAGCCTGTAAGGACTGCGTTGGAATATGAGAGCTCGGGCGCAGCGGCAATATCCTGTCTTACAGAGGAACATTATTTTAAAGGCTCTGATGAGTATCTGGAAAACATCAGTAAAAGGGTGAAAATTCCCGTATTGAGAAAGGACTTTATAATAGACGCTTATCAGATATTTCACGCAAGGGTGTTGGGAGCGTCTGCCGTGCTTTTAATCGCAGCGGCGCTTGATGACAAATCGCTTAGTGAATTTTTAATCCTTGCGCACAGTCTTGGTATGAAGGCGCTTATAGAGGTTCACAATGAAGATGAGCTTGACCGTGCGCTTTCTATCGACCCGGAGATAATCGGTATAAATAATCGAAATCTTAAAACCTTTGAGGTGTCTCTTGATACCACCGCAAGACTTATTGAAAAAATACCGGAGGATAAGATAATCGTTTCTGAAAGCGGGATAAAAACAAATGCGGATATGAAAGCGTTAAGACAAATGGGCGCAGATGCGGTTTTGATTGGTGAAACGCTTATGCGCTCAGGAAACATTAAATCAACTTTTGATAGCCTTACGGAGGGCGTATGACTAAGATAAAAATTTGCGGACTTAGGCGATTGGATGATATTGAAATAATAAATGCGCTTTGCCCGGACTATATCGGATTTATTCTTTCGCCCGGTTTTAAAAGAACGGTTGGCTTTGATGAATTTATAAGGCTTATCAAGGCGGTAAGATGTAAAGCAATAAAAACAGGTGTTTTTGTTAATGAACCTGTCGTCAGCATTTTAAAATTCGCGCCGTATCTGGACGCGATACAGCTTCACGGAAACGAGGACAGCGAAACAGTTTCTAAGGTCAGGGAACAGACTGGTCTTGAGGTCATCAAAGCTGTAAGAGCCAGGGGAAAAGAGGATATTGAAGCTGCTCAGGATCTCTGTTGCGACAAAATTCTGATTGACGCATATAAAGATGGATACTGGGGCGGAACGGGTAAAACTGCTGATTGGACTGTAATAAAGTCCGCTGATATAAAAAAGCCGTTTTTTATTGCAGGAGGTATATCTTCTAAAAATGCGGAGAGTGTTATAAGCAATCTGTCTCCTTTTGGAGTCGATGTTTCAAGCTCGGTCGAAACCGAAGGATTTAAGGATTTTAACAAGGTAAAAGAAATAATCAGTATAGTGAGAAAGGATGAAAATAATGGGTAAAATCGGAAGATACGGAGAGTTCGGCGGACAATATGTCCCGGAAACGGTAATGAACGCCGTAAATGAGCTTCTGGCGGCATATGAAAAGTACAAGGACGATGAGGACTTTAAAGCAGAGCTAAAAAATCTTTATGAAACCTACGCAAACCGTCCGTCTATGCTTTACTATGCGGAGCGTATGACAAAAGACTTAGGCGGTGCTAAAATATATATCAAGAGAGAGGATCTCAACCACACCGGCGCTCACAAGATAAATAATGTGTTGGGTCAGATACTGCTCGCTAAGAAAATGGGTAAGAAAAGGATAATCGCCGAAACGGGCGCCGGACAGCACGGTGTTGCAACTGCAACTGTTTGTGCGCTGATGGATCTTGAGTGCGAGGTGTATATGGGAAGTGAAGATATGCGCCGTCAGTCTCTTAATGTTTACAGAATGAACCTCCTCGGCGCTAAGGTCACCGGTGTTGACAGCGGTACCGCAACGCTTAAGGATGCAATAAACGAGGCTATGAGGGATTGGTGCTCAAATATAGACACGACCTTTTACTGTATTGGTTCGGTTATGGGACCGCATCCGTACCCTGAAATGGTAAGGGATTTTCAGAAAATTATTTCCGAGGAAATAAGAGAGCAGATCAAAAAAGCTGAGGGCAGACTACCCGATTGTGTCGTTGCTTGTGTAGGCGGCGGTTCAAATGCAATGGGGGCGTTTTATGACTTTATAAAAGATGAAAGTGTTCGATTGGTCGGAGCGGAAGCAGCAGGAAAAGGTGTTGATACAGACAAGCACGCAGCTACTATAACAAAGGGAAGTATCGGAATTTTTCACGGTATGAAGTCGTTGTTTTTGCAAAACGAGTACGGTCAGATAGACCCGGTCTATTCTATTTCTGCGGGTCTTGATTATCCGGGTATCGGTCCTGAGCACGCTTATCTTTACAAAACCGGAAGAGCTGAGTATGTTGATATTACCGACGAGGAAGCAGTTTCAGCCTTTGAGTACCTTTCAAAAACCGAAGGTATTATCCCGGCTATTGAGTCAGCTCACGCTGTTGCGGCGGCTATGAAGATAGCGCCTCAGATGGATAAGGACAAGATACTCGTTATAAATCTTTCGGGCAGAGGAGACAAGGATGTTTACTCTGTTGCAAAATACAGGGAGGTTGAGATAGATGAACAATAGGATAGATCTGTGCTTTGATACGCTTAAGAAAAACAGTGATAAGGCTCTTATTACTTTTGTTACAGCCGGTGATCCTGACCTTGTGTCAACTGAGAAATATGTGATTTCAATGTTTGAAAACGGCGCTGACATCGTAGAGCTTGGCGTTCCGTTTTCCGATCCGATAGCTGAGGGCGTTACTATCCAGAAAGCATCGTTGCGCTCTTTAAATGCAGGAACTACGCTCGATAAGATATTTACGCTTGTAAAATGCTTAAGAGAAAAGACCGATAAGCCGCTGCTACTGATGATGTACTTAAACACGATTTTTGTATACGGTACGGAGAAATTCTTCAGAAACTGTCGCGATTATCAGATAGACGGTGTTATCGTTCCAGATATGCCGTATGAAGAAAAGGACGAGATACTTGAGACGGCGGAAAAATATGGGGTGTACAACATAAATCTTGTTGCGCCTACATCTCACGACAGAGTTTCAGAGATAGCTAGTAATTCACACGGATTTTTATACTGCGTATCATCATTGGGCGTTACAGGTACAAGAAGTAAATTTGACACGGATTTTGATGAGTTTTTCTCGCTTATAAACAAAAGCGTTTCTTGTCCGGCTTGTGTTGGATTCGGCATATCATCTCCCGAACAGGCTAAGAAAATGTCCACCTACTGCGACGGTGTCATAGTCGGCAGCGCAATAGTAAAGATAATCGAAAAGTACGGAAGTAATGCGGCTGACAAGGTAGGTGAGTTTGTCAAAAGCTTAAAGGACGCTATGAGGTAAATAGTTTTTTATTTTTACCCCTCCCACTAATAGCGTAAAAAACGAAAAAAATGTACGCAAACGTACATTCTTCATAAAATAAATCATGTTTCGTAACAAAATGTTTACAATATTCATAATTTATTCATAAATCTGCGACTATATATGTATCTCTAATTTGTTCCTTAAAACAGGATTCTGTGTTTTCATTGACAAACTTAATATTTGGAAGTATAATATGAACTATACGGCAGATATGATTTATATTTATACAGTATTCCTATAAAGAGAGGAAGTTAATCAGATGCGCAGATTGTTTAATTTTTTCACTGCCTTTGCCATAGCTTTTCTGGTGTCGTTTACTGCCGCTACGGCTTATGTCAACGCTGATGAAAAGCAGGATGAATTGTCATTTACTACGCAAGAGAAAAGTTTTATATCGTCTCATAAATCACTTAAGGTGGGATATGTACGGGATCGTGTACCGGTATCTTTTTTAAATGAGAACGGGGAGGAGGCCGGAATATCCCATTACATATTTGAACGCGTCAGCGAGCTTTGCGGAATGAAATTTGATCTTGTACCGCTTCCTGACGGAGATGTTACATATGATTATCTTTTGGGTGAGGGATTCGACCTTGTTACAAGTGTCGAATATAATGATGAAAACAAGAAGGCCCGTGGAATACTCATAAGCAATCCTTATTTTTCCAGCCGGAAGGTCGTTGTTGCCAGAGAAAATCTTGAGTTCAGATATGACGCGGATTGGTCTGTCGCTGTTTCTACCGGTTCGCAGACGCTCAAAAAAGTTCTCGCAAAGACATTTCCTAATTTTGAGATTAAGGACTATGATTCAATATCCGACTGCTTTGACGCTGTTAATTCCGGCGACGCCGACCTTATGATACAGAATCAGTATGTTGTTGAATACTGGCTTACAAAGCCAAAATATGAAAAATTAAATGTTATACCTGTTGTCGGTTTAGACGATCAGCTGTGCTTTTCCGCTGTCGTTTCGTTTGACGGTCAGGAAGGACCATCGCAGGAGGACGGACAAACTCTTATTGATATTCTTGATAAATCAATAGCTGAAATTACTGATGACGAGATCGGAAACTTTACGATACAGGGAGTTATGGAAAATCAATATGAATATACTTTTTCTGATTTTCTGAGCAGATACCGTTATTCGGTTTTAATACTGGCTGTGTCACTTCTGATAATCCTTACACTTATCTTATTGCTTTCACGGCAGCGTATCCGATTTGCGGAAAGTAAGGCCGACGCTAAGGCAAAAGGTAGGTTTTTGTCTACTATGAGCCATGAGATCAGAACGCCGTTAAACGGACTTATAGGACTTAATTACCTTATGTCTCAAAAGCTTGAGGATAAGGAGAAAATGGAAGAATATATCAAGCAATCATCGGTCACGGCTAAATATCTTTTGTCGCTTGTAAACGATATTTTAGACACATCTAAGCTTGAAGAGCAAAAGCTTGAATTGGTCTTGAAGCCTGTTGAGCTTGAGCTTGTTATAGAAACGGTAGGTTCTATTGAGCGAAACGCTATGGCTGAAAAAAAGCTTCAATATAATGTCGACTATGAGCTGACTTATCCGTATGTTATGGGTGATGAGGTGCGAATTCAGCAGGTTTTGCTGAATTTACTCGACAATGCAAGAAAATTTACGCACAAGGGCGGCATTGTCAATCTCTCGCTAAAACAAGAGCTTACAAACAAAAATGAGGTACTTACATCTGTTACCGTATCGGATACGGGAAGGGGAATGAGCGAGGAATTTCAAAAGCACATATTTGATGTTTTTGCTCAGGAGCTCGAAACGGTATCCAAAGGTAATCAGGGTACAGGACTCGGACTTTCAATAAGCCGCAGGTTGGCTTTGCTTATGGGAGGAGATCTGACCTGTGTAAGTCAGAAGGGTAAGGGAAGCTCCTTTACTTTCACATTTGTCGCAAAGCCTGCTGAAAAACCGTTAAAAGCTGAAGAACATTCGGTTATTTTGGAAAATAATCGTCCTCGGGTTTTGGTCGCTGAGGATAATGAGCTTAACGGTGAGATAATAGTTGAGCTTTTAAAAAGCAACGGCTTTGAAGTCGAACTGGCTGTAAACGGAAGTATAGCCCTTCAGATGTTTAACGAGTCGGATCCGAATACTTTCGGCGTTATTCTTATGGATCTGCTTATGCCGGAGATGGACGGTTTTGAAACCGCAAAAGCCATTCGTGCGCTTGACAGGGAAGATGCAAAAACGGTGCGCATTTTTGCCTGTACCGCAAATTCTTTTGCCGAGGAAAGGGATAAAGCGTTCGCCAGCGGTATGAATGATTTCATAACTAAACCTGTAAATATTGAGGAATTGATTAGAAAGCTTTGTGAATAGGATTTATCCTTCTTGAATATTAAAACCCCAAGGCGGTAAAATTACTGTACTTTATGTGCAGTTGACCGCTTTGGGGTTTGTTTCTTAATAGTTATTTGCTTTCAGTTCAAAATACGCTTTAGGGTGTGAGCATACCGGACAGATTTCCGGAGCCTTCTCTCCGATAACGATGTGCCCGCAGTTTCGGCATATCCAGATAGTTCCACCTTCTTTTGAAAAGACAAGTCCGCCCTCAATGTTTGCGAGAAGCTTTTTGAATCTTTCCTCGTGTTCCTTTTCTATTGCTCCAACCATTTCAAACAGGGTAGCTATCCTGTCAAAGCCTTCTTCTTTAGCATCCTTTGCAAATCCCGAATACATATCGGTCCACTCATAGTTTTCTCCGGCTGCTGCGTCGGCAAGATTTTCCGCAGTAGATGGTATCTCTTCGTTATGCAAAAGCTTAAACCATATTTTTGCATGAGCCATTTCGTTGCGGGCGGTTTCTTCAAATATTGCTCCGATCTGCTCATAACCGTCCTTTTTTGCTTGACTGGCATAGTATGTGTATTTGTTCCTGGCCTGACTTTCTCCTGCAAACGCAGCCATAAGATTTGCTTCTGTTTTTGTACCCTTTAAGTTTTCCATAGCTATTTCTCCTTTAACAGATATATAGTCTATGATTTTCCTTTTCTATCAAATTATTCAATTATCAGATTTTATAAGATCAAAATACTTAGCGTTGATGAAATTCTTTAGACTGTTTGGAGATGTTTCTACTTGTCTTCCGATTTTTCCGGCGCTGAAAATAATGGTGTCGATGCTCTGTGCCGACACATCTATACAGGTCTTGAAGCTCTTTTTCATTCCGATCGGTGAGCATCCTCCGTGAATGTAGCCGGTTACTGATAAGAGATCTTTTTGCGGTATCATACTAAGAGCTTTTTCGCCGACAGCTTTTGCCGCCTTTTTCAGGTCAAGCTCCTTTAAAACAGGTATCATAAATACATAATACTGTTTGCTTTTTGCCTGAGTTACAAGTGTCTTGAAAACCTTCGACGGATCCTGTCCCATCGAAACGGCGACATCTTTTCCGGATATTGCGCCGCTGTTTGTATAATCATAGGTTTTATATTCAATTTTTGCTTTGTCAAGAATACGCATTACATTTGTTTTTTCAGCCATTTTATTATCTCCTGTTTATTTGTCAAAGCACCTTTTAGTAAAAACTGTAAAAGAAAAGCCCGGTTCCAATATTTGAACCAGGCACAGACACGCGGCATCTAACTTATATATTTAACTAGGGGGGAATATGAAGTTATGAAGAATAAACGCAAAAAAGCTTTTATGATGCCGCATTTATGTCTTGTTACATATCTAATTATATACACTTTTCATTAAAATTCAAGCCTTTATTATTGTTTTCAGCATTTCATACATATTAAAAAGTAAATCAAATTAAATTATTAAGTAATGTTAACAAAACAAAATATCAGTTAGTAAAAACATTTAATTCAGTATAAAGATCACTGATTCATTAAATCTGATAACAGATTTGAGTTTCCGCCTGTGCAGGTGAACATACAGGTAGCAAACAAAACATCAGTTGCTCCTACATTTTTACAAAAGCTTATAGAATTTAAGTCAAAATATCTTATATCGCAGACATATATGTGTTCAAAGCTTTGAGTGAAAAACGGGATAAGCGCATTTCCGAAGCTGTCCTTAAATACAACAAGAGTTCTTCCGTTTTGTACATTTGTATCAATTTTTGCTATCTCTCTGTCATCACCCAAAAATGTACTGTAAGCATTTTTCATCTCAAAGTCATCAAAGAACAGACTGCTTTCAACAGGATTTGAAAAGCTTGTATCATAGTATGTCGTGGTAAGACTTTTGAGATTCGCAGGCTTATAGTATGTGAATACATCGGGGTGTGCAGCAAGCTCATTGCTTTGTGCATAACCTTCCAGAGAGCCTAAAAAGCCCTCGTACACGACCTTTTGATATGTGGAGATATCAGGAAATTGTGTTATTCCGGCTCTCTCGGCAAATACCTGCGCTGCATAATAAGCTCCGATAGGCTGCCAGTGGTGATCGGTTCTAAAGTATATATATTCGTCGGAATGTTCGGAAAGTGTGTCGTAAATGTCAACATCTATGACATTTTTTAGCTGACTCTGAATATTTCTTATATTGTCATATTGACTTGCATATTCGTTTTCAAGCTTTGTCGGAAGATAGTACGCAAAGGCTGTCGGAATACACATATTATAGACATTGACCATATCTCCGAGAGATTCCTTGTATTTATTTATTGTAGCAGCATATGTTGAGCCTATATCAAAGCTTCCACCGTAAAGCTCTATGGCTCTTATATTGTCTCCATCTCCGTTGATAAGCACGCCGTTTGAAACATATTCACCGTTAGCTTCTACTTCTTTCTTATCGGTCGTTTCCTCCGGCTTCGTTGATTCTGACGGTTCTTTTACAGATCCATTTGTAACATCAACGCTTGCTGAATCAGTTGAAGAGGTGTTATTATCGATTGAGGAATTCTCACCTCCGCAGCCGGCAAAAGCGAGTGCAGTCAACGCTGCTATAACAAATGATAATAATTTTTTCATATATTTGTCTCCTTGTTGTTTTATATTCTAATCTTTATATAAATTATATCATACGAGGATAAGGTTGTCAATTATTATCAGTAGGTGGTTTTACTTGTGATAGGAAGTGTGCCGTTCCTTACGACGGGTTCTGTTGTAACGGTTTTTCTCTTATCGGGTTCAAGAGCATTTGCCCTTATTGTAATAACTGAACCGTAAATAACATTTTCACCTTCATTTGGGGACACAGAGATTATTGAATCATCGCAAGACCCCTTTTTTCCTTCATATACCACCTTTACTTCAAAGCCTAACGATTCAAGTACTGTTTTAGCTACCTGATACTCAAAGTCTGAAACATATGGTATCTGTGTATATTTAGCGCCCTTTGATACATACACTTCTACAATAGCACCAGGGGAAACTTCATCTCCGGGTTTTATACTCTGTTCAAAAATTTGTCCCTTTGAAACATCTTTTGAATATTTTTCTATTGCTTTAATCTTATATGTCAAAGCATTTTTATTCGCTTCAGCTAAAGTTTTTCCATGAAGATCGGGCATAATTACTTCGGCAATTTCACTTGATTTCTCAAGCTTTATAACCGGCGTAGAATAAAAAATTTCTTCACAGGCGCAAAGTGACGCAGCAGTTGCGACTATACACAGCAAAACGAGTATTTTTTTCAACATAATTGTTTATCCTCATTCAAAAGTTTTTGTGATGTGAAAACCACAACACAAACTATTCACAGCTCTTTATCTTCATAGATATATCAAAGCACTTTACCGAATGTGTCAACGCACCGATCGATATTATATCGACTCCGGTTTCGGCGATTTTCCTTACTGTGCTTTCATTTACATTTCCGGAGGCTTCAAGTTTTGCTTTTTCGTTCACAAGTTTTACGGCCTTTGACATTTCATCACAGGTCATATTGTCGAGCATAATCAGCTCTGCGCCGACAGAAAGTGCTTCTTTAACTTCACTGAGGTTTGTGGTTTCTACCTCAATTTTTACGGTGTGTCCTATGTGCTTTCTTAGTTCTGTAACTGCATTTGTAATGCTTCCGTATGCGTCAAGGTGTGTGTCCTTCAGCATAGCGCAGTCCGAAAGGTTGTAGCGATGATTTTTTCCACCGCCCACCGTAACGGCATATTTTTGCAGACAGCGCAGTCCGGGAAGCGTTTTTCTTGTGTCCGCAATAGACGCGTTTGTACCCTTTATAAGCTCTACATATCTGTTTGTAGTCGTTGCAATTCCGGAAAGGTGAGTAATAAGATTAAGAGCTGTTCGTTCACCCTTTAAAAGCGTTTTGGCAGAGCCTGTGACAGACGCTATTACATCGCCCTTTTTTATCTTTTTTCCATCGTCGTAAAAAATTTCGTAGCTTACTTTATCGTCAAGAAGCTCGAAAACACGCATTGCAATTTCTGCTCCGCAAACTACACCGTCATCCTTTGAAACAAAGTTAGCCGTCTTTACAATACTGTCATCAATAAGGTTGTCGGTCGTGATGTCAATATAGTTTATGTCCTCTTTCAAAGCTCTGATTATTATGCTGTCAATCTCAAGCTTTAACGGTTTCATTGTATAACATTCCTTTCTGTATTGTCTTCACTTTCTTTTATTCTGATGGGCTCTTCATCAGATTTCTTTTCATCAATTCGTTCGTTTACTTTTTCTCTTACTATTTTGTATATCGTTGCGGCAAGAGGTACCGAGAAGATCATACCGAATACTCCGAAAAGACTTCCGCCCACCGTAACGGCAGCGAGCACCCATATTGAAGGGAGTCCGACAGATGAGCCTACTACACGGGTGTAGATAAGGTTTTCTTCAAGTATCTGTACAACTACGAACATTACAATGAAAATTATCGCTTTTATAGGACTTACTGTAAAAATCAAAAACGAGCCTATAATAACTCCTATCCATGCACCAAATATAGGTATCCACGCCGTGATCCCTACGATAACTCCTGTCAGCAGGGCGTGAGGAAGTCTGAAAATCGCCATTCCTATACCGATGATGACACCAAGTAGTATCGCATCTGTAAACTGTCCTATAACAAAGCTTGAAAAAGTCTTGTTTGCTATTGAAAGATAGTGACCTAGTTTTTCACCGCGATACGGGTTGTATGCAATCAAAAGCTTTCTGAGCTGTCGGATAAGGTTTTCCTTGTTAGCAAGAAGATATATCGCAAAAATAACGGCAACAACAGTTGTGGTTATTCCTGAAATTGTGGTAGAAGCTATCGAAAACGCACTGTCTAAAAGTCCGGTTGCACCGCTCGTTATAAACGATGTTATCCGGGGGAACAACTCATTCCAGTTTGTGTTTGATGTGTTAAGAAAATCAGAAAAGAAAGTGTTTTCAAGATTTTTATCAGCCCATTTACTGATGCTTTCAAGTGTTGACGGTATTTCTTCTCCCAAAATCGTAAACGCACTGATCAGCTCAGGTATTATAAGATATACAGCGGCAAAAACTATCAATGCTAATAACAAAATGGAAGCTGTCAGACAAACAGGTCTTCGGCTTTTTATCAAAAATCCGTTTTTTGCTTTTGGAAAATATATCCGCTCAAGACCTTTCATTAAAATGTTTAGTGCAAACGCTATAATCAGTCCCAGAACAAGAGGAAAGACAGCATCGAAAATTATTGCAATAAGCTTTCCTATTTCTGTTGAATATTTTATCAGCAGTATAACACAAACTATCAATATGCCAAATTTTACAAGTCTTTTTGTCTTGTTTGTAAGCTTCATATCTTTATCACCTAGTAATTGTTAAGCTCGCCCTCTACCCAGTTCCAGCTTTTAAGCTCAAGGCTTTCGGTGGCAGTTTTGTTTGCTTCCTCTAAAATAATATATGCTACTGTTGCTAAGCTTCTTGCCTCAACATAATCCTTATCTATCTTAAAAACACCCGTGTCAAGTATTTCCTTAAGTCTTATTATGTCGTCAAATCCGTCAAAAAGCTTCTTTATATTCGGCATTACAAAATAAGCCGATTGCATAATGCGCCGTATATCTGTTCTCATACCTCCCGGGATATGCGGTGCGTTTTCATTTTTTTCAAACTGATAAGCGGAAAACGGTCTTTTCATTCCCTTAGCTCTGTCGTTTATAACGGCGGCAGCTCTTCTCGAAAACACAAGAGCTTCAAGAAGAGAATTTGATGCCAGTCTGTTGTTGCCGTGGACCCCGGTATTTGAACATTCTCCGCACGCAAAAAGATTGTTGACGGTAGTCTCACTTTTTTCATCTACCGCGATACCGCCCATAAGATAGTGCTGACAAGGGTATATCGGAATAAGATCACAGGTCATATCATAACCAGCGTCCAAAAGCTTTTTATATATCATAGGAAAGCGTGCTTTAATGAACTCAGGTTCCTTGTGAGTTATATCAAGGTAAAATTTATCCGATCCTGTACTCTGTTCTTCAAAAATTATCGAATGAGAAACAACATCTCTTGGAGCAAGCTCCAATCTGTCATCGTATTTGTGCATAAATCTTTCGCCGAAGCAGTTTTTTAAATATGCGCCCTCGCCCCTGACGGCTTCAGAAATAAGAAAGCACTCTCTTGTATTATTGTTTTTGAATGCCGTAGGATGAAACTGAATACTGCTTAACTGAGTTATCTTTGCACCCATATTGTAGGCAAAGGTGATGCCGTCACCTGTTGCTATCGCGGAATTTGTAGTATATTCATAAACTCTTCCTATTCCGCCTGTTGCAAAGACAGCGAAATGAGAGTTATATGTCTCGTATTCTCCGTCTTTTAAAATGAGAAATGAAAAACCGGTAGGAGTTTTTTTTGCGTCACATATAAGCGCATTCTGATATACCGTAACATTTTCAAGAGATAAAACATAATTCCGCAGCTTTGTTGTTATCTCGTCGCCTGTTGAATCCTTGCGGTGAAATATCCTGTGCATACCGTGACCGCCCTCAAGAGTGCGGTGATAATCTCCGTTTTCGGTCTTGTCAAATTCAACCCCGAGCTTTATTATCCGGTCAATATCAATATGAGCCTCATTGACCAGAATACTTGTTGTTTTAGGATTGTTTTCAAAGCCTCCGGCGACAAATGTATCATGCTTGTGATATTCAGGAGAATCGTTTGGCGATTTGTATACCCCCGCAATACCTCCTTGTGCAAGCGAAGAGTTACAAAGAGAAAGCTCCGCTTTTGAAACCAGAAGTATGCGAAGATTTTTTGAAAGATTTATCGCTGCATACAGTCCCGCAACTCCGCTTCCTGCAACTATAACATCGTAATTGTTCATTGCTTTGTGACACAGCCTTTCTAAATTTATAATTTTAAAATAAAAGCACAAACAATTTGACAGTAAGTAAATTTACACTCAATTTACAAATCAATTTAATAATACCACATTTTTTTAGAAATTTCCATACTTTTCACATATTTTTTATTAAACATATAAAAAGCGCTTCTGAATAACCGCACTGTTTTTTCCTATAATTGTTTTTGATGTATAAAGTGAGCGGAAATTTTTATCTGATTCCGCTTAAAAGCTTTAAGTTACATAAAAATGGAAAGAGGATTATCGTTTTGAAAAGATTTAATTTTTACGATGGAAGCGCACGCCTTGATTCTTTAAACAGTGCGGAAAGGTTTGCACTTTCGTTTGGCGCTTGTTTGGATGATGGAGACAGTTTGGTTTTAAGTTACTCAGGCTCAGACGATGCCGCACTTTACAGCGGTATTATATTAAATACCTTGTCACAGCTTGGGATAAATGTGTATTATCTGACATACGGTGAAGAATTTTTATCTTCATTTTGTGCAGAAGCATTATCAGCCGGATGTTATTTGCATATTTTTTCTTCTGCTTCAGTTAGCGTAAGAGCCAGGGGTGTTAATGGTTCAGGTTTAGACGATAGTTTTTTAAATGACATCACAAAACATTTTAATTCTCCGGATTTAAAAAATCTTAAAGCTTTAAATATCAAAACTATAAATAGTGCGGATCACATTGTTAAATTATATAAGGATAAGATAGTAAATCATCTTACCGGGTTTAAGGGATTAAATGTTACAGTAAATACCTCATCTTTACTTGTTGCAAAACTGTTTGACGAGATCATAAGAAGCAAAAATGATATATATGGCGAGGAGATAGTATTCAATTTTTCATTAAGATGCGATAAAGTTACGGCATATTCTAGTCTTTCCGGATATGTCTACCATGAAACTCTGATGATGCTGGTTCTTGACTATTTGCTCAGCAAAAGCGAAAGGGTAAAGCTTACAAATGATTATTCATTTCTAAGGGACAGACTGAATGATAATCGTAACTACTGTGATATTGTAGAGGACAAATGCCTAAAGGATATAAGTTTTGAAAACCGATTTATATATGACAGCTTCTTGCTTTTGACACTTGTTGTCAAGCGCCTTTTTGAAAATAAAGAAAGCTTATATGAAGCTGTAAACAAGGTAAAGCCCGTATATCTTACCGAGAGATATGTATATACCGGTGCAGGAGCAGAAGAAAAAATAAATTATATGAAAAGTAAGGGGATACTTGATAAAAACGGTAGAACAGCAAATTCAGACAGCAGAGCAACAGTAAAGACATCTAAAGAGGGAAGAGGATTGCTTTTGTATGCCGATGCGTTTTCGTTTGAAGCGGCAGGCGCTCTTTGTGATGAGATAGAGGGGTATATCGACAGAATAAATCTTGACAAAGAAGAATAAAGTGGTATAATAATAGGTAATGTTTGTGTTCGGAAAACAAAATTCTTCAAAGTAGTTCAACCATTACTGCTTTATATGCTTTGGAGCTTACTAAAAGATTGATTTCGCCAGAGTGCGGATATGTTGCGATTGTTCGGCAAAAATCGTAACTAAAAATATAAAAAAATGAGGAAAGGAACAATCCATTATATGAAAAAACTGAATAACACCAATGCTCGTACTACTAAGGGCAGTCGACAAAGGGTTAGCAAGCATATGCCGGAGAACGGAAATAACGCCGGTGAGCTTACCAATCTTTTTACTATAAGTGTGCCCAAAAGAGATGTTTCAAGGATAAAAGAGTCTTCTGCTGTGGTTAAGACTGACCGAAGGACCGTAACTAAAACAAGGAAAACAGCTTCAACTCAGGTGACTAAGACACAGCCTAAGCAAAGGACGCAGACAGCTCAGACAACGAGAACACCTAAAAATAAAGAAATTAGGCGTTCTACTCCGCTTAAGATAATACCTTTGGGCGGGCTTAATGAGATCGGAAAGAATATGACGGTCATAGAGTGTTCAAACGACATCTTTGTTATTGACTGCGGACTTGCGTTTCCTGACAGCGAAATGCTCGGTGTCGATCTTGTACTTCCTGATTACACATATCTTGAAAAGAATGCGGACAGGATAAGAGGAATAGTTCTCACACATGGACATGAGGATCACATAGGAGGACTTCCATATTTTCTTAATAAAGTGGATGTGCCGGTCTACGGAACAAGGCTTACTATCGGACTTGTAGAAGGAAAGCTTAAGGAAGCCGGACTTCTTGGAAAGACAAAGCTTTCGGTCGTAAATCCCGGGGACACTGTTAAATTCGGCTGTATGGCTGTTGAATTTATCAGGGTGAACCATTCTATTCCCGATGCTGTGGGAATGGCGATCTTTACTCCTGCGGGAATTCTTGTCCATACGGGAGATTTTAAAGTCGATTTTACGCCGATAGAAGGTGGAACGATCGACCTTGCGCGTTTCGCTGAGCTTGGTAACAGGGGCGTGCTTGCACTTATGGCGGACTCTACGAATTCAGAGCGTCCGGGCTTTACGATGAGCGAGAGAACGGTTGGCGAAAGCTTTTCTAAGCTTTTTGCGCGAGCTGACAATAAGAGGATAATAATTGCTACTTTTGCTTCCAATATACATCGGGTCCAGCAGATAATCGACCGTGCTGTCAAGGATGACAGAAAAGTTGCCGTGTCCGGAAGAAGTATGGTAAATGTTATGCAAAAGGGAAGAGAGCTCGGGTATCTTAAGTGCCCGGACAACATTCTTATTGACATTGATGAGATAAATAATTATCCGCCCGAAAAGCTTGTTATAATTACTACGGGAAGTCAGGGTGAGCCGATGTCTGCGCTTACCAGAATGGCAAGAAATGAGCACAGACAGGTCACCATAACTCCTATGGATTTTATCATAATCTCCGCAAATCCTATACCCGGAAACGAAAAGGGAGTTACAAATGTTGTCAACAGCCTTATGAAGCTTGGGGCTGATGTCATATACGAGTCAATGTATGATGTTCATGTTTCGGGACACGCCTGTCAGGAGGAGCAAAAGCTTTTGCTTTCTCTTGTAAAGCCTAAGTATTTCATACCTGTTCACGGTGAATATAAGCATCTTGCGAGACACGCACAGACAGCGCATGAGACAGGAATAGAATATGAGAACATAATAATAGCAGATCTTGGAAGCGTTATTGAAACAGACGGAGTTGATATGTCGATAACAGGTTCAGTAACTGCTGGAAAGGTATTGGTAGACGGACTTGGAGTAGGAGATGTCGGCGTTATCGTTCTGAGAGACAGAAAGCACCTTGCACAGGACGGTCTTATTATTGCTGTTGCAACTATTGACAGGAAAAATCGAACAGTCCTTGCCGGACCGGATATAGTATCAAGAGGTTTTGTTTATGTCAGAGAAGCCGAGGAGCTTTTAGACGGGGCAAAAGAACTGTTGTACGATTCGCTTAAGGAATGTCTTGACCATTCGGTATATGAATGGAGCACAATGAAAGGCAAGATGAAGGATTCTCTTTCAAATTACATCTATCAGAAAACTAAAAGAAGTCCTATGATACTTCCGATTATAATGGAGGTTTAGTAAATTTTGTCAACGGGAGGCGCAAAAATATGAAAAAGAAAATACAGATCCCAATACTTGCGGCATTTTTGCTGCTCTCGTTGTCTTCGGTTTTTACCTCTGTTTATATAATTGCCGGAAACGGAGCTAAGAATATAGGTATGGCGGCTCTTGTGATAAGTCTTTTGGCAATAGCGGTCATATCGGTTTACCTTGTGATCTCGGAAAACAACAATTTAAGGTATATCGCAAAAATGTCGCGTGACTTACGGGTAGCGCAAAGGGAAACTTTGTATAATTTTCCGGCACCGGTGCTTATAGTTGACAAAAACAGAACGGTTATTTGGGTAAACGATGCTTTTTCCAAGCAACTTTTTTCCGAATCAGAATCTTTCGGTCTTAACATATCAGAGCTTTTTATGGTAAACTTTGATATGATGTTTCACGAACAGGGAACTATTGTAAGGATACACGAAAGATATTTTGTCGCTAAAGCGGTACGACCTGAAAATGATCCTGAAAATTTTGCTATGATATTTTTGAATGATGAAACTGAGTTTAAAAATCTTCAAAAAGAACATACTCTTTCGCATCCGTCGGTTCTTATAATATCAGTGGACAACTATGATGATGCGCTTCAAAATTCCCGTGCAAGTGAAAAAAGTACAATAGTAGGTGAGATTGAAAGACTTGTTGAGGATTTTGTTGACTCTACAACAGGTATCGCAGTTAATATTTCTTCATCGCGATTTGTTGTTGTACTTGAGGAAAGACACCTGCAAAAGTGCATTGAAAACAAATTTGACATACTTGATAAAGCAAGGTCGATTCTTGTGGGAAAAAGCCAGCCCATAACACTTTCGATAGGCGTAGGTAAAGACGCTAAAACTCTTTCACAGAGCGAGGCATATGCAAGACAGGCTCTTGATATGTGCTTAGGTAGGGGAGGAGACCAAGTAGCAATAAAAACCGATAACGGATTTGAGTTTATCGGCGGAATGTCAAAGGGTTTTGAGAGACGCACAAAGGTGAGAAGCCGTGTTATAGCTGCGGCTATCCTAGAGGTGGTAAAGGATGCCGATGTTGTGTTTGTTATGGGCCACAGGAACGGAGACCTTGACAGTATAGGCTCTGCGACAGGACTTACCGCCGCATTCAGGCAAAAAGGTAAACAGGCATATGTTGTGTGCGATACTGAACACAATCTTGCAAGTGTGATGATAAGTCATATCAATGCAAGTGAGAACTCTGTTGTTTACATATCTCCGCAGGTGGCAATGGGTATGAAGACCGAACAGAGCGTTCTCGTTATCGTAGATACCCACAATCCGGATATTCTTGACAGCACAGAATTTTATCGGATGTTTAATGAGGTCATAGTAATAGATCACCATAGGCGTATGGTAAACGCTATCGAAAACGCTGTTGTATTTTACAACGAGCCAAATGCTTCTTCAGCTTCTGAAATGGTAACAGAAATAGTTTCATATTTTAGTGAGGATATGAGACTTTCACCGCATATCGCGGAAAGTCTGCTCGCCGGAATTATGCTTGACACTAAAAACTTTGTATTTAAAACAGGTGTCAGGACATTTGAGGCGGCAGCTTATCTTAGAAGGCAGGGCGCCGACACTACAGCGGTAAAGACTATGTTCGCAACGCCGATCGACACATATAGGGAAAAGTCGAAGCTTATAAATGAGGCGGAGCTGTACGGAACTTGCGCTATTGCCGACGGCGACGGCGATAATGATGCTGTTCGGCTTGCTGCGGCTCAGGCAGCAGATGAATTACTCGGTATTTCCGGGATAAAGGCGTCATTTGTTCTGTATGAGAGCAACGCTATGACGGCGATAAGTGCAAGAAGTATGGGAGATGTGAATGTACAGGTAATAATGGAGGCTTTTGGCGGAGGAGGACATCACAATATGGCAGGCGCACAGGTGAATATGAATCTCTTTGACGCAAAGGAAAAGCTTAAGGATGTTTTGAGAGGATCGGTAAGCGGTTTTTCAGATAAAATTAAGGAAAGTAAACAGTAAAGTGTAAATCATAAAAGGAGTGACATATATGAAGGTTATTTTTTTACAGGATGTCAAAGGCTCCGGAAAAGCCGGGGAAATAAAAAATGTAGCTGACGGATATGCAAGGAATTTTCTTCTCGGAAAAGGTCTTGCCGTTGAGGCTAACACAAAGAATTTAAACGAGCTTAAGGGCAAACAGCAAGCTATTCAACATAAAAAAGATGTTGAAAAGGCTTCAAATGAAGATATTGCTAAAGCGCTTAAGGGAAAGACTGTCAAGATAACCACAAAAGCAGGAAACGGCGGAAGGCTTTTCGGAGCTGTGACACCGGCAACTGTTGCTCAGGAGATAGACAAGCAGTATAGCATAACAATAGATAAAAAGAAAATATCCTTAAAAGGCGGAGATATTAAGGCTTTTGGTGATTATGAGGCAAATGTAAAGCTTTCGCAAGGGGTATCATTTTCGTTAAAGGTATCTGTTTCAGAGGAATAATATATTGAGGTAGGAAAAAATGGATTTTTTATCGGATGAGCAGATAGAAAGGCTTCCTGTCAGCGAAGAAGCAGAACAGACTGTTCTCGGCGGAATACTTATTGATGCAAAAAGAGCGCTTCCTATCGTTATTGAGAGGGTAAAAGCCGACTATTTTTATACAGAGCAGCATCGGGAAATTTTTGCGATTATACAGAGAATGTTCACCTCGGGAAAAAATGTTGATATTATTACCGTTGCAGATGAAACCCTTAAAATGGGTGTATTTGAAACTGAGGTTATGGCTAGGACATATCTTAAGGGTATGGCGGAGAGCGTCCCAAGCGTTTCAAATATCGAGAGCTACTGTGATATACTTGAGGAAAAATATTATAGGCGTTCTCTGATAGCTGCTGCCAGAGAAGTTATAGATAATGCGCAAAATTCCTCTCTTGACGCCAGAAGCTTACTTGATAATGCTGAACAGAAGATATATGACATAAGAAAAGGAAAAGACGCACAGGGACTTACAAAAATAGAAAATGTCATTATTGATTCTTATCAGCACCTTCAGCAGATATCGGGAGATGAAAGGGAAAAATATCTTGGTACAAAAACAGGCTTTTTCAGTATTGACAACATCACCGGCGGTCTAAATAAGTCTGACCTGATCGTTGTCGCAGCCAGACCGGGTATGGGAAAGTCTGCATTTGCACTTAATATAGCCACTAATATGTGCAGAAGAAGTGATAAGGAAGTTGCTATTTTTTCGCTTGAAATGGGAAAAGAGCAGATGGTTACGAGAATGCTTTCAAGCGAATCACTTGTAAGCAACGGTGCGCTTCGCTCCGGAAATATCACGGTGGATGATTGGAACAAGCTGGCTGAGGGCGCAGCCGCTCTTTCGGAAATGCCTATTTATATTGATGATACGGCGGGAGTTACGGTTTCTCAAATGAAGGCTAAAATCAGAAGAATGAGAAATCCGGGGCTTGTTATTATCGACTATTTACAGCTTATGGAAAGCTCCAATAAGCACACTAATCGTGTGACGGAGGTTTCGGAAATAACGAGACAGCTTAAGCTTATGGCTAAGGAGCTTAATATACCTGTTATATGTCTATCTCAGCTCGCGAGAGGCCCTGAAAACAGACAGGACCACCGCCCACTGCTTGCTGACTTGCGTGAATCGGGTTCTATCGAACAGGATGCGGACATAGTTATGTTTTTATATAGGGACAGCTATTATAATGAGGAAAACGCAAATCAGAGCGAAGCGGAGTGTATAGTTTCTAAAAACCGCCACGGAGAAACTGGTACGGTAAAGCTTGCGTGGCTTGGAGAGTATACGCTTTTCAGAGGTCTTGACACAACAAAAAGATAAGTATCTTCTAGCACCGAACAGAGAATTCTCTCGGTGCTAAAAGTGTTTTAAGGAGTAAAAAAATGCTTGATAAAGTAGCTTCGTTTTCATTGGAAAACAGCTTGTTTAACAGGGGCGACAGAGTTTTGGCTGCTATTTCCGGGGGAGCAGACAGCACAGCTATGCTTTGTATCTTAAAAAGCTTAGAAAAAAGACTTATGATAACTCTTTCGGCGATTCACATAAATCACAACCTCAGAGGCAGCGAAAGTAAACGCGATGAGGAATTTTGTGTTGAGCTTTGCAAAAAACTAAATATAAAACTGAAAACAGTAAGCGTGGATGTAAAGGAGTTTTGTAAAATAAACGGTGTTTCGACTGAAGAGGGCGCAAGAAAACTGCGTTATGGCACATTTTTTAACGAAGACTGTGATAAAATCGCAACAGCGCACACTTTAAACGATTCTTATGAAACGGCGCTGTTGAATCTGGCGAGGGGTACGGCGCTTAAGGGCATTTGTGGGATACCTTTGACGAGAGGTAAAATAGTAAGACCTCTTTTGTGCCTCACAAGGGGAGAAATTGAAGATTATCTTAATAGTATTTCTCAGGAATATGTGACTGATTCAACGAACCTAACTGATGATTACACAAGAAATTTTATCCGTCACAATATAGTGTCTAAAATGCTCAGTATAAACCCTTCGGCAATAAAGTGCTTTGCGAATACTTCGGCTGCTTTGACAGCGGATGAACACTATCTTGATGAGATAGCAGAAAATGAGTATGAAAATGCAAAGGTAAGCGAAGGTCTTGACATAAATAAGCTTTTACAAATGGAATCTGCTATTAGGAACCGTGTGTTTGCAAAAGCTTTAAGAGATAAAAATGTCTCCGTAAGTGCAAACAGAATTAACGACCTTGAGCTTTGTGTGTTAAAAAAGCGAAAAGCTGATATTTCGGGTGATGTTTTCTGCTATTGCGAGGGTAACACGCTTAAAATAAGTGAGGTCAAATCTAATATTTGGGAATCTTTTTGTGAAGAAATTGACATAGGTCACATTAAAAAATTTTTTAATAAAAGTGTGATAATTGAAAAAGTCGGTGATATTAACATAAAATTAACAAAATTTTATTTTGATTATGGTAAAATTAAGGGAAAGCTTTTTTTGAGAAACCGTATGAGCGGTGATAAAGTAAAGCTTTACGGACAGTCTCACACGAAAAAATTAAAAAAGCTGTTTAATGAAAAAATTCCCCAAGAAAGTCGAATGTCTACAATTATTTTGTCAGATGACGAGGGAATAGTATTTGTTGAAGGCTTTGGAGCGGCAGACAGAGTAAAAATTGATAAAAATACAAAATATCCGATGAGGGTAGTTATATCATAAATCTATCACAATGATCTACTAAAATATTTTGGAGAATTAAGTATGACAGAAAATTACGGACAAACGGTAAAGGTTTTATTTACTGAAGATGATATTAAACACGAGGTAAATCAACTCGGAAAAAGGATAAGTTTTGATTACCGAGATAAAGATTTGCTTGTTATCGGGGTGTTAAAAGGTTCGTTTGTATTTATGGCGGATCTTGTGAGGCAAATAGACCTACCGTTTGAGCTTGATTTTATAAAATTGCATAGCTATAAAGGCGTTTCTTCATCGGGAAATGTGAACTTTGATCTTGATATTTCATATGATCTTGAAGGAAAAGACATTTTAATAGTTGAAGATATTCTTGATACAGGAAAAACCCTCAAAAAAATTTATAAGAGCTTTTCACAGAGAAATGCAAGGAGCATCAAATCAGCGGTACTTTTAGATAAAACGTCAAGACGAACGGAAAATATATGTGCGGACTACCGCTGTTTTGAGATACCCGATAATTTTGTTGTGGGATATGGGCTTGACTTTGATGAACGTTTTCGTGCGCTTCCGTATATAGCTAAGCTTGACTAAAACGATAATTACTTTATATAGTTAAATATAAATGAGGAGTTGATAGGATGAAGAGTAATAAAAACAAAAGTCTGCTTATATATCTTTTGGTTTCGGCGGCTGTTATCTTTGGTCTTGTTTATCTGCTTAGCAGCGTAACAAGGACTGCAAACAAAAATACTCAGTATTCCGAGGTGCTTTCGTATTTTGATAATCTCGAAGTATCAGAGTTTGAACTTGATCTTGGAACAGGCGAGCTTAATTATACGCTAAAGGATGACGATAAAGCCAAGCTTCAGAACGGTCAGTATGCTCATTCCTACAAGGTGCCGTCAGTCTCTGTATTTTACAACAGACTGTTCAATGAAAGCTACGATTATCAGAAGCTGTATAATGAAGCAAATAAGGACGAACCGCTTAAGATGAATATGCTTGAGGTAAAAGACAACAGCTTTTGGATAAGTCTTTTACCAACGCTTCTGCTTGTGGGCTCAATGGTGCTTTTGTTTGTTATGATGATGAGAAGCCAGGGCGGAGGAAAAATAGGCGGTTTTGGAAAGTCTAACGCGAAGGCTCACCTTAATGTAGGAAAGAAAGCCACTTTCGCTGATGTTGCGGGAGCTGATGAGGAGAAGGAGGAGCTTGCGGAAATAGTTGATTTCCTGAAAAATCCGAAAAAGTTTGATGCTATCGGTGCGAGAGTTCCAAAGGGCGTGCTTTTGATGGGACCTCCGGGAACGGGTAAAACTCTCTTGGCGAGAGCGGTTGCGGGTGAAGCAGGCGTTCCGTTTTTCTCGATTTCAGGCTCTGATTTCGTAGAAATGTTCGTTGGTGTTGGTGCGTCACGAGTAAGAGACCTGTTTGGTGAGGCAAAGAAAAACGCTCCGGCGATTATATTTATTGATGAGATCGACGCCGTAGGACGACAGAGAGGAGCCGGTTTAGGCGGCGGTCACGATGAGCGTGAGCAGACATTGAATCAGCTTTTAGTTGAAATGGACGGATTTATCGGTAATGAGGGAATTATCGTTATGGCTGCGACAAACAGGCGTGATATACTCGACCCTGCGCTTCTTCGTCCCGGAAGATTTGACAGGCAGATACTCGTTTCTTACCCGGATATAAAGGGCAGAGAGGAAATACTCAAGGTCCATGCTAAGAACAAGCCGTTAGCTCCTGATGTTGACCTTAAGACTATCGCAAAGACTACTGTAGGGTTTACAGGTGCTGATCTTGAGAACCTTATAAATGAAGCAAGCCTTCTTGCTGCGAGAAAAAACCGAAGGGCTATTACAAAGGAAGATATGGAGGAGGCTTCTATAAAGGTCATTGCCGGACCTGAGAAGAAGTCACGGGTTGTGACTGAAAATGAGAAAAAGCTTACTGCTTATCATGAGGCAGGTCACGCAATATGTACCTATTATTGTTCAACACAGGATAAGGTGCATCAGGTTTCTATTATTCCGAGAGGAATGGCGGGAGGATACACATTGTCGCTTCCTGAAAAGGACAAATCTTATGTGTCAAAGAAAGAGATGCGTGAGAATATAGTTGTGCTTCTCGGAGGAAGAGTTGCGGAAAAGATTGTATTAGACGACATATCAACAGGTGCCTCGAACGACCTTGAAAGGGCTACATCTACTGCCAGAAATATGGTAACAAGGTATGGATTCTCTGAAAAGCTCGGACCTGTTGTTTACGGACACGATGAGTCTCAGGTGTTCTTGGGAAGAGATTACGCGGGCGGAAACCGATACTCCGAATCTGTTGCGGCAGAGATTGATTCTGAGATAAGAAGCCTTATCGAGAGCTGTTTTGATGATGCTGAAGAAATATTGAAAGAGCATATAGATAAGCTTCACACAGTTGCAAAATATCTGTTTATGAATGAGAAAATCGACGGAGAGCAGTTCGAGGAGCTTATGAACGGAACACTTTCGGCAGACGAGGATGTTGATATTTCAAATCTTGACAACAAGCGTGAGGATAATACAGAAGAGCGATAAAAAAGAAGCCGTGTTTACCGGCTTCTTTTAATTGTAGTTAACACTTGATATTTTATGTCGAAAGTGGTATACTGTTTGTTGTAGTAAAATTGTTGGAGTTATGATGGATTTAAGTGAGATCAAAAAAATAAATATAATAACAGGACATTATGGCTGTGGAAAAACTAATTTTGCAGTAAATCTTGCGCTTAGGCTATCCGATGAGGCTAAAAAGGTCAGCGTTGTGGACCTCGACATTGTAAATCCGTACTTTCGCTCAGCTGATTTTAAGGAGCTTTTTAACAGAAACAATATTCAATTAGCCGCATCTGTTTATGCAAACACAAATCTTGATATTCCTGCAATAACCTTTGATATTGAGCGGCTCTCAAGAGAAGACGGCTACCTGATAATAGATGTTGGCGGAGATGAAGCGGGGGCTGTTGCTCTTGGAAGATACAAAGAGATATTTAAGACCTTAGGAGATGGCAATATCCAAATGCTGTATGTCATAAACTCATACAGATATTTGTTAAAGGACCCTAAGGACTGTGTGAGTCTGATGCGTGAGATCGAGTCGGTATCGAGGTTAAAGTGCACAGCGCTTGTTAATAATTCAAACTTAGGAACAGAGACTACTTTAAAAACTGTCTCAGATTCTTTAGATTATGCGGATAAAGTATCAAAGCTTACCGGACTTTCAATAAAATTCACCTGTGTGCCGGAAGGTAAAACGCTTGGTATAAATGGCGAATTTCCTGTTAAGCGATATGTAAAGGCGCTTTGGGAGTAAAACGATATTTAATTATATATTTATTTGAGGGAGGACGATCAGAGTGGCGAAGATAACCGTCAATTTTGAAAGGTGCAAGGGCTGTGCTCTTTGCACAACGGCATGCCCTAAAAAAATAGTGGCAATGCAGAAGGAAAAAAGAAATTCAAAGGGATATTACACAGCTATATGCACAGATGAAAGTCTTTGTATCGGATGCGGTATGTGTTATACTATGTGTCCTGACTGTGCAATAACCGTTGAGAGATAGGGAGGTACTCTTTATGTCTGAAAGAAGCTTGATGAAGGGTAATGAGGCGTTGGCTGAAGCGGCTATGAGAGCTGGCTGTAAGTGCTTTTTTGGTTATCCTATAACACCGCAGACGGAAATATCTGCGTATCTTGCGAAAAAAATGTCTGCGAACGGAGGATTATTTTTGCAGGCGGAAAGTGAAATTGCTGCGATAAATATGGTTTTAGGTGCGGCAAGCACAGGAACGAGGTGTATGACATCATCCTCATCTCCTGGAATATCACTTAAAAGTGAGGGAATTTCTTACATAGCTGCGTCAGATCTTCCGTGTGTTATAATAAATGTTCAGAGGGGCGGACCGGGTCTGGGTGGAATTCAGCCATCTCAGGCTGACTACTGGCAGGCTACTAAGGGCTTGGGACACGGGGATTTTCACATTCTTGTATATGCTCCTGCGTCTGTTCAGGAGATGGTCGATATGGCAGTGAATGCTTTTGATAAGGCTGATCAGTACCGGATGCCCGCTATGATACTGGCAGACGGACTGTTGGGTCAGATGATGGAGCCTGTTACATTTCCTGAGATAAAGCCTATGGAGTATGATAAAAGCTGGGCTGCAAGCGGACATAAAAATAAAAGAGAACACAATATTATAAATTCTCTTTTCCTCACGCCTGAGGTCCTTGAAAACTCTGTAATTGAAAGATTTGAGAGATACAGAAAAATTGAGGAAACCGAAACAGATGCAGAGATTTACCTTTGTAATGACGCTGATATAGTGGTTTGTGCATTCGGAGCTACTGCAAGAGTGGCAAAAAGTGCTGTGAACCTCGCTCGCGGCAAAGGAATCAAGGCGGGATTATTCAGACCAAAAACGCTTTGGCCATTCCCGGTGAATGAGCTTAAGGATGCTGTTAAAACGGCAAAGAAAATACTCAGTGTTGAGATGAATATGGGACAGATGATAGACGATATAAAGCTTGCTACGGAGTGTAAGATACCTGTATCCTTCTTCGGAAGAACAGGCGGAGTTATCCCGAAGCCTATGGAAATTCTTGATAAGATCGTCGATCTCGGAGGTGATATATAATGGCTGTTGCATATAAAAGACCGCACGCTTACTGCGATGTTCCCACGCATTATTGTCCGGGCTGCACGCACGGAATAGTTCATAGGATTTTGAGCGAGGTAATTGACGAGATGGGTATTGAGGGAGATACCATAGGTATATGTCCGGTAGGCTGTTCGGTAATGGCATATGATTATTTTAACTGTGATATGATAGAAGCTCCCCACGGAAGAGCGCCGGCTGTGGCTACGGGTGTAAAAAGGGCAAAGCCAGACAGTTATGTGTTTACATATCAGGGCGATGGAGACCTTGCCGCAATAGGAACCTGTGAAACTGTTCACGCAGCAACAAGAGGAGAAAACATTGTAGTTATATTTATAAACAACACTACTTACGGAATGACCGGAGGTCAAATGGCGCCGACCACTCTTCCGGGACAGGTAACTCAGACAACTCCTTTTGGAAGAGATACATCGGTTCAGGGATTCCCTGTTAAAGTTTGTGAGATGCTTTCAACCCTTTCAGGAACCGCACTTGCGCAGCGTGTTGCGGTAGATAGTGTTCCGCATATAAATGAGGCAAAAAAAGCTATCAGAAAGGCGTTTGAAAATCAAAAGGAAAAAAGAGGCTTTTCTATTGTTGAAGTACTTTCTACCTGTCCGACGAACTGGGGACTTTCACCGGTCGAGGCACTTGACAGACTTAGAAACGAAATGATACCTTATTATCCTCTCGGTGTGTACAAGGATGTAAATGTTAGAGAGGAGGGTAAAGAGGATGCTTAATGAAATAGTACTTGCAGGTTTTGGCGGACAGGGAATTCTGTTTGCCGGTAAAATTTTAGCTTATGCGGGACTTATGGACAACAAGGAAATATCGTGGCTTCCATCTTACGGTCCGGAGATGAGGGGAGGAACGGCTAACTGTTCTGTATGTATTTCCGATGACCCGATAGGTTCTCCTCTTGTTGTTGACCCTGATATGCTTATAGTTATGAATGAGCCAAGCTTTGATAAATTTATTGACAATGTTAAACCGGGCGGAACAGTTATAGTTGACTCTTCTATGGTAGACAAGAAATGTAATAGGGATGATATTTCTGTTTACTATCTGCCCGCATCTTCACTTGCTGATGAAAACGGTATGACAGGAATGGCTAATATCATTCTACTCGGAAAATTTATTAAGGAAACAAAAATAATTTCTCTTAACACTTTGGAATCGGCTTTTGATAAGGCAATTCCGCCAAAAAAGAAAAATCTTATAGAGGTAAATATGAATGCCGTAAGGCTTGGAATGGAGCAGTAGATACGGTTAAATTATTTACACTAATAAGTAAGATACAACCAATTTTCCAAAACTGTTGACGAAGCATAAACGATTGATGTATAATGAGGGTACATCAATCGTTTTTTATTGTTTAACAGGGAGGAAAATTATGAAAAACACAAGAAAAATAGCGGCATTTGTTGCATCTTGCTATGTGCTGTCAATGCTGAGCGTTATGCCAACATTTGCGTATAACGCAGAGTCGGGTGTTCTTATCAATGAGGTATGTACCGGAAATAATGGTAAAAATGGAAATCTCGCTGATGTAGTCGATTCAAAAGGTGAGTATTGCGACTGGATCGAGCTTTACAATCCGTCTGATACTGCGGCTGACTTAACGGGACTGTACATCACTGATGACGCTACTGACCTTACACAAGCACAGCTGCCGGACGGAGCACAAATTGCACCAAAGGGTCATTACATAATCTACTGCAGTAAGAATATCAAACAAGCGGATTATCCAAATATTGCCGCAGCAAAGTTTGGTCTTTCCGGTGATGGTGAAACGCTTATACTTTCTGATGGTACAAATACTGTTGATGAGTTTACAGTAGGCGCACTTGAAAAGGACATTACTTATGCAAGAGTTCCGTCGGGAAGTGATACGCTTAAGCTCTGTAATCCTACGCCGAACGCGGAAAACACCGAGGAGAGTGTTTTGCGTGCCCCACAGATGCCGAGCTTTTCTAAAAACAGCGGAGCATTTACAGATCAGTTTGAGCTCACTCTTTCTGCTGAGGATGGAGCTAAGATATATTATACAACAGACGGAAGTACACCTACTGCTCAATCGACTGAGTATACAGGAGCAATTTTAGTAAAGGATCGCACAAGTGAGCCAAATGTACTTGCGGATATGGATAAAAGGCTGTTTACTGATAATGATAGAAGCGGCGGACCAATAAAGCCGGAGGTAAATGTTGATAAAGCGACAGTTATAAGAGCTGTTGCCATAAAAAACGGTGTTGTAAGCAAAACGGCGACACAGTCATACTTTGTTGGGATCACTAACGAGACATACGATGATGTCGCTATAATTTCAATAGTTACCGACTACGACAATCTTTTTGACCCTCAGACCGGAATTTATATGAAGGATAATGTAAATAATAAAGGAAAGGCTTGGGAACGTCCTGTACATATAGATTTTATTGAGGACAATAATTCTACGCTTTCTCAGGACTGTGGAATGAGAATACAAGGCGGATATTCAAGAGGGGAGTATCAAAAGAGCCTTAGATTTTATGCCCGCAGTGAGTACGGCGACGGAGATTTTAACTATCCGATAATAAGCGGATTAAACTCAAGAGACGGCGAAGGAAGAGAAATCGTAAGCTTTGAGAAGTTTGTTCTAAGAAACGGCGGTAATGACACAAACTATGTAAAATTTAAGGACAATATGCTTCAGTCTATGGTTTCTGATATGGATATTTCCACACAGTCGGGAAGACCTTGCATTGCATTCATAAACGGTGAGTACTGGGGTCTTTATACGCTTCAGGAGGATTATACTGACGATTATGTAAAATCCCATTATGATGTTACAAAGAAAAATGTAGTTATAATTAAGCCTGATTCTTCGAATAATAACGCTCCTAAAGTAGACGAGGGAGAAGAGATTGATATCGAGCTTTGGAATGAAACTATAAACTGGATGAGATCATGCGATCTGACAGATGAAGCACAGTACGAAACATTTAAAACAATGTTTGATGTTGAGAGCTTGGCTGACTATTTTGCGGTCGAGACATATATCACAAATGAGGACTGGAGCGGAAAGAACTGGACAGTATGGCGCTCAAGAGACTTAGAGGAGACAAATCCCGATTACTCTGACTGTAAATGGAGATTTATGCTTTACGATACGGAGATGGGAGCATACCTTTGGGGAAATCCCGGCGAAAGTCCACAGAACAACAAGCTTATCCAGATTTACGAGGCAGGCAAATGGGGTTATGATCCTGTTGCGATGATTTTATACAAAGCTCTTCAGAACAAGGAATTTAAAAAGATATTTAATGAATCTATGACAGAAGTAGCACAACACTATGACAAGGAAATATATAAAACCGTATTAGAGAAATACAAAAGTAAGTATTATAATAACCTTGAAAAATACTTTGACCGTTTCCCATCATACTCAAGTATGTATAGCGCTTATGAGTGCATTAGATGGATGAATGACTTTTTCTTAGGAAACGACTCGCTTCCGGCAAGACAGGATTATTATGAGATTATGCTAAAGACGCTTGATCTTTTCCAGATTTACGATAGACTTGATAAATCGTCTATTGATGAGGATCTTCTCAGCAGCATAAATAACATATATAACAGACTTTACAGAAGTGCCACTACGACCGGATCTTCATATACTCAGCAGAAAGACTATGTGAGCAAGCTGGAGGAAGCTCTTGCTAAGGTTGGCGCCATAGATACAGGTAAAAGTGTTACTGTAACGGTATCTTTATCTGACAAAGAGACTGCAACCCCTCTAAAAGTAACAGTAACCGATGCCGACGGAAATAATGTTACGGAATCGACAGTCTATAACGGCGGAAATTGTGTTATTGAAAATTTAATGTCAGGAACTTATAAGTTTACAATAAGCGGAGGTAAATACACACCACGAACTTACGATGTAACCATAACAGATGAAGATCTTTTACTTACAGCAGAGCTTTGTCCGTATGGAGATGTAAACGGGGACGGTAAAATATCCACTGTCGATGTCGGTATAGTAAATTCTTATGTTAAGGGAACAAGCACACTTGAAGGTTATCAGCTTGATGTAGCCGAAACTTCAGGTGACAAAAAAATCTCGACAGTTGATGTCGGAATGATAAACTCTCACGCTAAAAACATTAAGAGAATATGGTAATTTAAACAATAATCCCCCTTCTTTGACTATGTAAGAAAGTCTGAGAAGGGGGTGTATTTATAAATAATACAGAAATAAATTCAAAACGATTTTCACTTTATTTTTCTGCATTCAATATAGTATCGCTTATCTGTTGCATGGCCCATAGAAAAAGTCTTTCTTGGTAAAACTCCGTCTTTTATAACAGTTGGGAAAAGCTCTGATTTTGACATATCCGGAAGAATGAAACCAATGTTTCCATTTCCCTTTGCAAGACGCCTTACGGTGTCTGCTCCGTGAATATAATCTATCTTCGCGTTACTGTTTTTAAGATAACTGTCTAAAAATGTTTGAAGGCTTCCGACGGTTAGATTTGATGTGGGTGAGCTTATAAAGTAGGTCTTTTCATTTCCGTCCTTTACACACTTGAAGCTTTGCATATTATCATCTGTAGGACTTTCAATAAGACCAAGAGCTTCTGTCATTTTTGTTATAAGCTCTTCTGTATCTGCATTTGTGATTATCCTATGTATAGCTTCAAACTGTAAGGCATCACTGTGAAGATTGACTATTTCAGCAAGGGCGTAGCGCGCGGGATGTCCGCTTAAATCTTTATCGGGATTCTTCGCCTTAAGGCTTTCGTAAAAAGCTTTTGCAGTGGCAAGTGAATGATTGCCGTCGCCCATCGCAAATACAAGAGGGCTTACTCCTTTAATATCGTATTTTCTTTCAAAATTTTCTTTGTCTCCAAGCAGGGAAAGTGCACTCATTATTCTGTTTGTTTGTTTCTCATCGACAAGATAACCTTTGACAGACCCACCGCCCTGCATTAGCTTTGTATCATAAAGAAGTGCCATATTTTCCTTATTGTATGCTAACGGTTCAATAACGCTTTGTTTATCATCGTCTATAAGAACCATTATATGTGCAAGCTCTACGCAGGCATTCTCTCTCACCTTTACTCGGGGCGGGATGCGTTTAAGAACCGTTGCTTCGGTAGCGCGCACAGGTGAACTGCTGCCCTGTGAATAATCGTACTGCTCAAGGTCAATCATTCCGACTATGCCTTGCCTCAGCTTTCCGTCTGATTGTATTCTCTCAATATAAAAATACGAATTTTTGTACTCTTCAAATATGCCGCCATTAAGGTACTGAGCCATAGTAGAGTTTATGCCGTTTATTTTGTCAGAAACATTTTTATCCGATAAATAAATCTCGGGTAGGATAAGCTTTAATGTTGACGGCGATTCACCGACGATTTCTTCAGTTTTATGCCAGTACTCGGGTTCGCTAGTGTACTGGTCGCAGGCAATAACAGCCCACTTTTCATAGTCAACATTTTTTGGAAGCAAAATGTTTGCAGGTAAAAAAGCTTGGTTCAAAATAATCATCTCCGTAATTTCATAAAAATATAATACACTAACTTACAATAAAAGTCAATGCCGTATCAACTGATTTAAAGAGTGTAGATATATTATATTTGTTTATGTATAGAAAACAGCTAAACTCATAAGGGCTTAGCTGTTTTGATTTAAAATCAATTATGAATCATTCATTCCACTTGTCGGTTATATCGGGGCAGAAGGTGTTTATTTTAAGAGCTCTGAGTTCAACATAACAGCCGCATAAGCTGCACATTCCCATAGATAGATGTTCGCAGCTTTTGCATACCTCAATACGCTTTTTATATTCTAACTCACAGCAGCGTTTGTCCTTTGGATAATCAGAGATATAGTTCTTTAACGAGCGGATAAATTCATCTTCGTCAAGACTGTCAATTAAACACTTTCTGCAAAATGGTTTTACTGTCATACCTTAAATTTAAAAGACGTAACGGAATGAGCGGGAATAGTCACAATAAGTTTTCTTCCGCTTATTTCAAATCCTTCATAGTCAGACAGCTTTACGGGTGTATTTCCGTCAAAGTCATTATATGCGTGAATATCAGATGTAACGATCTGTGCTGAGACTTCTCTGACTTCTCCCTGCTCAGGGTCCATAAGCATTTCGCAGTCTTCATCAAGCGAACAGTTTGAAACTGTGAGAAAGAGGTCGTCGTTTTTCTTTGAAAGAGAGTATGTAAGCATAGGTATCGTCTTTCCGGACTTTTCAAGCTCAGGTGCAGCAAGGCTTGTTTTAACGAGTTCTGCGTCGTGATGAGGCTTATACATTTTAAAAATCTGATAGGTAGGGGTTTTTACAAGTCGGCTTCCTTCGCTTAAAAGTACGGATTGTAAAACATTCATAACCTGAGCAAGATTCGCCATAATAACACGGTCAGATCGGTTATTGAAAATATTGAGATTTGCTGCGGCGACGATAGCGTCACGCATTGTGTTCTGCTGATATAGAAAACCGGGATTTGTTCCCTCCTCAACATCATACCAGCATCCCCATTCGTCAACAATGAGTTTTATTTTTCGTTCTGGGTCGTACTTGTCCATAATAAGACCGTGTTTTTCGATAATCTCATCCATATAAAGAGTTTTAGAGATAGTTTCGTAATATTCATCATCGTCAAAGGTCAGAGCAGAACCCTTTTTAGACCAATCCCCGGTCGGCAGGGTGTAGTAGTGAAGTGTTATCGCACCGGTGTGCCAGGGCTTTAGGTTTTGCATTATCTTCTCGGTCCACGAATAATCATCGGCATTCGGACCGCAGGCTATCTTCATCATATCTGGGTTAAGGTAGTTTTTTGCAAAAGTCTCATACTTTCTGTACTCGTCGGCATATGCCTGTGCTCGCATATTACCGCCACATCCCCAATTCTCATTTCCTATTCCGAGATATTTAAGCTTCCATGGCTTTTCTCTGCCATTAGCTCTGCGCTCATTAGCCATAGGGGAATCACCGTCGTGAGTTATATATTCAAGCCAACTGGAAAGCTCTCTTACAGTACCGCTTCCAAGATTACCTGCAAGGTACGGTTCACAGCCGAGCTCTTCGCAGAGCTCAAAAAATTCATTCGTCCCGAAGGAATTATCTTCGACAATACCGCCCCAGTTTGTGTTCAGTATTTTCTTGCGGCTTTTGCCGACACCGTCGTGCCAATGATACTCGTCCGCAAAGCATCCGCCTGGCCATCTTAAAACAGGAATTCCTATTTCCTTTAAAGCGTCAATGACATCATTTCTCACACCGTTAGTATTCGGAATAGGGGAGTCCTTACCTACAAAAATCCCGCCGTAAATACATCTTCCGAGGTGTTCCGAAAAATGACCGTATATCTCTTTGTTGATGTGACTTAATGTCTTACTTGCGTCAAATTTTAAATATGCCGTTTTCATATAAAGATCCTTTCTGTTAATCTAATTTATCCGTTTCTGTCCTCAAGAAAAAAAGTAGCTTCCATATCGGCAATGTTAAGCGCCAGTGCAAGCGGAAACATATCAAGGGCATTTCCTACTGTGTTTTTATTTTCTTCACCTGAGAAACCCATATGATATCGGATAGCAAAAGCCTCATCTCTTGTTAGGCGCATAAATCCAGAAATTATGTAAACACTTTTTTCTCCGTGACCGTAGGGCAGGGTATCGTCAAATTTAAAAGTCGGTACTTTTATCCATGTACCCGTTTCGTCCTTTACATTTCTAAAATCTTTTTTATATACATTTGTTTTGCAAATATCGTGTAAAAGAGCTACAATGGCAACGCTTTCATCAGAATAATCAAGAGAAAATTTTTCTTTAGCTTCCGGTCTTTCAAGATAACTTGTAAGACAATCATAAACATTTAAACTATGCTCTAAGAGTCCGCCTTCGTAAGCGCCGTGGTACCTTGTAGAGGCGGGAGCTGTAAAAAAATCACACGAAGGGCTCTGAAGATAATCAAGAAGTTTTTTAGATCCCTCGCGCTTTATACTTTTATTATAGATTTCTATGAATCTTTCCTTGTTTGTCATATAAATGACCATTCCTTTCCTGATTCTAACACAAGTATAGCATAAAAACATTTAGCTTTCAAGTGGTTGATTTAATTGTGTTTTTATGATATATTAAATATTATAATAGGCATAAAAAGGAAAACCATACGGAAGGATGTTATTTGAAATTGGAAAGGTTGCTTTTGTTTGATCTAGATGGAACACTCTTAAGAAGTGATAAAACAATATCGCCTTATACAGTAGATATTTTGAAAAAATGCAGAGAAAGAGGTTTGCTATTAGGTGTTGCAACTGCTAGGAGCGAAATGAATGCACAAAAATTCTTTTCTAGTATAGAACCCAATATAGTAATATCAAGTAATGGTGCACGGGTGAGCTTGAATGGAAAAACCATTTACCGTTGTGAGTTTTCAAAAGAGGATACTAGAACGATTATAGATACTGCAAGAAAAGCTTTAGGCAGTGATTGTGAGATCACAGTGGATACTATTGATAAGCACTACTGGAACTATAAAGTTTATCCGCTTGATATAGATGCAAGCTGGGGAGAGACTATATATACTGATTACATTAAATTTTGCGAAGCTGCATTGAAAATATGCGTAGGACTTAAAGATGAAAAAGTAGCAAAACAAATATCCGAAAGTGTTAAGGATTGCTCTTGCTTCAAGTTTTCTGACGGAGATTGGTTTCAGTTTAGCAGGAAGTCCGCTACAAAAGAAAATGCTGTCACAGAGTTATCAAAAGTTACTGGAATCGAAACCCAAGACATTATAGCTTTCGGTGATGATTATATAGATATTAAAATGTTGAGTGTATGTGGAAAGGGTATTGCGGTGGGAAACGCAATAAAAGAGGTAAAGGAAATAGCTGAGGAGGTAATAGATACAAATGATAATGATGGGATTGGAAAATATCTGTCAGCAATATATGAACTTTAAAGAATATAGATTTTTGTTGTTACATATGAATGAGAGATCATAAAAATCCCTGCAAATCTTTTGATTTGCAGGGATTTATCAACGCTATTAAATTTTAGCCCATTGTCTTTCTGTATTCTGTAGGTGAAACTCCTTCATACTTTTTAAATGTTATACAGAAGTAGTTGCAGTTATTGTAGCCGACGATTCTTGAAATTTCAGCAATATTTCTCGGAGAATTCAGCAGAAGAGCTTTTGCCTCTTGTATTCTCTTCTTAGCTATATATTCCATTGGTCTGATACTGAGCTTTCTTCTGAAAAGTCTGCAAAGATGCTGAGGTGAGACATCAGCAACAGAACACATACCGTCAAGTGTGAGGTTGTCTGCAAAGTGCAGATCTATGTAAGCTAAAACCTTGTTAAGAGGGGACTTAGCAGAAAGATTTTCGATTTTTCCTTTATTACTTGTACACTTGAAGAATTCAAGCAAAAACGAATAAAGAACACCGGCAGCAGTCATAGAACCATAAAAATTATCTCTTATAATCAAATAGTACATCTCTGTTGCAAGCTTATCAATACGGGAAATATTGCCTAAGGAAACAACACAAGCTTTAGTCAGCCCAAGGTTGGTAAGAGTTTCCTCAACTGCAAAACCTGCTAAAACGACCCATTTTGTTGACCAGTCCTCATCACTGTTTCCGTAATACTCGTGAGGAACATTAGCGGGAATGTAAAAACCGGTATTAGGCGCTACTGTATAAGTAACTCCGTCAACGATCAAGGTTCCTTCACCTTTTACAGTGTAAATGATTTGCGGATGTGAATAACCTTTGTTGCGTATTACATGGCGCTCAGATTCGCTATAACCTATTCCATAAACATAGATTGGAAGAGCGCCCTCGTGACCCGGTTCATTGTTGATCACCGGATAAACATAATATGAATTTCCATTTTGTACAGCCTTATTTTCTGCCATTGAATTATACCTCCGATATTGCTACATATAACTATAAACTACAAACTATCTTCTACACAAAATAGTTATAGAAGTGTTATAATCTATTCAAGAACTATATTAACATATTTTATTTTAAAAGTCAATCCTTTTTTTTAGAATTTTACAAAAAAACCGTATATTTTTACATCAAAATATTAGTAAATAAATTTGAAGTTCCTGCATAAATAAGCTAAAAGAATAAAATCAACTATAAAATGTATAAAAATAGAATTATAACAATATTAACAATAAAGCATAGCAGTATCTTTAAAATAAAAGAAACAGACGAATTATGTTAATAAACTATAAATTATTTTGCACGGCTCTTGCTAAAATACATATAATATATACTTTGATTTATTGTGATATAATAAGGACTTTGACAACAGAAAGATTGTCAAAGTCCTAAGATGAAAATAGCCAGCATAATAAATTATTTGTCGTTTTGCTCCTTAAGCATATCTCTGATTTCCTGCAAAACTGAAAGATCCGTTTCAATAACAGCTTCCTCGACTTCTTCCTCTTTTTTCTTTGACAGGTTGCGCATTGCATTTATAGCTTTGACCATAATAAATACGCCTGCAGCAATAATGAAGAAGCTTATAACGGTATTGATAAAGTTACCTATACCAAATCCGTAGATCTTCCATGATGCAAAATCCTCCGAGATGCCGACAGCCTTAAGTAAAATGCCGATGATAGGAGTCAAAAGATCTGCTACAAAAGAGTCAACAATAGCTTTAAAAGCAGCGCCTATTACAACACCGACAGCCATATCGACTACATTTCCTCTGGAAATAAAGTCCTTAAACTCCATAATTATTTTTTTCAACTAATATACCTCCCTTGCTTTTTCTTATTTTACATTTTATCACTTTTTTCAGCAAAAAGCAACAATTTCTAAAAATTTTTAAGCAGAATTTTCCGATAATATTTTTTCTTATGCGTTAGATAATAATATTGAAAGGAGTGATTGTAAAATGCAAAACCAAAACAACAATTCACAGAATAAGGCACCGAACAACTCGGAAAACAAACAAAATTGTCCTTCAAACAAGACACCAAACAGCGGTTCAAACAAAAAGCAGAATCCAAGCAACAAAAATTCAAACAATTATAATAACTAAAAGACTTAAAGAACTAAATAGGGTTTATTATTTAGAGGGTCCGAGGTATAAGCTTCGGACCCGATCCTTGTTATTTGAAAATTATCACTCTTCTTCATAAAAGTTAACAAAAACAGGTAATCTATATATGCAAAAGTTACAATTTTAAGTGCAAATTTTTGTGTAAAAAGTCACACTTTGTTATTTCCTCTTTTAATATTTAAAATTCTGTGGTAAAATAAAATTACTTTAGGTTTTACGGAGGAATAATGATGTCTAGTAACATATGGAAAAATTTAAAGTATAAAAATGTAGCGGTATTACTTGCAATAATTTTGCTGATAATACTGATAATATGTGCTGCCTGTTCAGACGGTTCTGCTGAGATCGATCCGAATGCAAAAAAGATACAGACTGTATCAGAGAATAAGGTCGAGGACAAGAAGATCAAATCTACATTATTTAATGCGTCAAAGGCAGTTTCATTGGAAAACAGCGACGCTCTTTCTAAAGGAAATCTTTTGTTGGTTGATGAAGAGCATCCATTTGATAAGGATATTTCCGAAGAAGTGGTTTCTCTTATGGGATATAACGCTGACAGTGACGGAAATCAGTTGTTTTCGCTTACGGACAGCTATGTTATGTCAACAGAATCGGCGGCGTTGCAGTTACAGCTTATGATGAGTGATTTTTATAAGAAAACTCAAAACTCCACTCTGTTTGTTGCAAGTGGTTATGTAGATAAGGATTCACAGGAGGGCGAGCCTTTTCCTGCGGGAAGCAATGATGTAGGTACAGGACTTTCACTTGATCTTGGTACTTGGAGTGACGGAAGTATGGGCACATATGACGGTACCGGGGATTTTTCATGGATCAGTGAAAATATGGCTAAATACGGTTTCGTTGTCAGATATCCTGATGGTAAACAGGACATAACAGGTGTTGAAGCAGATTACGCACAGATTAGATATGTAGGGCTTCCGCACGCTGAGATAATGAACTCGAACAGCTTTTGTCTTGAAGAATATCTTGAATACCTAAAGAGTTATACTTTTGAAAATCCGCTTGAATATAACGCTTCTAATGGGATAAAGTATGCTGTTTATTATACAGAGATGAAAAAGGGTAATACAACAGAGGTAAATGTTCCTATAAAAGATAGCGGTGAGGAGTATACCTACGCTGTTTCCGGAAACAATACTGACGGTTACATCGTCACTGTTGCAGTTGAGAAAACATCAGAGAAGTCGACTGACGCTCCTTCCGATTCCAACGGCACAGTTAATTCATCGTCGGGAGATACAGAGAGTATAGGAAATCCTGAAAGCTCTCAGCCAACAACCGCAGCAAGTGTTTTTGATTCAAAAGAAACGATCGACCCTAAGCTTACAACAACTACGGTAACTCCGTTCATTCCTGTTGGCAATTTAAAGGGTATATGATAATGTGTCAAAAAACTGCCCATAATCTTGGGCAGTTTTGGCATTTTAAGAAAAGTTTTCTAAAGGTATTGACAAAATTAAATGTGTATGATAAAATAATTACCGCAGTCTTATTTCAGGTGGCAAATGATTACTGATCTGCAAAGACATTGAAGTTGTTTGAGTGGTGTATAGATATTGGGATATAGCCAAGCGGTAAGGCAGCGGACTTTGACTCCGTCATTCCGATGGTTCGAATCCATCTATCCCAACCAAACGCGCTGAGTATTCTCGGCGCCTGATATTTTGGGGTATCGCCAAGTGGTAAGGCCCCGGATTCTGATTCCGGTATTCCGTAGGTTCGAATCCTACTACCCCAGCCAGAAATTTAGCCCTTAAATGTGTTTTAAAACACATTAAGGGCTTTTTTATGTTTCTGAGAAGTTTTAAAAGTCATCGTATTCTTATTTCACAGAAACAACAATATCAGCAAATTCGGTACTGTATTGTTTTGTAATAACGAATCCGCTTTCTTTCAAAAGTCTCTTGATAGTCTTTATGTTATCCGGATAAGTTTTAACTTTTCTGGTTCCATAATCAATTTCACCATCTTGGCTTTTATCAATGGATAAAATAAATTTGCCTTTCTTCTCTAATATTGAATAAGTTTTATAAATTGCCTGTCGCTTATCCTTAATGTGCAGAAAGGTCAGGGAAGAGTATATAACATCAAAGGAAAGATTTGTTCTCCAATCAATATAGTCCTCACAAATCAGATGGATGCGGCTGTCATCGGGTAAGTTGCGTCTTGCTGATTCAACTGTCTTGGGCGATATATCTATCCCATAAAACTGACTGCATTTATTACAAACCTTAATCGCCAGCCGCCCCGTACCCACACCGATTTCTAAAACCCTTTCATTGCCTGAAAGCTGAATATCCTCTACAAACTGTGGACCATCCCATTTATCCATATAAAGCTTTAACGGCTCGCTGTCATGCACAGGGTCGTTTCCTTCTTCAATCAGTTTGTCATAGTGACTCTTTACATCGGTATATTTATTCGACATATGTATATCCTCCTCCGCTTTGCCGTGCTGATTAAATCAGCTCCGCAATCGCCTGAAAGTTGTCAGCATATTCCTCTGCGCTTGTGCCTCTGCCAGTAGCTTTGGTTGAATTTCCGTATAGGTTAACCGTTCTTGCAGTTCAGCAGATAAAATTATACTTTCTATTTCATTGTGTAATTCATTCTCAAAGGATCTCACTTCTGCATAGTACAGCATTCCAAAGGTTTCTTTTCTGTTAAAATTGTTATCTGCAATAACTGAGTAAACACAAACAGGTAAAATAGTATAATCTAATGCGCCTGTTTCTTCCTGAAGCTCACGCCTTTCGGTCTGATCTATCTTTTCACCGTTTTCTCTGTGACCTCCCGGAATTTCATATGTATCTCGTTCTCTGTGCTTGCAAAAGACCAGTTTTCCATAATTACGGAAAATTTTAATTTTTCGTCCGCAACTTATTCATAAAGATTTACAGTTACAACATGCCCTTGGCGTGCTGACACATCCTCCGGAACCAAGTATGATTACATTCATGCTCTGTCTTACTCCTTTTTTTCATAAAATACTAATGTAAGTCTTTCGTTAATGACCTTTGTTTTGCCTGTCTGACGATACCCCAGTTTTTCATACAAATGACAGTTTTTAGGCTCCTGTAAAATTGTATCCAACTCCCAGTTTTCGTTTCCATGTATTTCTTCACACAGCCGGATTGCTTTCTGCGCAATTCCTTTCCCCTGAAATTCTGGCAATATAAATATTGGAGAAATTCTTTTGTTTTTTCCGGTTTCATTTTTGTCAACAATTCGGATAGCTCCTACTTTTTGTTGTCCGATACAGATAAAATAGTAAAAAGTAAAATCTTGTTTCAAACGCACCTCTACTTTTTCAATGTTTTCATTTGCAGGACTTGTATCAAAATCTTGATATTTCTCTAATAATTCTTTGAAAGCTTCAACCTGCATAATATGTAATTCTTTTGCATCGTCAATATTTGCCCGTAATAATGTTATTTCCATAAATAGCCCCCGAATTAAAATAAATCAACCTCGATTTATCAGTCAGCCCTAACGCCATATTATGTATTTTATTATAATATACTTTCCTATAAATAGCAAGCTTGTGGCGACCCTTTGTATCATTAAAAAAGCACCGCTTGACGCGATGCTTTTTATATGTTATTGATTTATTATCTGCTTGATAAATCAGAATATGCGGCTTTTTCCCAGTCAGCAAAAAATTCTGTAAATGTTTTATAGCGTTCGTTTTTTATGCCACTAATGGCTTTTGCTGCGACCTGATAGCTTTCTTTGTTTAGTTGCCAGTGGGAATAGGGACACGGGGTAAAGCGATTTAATAAATATCTCTGTTCCATTTCACTTTCAGAAAAATCTCCAAAAAAATCAAAAATCAAAGCACCAAGAGTAAAAATATTGGTTTGTTCATCTATGACACTTCCTTTTATGTATTCTTCCGGTGCTTTGAATCGCTTTGTTCCATACCAGTCCATTCCTTTATTATTCACAACAGGAGCTTTCAGAAAGAAGTCAATATCACAAATGGTAGTCCTATCTGTCATAAAATCATACATGATACTCCCATCGTAAAAATCAACAGCAACATAGCCCTTTCTATTTACGTTCTGTAAAAAAGAAAACAATATATCGACCACTTGTAGCTTTTTATCGACAGGCAACTCCCTGAATTTTTCTTTTGGGCTTTTAAGGGTATGATCTTTTTTGTATTTCTCAAAATTCCAATGGTCAAACAGACATTCGCCATCTGCCCACTCAAAAACCGCAATATAAAATTGCTCGTATTCGTATGCGTCCACAATCCGAACTAAATTTGGGTGCTCTAATTCATGATATAACGAAACTGCGCCTTTTAATATCTTAACCGAGTCACTGGGTGTAGTCTCAGCCTCTATTGTATTTACACCAGCAATTTTACAGAAATATTTCTTTCCTGAATTCTCCATTCCGATACAGATACACCCAGAGCCTGTTTCATCAACGCTCCAGAAAGCTTCTCCGTATTTCTGTAACCAGCTAAAATCATAAAATTTTTTTAATCTGAACTCAACAGAATCAAGTTTAATTGTTACCATTTTTCCTCCTTAATGTTGGTGGAGGGTCACAATATTTGCTCCACCTTCTTGCCTCGCATCAGATACATATACTTCATTTTATACCAACACCTTTCGACCAATTCCGATTTATCAGTCAGCCCTATTGCCTAACCGACTGTATACCATCATACCACACTTTCCCCGAAAAAGCAATTTCGGAAAGGGTTTACATTTATAGCGAAAAAAATTTTAATAAATGCTTGACAAACAAAACTTTTTACTATATAATAAATAAGCTGTTTAGTCAATATTTTTGGCAGCACTGTTTTTAATTGTTTTTTTCGGGGCGTAACTCAGTTTGGTAGAGTGCTTGGTTTGGGACCAAGATGCCGCAGGTTCAAGTCCTGTCGCCCCGACCAAATTAGAACACCGATTTTGATAAAACTAATATCAAGGTCGGTGTTCAGTTTATTTTTTGATAATTTTAAATAATGCGAACATTTAAAAGCTATTTGATGGTTTTTATCTAATGAGTGTTTAAAATGCTTAAAGTAATGTTTAATTATGACATAGACAAAGATGACCAGCTATTGAAATTTGCAGTTATTATATCTAAGTCAAATTAAAAATGGGTTTTCTGTTATGCAACCCTCGGTTGACAGATTTCTAGCCACCGTTTGGTGGTATGCAACCGCAAAATAAGCTATTATTTTCATTGCGGATGGCACATAGAGCTACCGACAAATCTAAGTGGAGGAAAAATCATGATTTTAGCAGACAAAATAATGAATTTAAGAAAAAAGAACGGCTGGTCGCAGGAGGAACTTGCGGAGAAAATGCAGGTATCCCGACAGGCTGTTTCCAAGTGGGAGGGCGCACAGACTGTACCTGACATTGAGAAGATATTGATGCTCAGCAGCCTTTTTGGCGTCACAACAGATTATCTTCTCAAGGATGAGATAGAGGATGAAGAATTTACGGACGAACCAGACCGTGTGCCCGTTAAACGAGTTTCTCTCGCCCTTGCGAACGATTTTTTAGAGTGGAGAAAACGGGCAGCCTACCGCATTGCCGTTGCCACATTTTTGTGTATTGTTGCTGTGATCCCGCTCCTCCTATTGGGTGCTGCGACAGAAGTGCCGGATCACCCAATTTCCGAAAATTTAGCTGCAGGAGTGGGTCTTATCGTTCTGTTTGTTCTTGTCGCTATCGCCGTAGCCATTTTCATTTCCTGCGGATTCAAAAACACATCTTATGAGTTTATCGACAAGGAGCCGTTTGAAACGGAGTACGGCGTGGACGAAATGATAAAGGAAAAGCAGAAAACTTACAGAACTACATATGTAAAATGCAATATCATTGCCACTTGTCTATGTATTCTTTCTCCTATCCCACTTTTTATCGGTATGTTAACGGAAAAGGAGTTTTTCACCGTAGTTATGCTGACCGTCACGATGCTCTTGGCGGGAATTGGAGCAACACTTTTTATCATTGTCGGCGTTCGCTGGGCAAGTATGCAGAAACTTGTAAAAGAGGGCGATTATGCGCTTCGGGATTATAGAAAATTTCGTACCAAGGAAACTGTTTCAACAGCTTATTGGTTAAGCGCCACCGCCATATATCTCGGATGGAGTTTTTTAACAGACGATTGGGAGATCACATGGCTAGTCTGGCCGATTGCCGGGATATTGTTTGCCGTTGTGATGTGCCTTTGTAATATTTTTGTGGATAGAGAGAAATGATTGGACAGGCTCAGAATGGCAAACAGCTCTTGACAGAGAAGCTCTCTGTTTGAGGCGCAGTTTTTGAACGCCTTTTCCGTTCCGCTACGCTCCATTTCAAAGGCGTTCAAAAACATTATACCTATCTTTGATTTTATTTTTATCAAAATTGGGTCACATCTATTTACAACGCAGACAAAACACGTAATAAAAATTGCGATTTTTGGTTGACAACTAAATGTTTTTAGTGTATAATAATTAACTGTAAGTTTGCTGCTATGGCTCAGGAGGTAGAGCACTTCCTTGGTAAGGAAGAGGTCACCGGTTCAAATCCGGTTAGCAGCTCCAAATTTAGAAAGGTAGGTGAATGATATGAATATTCAAATCAGAAAAATCGGGAATATCTGTCATTCACATTTTCTTTTTATTTAACCTTATTTGTGGATAATAAATTTAAGTGTTCTCGTTTTTTCGGGAACACTTTTTATTTTCAGAAATGAGGTATTAAATGGGAAAACTTAAATTTATTCAAATCGAAAAGGACAAAATTGAGCATTACGAGTTTGCAAAGAAGCTGTGGCTACCTTTCAGCAGAGAGCTTGACGAGCATGAGGGAATATCTGAGACTGAGGAGGAAATACTGTATGACCTTTCAAGGCGGATAAATATTCAAGGCAGCAGAGATAATATGCATTTTGAACTTGCTTTGTTAGGAAACGAACCTATCGGTATTGCAATGTTTGCAATAGATACTGGAACTGTCTATGGCCTGCTTGAAAGTGGATATGGCGTGATCACAGGATTTTACATATCTCCAGAATATCGCCGAAATGGTTATGGAAGGGAGTTTTTCGGACACATTGAGCAGACTCTGAAAGCTGACGGTGCGCCGAAAATATATCTTACTCCTGATGGCGTTACTGGCAAACCATTTTGGGTGTCGCTCGGATTTGAAAACAGCGGAAAGTTTGATCCTGATGATAAGAAATATATTTATATCAAGAATATTAGTTGTTAGACTATACAATAGATTTATAAGTAGATATTAAATCATAAGTCTCAAGTGAAAGGCATAAAATGTGTTATCAATACTTTAACGGAGGCAGTTATGAAAAAAACAAAAATAACAGACCTACTTATTTTTATCGTAGGAACAGAGTTAGTTGGTGTATTATCGGGTATCATTGCAGGAAATTCATTCTCTTTTTATAAGGAAATCGTTAGACCGCCTTTTTCTCCGCCGGGCTGGATATTTCCTATTGTATGGATAATTCTATATGCGCTTATGGGAATATCGGCATATTTTATCTATACCTCCAAGGCGACTGTAAGGCAAAAGAATTTTGCACTTGCTGTGTATGGAATACAGCTTGTTGTGAACTTTTTATGGAGCATAGTGTTCTTCAGACTTGAAATGGTCGGACTTTCTGTCATTATTATTCTTTTGTTACTGTTGCTTATAGTTGTTATGATATGCGTTTTTTACAGAATCCGTCCTGTTGCCGCTTATCTTAATATCCCATATTTGCTCTGGACAGCATTTGCATCCTATTTAAACATCGGTGTTTTGATTTTAAACTGAGTATTTTTGAAATCTAAACTGCTTTGGGCGTCAAAGAGAAATATTTTTTGGCGTAATATCATTTGTATAATACTTCAAAATATGGAAATAATATCTCACAGAAAAGGAGGTTATTTCTATGTTTAAACATGAAAAAATGCTATTTCATCCCGTAGGCGTTGAAAAGCCGAATCCACAGTATGCCGCTCTTATGCAGGAACAGCTCGGAGGTGCTAATGGTGAGCTAAAAGCCGCTATGCAGTATATGTCGCAAAGCTTTAGAATAAAGGATCCTGAGATCAAGGACTTATTTCTAGATATTGCTGCTGAGGAGCTGGGTCATATGGAGATGGTTGCGCAGACTATCAATCTGTTAAACGGGCACGATGTTGAGGCAAAGACTGTCCCGGCAGGGGAAATAGAGTCTCATGTCCTTTTAGGACTTAACCCGGGACTTATAAATGCCTCAGGTTATTCGTGGACAGGAGATTATGTAACTGTTACAGGAGACTTATGTGCCGACCTGCTTTCAAATATTGCTTCGGAACAGAGGGCAAAGGTAGTGTACGAATATCTTTATAGACAGATAGATGATAAGAGAGTAAGAGAAACAATAGATTTTCTTCTGAACAGGGAAGAGGCACATAACGCTATGTTCCGTGAAGCATTCAACAAGGTACAAAAAACCGGTTCTAACCGTGATTTTGGAACGACAAAGGCTGCAAAAATGTATTTCAGTATGTCTGAACCGTCACCCAAGGGCAGCACATTTCCGGATACTGATGTTACTCCGCCAATGTTCAGCTAACTCATTTATAAATAATTTACCACATCGTTGTTTAGCTTTGCGTTGCAGCGATGTGGTTTTTTACTGATAGGGGTTGAGCAAGAATATGTATATACAAAAAACACTCACATCCCTGTGAGTGCTGTAACAAGAATTCAATCAGGTTTTTTGATACTGTATCAGATCCTTAATAACCTCTCCGGCGATTATAAGTCCTGCAACAGAAGGCACAAATGCGTTGCTTGCAGGTATCTGTCTTCGGTTATTGAGTTCATCTGCATATATCTCAATGTTCGTATCAAGTACAGGTTTTAATGGCTGTTCTTTTGAGTACACAACCTTAAGCTTTTTTATACCTCTGCGCTTTAGCTCATAGCGCATTACCTTAGCGAGCGGACAAACAGAGGTCTTGTATATGTCAGTGACCTCAAAGGCTGTAGGATCGACTTTGTTTCCTGCGCCCATTGAGCTTATTATCGGCACGCCTGACTTGTTGGCGTTTTCCACTAAAGCAAGCTTTCCGGCAACGGTATCTATTGCGTCAACAATGTAATCATACTCGGAAAAGTCAAGCCGGTTGGCTGTCTCAGAAGTATAGAATATTTTGTGCGTTGTTACTTTCACATTCGGATTTATTTCGGCAATACGGTCTTTTGCGGCATCCACCTTAAATTCGTCCAGTGTTTTATGTGTCGCATAGATCTGACGATTTATATTTGTAAGTGAGAATCTATCGTTATCAATAAGATCAATAGCGCCTAATCCTGAGCGCACAAGCGCCTCGACTGTATATCCGCCGACACCGCCTATACCGAAAACAGCAACGCGCGAGGCTGAAAGCTTATCCATTGCTTCTTTTCCGAACATCAGCTCTGTTCTTGAAAACTGATTAAGCATTTTTATACCTTCCCTGTTGTAAACTGCGGGATGTCTTATAGACATTCCGCAGTTTTTAGAATAACAGATTTTTATACTTGTGTCAAGTAAGGATAATAAGTCTTAGCGTTTATCGCTCTACGATCTCAGCTTTACTGATACGCAGACCTATGACGATTATGCAGATAAGGCAAAGTACAAGACAGGTTAGTATTGAATAAATCAGATTATCATATGTCATTACTTCACTTTCAATAAGAGCGGAGATTTTGTCTTTAAAAATAAGTACGACAGCAGATGATATTGCTGTACAAATAACAAGTCTGGTTGCAAAAAGAAGTGTTATACAGCCCTTTTTCTGACCGACAATAAGTTGATTTGTATATGACCTTTGATTTTGATTAAAGCTTAAGATATTGTTTGCCAAAAATCCGACGGTAGAAAGTAACAAAACAAGAAATCCTATAATAAGATTTCCGGACATCTTGTCAAAGTCATCTGAAAGCTTCTCACGCCAGTCAAAATAATTCTTTGATTCAATCGCAGAAATTTCATCAAGACTTTTGGAAAGTATTGTATCACTAATTCCGTCCTTGGCTGTGATAAGAGCATTATTCGTGCTTGATCTATTAAGTTCGGATGAGGGAAGAATGTTGTTCTTGTCATAGCACATAAAAAAGGCGTCGCTTGTCAAATCTCCAAGCATATAGTAGATATTGTCATCATTCAGACTTCCTGATATATAAAAATCCGTTCCGTCTAAATTATATGTTCTTCCTATCTCAAAGACTTTTGAAAGAATATTTGAGACAAGACAGGGAACTGCATTCCCGTAGTCTTTTGTAGTGTCGATCATTTCGCCTTTATAGGAAAGGTCAAGGTCGTTAAATACATTTTCTGAAAAGCTTCCTATGTAGGTATTCTGATTTTCATATGAACCAGTATAAAAGCTTGCGGTATAGATATTTTTTACATTTTCGTTTTCAGTTATATCATTTATAACACTATAGTTTATTTCGGAAAGTTTAACAGCAAGAGAATTATCGTTGAAGTCTTTGGCGAAAAATCCCACAGATGTAACAAAGCTTCCAGAAAGCTCAAAGCACACCGAAAAGCACACTATCGCAAACACCAACTCAAGAACGATCAGTATTACTGCAAGCAGGTTTGATTTTACATCTTCATTTAATTGCCACAAAAATTTCATTTGCTGTCCTCCGATATTCGTCCGTCAGATATGCATACTATCCTATCGCACATATCCGCAATGCGCTTGTCGTGTGTGACAACAATTATAGTTGTGCCGTTTTTGTTTAGTTTTTTAAGAAGCCCAATTATTTCATCTGCTGTCTTGTGGTCAAGAGCTGCTGTCGGCTCATCGGCAAGTATAACCTCGGGAGAATTTACTATCGCTCGTGCTATGGCTGCACGCTGCTTTTGTCCGCCGGAGATCTTACTTACTTTTTTCCTCGTAAGCTCTCCGATACCCGCATTTTTAATAGCCTTTTTTGCAAGACCCTTCATCTTAAAATATCCCACATCTTTTGAAAAGGCGAGGGGATACATAACATTTGTTAAAACGCTTTTGTCCTCAACAAGTCCATAATTTTGCAAAATAAAACCAAACTTTTTGTTTCTTAACACATAAATTTCCTTAGATTTATATTCGTTTATGTTCTTTCCATCAAGAATGTATTCTCCGTCGGTCGCCTTGTCAAGACAGCCTATGATATTTAAAAGCGTCGATTTTCCCGAACCTGAAACTCCCATTATCGCCAGCATTTCACCGTTGTTAATCACAAGATCAACACCGTCTAGAGCTCTTGTTGGCTGAGAAGATTTTCTATTGTAGATTTTTACAATGTTTTTAAGGCAAATCATATTTACTTCCCCCCTTAATTACTAACCGGCGATTTTCTTACTGCGGATATAGCCGCAGGTATACACGCCAGAACCGATACTATCAAAAATACAGCGCTTGTTATAATAAGACAGCTTTCTCTGAATTCGTACTTTTGATTTATCCTGTGAAATATATTCATCACAGGCATTGACATAAGGGCTGAGATAATAAGCGCAAGCAAAATTATCGCCAGCATACTAACAAGATTAAACATAAATATGTTTCTCTTACTGCCGCCGTATACCCTGAACAGCTTATATGTACCTATATTTTTTCGACAGATAAACAAAACTATCATCACAGCGTTGAGCACACAGAAAGCTCCAGATACAGCACACTCAAGCAAAGCCTGATTATTAAATTCTTTAACTGTGTCTTTATAGTAGCGCTCATACGAGCTTCTTAACTCGTCAGGAGATACTCCGATAAATTTTGCAAAATCGTTTTTTTGTTTTTCTGTTATTTTTTCGGAAAATACTATATAATCTAAGTCTATTCTAATGATAGCCGGGTATATTTTATCTTTATAAACAGTTTGACCTACATCTCGAAAAGTTGTATTAGGAGGAGGGTCAATAAGAACATATTTATTATCTACTGGCTTGTCGCGATAACCGGGATTGTAATTAAAATCTTCTCCATTTTTTATATCAAGATCAAGGGGATCTTTCATACATTCGAGTAGAAAATCATACGGAACTAAAAAACGCTCCCGATACGGATTATAAAATTCTCCATAAATAAAACCTTCTTTGGGTTTTATTAACCCTACTATCTTTAGTTTATGACCGAAGCAGTCCAGAGTATCACCGACCTTTACCGCCCAGCCTTCCGGTGCCAGAGCTACATTTTTATGTTCGGATAGCTCTTCCTCTGTAATATCTCTACCGTCAATGACATCATATTCATATCGTAACGAAAATTCAAAAGCTTCATACTTGTCCTGCTCAGACTTTGAAAAAAGCGGATGAACATTAACTTCAACAAAATCAGTACCGGGTAGTTTTTTATCGTTAAGCTTTGAATATTTTAAAAATGACATAATATTAGTAGATGATGTCGCTTTGGGAAATGTTAATTTCAAATAATCGTTATAAAAGTCATCATTCAACAAAAACGAATTGGGTTGGTCATCAAGTACATACAAATCATTATAATATCTGTTTTCCAATGCTGTAGATTCCAGATGTTCGCTAGCGACTTTGGTTGTTACAAAAAATAGTGTAAAGAAGGATATGATAAGCGAAACAAGCACAACTGCCGTGTAGGGCAGCTTAGATGTAAACAAATCTTTGACAATAGTTGTAATAACAAACAGTTTTTTCATATTAGCCTCTATGTTATTTAATAATAAATATTTTTCTCGGTTATATTATTATAATAGCATATAGACGATAGCTTGTCAACAGTATTTGACAAGAATATTTACAATTTTATCAATTAACCGGCGATTTTCTTACTGCGGATACAGCCGCAGGTATACACGCCAGAACCGATACTGCCACAAATACAGCGCTTGTTATAATAAGACAGCTTTCTCTGAATTCGTACTTTTGATTTATCCTGTGAAATACATTCATCACAGGCATTGACATAAGGGCTGAGATAATAAGTGCAAGCAAAATTACCGACAGCATACTAACAAGATTAAAAATAAATATGTTTTTCCTGCTGCTTCCGTATACCCTGAACAGCTTATATGTACCTATATTTTTTCGACAGATAAACAAAACTATCATCACAGCGTTAAGCACACAGAAAGCTCCAGATACAGTACACTCAAGCAAAGCCTGATTATTAAATTCTTTTATATTGTCCATATAGAGTCGCTCATAGGAGCTTTTTAATTTATCGGGAGAAACTCCTAAAAATTCCGCATAATCGTTTTTTTGTTTTTCTGTTAATTTTTTTGAAAATATGATGTTTTGTAGATTAATTTTAATGGTTGCAGGATAAATTTTGCCCTTGTAGCAAGTCTGACCGTCAGAAGAGAATGTAGTATTAGCAGGAGGTTCTATAAGCACATATTTATTGTCTACGGGTTTGTCATCATAGCCAGGATTGTGTTCAAGATTACCTGTTTTGGTATTAAGAGAATTAATATCAATAGGCTCCTTCATACACTCAACTAAAAAACCATACGGCACTAAAAACTTTTCATGATAAGAATAATACGCACCTTCATATTCAAAACCGACTTTTGGCTTTAAAAGTCCTACTATTTTAAGCTTGTGCCCGAAGCAGTCCAGAGTATCTCCGACCTTTACCGCCCAGCCTTCCGGCGCCAGAGCTACATTTTTATGTTCGGATAGATCCTCTTCTGTAATATCCCTGCCGTCAATGACATCGTATTCATACTTAAGTGATAATTCAAAAGGCTTATATTTTTCCTGCTCAGACTTTGAAAAAAGCGGATGAACATTAACTTCAACAAAATCCGTACCGGGAAGTTTTTTATTGTTAAGCTTTGAATATTTTAAAAATGACATAATACTAGCGAATGTTGTTGTTGGTAAGTCTAGTTTAAGATATCTATCGTAAAATTCATCATCAAGTAGGTAATTACCATTTTCGTCAAGTGAAAAATCACTATTTTCTGCTACATTGCGCAAATCACTGGTTATATCAAGAAATAAATCATTTGAATAATGTTTTTCTGTTAGTGTAGATTTTAGATGTTCACTAGCTACTTTAGTTGTTACGAAAAAGAGTGTAAAGAAGGATAAAATAAGCGAAATAAGCACAACTGCCGTGTAGGGCAGCTTAGATGTAAACAAATCTTTGACAATAGTTGCAATAACAAACAGTTTTTTCATATTAGCCTCTATGTTATTTAATAATAAATATTATTCTTGATTATATTATTATAATAGCATATAGACGATAGCTTGTCAACAGTATTTGACAAAAATATTTACAATTTTATCAATTAACCGGCGATTTTCTTACTGCGGATACAGCCGCAGGTATGCACGCCAGAACCGATACCACCACAAATACAGCGCTTGTTATAATAAGACAGCTTTCTCTGAATTCGTACTTTTGATTTATCCTGTGAAATACATTCATCACAGGCATTGACATAAGGGCTGATATAATGAGCGCAAGCAAAATTACCGCCAGCATACTGACAAGATTAAACATAAATATGTTTTTCCTACTGCCGCCGTATACCCTGAACAGCTTATATGTACCTACATTTTTCCGACAGATAAACAAAACTATCATAACTGCGTTGAGTACACAGAAAGCTCCAGATACAGCACACTCAAGCAAAGCCTGATTATTAAATTCTTTTATGTTGTCTTTATAAAACTGCTCATATGAGCTTCTTAACTCGTCGGGAGATACTCCGATAAGTTTTGCAAAATCGTTTTTTTGTTTTTCAGTTATTTTTTCGGAAAATATTATGTGTTGTACATTTAATATAATGATTGCAGGATAGATTTTATCCTTGAAACAAGTACTGCTTAAAGTAGCATAAATAGTGTCAGGAGGTAGTTCTTCCGGCTCGTATTTGTTGTTTTTTGGTTTGCCGTCATAACCAGGATTGTAGATTAAATCTTCACCATTCTTAATATCAAGATCAAGAGGGTCGTTCATACATTCAAGCAAAAAATCATAAGGAACTAAAAAGTTTTCTCTATATGGACGATAAAACTCTTCATAAATAAATCCCTTTTTTGGTCTTATAAGTCCTACTATCTTAAGTTCATGCCCGAAGCAGTCCAGAGTATCGCCGACCTTTACCGCCCAGCCCTCGGGTGCTAACGCTACATTTTTATGTTCGGATAGCTCTTCTTCTGTAATATCTCTGCCGTCTATGACATCATATTCGTATTTAAGATCTTTTTCAAAAGCCTCATATATGTTCTTCTCGGCTTGAGAAAAAATCGGCTCCACCCCAACATCAACAAAATCTGTACCAGGTAGTTTTTTTCCGTTAAGTTTTGAATACATTAAAGATGCACCAATATTGATATATGTTACTTTTGGTAGGTTTATTTCTAAATATTTATTGCAAAATTCATCATTAAGCATATAATCGCCCATATTATTCCCATACTCACCTATATTTGACGCACTATCGGCGACATCTAAATATAAATCATTAGAATAATGTTTTTCAGATAATGTTGATTCCAGATGTTCGCTAGCTACTTTAGTCGTTACAAAAAAGAGTGTAAAGAAGGATATGATAAGCGAAACAAGCACAACTGCCGTGTAGGGCAGTTGTGCTGTAAACAGGTCTTTTATAATTGTTCGGATTATAAAGAGCTTTTTCATAATTTAATAAACCTCTTGATTATTAAGCAGTTTCAAAAATCATGCTAAAATTAGGCATCAAATTATATTTAGCGCTAGTCGTATTCTTAGTAACTGTATATTTAACACGATAGGTTGAACCTTTTGTTAAATCAGCAAAATAAGTCTTTTCATCACTTGCACTTGCAATTACATATTTATATGTGGTAGTTGATGTATTGGAAAATGATTTGCTTACATTTAGTGTTCTTATATTGACCCAGGAACTGCCGCTTTTCTTTTGTAAAATACCTTGAACCGTTATAGTAAAGCTGCTAGTTTTTGGTGGAACATTAACGCTAAAAACTAGATTAACCTCCGCCTCTTGATTAGACCAACCAAAATCTACTGTGTCTGAATATATTGAAGATGTGGTAGTGTTGTATACTGTACTCTTAGGTTTAAAGTCATATGTAAATGAATTAGTAGACGCAGTTGTCGCACTTGCGGAAGTAACTGTGCAAACTGATATTGCGAAGATTGTCAAAAAGCTGATAAATAGCTTGGTGAATTTTTTCATTGTAATTCCTCCTAAGTAATTTTATTAATATATCTTAAAAATTATGATGTTTATTGTTTTAACAAAACATCGGAAACACCTTCTCTTAGCGAATTATACAAAAATAAATATTTATTTTGTAAATACATAGTAACACTATAAAAATAATTTGTCAATACATTTGTAAAATTATTGCCTTAAAATGTAAAAAAATGCAATTGTTAAGAAACAAAAGTAGTTTTATATATAATTTTCCTTACTAAAACACGACTCCACAAAAAAATCCCCGCACTTAAAATGCGGGGAGAATAAAAACTAAATATAAGATTTTACATATTTAAATATCAGCCGTTTTATACGGCTTTTTTCTCGCTGATAGGAAATAAGCGCAAGCTTTCTGTACATAATGAGTAAAAACCGTTTTTTATCAGCGCTTATCTCCTTAGGACCAAACGCAGCCTCATTGTATATAGCTTCCATAGCATCAAGCTCATCATAGGTAACTTTAATATTTGAGTTTGAATCTGCTGGAGGCTTTGAATAATACGAATAAAGGCGTTCGGCTAGTTTCTCCTCGTTGTAAGGATCGTCATAGCTCTTTGTAAAATCAAGCATACTGACAAGTCTTGTAAACATTTTTTTAGGTGCAATTTTCCGAAGATGCTTTTGAATTATACTTCTTCGCATCAGCATAAAACATATTGTTAATATCACTGCTAAAATTACAATAAAGGCTATGCTTATACTATGACTTAAGCCGAAAAACGAAGATCCTGTATTTGAATTTAAAGTATCTGATGTTTCTATCGGGATACTGGGAACATCAAGCTTCCAACCTTTTTCGTTTAAGATGTCGTTAAAAGCAGTATCGGTAAAAGAGGGATAGTAGGGCATAATGTTGCCGTTACTGTCAGGAGTGAATTCGACCGGGACCCAGCCGTAGCCGTCAAGGAAAATCTCGACCCAAGCGTGTGCGTCCTCATCGGTCAGTTCTGCGGAGAAGGGAGTATACATATCAATTGAGACTGGATTGCCATATTCATCAATGCTACTTGACAATGCCGAACTCAGATCCTTGAATTTATCCGGGGATACGGAATATCCGCTTACAAATCTTGCGGGAATGCCGTACATTCGGTACATAAGAGCGGCGGTAGATGCGTAATGTACGCAGTAGCCTTGCCGCCTGTTAAATAGAAAATCATCGACAACATCACTGCTCATCTTTGCCATTCCGGGGGTTTTGTTGTATTTTGTATTTGATTGAAGAGTGTACGCGATAAAAGTAGTTATCTCATCTAGCTTACTGAGCGGATGTTCCTCACAGTATTCTGACAGTTTAGGAGTGTTATTGCGGTCGTATTTGATAAATCTATCATTTGAATATCGTTTGTAGTCATCAATAAACTCGGTGTATAGGCTTGAGTCAAGGTCTATTGTATTATATAAATCATCTGTTCCATCAGTAATTGTAAAAGAGTATGATGATGCCAATTCAGACTTGAAATATTCTGGATCAATATCTGAGATAGAGAAAAAATCATAACCAGAAGCATCATTGATATCTCGAACTAAAGTAGCATATGAAACGGTGCTGAAGTATGGGACATATTCGTTTATATCCTCATTAAACTGCCTTTTGACGGTGATGTAATTGCTGACAAAATGATCGTTGTAAAACCAAGGTATTTGTTTGATACAGTCTGCCATCACATACTCTTCATAGCCATAGGTTTCAGCCCAATCGTGCTTATTTATTATTTCCTCAATGATTTTATTGTCATCAGCCTTGCTCCAATCTGAGTTTTTATACTCATCTCCGATATAGCTTTTAAGGTATACGGTATCGCTAGGAATATTTTGCGCCGACACGATCAGGGTCGTGTTTCCGCTTGTATAGAGATTTCCCTTACTTATACTTCCGTTTTCATAAGGGGACAGAGTATAGCTGGCAAGAGAGTTTACAGTATCCTTGACAAATCCCTCAGCACTATACACTGCCTCATAAAGCTTGTCTTGTAAATGCTTTACCGGAAAAAACAGTGCCGAGAGTATAATGACAGCCGAAACGGTGCATATTACAGCTGCTTTTGATGCATTTTTATATACTGCCTTTTCTGGAGTAAGCGTTTTTTTTCGGCTCGCACCGGCAGCATATACTGCAAAAAAAGCAATTTGAAACGCAAATAAGAGAACATAAGAAGCAGCACTCACATCATATCCGAAAACAGGTGCGCTTATAAGGAAAAAGCTTGTGACCAGATACAGGATAATATGGTTGTTAAATGCGATCTCAATAAAGAAAAGAGTAAAGACTATTAACAGACTAATAACAAAGCAAAGGAGAGTGAGTGTCACTTTTTTTCTTTCGCCGAGTATTGCATTTCCGAGTGCCATAGCCTGTGAGTATATCTCTCTGTATTTAAAAAGTCCGATGATCAGAAGTACAGCTGCCGTTAAAATCAGAAACGGAGCAGTAAGCTTAGGAAAATAAAAGTAGATATACCACAAAACAGAGCATATCAACAAAGATAAGGGATACAGCAAAAAAGAAAAATCAACTCCGCCGATTGAATCAAGATAAATCATCAGTCCAAGAACGCCGAAAAGCAAAAATACAAGTATTGTTGTCGGTCGTTTCACATCAGATTTTTCTTTTTTAGGAACGGTTATTGATATTGTTTGCTTTTTCAAGACGCTCACCTCCTGAGACGGAAATATAATCGTTTAAATGTAGAAAAGAAAATTAGCTGACTTTATAATGTAAATGATAGGGTCATATTGCGTGTTGCAGTTTTTACGAACCGAAGCTTATGTCAAAAGAGTTTAAAGCTATCTGTTCGTTGTGATCCTTTTCGGAAAACTTAAACAAAAGCTTACCGTCACATTTTAAACTAAGGTCAAAATCAAATGATAATGCTCCTGTGCTCAGAATTTCAGGCTTACTGTCTTTTTTCTTAAGCTTTTTAACAGGGAGCTTGTATACTTCAAAAAAAGCTTCATTAAGCTCATCGGTATTTTTGACAGTAAACCCTATATCTATATTGTTGATATAGTTCTTCGTAAAGAGCTTAACGGAGCTGAATTTAGTCAAAAGCCCTGAAATTACCGCATAGAGCGTTTCATAAAAAGCGCTTTTTCGCGGCAGTGTGATTTTATCCCTTGTCACAAGCAGAACATAAACAGCTATACTGCCGCCCGATTCCTGTTCAAATTCCTTGACATATACCTGCTGAGTTCTTGCGGTCTGGTTCCAGTGTATGTGTTTTATCTGGTCGCCGTCGCGATACTCTCTTAGATGTCTGATTTCCGATGAATACCCCGAGGTATCGTAGGAGAGCTCAAGGTCATATGCGCTTTCTGGGGACAGCATTGAAGCATTGTTAATTGATATGGGGAGTGTGTTCGGCAAAATATTTAGATCAAGTACGGATCTGGCTCTTTTCGGAAATGAAAAAAGAGAAAGGAGATCATACGCATAAACCTTAGTGAGCCTCATATTTAAAAGACCGCAGTAGGGAGCAGTAACAAAAAAGCTGATTACTTCCGTTGACCTTGGTGCGGCAGAAAAATAAAGCTTTTTTACCTTTTTCTTTCCATCGGAATATTTAAACTTAAGCTTTAATTTTGCTTTATTTATCGGTATGATACTGTTGTTTTTGACACATATTCTTATACCTTGAGGTGTATTCACAACAGCACCGGACATATCATTTAAAAAGCAAGCGTCAATTTTTCTGCTCAAAACTATGCTTATGGCGAACATCACTAAACACAGTACAAGTTCGGCAAAAAACATAACCATAAGAGAAAGACTTTTGTACATACCCGCAAAGTACAGTGTCACAGCGGCGATAAGGATAAAGATAACTTTACGCATATTTACTCTCCGAGTGAGGGCCTCTTTACATTAGAAAGTATCTGTGATATAACATCGTATTTTGAGATTCTCTGCATTCTTGCCTGTGAATTAAGAATAAGCCTGTGAGCGACTACATAAGGAAACTGACTGTAAACATCTCCCGGTGTGACGAATGTTTTTCCGTCCAGCCAAGCATAAGCCTTTGACATTTTTACAAGAGCTATCGTTGCCCTCGGACTAGCACCTCTTTCGATGTAAGGATGCCGTCTTGTTTCTGAAATAAGGTTTAAAATATAGCGATAGACATCATCTGAAATAAACACATTATGAACATCCTTTTGCATATGCAGAAGGATATCAGTATTAAGCACTGTACCGACGCTGTCAAGTCTGTTTTGATCGGTTACCGACTTTGCGAGCATAAGCTCGTTTTCATAGTCAGGGTAGCCGATAGACAGTGAAGCCGTAAATCTGTCAACCTGCGCTTCCGGAAGCATCTGAGTTCCTGCGTTTCCGAATGGATTTTGCGTAGCTATTACAAGAAAAGGTGAGGGGACATCTCTTGTTACTCCCTCGACAGTTACCTTTCGCTCCTCCATTACCTCAAGAAGAGCTGACTGTGTTTTAGGAGAAGTGCGGTTGAGCTCGTCCGCTAAAAGGAGGTTACAAAAAACGCTTCCTTTAAGATAAACAAATCTGTCCTCTTCTCTTCTGTAAACAGAAAATCCTGTAAGATCTGACGGCATTACATCTGGTGTGAACTGAACACGCCGGTAGCTAAGGTCCATAGCTCTTGAAAATGCAAGAGCAAGAGTTGTTTTTCCGACACCGGGAATATCTTCAAGAAGAATATGACCGTTTGAGAGAAACGCTGCCATTATCTCTTTTATTTCACCATGTTTTCCCAAAATGACTTTATTGACTTCATTTAGCGTGTCGTGTGCTTTCTTAACATATATGTTCATAGTATTCACCGCCGATGTAATTATTATCTTATACAATTTATTATACAACGGAATAAATCGTATGTCAATTAAATTAAATAAAGTCTAATTATTTTTATAGTAAGAAAGTGTTTCTTAAGAATAAAAGGGTATTTACGGTGCTGTGCTGCAAAAAACGACCGGGAATAATTCTCGGTCGTTTTCGTTGTGAAAAACTATTCTATTTTAAGAGCGCTTCCGTCAGATGTTATTTTTACTGTCGAGTCGGGTGTTATCTTATCTGCGATGATTGCCCTTGCGATAAGTGTTTCAAGCTCGCGCTGAATAAATCTCTTAAGCGGTCTTGCTCCGTAAACAGGATCATAGCCGTTATCTATTATATAGCTTTTGGCTTTTGGCGAGACATCGATTTTAATGTGCTTGTCTGAAAGCCGCTTTGATAGATTATTAAGCATCAGTTCAACAACCGAGCCAATCTCATCCTTAGTAAGAGGCTTGTAATAAACAATCTCGTCAAGACGGTTTAAAAACTCTGGGCGAAAGCTCTGTTTAAGCAAGCTGTCTACCTGTTCCTTCGCCTGACTGCTTATCTCGCCGTTTGAGTCGATACCATCCAGTATTATAGGCGAGCCGAGATTAGAAGTAAGAATGATTATCGTGTTTTTAAAATCAACTGTGCGTCCCTGTGAATCGGTTATGCGTCCGTCGTCAAGAACCTGAAGCAGAATATTGAACACATCGGGGTGAGCTTTTTCTATCTCGTCAAACAGAACTACCGCATACGGACGCCGTCTTATCGCTTCGGTGAGCTGTCCGCCTTCATCGTATCCGACATATCCCGGAGGCGCTCCGATAAGACGGGATACGGAGTATTTCTCCATATACTCCGACATATCTATTCTGACAATGTTATTTTCATCATCAAACAAAGATTGTGCAAGAGCTTTTGCAAGCTCCGTCTTACCTACACCGGTCGGTCCGAGGAACAGAAACGATCCTATTGGTCGGTTAGGGTCGGCAATTCCAGCCCTTGAACGAAGTATGGCCTCGCTTACCTTTTTAACAGCCTCAGACTGTCCGACGACACGCTTATGGAGTATTTCCTCCATATTTAAAAGCTTTTCACGCTCGCTTTCCATAAGCTTGGCAACGGGTATACCTGTCCACCTTGCGACGATCTTAGCGATCTCCTCCTCGGTAACTCTGTCACGGAGAAGCGTGTCGGAGCTCTTTGCGTTGGCAGCAAGCTTTTCCTGTTCATCGAGCTCTTTTTTAAGGCTGGGAAGTCTTCCGTACTGAAGCTCTGCCGCCTTTGCGAGATCGTATTCTCTTTTTGCCGACTCTATATCCTTGTTTACCTGTTCTATTTCGGCACGAAGGTCCTGAACTCTTTTGATAGCAGCTTTTTCGTTTTCCCACTTTGCTTTAAGCGCATTGAATTCATCTCTGTATTCTGCAAGCTCCTTTTGAATATCCGCAAGATGCTCTTTTGAAACCTTGTCATCCTCGTGCTTGAGTGCAGCCTCCTCTATCTCGTGCTGCATTATTTTACGCTCTATCTCGTCAAGCTCTGTCGGCATAGAGTTCATTTCAGTTTTTATCATTGCGCAGGCTTCATCCACAAGGTCAATAGCTTTGTCGGGTAAGAATCTGTCGGATATATATCTGTTTGAAAGTACGGCTGCGGCGATAAGTGCAGAGTCGGATATTTTTACGCCGTGAAAGACCTCATATCTTTCTTCAAGACCTCTTAAGATAGATATAGCGTCCTCAACGGTCGGCTCTTCTACCATAACAGGCTGAAAACGCCTCTCAAGTGCGGCATCCTTTTCAATATACTCACGGTATTCGTTAAGGGTAGTAGCGCCGATACAGTGAAGCTCGCCTCTTGCGAGCATAGGCTTAAGTATGTTTCCTGCGTCCATAGCACCGTCTGTTTTTCCTGCGCCAACTATAAGGTGGAGCTCGTCAATAAACAGAATTATCCTGCCTTCGCTCTTTTTGATTTCCTGCAATACCGATTTAAGACGCTCTTCAAATTCGCCTCTGTATTTGGCTCCAGCTACCAAAGCTCCCATATCCAGAGAAAAAATCCTTCTGTTCAAAAGGTTTTTCGGAACATCTCCCCGAACTATCCTAAGTGCGAGTCCTTCAGCAATAGCGGTTTTTCCGACTCCTGGTTCACCGATAAGAACAGGGTTGTTTTTTGATTTTCTGGAAAGTATCCTTATTACATTTCTTATCTCCGTGTCACGACCTATAACAGGATCAAGCTTGTTTTTCTCAGCAAGCTCCACGAGGTCCTGACCATATTTATTGAGAACATCGTATGTTCCTTCCGGATTGTCGGTAGTTACATTTGTGTTGCCTCTGACCTCCATAAGAGAGCTTAGAAATTTGCTCTTATCAACTCCCGAGTCCTTAAGCAGCTTTGCGCTTGCGCCGGTTGAATTTTCAATAAGCGAAAGCATCAGATGCTCTACTGAAATATACTGATCGTTCATTTTCTTAGCAGAATTTTCAGCGGCTATAAGGATTTTTTCGAGCTCTCCCGATATACCGATCTGCGATGTTTGATACCCCGAGCCCGAGACTTTAGGAAGATTGTCTACAAGCTTTCTCGCATTGTCGGTGAGTTTCTGCCTGTCAAGTCCCATCTTTTCTATAAGAGAGGGGATAAGACTCCCATCGGTAGTCATAAGCGACAGAAGCAGATGCTCCGCTTCTATTCTCATATTGGAGTTTTCTACCGCAAGCTCCTGAGCAGTTTGAAGTACCTCAAACGATTTTTGAGTAAAATTATTCATATTCATTTTCTATTCTCCTTTCCGTCTGGCAGTCTTAGCTGATGAGTGTTAGCACTCTATCTATTTGAGTGCTAATTACAGTATAACACAATTTGAAGAAAAGTCAAGGGGTTTAAGAAATTTTTTAAGAAAAAAACACACGGCGATCAACCGTGTGCTATGTTTATAATGTATAAAATAGACTACTTAACATCAGCCGCATCATTCTCAACAAGCCCCTTAAGGCTTGCAGCAAGTCCTGCGAGTCCCTGTATTTCACTCGGAATAATTATCTTTGTTGCCTTTCCGTCTGCTGCTTTCTGGAATGCTTCTAAGCTCTTAAGTGCGATAACCTGCTGGTTTGGATTTGCCTCATTAAGCTTTTTGATAGAGTCAGCAAGCGCCTGTTGAACCGTCTCAATAGCCTGAGCCTCACCCTCAGCCTCCAGTATTTTCTTCTGCTTTACAGCGTCAGCCTTTAGTATCTCAGCTTCCTTGTCAGCTTGTGCGCGGAGTATCTTAGATTCCTTTTCACCTTCCGCAACAAGTACCTGCGATTTCTTTTCGCCCTCTGCCTGTAAGATTTTTTCTCTTCTCTCACGCTCTGCCTTCATCTGTTTCTCCATAGCGTCCTGTATCTCACGGGGCGGGAGAATGTTTTTAAGCTCAACCCTGTTTACCTTGATTCCCCATCTGTCGGTTGCTTCGTCGAGGATCTCGGTGATTTTAGTATTGATTGTATCACGGGAGGTGAGGGTAGCGTCGAGCTCAAGCTCACCTATGATATTTCTCAGTGTTGTAGCTGAAAGATTTTCGATAGCGGAAATAGGTCGCTCCACACCGTAGGTGTATTGTTTAGCGTCGGTCACCTGAAAGAACACTACTGTATCTATCTGCATAGTTACATTGTCCTTTGTTATGACCGGCTGCGGCTTAAAGTCAACGACCTGTTCTTTTATCGAGACTTTTTTAGAGATCCTGTCGATAAACGGTATGAGAATGTGAAGTCCGGTAGACCACGACGCATGATATGCACCGAGACGCTCAATGACATAGACCTGAGCCTGTGGTACTATCTTTATGCGGGAGATAAGTAGAAGTAGTATCACCACAATGACCGCAAGAAGAATTAAGATAGTTGAATTTTGCACAAAAAAGTTATCCAAAAAAATCATTCCTTTCCTATATGTATGTCAGTTTTATTTTGCGGATTTGAAACATATAGCTTCGCACCGTCAATTCCGTCAACAATAACGGTCGCACCGACAGGAAATTTACTTCCGTCTGATGAGATCGCCGTCCAATCGACCCCGTCAAGTCTGACGCGTCCGGGAGCCTTGTCGTTGTCGATCTCCTTAGTAACAGTAGCACGCTTTCCGATGTCAAGTAAAGCGTTAGTTTCAATATGCTTTTTTTTGAGCTTGTTTACAAATGGTCTTGTAAGAACAAGAAGTACGGCTGACATCGCAACAAAAATTATACACTGAGCGATTTGAGACTCGACAAAAAGACTTACGATCAATGTTATAAGAGCCGCAGCTGAAAACCAGATAGAAACAAGCGCCATTGATGTTGAAATCTCAAGAATCATAAACACGATGAAAGCGCCTGCCCATAAGTAAACCATCAGAACACCTCCAAATATTCTATAAAATAATGATAGCACATTATTTATAAAATGTAAATAGAAATAACCGCAGACGGTAAAAAAATTTTTAGCAGATTATTATTGTAAATTTTGTTTTTATCTGAGTCTTGTTGAGATGTAAAAATTTTAGCTTGTTATTTTTGCTGAACAGGATTACATTGAAATGATGAATATTAACAGACTATGAATATTGTAAACATTTTGTTACAAAACATAAGATATTTTATGAAGAATGTACGTTTGCGTACATTTTTTCCTGATTCTGCGCTGTTAGTAGAGGGAGCTGAAAAAAACAATTTTCAAGCATTTAAATTTTAACATTTTCAGCGTACTTCTGTTTTCAATTTTAAACCGAGATGCTTAAAAGATATAGCGACAGCAAAAGGTAAAAAATTGATTTAAATGTATTGAAAACGATTTTTATGTGTGATATAATTTAAATATCTGTAACATTAAATATATCTGAGAGGAAATTACGGTGTTAAATGAAACAGTGGATCGTTAAAAAGTCTGATGATGTGGCAGTTCAGAATATAGTCGAAAAGACGGATCTTTCCAAAACGGCTGCGAAAATTCTGTCTGCCAGAGGATTTAATGATATTGAAAGCCTGAGGGATTTTTTTAATCTTAGAGAGCTTGAGGACCCCTTTGAACTCATTGATATGGATAAAGCGGCGGATGCTGTAAACGATGCGGTTCAAAATGGGGAGAAGATATGTATTTACGGCGATTACGATTGTGACGGAGTAACAGCAACGGCTATACTTTACTCTTATCTTCAGATGATGGGCGCTGATGTTATCTGTTATATCCCTGAAAGAAGTGAGGGATACGGACTTAATAAAACGGCGATAGAAAAAATCAACAACGAGAATGCCGGGCTTATCATAACGGTAGACAACGGTATTTCTGCTTTTGACGAAGCGGAATATATTGCGGAGCTTGGTATGAAGCTTGTAATAACCGATCACCACCGTCCGTCTGATACGCTTCCGCGTGCGATAGCGGTTGTTGACCCACACAGGAGCGATTGTCCTTCAGCTTTCAAGGAACTGGCAGGAGTTGGAGTGGCGCTTAAGCTTATTGCGGCGTGTGAAGGCGATTACACAGCGGCTCTTGAAGAGTATTCGGCTTTGGCGGCAATAGGAACGGTCGCTGATATAGTGAGCCTTACGGGAGAAAACAGAATAATCGTAACAAGGGGAATAGAGAGCATTAAAAATACCGAGAACATAGGACTTGGCGCACTGCTTGATAAATGCGGAATTTCCCCGGACAAAATAGATTCAAAGACAATTTCATTTACTCTGGCGCCGAGGATAAATTCTGCGGGTAGGTTCGGTTCGGCGATAACCGCACTCAATGCGCTTGTAAGCGAGGATGAGGATGCTTTAGAATATGTAGATGAGCTTATAACATTAAACTCAAAGAGAAAAGAAGCCGAGTCTAAGATATATGATGAGATACTGGCATTTATCGAAAAAAATCCGAGCGTTTTGTACGAAAGGGTACTTGTTCTTGCGGGCGAGGGCTGGCATCACGGAGTTATCGGCATTGTAGCAGCTAAACTTTTGAATATATATGAAAAGCCGGTATTCCTTATTTCAGTTGATCCCGACGGGAATGCGACAGGCTCAGTGAGAAGTGTTGACGGTTTCAATGTATTTAATGCGCTTGCTGCCTGTGAGGATAAGCTCATAAAGTACGGAGGACATGAAAAAGCCGGCGGCTTTTCGCTTAAGTCCTGTGATATTGAGGGATTTACCGAGCTTCTTTTTGAGTACGCAAACACTGAGTTTGATGAGATACCGCCGCTTTATTTAACAGCGGATACAGTTATAAGAGCAGATGAGCTAACTGTTGACAACATTAAATCACTTAGTGTTCTCGAACCGTTCGGCGAAGGAAACAGCGAACCTGTTTTTCTGATACGCGGTGCTAAGGTAGCGAATATCTACTCTTTGGGAAAGGGTAATCATGTAAAAATAAACTTTACATATGACGGTATTACCGGTCAGGCAGTGATGTTTTTTAAGCGTGTCACAGAGCTTGAGTTTTCCGTCAATGACATAATAGATATGCTCGTAAACATTTCGGTAAACGAATATATGGGTAAAGAGTCTCTTAGCATAAAGGTTATAGACTACCGCTTAAGCGGACTTGACCAGAATAAATACTTAAATGCTAAGAGAGCCTATGAGCGTTTTGTATGCAGACAAAAACTGAGCGACAGCTATCTTAAGGCTATGACGCCGACAAGAGAAGAATTTGTAAATGTATACAAAACTTTGAGTGCATTAAAAAAGACAAGCTTCGACAGACTTTACTATAAGCTTGCGGTGTATAGAATAAACTTTGCAAAAATGCTGATAACGCTTGATGTTTTCGACGAGATGAAACTTGCAAAAGTTGACCACGCGAAAAAAACGGCGGAGATTTTAAAAGCTACTGAGAGGGTAGACCTTAACAACTCAAAAATTTTAAATGCTCTGAAAGCTCCCTGCTTTCAAAAATAAATATATATAAGGAGATGATGGGGTTGGCTCAGCCTGTTTACACTATTGATGCTTTTATCGAGAAAATAACAAAAGAGGATAAGAAATACGACCTTGACAAAATAGTTCGTGCATATGAGACTGCCGATAGGCTTCATAAGGATCAGAAGCGTGATTCGGGCGAGCCGTATATAACTCATCCGCTGGCGGTAGCGTATATCGCTCTTAGCCTTGGAATGGACACCGACACGATATGTGCGGCATTCCTCCACGACACGGTCGAGGATACCGACTATACATTGGATGAGCTTTCAAAGGACTTTGGACCTGATGTTGCTATGCTGGTTGACGGAGTTACAAAGCTCGGAAAGATACCTATGGCGACGAAGGAGGAGCAGCAGGCTGAGAACATAAGAAAGATAATTCTTGCGACAAGTCAGGATATAAGGGTGATCTTAATAAAGCTATGCGACAGGCTCCACAATATGCGCACGCTTCATTACCGCACCGATGTGAAGAGAAGGGCAACAGCTCTTGAAACGATGAATATATATGCGCCGCTTGCTCACAGGCTCGGTATAAGACAGATCAAAGAAGAGCTTGAGGATCTTGCGTTTCAGTTCTTAGACCCATACGCCTATGAGGAAATAGAAAAGCAGATGATGCTTCGCAGGGATCAGAGAGAGGCTATTATTGAAAGTATAAAGAAAAAAATTGCCGACAGACTGGCAAAGGATTTTGACCCTGTTCCATACATCGACGGGCGTGTGAAATCCAATTACGGAATATACAAAAAGGTTTACCGTGACGGAAAGGACTTAGACCAGATATACGACAGATATGCTGTAAGAGTTATCGTCAAAACCGTGACAGAATGTTACGGAGTGCTCGGAATAATCCACGATATGTTTAAGCCTATACCAAATAGGTTCAAGGACTATATATCGACGCCTAAATCCAATATGTATCAGTCGCTTCACACTACCGTTATCGGAAAAGAGGGAATAGTTTTTGAGGTGCAGATAAGGACATGGGAAATGCACCGCACTGCTGAGTACGGTATCGCGGCACACTGGAAGTACAAGGAGGGAATCTCCGGAAAGACAAAAAACGATGAGCGTTTAAACTGGATAAGAAAAATTCTTGAAGCGCAGAAGGAATCGGATGATGTTGAGGAGATAGTAAGAACGATTAAAACCGACCTTGCTCCGGAAGATATTTTTGCGTATACGCCCAAAGGTGATATGATCTCGCTTCCGCTCGGCGCTACTGTTATTGATTTTGCATATGCTATCCACACACAGGTCGGACACAGAATGACAGGAGCCAAGGTGGACAACAAAATGGTGTCTATCGATCATATAATAAAGACGGGCGAAATAGTCGAGATAATAACCTCAAAGGACGAAAATCACGGCCCGAGCAGATCGTGGCTCAAGATATGCACGACAAATGAGGCGAGATCAAAAATACGCTCATGGTTTAAAAAGGAGCGACGGGAAGAAAACATCTTTGAGGGAAGAAATGAGTTAAGGCGAGAGCTGAGACGAAATATGATACATCTCGATGATGAGGAGCTTAAGGAGCTTTTGGAGCAGGATCTGAAGCGCCATAACTGTGAAACGCTCGACGACTTTTTTGCGGCAATAGGATATGGCGGAGTTACCATATCGAAGATAATACCAAAACTTAAGCAAAGCTATAACAAAAAATATGTCGATCAAAGCAGCAATAAGCCTAAGACGATTCAGCCTTCGCAAAACTCTGTATCAAGCAGCTCCAGCGGTATAATAGTTGACGGAATCGGAGATTGTGTCGTAAAGCTTGCTAAGTGCTGCACTCCGCTTCCCGGGGACGAGATAGTCGGGTTTATAACAAAGGGTCACGGCATTTCCGTTCACAAGTGTGACTGTTCAAACTATCTTTTACAAAAGGATGACCCTGAGCTTGCGGACAGATGGATAGAGGTGTCCTGGGCTGAGGAACGCTCTACTACCTATTTCAGCGCTACGCTTGATATAGTTGCACACGACAGGATCGGACTTATGGCGGATATTGTTAATACTATATCAACGCTCAGGATACAGATGCACGAAGCAACAGGCAGAGAGCTAAAAAACGGAAACGCAAATGTGATAGTGACCGTTTCCATTGCAGGAAGAGAGCAGCTTGAGGGACTTATGCAGAAGATAAGAAAGATAGATAGCGTTTTGTCGGTAGACCGACTTAACAAGTGACGGTGGATGATATGAAGGTATATAAAATTGAGCAGCCGTCACCGTATGCAGCAAATTGCTATGCAGTTGTAAGTAAAAGCAATAATGCGGCTCTTATTGATGCGCCGATTGATGCGAAGTCTATCTTGTCGGCTCTTGATAAAAACAATGAACAGCTTAAGGCTGTTTTACTTACTCACGGGCATTTTGACCACATTATGGCTGCTGCCGAGATTTACGAAAAAACGGGTGCGGCGGTATATATACACGAGCTGGATGCTCCGAAGCTTAAAAGCTCGTATTTAAGCGTTGCGGACTTTTTCGGGATTAAGAATTTTATCCCGTTTAATAACGAAACAACTGTTGCCGACGGCGATGTGATAACGCTTGATGAAATATCATTTAGGGTAATGCACACACCAGGTCACACGAGCGGCGGAGTGTGCTATATTGCGGAAAATGTGATTTTTTCGGGCGATACGCTTTTTGAGATGTCAGTAGGGAGATGCGATATGCCTGACGGAGATGAGGAAACGCTTTTTAAGTCGCTTAAAAAGCTGTCCGAGCTTACGGGAAATTACAGAATATATCCGGGACACGGCGCTCCTACCGAGCTTTCGTTTGAAAAAAAGTATAACCCGTACCTCTTGAACAACAGATTTTGAAAGGGAATGTTTTTGATTTGACAGTAATTTTTTGCGGTCACAGCTATAAGTACGAGCTTGAGAGCGTTTTAAAGCTGTTTATACCTGCAACTCGTTTTTCTTTTGTTTATGATGGTGAGAACGCCTTGAGCATAGACGGTGACAGGATAATTGCCGAAAAAAGAGTTGATAAAGACGCGGTGTATTTCAGCGTCTTATGTTTTATCGGTGATTCCCGGGAAAGTGAAACTAAGCTTGTTGATAAATGCGATATGCCTGATGACGGCGGAGAATTTATACTCTCAAAGCTTTTATTCAAAGCTATGTGCCGGATAACCGGGATAATTCCTGAGTGGGGAGTTATAACAGGAGTACGGCCCGTAAAAAGAGTTAATGAGATGCTAAGTCAGGGATTTAGTCAAAGTGAAATAAAGACTCGTCTCATAAATGATTTTTATGTCAGCGATAATAAGGCTGACATTGCGCTGAGAACAGCTTACGCACAAAGAGATATTTTAAAAAGTACAAACGAAAAAGCTTTTGACCTTTATATATCAATTCCTTTTTGCCCCACGAGATGTTCATACTGTTCTTTTGTTTCACAGTCTATTGAAAAAGCTTCAGACCAGATAGGGGAATATGTAAAAAATCTTCTTGTTGAGATAGAGTACACAGCTAATATCATAAAGCGCACGGGACTTATACTCGATACGGTGTATATCGGCGGTGGTACACCTACAACTCTTTCGGCTGATATGCTGAGGATCGTTATGACTAAAATATCCGAGTGCTTTGATATGTCGCATATAAGAGAGTTTACAGTTGAAGCCGGAAGAGCCGACACAATAACTGAGGACAAGCTTATCACAATAAAGGACTGCGGCGCAAACAGGATCTCTATAAATCCTCAGACTCTTAGCGACAGTGTTTTAAAAGCGATAGGACGAAGGCATACAGTTGATGATTTCTACAATAGCTTTTTTCTTGCGAGAAAGGTCGGATTTGATATGATCAACACCGATCTTATAGCGGGGCTGCCAACAGATACTGTTGATAGTTTTAAACGGACTATTAACGGTATTATTGAGCTTGCTCCAGAGAATATAACTGTGCATACTCTTTCCGTAAAGCGGGCATCAAACATAAACTTAAACTCACAGCTAGATGTACTCAAAAATCCGGCAGGAGAAATGGTCGAATACGCTACAAAGACACTATCAGAAAACGGATATTCTCCGTATTATCTTTACAGGCAGAAAAATATGGTGGGAAACCTTGAAAACATCGGATGGGAAAAGGGCGGAACTCAGTCGCTTTACAATATTTATATAATGGAAGAATCTAAAACAGTTATTGCTCTAGGTGCAGGAGCCTCTACTAAGCTAGTAGATCGGAATGGAAAGCGATTGGAGCGTATCTTTAACTACAAGTACGCAGTCGATTACAACAATAATTTTGATTTGATGTTAAAAAAGAAGGACGAGATCGAAAGGTTTTATGTAAATGCTTAAGTTAAACGACATAATTTCACTCAAAATAAAGTCTATAACAAATGAGGGCAGCGGTGTCGGCAGATATGACGGTATGGCTGTTTTTGTTCCATATACGGCGGTCGGAGACACCGTTTTAGTAAAAATTACAAAGGTATTCAAAAGCTATGCTGTTGCTGAAATACATTCTGTTTTAGAGCCGTCATTAGATAGGATAGAGCCGGACTGCGGGCTTCACGGGCAATGCGGGGGATGTGAGCTGAGGCACATAAGCTATGGTGCTGAGCTTGAGGCTAAGAGGAGCTTTGTGATAGACGCATTTGAGCGAATCGGAAAGCTTGAGCTTTCCGGCATACAAATACACGGAGGCAATCCGACTGCTTATCGCAATAAGGTACAGTTTAAGGTTTCTCAAGTACGAGGAAAAATGGTTTTCGGATTTTATTCAAAGCGTTCGCATAGTGTGATCCCGTTACAAAGCTGTGCTCTTTTACCTGACACATTTACGGAAATTGCCGGGTTTGTAACTAAATGTGCAGATAAACTTAAAATCTCTGCATATGATGAGAAAACAGGCACAGGACTTTTAAGACATATCTACATCCGCAGAGGATACCGCACAGATGAGCTTATGGTTTGCCTTGTATCAGCTCATAACGATGAAAGGTACAAGGTTTTGTTCGATGAGGTCTCAAAGAGGTTTTCACCTAAAACCTGTGTGCTGAATATAAATTCGGACAGGACAAGCGTTGTTCTAGGTAAGAAAAGTATTGTTTTTTCGGGTAATGGTTATATTAAAGACATTATGTGCGAAAGCAGCTTTTTGATTTCTCCGCGTTCATTCTATCAGGTGAACACTCCTCAGGCTGAGGAGCTTTATAAAAAGGCCTACGAGTTTGCCGATGTCTCAAAGGATGACATTCTGCTCGACCTTTACTGTGGCATCGGCACTATCGGGATTTCGATGGCGAGAGATGTAAAAAAGCTTATCGGTGTTGAGATAGTAAGCGAAGCTGTGAATGATGCAAGAAAGAATGCAGAGCTTAACGACATAAATAATGCGGAGTTTTTTGAGGGAGATGCAGGAGAAGTAGCTGACAAGCTTTTATCCGTTGGCATTTCTCCGAGCGTTATAATTGCGGACCCGGCGAGAAAGGGCTGTGACAAGCGAACGCTTGACGCAATGCTTAAGATGTCATCGAAAAAAATAGTTATGGTTTCGTGCAATCCGTCAACTGCGGCAAGGGATATTTCATATATTTGCGCAAGAGGATATGAGCTTAAAAAAGCGGAGGCATATGACTTGTTTCCTAGAACAGCGAAGGTGGAGACGGTTGTAATGCTTTCCCACAAAAAACCTGATAGCGTAATCAACGTAAAAGTGGAGTTTGGTGAAGGTGAGGGCAAAGTGCCACTTGATAATATCGCTAAAAGAGCCGCAGCATACAAGCCCAAAGAGCGAGTTACCTATAAAATGATTAAGGAGTACATAGAAGCTAAATACGGCTTCAAGGTACATACCGCATATATCGCAGAGGTAAAGAGGAATTTGGGTTTGCCGATGTATGATGCTCCAAATGCGGTAGAGGAATTGAAACAGCCGAGGAAACATCCGACCCCAGAAAAGGTTGAGGCAATCAAAGATGCTTTGAAGCATTTTGAGGTTATCTAAAATCATAGGCGTATCATTAGAGATAGTGGTACGCCTATTTTTTTGACCGACTTTGCATATTTGAGCCGACTGCCATTTCTTTATATAATGAAAGCAAAAAAGGACGGTGGCGATTATGAGGGAGAAACTTAACCATTTGTATGTAAACAGCCAAGAAAGGACAATCCTGCTACATAGCCTTGTAGAGTTGAAAAATCAGCTCATACAGCAAGGCAGATATACCGACCCTGTTGACGAGCTTATCTTCAAGGTCAGCAATGCTCCCATTAAAAAATTAAAGGTTGTGGCAAATTAAGGGGAGGTCGTGAGACATGGAGTTTGAAAAGTTGGTAACATTAGCATTGGAAAATCTGAAAGAAAACTCTGTATATCAGCTTTTGCAGTCAGACATGGATTTTCAGCAGGAAAGCAATGCGGAAGGCTGTGCGGAGCAAAGCTATATCCGACTTGATTTGACGGAGAAACAGCGGCAGATATGCAACCATCTTCTGGATTGCAGGGACAGCCAGAACATAGATTGTTCTAACTGTTCGTATGTGGCAGGGCTTTATGATGCGTTCCGCATTATGGCAGTCCTGTTTCCAGAAAAATGGGATATAGAGCAGATGCGGCAAGCCCTGTGCAAGAGTTAAAAACTGAATAAAGGAAGTTAGACACACATAGCCGATTGGTATAAGCCAGTCAGCTTTTTTGCGTTCTCTGGTACTGTTACATAGCCGCCTTTGACAAAGCGGCTAAATCTATGCGAAAGGAGGACGCATCTATGTCAAATTGCAAAGTGATTGCTCTGACTAACCAGAAAGGCGGCGTTGGAAAGACCACAACGGCGGTCAACTTGGGTGTAGGTCTGGCAAGGCAAGGCTCTAAGGTGCTGCTCATTGATGCGGACGCACAGGCAAACCTCACGATGGCTCTGGGCTATAACCGACCAGACGACATCCCCGTAACGCTTCCCACCATTATGCAGGACATCATCGACGACAAGCCGCCTGATGTTTCGCAAGGGATTATCCGCAACAGCGAGGGCGTAGACCTGCTACCGTCCAACATTGAGCTGTCAGGCTTCGAGGTAAGGCTAATCAATGCAATGAGCCGTGAGCGTGTCCTAAAGACCTATGTAAATGCGGTCAAAAAGGATTACGACTATGTGCTTATCGACTGTATGCCGAGCTTGGGCATGATTACCATCAATGCCCTTGCGGCGGCTGACAGCGTGGTTATCCCGACACAGCCCCACTATCTTTCTGCGAAAGGCTTAGAGCTGTTGCTTCGCTCCGTGTCAATGGTCAGGCGGCAGATAAACCCCAAGCTGCGGATTGACGGTATCTTAATGACGATGGTCATGCCCCGCACAAATATCTCTAAGGAGATTACCGCTACGGTAAAGAGTGCATACGGACAGAGAATCAAAGTCTTTGACAGCGAGATACCGCACTCTATCCGTGCAGTGGAAGCTACCGCAGAGGGCAAGAGCATATTTGCCTATGACAAAGGCGGCAAGGTTGCCGCAGCCTATGAACAGTTCGCAAAGGAGGTGGCAGAGCTTGGCGAGAAGCAGAGGAAGCAAAATCGAGCTGACCGCATACGATGACCTTTTCCAGACGGACGAAAGCCGTGAGGAAGCGGCGTTAAGCAAAATAAGGGACATTCCGATTTCAGAGATTGACGAGTTTCCAGACCACCCGTTCAAGGTGTTAATGAATGAGGATATGGAACAGCTTGTCGAGAGCGTTAAGCGGAATGGCGTAATGACCCCTGCTACTGTCCGTCTGAAAGAGGACGGGCGGTATGAGCTTATCAGCGGACACAGGAGGAAAAAGGCTTGCGAGCTTGCAGGGCTTGAAACGCTGAAATGCGAAGTGAAAGAGCTGACCCGTGACGAAGCGATTATTGTCATGGTGGAGAGCAACTTGCAGAGGTCTGTCATTCTGCCGAGTGAGAAAGCCTTTGCCTACAAGATGCGGTTAGAAGCGATGGACAGGCAAGGACAGCGGAGTGATTTAACTTCGACACCAATGGTGTCGAAGTCGAGGTCTAACGAGGAACTTGCCGACAAAGTTGGAGAAAGCCGTGAACAGATACGCCGCTATATCCGTCTAACCGAGCTTGTTCCCGAAATCCTGCAAATGGTAGACGACAGGCAGATTGCTTTCCGTCCTGCGGTGGAGATTTCCTATCTTTCCGAGGAACAGCAGTACACCCTGCTTGAAGCCATGAGCTATAACGATGCTACCCCGTCACTTGCACAGGCTATCAAAATGAAAAAGTTTATGCAGGACGGGAAACTCACGGACGAGGTTATCAGCTCCATCATGGAGGAGGAAAAGCCAAACCAGAAGGAAAAGCCCGCTTTCCGTGACGAGAGGATAACCAAGCTCATCCCGAAGTCTGTACCCAGAGGGCAGGAAGCGGATTTTGTTGTAAAGGCGTTGGAGTTCTATAACCGCCATTTACAGCGGAACAAGGCTCACGAAAGGTAAGCCGCACACCGAGGGAGAAGTCTGCCCTTTGGAGGAATGGATATTTTTTTGAGTTCCCCCCTCTCCACACCTCTCCCCCCCTTATACAGCCAGTAACTAACCGAGAAAAAGAAATGTTTAAGCCGTCCAGATGGGCGGCTTTTTCGGTCAGTAAAGCAGCTTTTATCAAATCAACAATAACAGGAGGTAAGCGATGAAAATTCGTAAATTATTTCAAAGAGCCGCCGCCCTTGCGTTGGCGGCAGTCACGGCTTTGTCCGTGATGCCTGCGACTACGGCGTTTGCCGCAGGCGACATCGGCACAATCAGCTTCACCCACACCTATGACAGCAGCGGGAACGCCATGCGGTACAATTCGAGTGCCAGTATCGGCGGCTATACCGCAGGAGGCACGGGCGAATACAAGTACCGTATGTATGTGGACGGCGAGGATGCGTTCTGTATTCAGCCGGGTGTCCCGCTGAAAACGGGGAACACGCTGAAAAAGGCATCATCCGACACATGGAACGCCCTTTCCGCAAGCCAGAAAAAGGCGGTGGGGCTTGCCCTGCTCTATGGGTATCAGGGAAACAAAGGTAATTTATCTGGCAGCGATGATGAGAAGTGGCTTGCCACGCAGACCCTTGTGTGGGAGTTCGTTACGGGATGCCGTGAAGCCACAGGTTCTTATAAGCAGACGAGCAAGACGGTTTACAGCCTGCATTTTGGCTCAAATTATGCCAACAGCGGTGCGAGGGCGGCTTATGACCAGATTGTTTCCATGCTGACAGAGCATAACACCATTCCGAGCTTTATGTCGGGCGGTAAGAATGACATCACAAAGGAGCTTGCCTATAAGGACGGGAAATACAGCATCACATTGACGGATAAAAACGGCGTCCTGTCCGATTATGCCTTTACAAGCTCCGATGCCAACGTGAGCGTATCGAAATCAGGGGACAAGCTGACTATCAGCACCAAAAAGGCGGTAAGCGGCACTGTCCGTATTTCTGCGACAAGGAACGATGTGCCAAAGGTCAGCAGCTCCGCAAAGCTCATTGCCTATGGCGACCCGAACTTGCAGGATTTGGTTTCGGGCGTTGAGAATGCCGACAGCGTAAAGGCGTATATCAATATCGAAACGCCGACAGGCACGATTGCTCTCAAAAAGACTTCCGAGGACGGCGTTGTGGAGGGCATTTCCTTCCGCATCAAAGGAGATAACTTTGATAAGACAGTCAAGACAGACAAAAACGGAAACCTGACGGTGGAGGGCTTATTCCCTGCCACTTATACGATTACCGAGCAGTCCCTTGACCGCTACGAGCCGCAGCAGACCCAGACGGTGACGCTGATTGGCGGCAAGACCACTACGGTCAATTTCAACAACGTCTTAAAGCGTGGCAGTCTGGAGGTCATCAAGACTTCCGAGGACAATCTGGTGGAGGGCGTGAAATTCCACCTCTACGGCACTTCCCTCAGCGGTCTGCCCGTGGACGAATACGCCGTGACAGATAAGAATGGTCTGGCGAAGTTTGAGGATGTGCTTATCAGCGGCGACACCCCGTATGTGCTTGAGGAAGTGGATACGGCTATCCGTTATGTCGTCCCTGCATCCCAGACAGCTCCTATTGAATGGAAAAAGGTTACAAACCGCAGCTTCCACAACGTATTGAAGAAGTTTAACGTGACAGTTACAAAGACGGATGTGGAAACAGGAAATAAGCCGCAGGGCGACGCCACCCTTGCAGGTGCGGTCTACGGCATTTACAAGGGCGAGGAACTGGTTGACACCTACACGACTGATGAAAACGGGCAGTTTACGACCAAATATTATGTATGCGGCGACGATTGGAGCATCCGTGAGATTACCCCGTCTGAGGGCTATCTTCTGGACACCACAATCCATCATGTAGGGGCAGAGCCGCAGCTTTACACCGTAGAATACAATTCTGCAAAGAATGATGTGAATGAGCAGGTCATCAAGGGCAATATCGCCATCATCAAGCACACCGACGACGGCGAAACCCAGATTGAAACACCCGAAGAAGGTGCGGTATTTGAGGTATTCCTAAAATCCGCAGGCAGCTACGGGGACGCAAAGGAAACCGAGCGTGACATCCTCACCTGCGATGAGAACGGCTTTGCCCAGAGTAAGGATATGCCGTATGGCATTTACACCGTGAAGCAGACCTCTGGATGGGAGGGGCGTGAGCTGATGAAGCCGTTTGATGTGTTTATCAATTCCGACGGTCAGACCTACCGCTACCTTATCAACAACGCCAACTTTGAGAGCTATATCAAGGTGGTAAAAAAGGATGCGGAAACAGGCAACACCATCCCGTATGCGGGGGCAGGCTTCCAGATTTACGACCCAGATGGAAACCTTGTAACGATGACTTTCACTTATCCAGAAGTGACGACCATTGACACGTTTTATACGACAGCGGACGGTGAGCTTATCACGCCGCAGACCCTTGAATACGGCAAGGGCTATTCCCTTGTGGAAGTGCAAGCCCCGTATGGCTATGTGTTAAATTCCGAGCCAGTCTATTTTGATGTGGTGCAGGAGAACTCCGAGGAGGAAAGCGGCATCACGCTCATTGAGGTAGTTCGCTCCAACATGGCACAGAAAGGCACAATTACCGTAACCAAATTTGGCGAGGTATTTTCCACCGTGGCAGGCGACAAGGGCTTGTATCAGCCGATTTTCTCCGTCAGCGGCTTGGAGGGTGCAGTTTATGAGATTACCGCAGCCGAGGATATTGTGACTCTGGACGGGACAGTCAGAGCCAAAAAAGGCGAGGTCGTGGATACCGTAACCACAGGCAAAGACGGCACGGCGAAATCAAAAGAGCTGTATCTGGGCAGATACGAGGTCAAAGAAGTGACAGCCCCGTATGGCATGGTATTAAATGATGAAATCCATTCCGTGGAGCTTGTGTATGCGGGACAGGAAATCGAAGTGACGGAAACCGCAACAGGCTTTTTCAATGAGCGTCAGCGTTTGGAAATCGACCTTGTAAAGAGCCTTGAAACAGACGAAGCCTACGGCATCGGCAAAAACGGTGAAATCTTTGATGTTACCTTTGGTCTGTATGCGGCGGAGGAACTGAAAGCCGCAGACGGCACGGTCATCCCTGCCGACGGTCTGATTGAGGTTATCTTCCTTGACGAGAACGGTCACGGGAAGGCAATCAGCGACCTGCCGATTGGGAATTACTATGTGCAGGAAATCAACACCAACGCCGCTTATCTTGTCAGCGACACGAAATACCCTGTAAATTTTGAATATGCAGGTCAGGACACCGCCGTTGTCAATATCACAGCCAATGAGGGCGAAGCCATCACAAACGACATTATTTACGGCTCTGTAAGCGGTAAGAAATCCGATGAGGACGGGAAGGCTCTGGGCGGTGCTGTCATCGGCATCTTTAAGACGGATACAAAAGAGTTTACAAAGGAAAATGCCATTGCAACTGCCACATCGAAAGACGATGGCAGTTTTTCTTTTGAGAAAGTCCCGTATGGCACATGGATTGTCCGTGAAATTGAAAGCCCGAAAGGGTTTGTACTCTCCGATGAGGAAATCGCCGTGACTGTCGGCAAGGTGGACGAGGTTGTGGAAATCGGGCTTGTCAACCGCTATATCCGTGGGAATATTGAACTGACAAAGGTAGACAAGGACTACCCAGAGAACAAGCTCGCAGGTGCGGTATTCGAGGTTTACAAGGATACCAACGGCGACGGCAAACTGGATAAGGACGACGAGCTGCTCGGCGAAATGGGCGAGGTGGAAATCGGCGTTTACCAGATGAAGGAGCTGCTTTACGGAAATTATCTGGTAAAGGAAACGAAAGCCCCGACAGGCTTTGTGCTTGACGAGAATGTCTATCTTGTATCCATTGAGGAAAATGGAAAGACCTATCAGGTAGAGAATGAAGCAGGCAAAGGCTTCTTAAATGAAGCACAGAAAGGCTCACTTAAAATCGTCAAGACTTCTTCTGACGGCAAGGTGGAGGGCTTCTCTTTCCGAGTAATCGGGGCTAACGGGTACGACCAGACCTTTAAGACCGACAAGAACGGCGAAATCGTCATTGAGGGCTTGCGTATTGGGGAATACACCGTATCCGAGGTAAGCGACAAGGCTTCCTCTGGCTATATCCTGCCTGCCGACCAGAAAGTGACGGTTAAGACGGACGAAACCGTGACCGTGACGATGCACAATGAGCTGCGTGACACCCCGAAAACAGGCGACGACTTCAACCCTGCCCTCTGGGGAGGGCTTGCGGCAGCCTGCGTCATCGGTGCAGGCGTTCTTGGATTTGCCGCATTTAAGGGCAGAAAGAAAAAGGAGGATTAAGGAATGGATGCGAAAACAATCATTGCCATTGTGCTTGTCGTGTTTATCGGCGGTGCGGCACTCTGGCTGAATCTCCGTAACCGAAAGAATAAGTGACCCGATTTTGCAGGAACGGGGCGGCTGAAAGATGCCGCCCTCTTTCTGTTTCTGGAGGAAGATATGAGGAATCTGAAAACCATTGAAAAGAAAGTAAAAGCCATTCTGGAGAAGAATGGGGACGCCCGAAACGACGACATGGTGCTTTACCTTGCCCTCTGCAATGCCTGCTTAAAGGATGCGGGGGCGATGCCCCTTGCGGAGATAATGACGCAGCACAAATACCTCGGTCTGCCGAGCTTTGAGAGCGTCAGCAGGACAAGGAGGAAGCTGCAGGCGACCCACCCAGAGCTTTTAGGAAGCCGCCCCATGCAGAAGCTGCGGGCGACGGGCGAAAAGGCATATCGGAAATATGCCAAAGAATGAGAGGTGCTTATGGAACAGGAAAAACGTATCAATCAGGGCTATGAAATCATAGAGGGCTGTACCATCGGGGGTACGGAATTAGTCATCGGTCATAACCCGAAAGCCCCCAACCCTTATGTGTGCTGGTACTGCAAGGGCGGCGACAATTACTATTGGGGCTGTTACTGCAACGAACTGTCGGCAGCAAGGGAGAGCTTAAGTGAACGGTACAACAAGGAGTGCCGTATGCCGTATAACAATCCCCCTGCCCCGAAGCAGAGAAACGGCGATGACCGTGAGCGGTAACAGGGCTGACAGCAGCCAGAGAAAATATGACTGTACGACCTGCCCCTATCCCCGATATAAGGACAGGTCGGTTATCTTCTGTGATGTCTGTATCCAAAAGATTTTAGACGAGCAGAAGGAGAAAAAGGAAAGAAAGGAAAGAAAGGAGTAGCCGAATGGAGAATGAAGAAAAACGGATGATTGGCTCTTATGCGGTCACGCAGAGCATCCATATCGGCAAAAAGGAAGTGGTGTTCGGCGTGGATTTGAAAGAGGAATATCCTTTTTTAGTCTGCCATTGCACTTATGATAATCCATTGTCCGCAGAATGGGTGACGGATGCGGTCGGCTCTGACGACTATCTGGAAGCCATGCAGATTTTCACAGACAGGGTGCAGGAGCAGATAGAGCTTGTGAGAGCCGAGCAGGAAAAATTCAAGTTTGATATGACACCATTTACCATAGAGGATTGTATTCCCGATGACCACAGCTCAAATATTGTAGGAAAGGTTGTCGCCATCAATGCCGAAGTCAACCGTTATGAATACCGACATTCCGCTTATCAGCTTGTGTTGGTGGACGGCGGTCATTGTGCAAGGGGCGGCAGGGGGCAGGCGGTGTTTGGCATCTGCCTTGCGGACGGAAAGCACGCCAGATGGGAAAGGTACGATGTGCTTGGCGAAATCAAGCCAGAGAAAATGCCCGATTGGGCGAAGGAAGCCGCCGCCAGAATCCAGACGGAGGAAAAGGCAAAGAAATCAAAAAGCAGGGAGGAACGCTGATGGAGATACGACCTTTAACGCCCGAAGAACAGAAATACACCTATGCCCAGAGTATGCAGCTTGAGGGGCAGACGGGGTGTATCGGACATCTGCGTGGCGATTTTGCCCATTCTGGGTATGGTTTTTATACCACTTGGTTTGACACAAGGGAGCGATGGAAAACCGATGAATTTAAGTCAGGGCTTGATGATGTAATCAATGCCCTGCGTGAAGATAAGGGGCTTCTGCATAACCGCTATGATATGGCGGCTTTTGCAAGGGCGAATCCCGAAAGTGCTTTTAAGGGTAACTATTGTACAGAGTATGGTTTCCGTGTGGATACGGATAAACACGCTTTCCTGCTCCGCTGCAACCCCACAAGGGGCGATTATAATTTCTACTGTTACTGCTATGTGAAGGAATGGCTTGATAAGCATATTTCCAGAGCGAAACAGGGCATCCGCTTTATTGACCCGCATTATAAAGAGCTGTTCCGCATCCCAGACGGCGGCAAAATCATTATCACTTCCGCTTGGGGAGAGAAAACGGAGCTTGCCTGCCGCTATATTGATGAAACCCATACCGAGGTAGGCAATAATCTTCTCCATATCTGCGAATTTGCAGAGCGTATGGAGAAAAACGGTGCGACCTATGAGCCGAAGCAGGAAGAACAGCCGCCCCAGAAAGCACCGAAGCATAAGGATTTGGAAAGATAAGGAGGATTTTGATATGGCGGTCAACCAGAAAGCCGTTAAGGTTCTGAACAAGATTTTTGAAGCAGGCTTTACCGAGGAAAAAGCCATTGCCGCTATGACAATGGACGACATCCTCTCCATGCAGGGCATTACGGTAGCGGAAATCGGCATTATCAATGACCTGCAAAAGAGCATCAAGGCAAACAAGGTCATATCTTTTTTGGGTGGAGGTGCGGAATGAGTAAAGCAAAAGAGATACACTTTACCGACAGCAGGGGCAAGGCACTTTTCTCCATTCCTGATGGCGGTTTCCTACGCCTGTTTTATGGGAACGGTGATGATAATTTTGCCCTCTGCCGCTATGTGGACGAAGCCCATGCGGAGATTGACGGCGTAAGGCATTGTCTGGCGGAGTTCGCAGGGAAAATGGAACGGAATAAAATCAGCTATGCCCCTGCCTAACAGTGGGGGCTGAAATGACAGGAGGATTGATATTTTTATGGAACAGATTGTTTTATCGGGCGGTGGTAAGAAGTGAGTACCGAGCTTATCAACCGCATCACAATCAAAAAAGACGGCGTGTATGTATCTTCCCACAGCTCCAATGACACCGCCCCGTTTCATTCGTGGCGTTGCAAAGGGCTTTCAGAGGTCTATGCCGCCGAGGGGCAGAAAGGTCTTGACCGTGAGGTTATCCGTATGCTCTATGAGTATGCGGAGCTTCGTGGCTCTCATAAGAGCCTTGAGCGTTACCGCTATGCAAAGGACGCTCCCGAAGCCCATGCCATTTATAAGCGGTACAGCGACCAGATTGACGACCGTTACGAAAGCATGGAGGAAGCGGATAAAAACAGCGTCTGGTACAAGCCGACCGAAAAGGCAAAGGAATACCGAGCCTATGAGCGTGAAATGCGGGACAGGATGTATGAGGAAATCTCCGCAAGGTGCGGGGAATATGACAGGAAACACAAAAACAGGGATATGGAGCGATAAGGAGGTGCAGGAAAGATGGCTGCAAAGTACCAGCTAATCACGGAGCTGTATCGGCGGACGGGAAAGGCGGTCACGGGAAACCCGCAGGCATGGCAGAACTTTTTGTCGTCAGCCTGCCGCAATTACAAGTGCCGCTTTGACGAGCAGCTTCTCATATATGCCCAACGCCCCGATGCTGTTGCCGTTGCAGGGCTTGAAACTTGGAACAGGCAGTTTAAGCGTTGGGTAAACAAGGACAGCAGGGGGATTGCGGTCTTTGACCCGAAAGGACGCAGGAACACCCTGAAATATTATTTTGATATATCCGACACCCATGAGGGCTACTATGGAAGCCGCCCCGTCCCGATATGGCAGATGGAAAGGCGGTACGAGCAGGCTGTCATGGAACGGCTGTCGGACAGGTTCGGGGAAACAAAAGGGAGCGACCTTGCTTCCGTTTTAATGGAAACGGCGGAGAACGCCGTGGAGGACAACCTGCCCGATTATACGGAGCAATTGAAAGGCTGTGTGAAAGGCAGCTTTTTAGAGGAACTGGACGGCTATAATATCGAAGTCATTTACAGGCGGCTTGCCGTAAACAGCGTGGCTTTCATGCTGATGAGCCGCTGCGGTCTGGATACGGAGGGCTACTTTGAGCGTGAGGATTTTGCATGGATTACGGATTTCAATACCCCTGCCACCTTAAACGCCATCGGCATCGCCACGAGCGACATTGCGGAAATGGCACTCAGGGAAATCTCTTTCTCCATCCGAAATGTGCAAATGGCGGAGAAAAGCCAGAACCGCACCTTTGCACAGCCGCCCCAGAGCCGCTATGATGTAGACAGGACACCAACCGAAAGGAGCGATAATAATGAGCGGAATCACTTACAGCAGACAGGGGGATTACCTTATTCCCGACCTCACATTACCGACAGAGCCAGAAATTCCTCTTGGCAGGTACGCTATGATGCACAGGGATTATCTGGAGCAGCACAAGAGGGTGACTTACCTCAACCTGCTGACGTCGGGCAGGCTGAACGAACACCTGCACCAGACCGAGCAGGCGGCATTGCAGAGGTTGGAGCTTCTGACGAAGCAGCTCTGCAAGGAGCAGGGCGTGACGGAGGAACTGAAAGAGAAAGCACCGATGCAGTGGGTAGGGCTGATGAATGGCATCCGCAGCCAAGCGGAGGAAGTAATCCTGAACGAGCTGATTTTCAATTAGCAGAGCCAGAGCCTGCCGCTGATGGGCAGGGCAGCATTGCAAACGAGGAAGAAGTAAGGGCAAATCTCCCAACAGTAGAGGAGCAGATGGAAATGATAGCGGAAGCAGAGGACGAAAAATCCTCTGCTTTTTCCGTTTCACAGGAGGACATTGACTCCGTTCTGGTAAGGGGGAGCGGTTTTCAAAACGGCAAATACCGCATCTACCGCCAGTTCCAAAAGCATGAGGACAGCAAAAGCAATATCGCTTTCCTCAAAAATGAATACGGCACGGGCGGCGGGACGCACGATTACCCAGACGGTACAAGGGGCGGCAGATGGTACAGCAGTAAAGGCATTGCTTTTGAAAAGTTTGGCTCATATACCAATCCAGATTTGCGGCTTGGCTGGTCTAAAGTAGAAAAACGTCTGCGTGAGCTTATCTGTGATAACCGCTACCTTAATCCAAAAGAGAAAGACCATTATGCCGATTATCTGGAAAGCGTGTCTGCCACACAGTATGAGGTTGACACCCAGAGAAAATTAAAAAGACAGCGTTTTATCGAAGAAAAACGGGAGCTGCCGCCTGCTGACAAGCGGGACAGCCTTGCACTGCGGCTTTCCGATTTTATCCGTGACTTGGACGGTTATGAGAAAGGTCTGCTTTCCGAAGTGGGGCGCACTGACTTTGCCGACATGACTTCCGAGCAGATGGAAACGGAGATAAAAAACCCTGCCGCCGTACAGCAGCTCTTGGAATTTCTGTCTTTGGTACAGGGTAAAACAAGTGATGTTTACAGCCGCAGCAACGCCTACCGTTTCTCGCAGGAGCTGATGGAGCTGCACCCTGTCCATTATCTTTTCCACGAGGGCGATGTGGTATATATCGGGGCGGACAAATATGAAATCTCGGCTTTTGATGAAAATGCTGTTTCGCTTCGGAATGTGGAGTTTCCCCTGTTCGGAAAGGAATACAGCAGGGCAGACTTTGAGGAAAAGTTAAAGGAAAACCCTGCCAACGACCATCTGAAAGTCATCGTGACCGAGAGCCAGAAAAAGGAGATACCCGCCGAGGAAAAGCCAGACAGCATCAGGCTTTCGATTGGCTTCTCCGAGCATCCCGCCTTTTATGACAGGGAGCTGAACGACCGCTTTACCGATTTGAGCTTCGCCCTTGGCAACAGGCTTCTTGGCGTTCTGGACGAAAAGCAGCACCGTGAACGGGAGGACGAAAACAATCACGTCGGCTGGTATCATAAGACGGATTTCACGATTACTGCCGTTATTGGCGGCGAGGAACACACCTATGAGGGACGGTTTGACATCGGGGACGGCGAGGGCGATTTGATTGCCCATATCAAAAATTTTTATGACTACTCCCTCTCCCCTGCCTGCCCGTTTATCCCAGAGTGGAAGAAAGAGGGTGAGGATCACTACCGTGAAAAGATGGAGAGCCTGCGTTGGGGGCGTGATGTGTTCGTTCCTTTTCTGGAGCAGCATACCGAGCTGACCCCAGAGGACGAAACATTCCTTGCCGAGATAATGTCTTTTGAAAAGGAATGGTTTGTGCCTGTTGAGGAAGAAAAAGCTGCACCCCGTTATATTGTTGAGCAGACTTCCGATGCCTTTGCAGACCCGTTTATCATACGGGATAATTCCATGCCAGAGGGGCAGGACGGGCAGTATTATGATGTTGGCGGCATTTACCAGACCTTTGAAACCGAGGAAAAAGCACAGGAATACGCCGACACCTTAAATAGTGCCGAGCGTGAAACGGGGCAAAATGGAGAGCCTGCCCAGACTGATGAAGCCCATAAGCAGAACAACGCCGACCTTATCGGCAGGGAAATCACGATTGACAACCGCCGCTATGTAATTGAGCGCATTGGCGAAATCAGCGGGGATGTGTCGCTCCGTGACATCACATTCCAGAATAACGTGGGCTTCCCGATAAACCGTGTGGAGAAAATCAGCTATATCCGAAGGCTTCTGGAACAGCAGGCAGAAAAGGGATTACCGCCCGAAGAAAAAGCGGAAGCCGCCCCAGAGCCTGTTACGGAAACCGTGGCGGAATACCCTGCCGTGGAGAACGGGCTTCCCTATGACATCGTGGTTGAGAAAATCCGTTTTGGCGAGCCAGAGCAGAAACAGGACAGGGAAACCCCTGCCCATTCTGAAGAACGCAGGAATTACCGCATTGCCGATGATGCGTTAGGCGTTGGCGGTGCAAAAGAAAAGTTCCGAAACAACATGGCGGCAATCAGGCTTCTCCATGACCTTCAGATAGAAAACCGCCTTGCCACGCCCGAAGAACAGGAAATTTTATCAAAGTATGTTGGCTGGGGCGGTCTTTCCATGGCGTTCGATGCGAACAACGCAGCGTGGGCGAATGAATATAAAGAGTTGAAATCCGTACTCTCCGATGAAGAATACCATGCCGCTATGGAATCCACCCTCACGGCATTTTATACGCCGCCCATTGTCATTAAGGCGATGTATGAAGCACTTGACCGTTTGGGATTTAAGCAGGGCAATGTGTTAGAGCCGTGCTGTGGCACAGGCAATTTTTTCGGTCTGCTCCCCGAAAGCATGGGGAAGGCAAAGCTGCACGGCATTGAGATTGACCCGTTATCGGGCAGGATTGCGAAGCAGCTCTACCAGAAAGCGAGCATCGCCACCTGCGGATTTGAGGATACGAAGCTCCCCGACAATCATTTTGACGTGGTGCTTGGAAACGTGCCGTTTGGCGAGTTCAAGGTGGAGGACAGCCGCTATAACGCCCAGAAATTCCTTATACACGACTACTTTTTCGCAAAGGCACTGGATAAGGTACGCACGGGCGGCGTTGTGATGTTCATTACCTCGAAAGGCACAATGGATAAGGCAAGCCCAGAAGTGAGGAAGTATATCGCCCAGAGAGCCGAGCTGTTAGGTGCAGTCAGGCTTCCCGACAATACCTTTAAGGCAAACGCAGGCACGGAGGTCACGAGCGACATCCTTATATTACAGAAGCGTGACCGCATCATAGACATCGAGCCAGACTGGGTACACCTTGACACCGATGAAAACGGCGTTACGATGAACAGCTATTTTGTGTCCCACCCAGAGATGGTTTTGGGCGAGATGAAACTGGAAAGCACCCGCTTTGGGAAGCTTGAGCCTGCCTGCAAAGCCTATCGGGATGTGCCGCTGCCCGAGCTTCTTTCTAAAGCAATGCAGCGGATAGACGGGGAAATCAAAGAAGCGGAGAATGAGATTGACGAGATTTCCGACGAGCAGGAGCTTTCCATCCCTGCCGACCCAAGCGTAAGGAATTTTTCTTATGCGCTGGTGGACGGTCAGATTTATTTCCGTGAAAACAGCCGCATGACCCCCGCCGCCCTTTCCATGACGGCGGCAAACCGAGTGAAGGGGCTTCTGGAGATACGGGACTGCGTGAGGAAGCTGATTGATTACCAGACCTACGACTACCCAGAGGAAATGATACAGACCGAGCAGGAAAACCTGAACCGTTTATATGATGCGTTTACGGAGAAATACGGGCTTATCAATAACCGGGGGAATTACCTTGCCTTTGCCGCTGATGAAAGCTACTTCCTGCTATGCTCCCTTGAGGTGCTTGACGACGAGGGGAACTTCAAACGCAAGGCGGATATGTTCACGAAACGGACGATAAAGCCCCACCGACAGGTTGATTATGTGGAAACATCAAGCGAAGCGTTGGCACTCTCCATCGGGGAGAAAGCCCGTGTGGATTTGCCTTATATGGCACGGCTCACACGAAAGCCGCAGGAGGAAATCATAGCGGACTTGCGGGGCATCATTTACCAAGTGCCAAACTCCGAGCCTGCACGGTATGTCACGGCAGACGAATACCTGTCGGGCAATGTGCGGGAAAAGCTGAAGGTCGCAGAGATAGCGGCGAAGCAGGATGCGGGGCTTCTTGTGAATGTGGAAGCCTTAAAGCAGGTCATCCCGAAGGATTTGAGTGCCGCTGAAATCTCCGTCCGTCTGGGTGCGACTTGGATACCGCAGGAGGATATACAGCGGTTTATGACGGAGCTTTTAACCCCGTCGAGCTTTGCGGCAGGCAGGCTGAAAGTGCGCTACACGCCGATGAACGGCGAATGGTTTATCGAGAATAAGACTTCCGATTACGGGAATGTCAAGGCGGAAAGCACCTATGGCACAAAGAGGGCAAGTGCCTACCGCATTATCGAGGACACGCTGAACTTAAAGGATACCCGTATCTTTGACTATGTATATGATGAGAACGGCAATAAAAAGGCGGTGTTCAACCACAAGGAAACCACGGCGGCACAGGCAAAGCAGGAGGTCATCAAGCAGGCGTTTCAGGACTGGATTTGGAAAGACCCAGAGCGGAGAAACCGTCTTGTCCGTTATTACAACGACACATTTAACAGCATCAGACCCCGTGAGTATGACGGAAGCCATATCACTTTTGGCGGCATCAGCCCAGAGATTACCCTAAGACCCCATCAGGTCAATGCGATTGCCCATATCCTTTACGGCGGCAACACGCTCCTTGCCCACAAGGTAGGGGCGGGAAAGACCTTTGAGATGGTCGCCGCCGCACAGGAAAGCAAGCGGTTAGGGCTGTGCCAGAAATCCATGTTTGTCGTGCCAAACCACCTTGTCGGGCAGTGGGCTTCCGAGTACCTGCGGCTCTATCCGAGTGCCAATATCCTTGTGACGACGAAGCAGGATTTTGAAACGGCAAACCGCAAGAAGTTCTGCGGCAGGATTGCCACAGGCGATTACGATGCCGTGATTATCGGGCATTCTCAATTCGAGAAAATCCAGATGAGCGTGGAACGACAGAGGGAGCAGCTTGAAAAACAGCTTACAGATATAGAGATGGGCATTGACGAGGTGCAGAAATCGCACGGCGAGCAGTACACGGTCAAGCAGCTCATGCGGACACGAAAAGGCATTGAAGCGAAGCTGAAAAAACTGAATGACACCAAGAGAAAAGATACGGTCATTGATTTTGAGCAGTTGGGCGTTGACAGGCTCTTTATTGATGAGAGCCATTTTTACAAGAACCTTTACCTTTACACGAAGATGTGGAACGTGGGCGGCATCGCCCAGACCGAAGCCCAGAAAAGCTCCGACCTCTTTATGAAGTGCCGCTATTTGGACGAAATCACGGGCAGCCGTGGCACAGTTTTCGCAACGGGTACGCCTATCTCAAACTCGATGGTCGAGATGTATTCCGTCCAGAGGTACTTGCAGTATGACACCCTTGCAAGGCACGGGTTGCAGCATTTTGACAGTTGGGCTTCCACCTTTGGCGAAACGGTTACGGCTCTGGAATTAGCACCCGAAGGCACGAATTACCGAGCCAAGACGAGGTTTGCGAAGTTCTACAACCTGCCAGAGCTGATGCAGATGTTCCGAGAGGTGGCGGACATCCAGACCGCCGATATGCTAAAGCTCCCCGTGCCGAAAGTGAATTACCACAATATCAAGACGAAGCCGAGCGAAATCCAGAGTGAAATGGTGGCGGGGCTTGCCAAACGAGCCGAGAAAGTACGGGCAAGGGAGGTCGAGCCGCAAATTGACAATATGCTCAAAATCACGAATGACGGGCGGAAACTTGCCCTCGACCAGAGGATGATTGACCCGATGCTGCCAGACGAACCAGACAGCAAGGTAAACGCCTGCGTGGAAAATATTTACCGTATCTGGGAGGGACACGCCGACACGAAGGCGGCACAGCTCTTGTTCTGCGACCTCAGCACACCGAAAAATGACGGCACTTTCAATGTCTATGACGACATCCGAGAGAAACTCATTGCCCGTGGCATCCCTGCCGAGCAGGTGCGTTTTATCCATGAAGCCAATACCGACGCACAGAAAAAAGAGCTGTTCGCAAAGGTACGGAGCGGCGAGGTGCGTGTTCTCTTAGGCTCTACCCAGAAGATGGGTGCAGGGACGAACGTGCAGGACAGGCTCATCGCTATTCACAATCTCGACTGCCCGTGGCGGCCTTCGGATTTGGAGCAGCGTCAAGGTCGTCTGGAACGGCAGGGCAATATGTTCCCAGAGGTGGAAGTTTACCGCTATGTGACGGAGCAGACCTTTGACGCATACCTCTACCAGTTGGTGGAGGGCAAGCAGAAATTCATCTCCCAGATAATGACGAGCAAAAGCCCCGTGCGTTCCGCAGAGGACGTGGACGAGGTGGCTTTATCTTTTGCGGAGGTTAAAATGCTTGCCACAGGCGACGAGCGTTTCAAGGAAAAAATGGATTTGGATATACAGGTTTCCAAGCTGAAAGTATTGAAGCAGAGCTATCTTTCCGAGCATTACGACCTTGAGGACAGGGTGCTGCAACACTATCCGCAGACCATAAGGAAGTTTGAGGAGCGCATTGCCGCCTATGAAAAGGATGCGGCACTTGCCGAACAGCACAAGCCGCAGGGCGAGGAGAAATTCTGCCCCATGACCTTAAAGGGAGTGACCTATCAGGAAAAAGCGGACGCAGGAGAGATGCTTCTTGCAGTCTGCAAGGAAAATCCGCTGTCAAATCCCGTGGAAATCGGCAGCTACCGAGGTTTCAGGGTGGAGGTTTTCTATGATACCATAAACGCCCACTACTGCCTGAACCTGTGCGGGGCAGGCAGATATAAGGTAGAGTTAGGCACTGACGCTCTGGGCAATCTGACCCGAATTGAAAATATGTTATCAAAGATTGCTCCCAATCTGGAGATTGAGAAACGGCAGAAATCCGAGGTCATGGAGCAGCTTTCCAATGCAAAGGCGGAACTGTTGAAGCCTTTTGCTTACGAGGATGAGCTGAAGGAAAAGACTGACAGGCTCAACGCCCTTAATATTGAGCTTAACCTTGACGAGAAAGACACGCCTGTTTTAGACTCCGAGCCAGAGCAGACCGAGGGACAGCCCGAAAGAAAAAACACAGACCGAGAGCGATAATCTGATTTGCACATTTGTATTGCTGATTTTTGGGCAGTATAATAAGGGAAGAATTAGAGAATGTCGGAGGTGTATGAGATGTCTGGTGCGTTCAGATTTGAAACTTTTGTAGATGCCCACAGCAATATTTTTAATGAATATCTCAGCTCTGTTATCGCAAAGCTGCCGAAAGAAAACGAGGAATACAAAGTCGTGCAGGACGAGATTGAGAGCCTGTATGAGAAATATCCGAAGGTCTTAGGCGTGTTTGACAGCGAACAGGCGGCGGAGCTTACCAAAGAAGAATGTGCGGCTCTTATCCGAATTATGGAGCTGAAAAATCAGCTTACGGACATGGAGTTGCAGTCGATTTATTTCCGTGGCTGCTATGACAGCGTGGGGTATCTGAAAAAGGCAGGGGTTTTATAACGGACTGATCAAGAAAAAAGGCGGTGTTGGCGTTGAAGCTGATGCCGCTTTTTACATAGCCGAGAGGTAGAAAAATTCATAGACATATGGTAATATATGAGTAGTTTATGCGAGGTGTTGATATATGGGAAAGAAAGAACAAAAGCAATTTCAGCTTGATAATAAAGAAAACTGTTGCATTTATTTGCTGAGAATTATTACGACTGCTGAAAAGTGTTTGATGAAACTCAAAAAATACAATTTACAAACCAAAGAAGTATTAGATGAATACACAAATAAAAATGCTACTACTATTCCATATGATATATACAGTGAGTTTGTAGATAAGACATCTAATGTTATATCGTATTTGCTTAATGTTATAGGTGATGCTCAAGGTGTTTCGATTTCTTATTTTAAGTATCGTCAACAAGCAAAAAGGCTGATGGATAGACAAGTGGAAGGAATTAGTATTTTATCTTTCACAGACGAGTTGACGGAACTTATAAGTGAATTTAACAAAATGCGGAATTGGCAAAACCACATTCCAGAGTCGTTATTGATAAGTGAAGAAACATTAGTCAAACAAGGCATAGCTTACGAACAACCCCGTAATCCGATTGAAATATATCTTTACAACAATGTGACATGCGAATACTTTAAGGATTTATATGATAACAATGTGGGCTTCTATGAAGCGGCTCGTAAACTTACTCAAGCAGCTAAACGAGATTATGGCTGTCTTATTGGAGAACGAGTAACAGTGCAACGGAAATATTTAGACAAGCCTATTGGAGTTGCCCAATTAGACGCAGCAAAAATGTCTGCAAAAATACAAGGAATTAAAGGACATACTGAAACAAGTTAATATTTTATATTTACATAGCCGAGAGGTTTTCTTCCCCGAAAATCCCTCGGCTTTTTCTATTTCTGGAGGTGATTTTATTGAATGAGAAGTAACAGACCCTATGTGCAGATTGACCCTGATGTGCTTGAACGGGCAAGGCAGATAGATTTACTTTCCTATCTCCGCACCTATGAGCCGAGCAATCTCGTCAAGGTCAAAGGCACGACAAACGTGTACTGTACCGCAGAACACGACAGCTTGAAGATTTCCAACGGCAAATGGTACTGGTGGTCGAGGGGCTTAGGCGGCTACTCCGCCCTTGATTACCTTATCAAAGTCAAGGAATGTGGCTTTGTGGAAGCCGTGGAAATCCTCACGGGGCAGGCGTTGGCGGACTGGAAACCGCCGCCCCCTGCCCCAAAGAAAGACGAGCCAAAGGTGCTGCTTCTGCCGCAGAAGAACGCAAATGCAGACCGAGTGACCGAGTACCTTTTCGGGCGTGGCATTGACTATTCGCTCATACAGGAGTGCATTGCCGAGGGCATTATCTTTGAAGGCAGGAAGTACCACAACGCTGTTTTTGTGGGGAAAGACGCAGGCGGTACGCCAAAGTATGCAGCTTTACGGAGTACGATTGGAAGCTCCTTTAAGGGCGACGCATCGGGCAGCGACAAGCGGTATTCGTTTCGGCTTCTGGCAAAAGAGCCGACAGCTACCGTGCATTTATTTGAAGCCGCCATTGATTTACTGTCCTACGCCACCTATCTAAAGTGCGAGGGAAAGGACTACAAGGCGGAAAACCTGCTCTCCTTGTCGGGCGTGTATCAGCCAAAGAAAGAGATAAAAGACAGCAAAATCCCCATTGCCCTATCCACATTTCTGGAGGAAAACCCGCATATCAAGACCATTGTTCTGCACTTGGATAATGACAAGGTTGGCAGGCTCTGTACCGCCGCCTTAACGGAATTACTGAAGAAAGACTATAAAATCGTTGACGCACCGCCGCCAGTTGGCAAGGATGTCAACGATTTTTTAATGTCCTATCTGGGGATTGCAAAGCAAAAATCCTGCCGTGAAAGGGGTGATGCCCGTTGATTGTGTGAAGATTTCCCAGAGGAAGAATCCAGAAAATGAAGCCAGATTATGAAAAAAGAAAGGAATTTTTGAATGAAGAAGTTTGATGTTACGCTCACAGGACACTATGAAAAGACCATTTCCGTCTATGCCGACAGCCCCGAACAGGCGGCGGAAAAGGTAAAGATTATCCTCTTTGACACAGACCTTATCGACTTTTCCGATGAGGATTTTATCTGCGGCGAAGCAGATATTAAGGACGAAAACGAGGACGGTTGTGAAGAAAATGCAGCAGGGAATGAGGATATGGAGGACGGTTGCTGTTCGGGCTGTCCGTACTTCTGCCCGATGTGCGGAGAATGCCGTTATGAGGACGGTGAGTAAAGACACGTCTTACCAAGCACTGAATTTGGTTATCCATCTTACGATGGAAACAAAATTCGCTTGTTAGGGGATGCCCCTAATACCCCGTGGAAAGGATGTTGCCAAAGTATGCCGTGGGAAGCACGGCAGGAATTAAGGAAAGGAGTCTAAGAATGAGTGAGTTTTTATTCTTTGTCATCGGCACAATGCTCGGCAGCATGGTCGGCGTTGTCCTCATGTGCCTGATGCAGATTAACAGGCTCTCCGAGAGGAAGGAGGATGCCGATGCGAAAAAGGAATGTGCAGATACTTTTCCGTCTGACCGAGGAAGAAGCTGACTACCTCTGCTCCCTTGCCGAGAGGTCAGGTCATTCCAGACAAGCCCTGCTCCAGTCGATGGTCATGGGCTACCGCCTTTGTGAGAAGCCAGACCCAGAGTTTTATAAAATCATGCGGGAGCTGTCGGCTATCGGAAACCGCATCAACCAGCTTGCGGCGAAAGCCAACGCCCTTGACTTTGTGGACGTACCCATGCTCCGTGAGGAAGCCAAGCGGTGGAGGGATTTCCGACTGGATGTGAGCAGGTGCTATCTGCTCCCAAGAAAGCAGAAAGGCTGATGGCGGTCTGTGAGATATGGGATGTGCGTGGCAGGCTCGACCACCCCATCGACTATGCCGAAAATCCCGAAAAGACCGCCAACCCAAAGTACAGCGACGCCGACTTGCAGGCGATGGTGGATGTGATGGAGTATGCCGCCAATAAGGACAAGACCGAGCAGCGGTTTTTCGTCACGGGGGTAAACTGCGACCCTGCCATCGCAAGGGACGAGATGATGATTGCCAAAGCCCAGTGGAACGACACGAGTGAGATTGTCTGCTATCACGGCTTCCAGAGTTTCAAGCACGGGGAGGTCACGCCAGAGGTTGCCCATGAGGTGGGCGTAAAGTTAGCCGAGAAGATGTGGGGCGGCAGGTTTCAAGTGATAGTTGCTACCCATCTGAATACGGAGTGCCTGCATAACCATTTTGTCGTCAACTCCGTTTCCTTTGCGGACGGGAAGCACTATCACGACAACAAGGAAAACCTGCGGCTGCTCCGCAGGCGTTCCGATGAATTATGCAGGGAATATTCTCTGTCCGTCATCGAACACCCAAGCGGAAAGAAAAAGCCCTATGCCCTCTACCAAGCGGAAAAGCAGGGGCGACCCACACGGGACAACGTGGTGCGTCTGGCGATTGACGAAGCTATCTCAAAATCGTTCACGCTCAAAGACTTTGACAGGCAGATGGCGGAAATGGGCTACCGCATGAGCTTTGACCCCAACCGCAAATACTGGACGGTCATCGGCAAAGGTTGGAAACGACCCAAGCGGCTCTATAAGCTCGGAGAGGATTATACAAACGAGAGGATTTTGGAACGCATTAAGGAAAATTCCTATGCGGTCAAATTCTCCCGTTTTGCCGAGCCACAAAAACAGGTCACGGTCTATCGGCTGAAAGGCTCTCTGAAGGACGCAAAGAAAATCGGCGGCTTGCGTGGGCTGTATCTCCATTACTGCTATAAGCTCGGCATACTGCCGAAGAACAGGAAACAGAATTATGCACGGCTTCACTATCTGCTCAAAGACGATTTGATGAAGATGGAAGCCATCACAAACGAAACAAGGCTACTCTGCCGCAACCACATTGACACGGCGGGGCAGCTTTTGTCATATAAAGGCTCTCTGGAATCCGAGATAAAGGAGCTGACCGAACAGCGTAAGGGGCTTTATTCCCAGAGCCGCAAAGCAGGCGGCAAAGAAAAAGAAGCGGTCAAAGCTCGTCTTGCGGAAATCACGGAGCGTATGAAATTCTTAAGGAAGGAGGTCAGATTGTGTGAGGGCATCGAAGCCCGCAGCGATACCCTCAAGGAAAACCTAAAGGTCATACGGGCAGACGAAAACAAAGAAAAAGGAAAGGAGCTGATGAAGCATGAACACAGGCGGCGAAGCGGCAGAGCAAGTCGTGAGGATGAGCTTGGAGGGATTTGAGGTCGCAGCCAAAATCACGGGGGCGGGTGCGAAGAATATCGCCATCCTTCTCTATTCCATTCTGAAAGAGGAAAAGAAAACCAAAGGCAAAGCAAGGCTGACGAATATGCTCCGCTCTGGCAAGGAGTTAAAGGTCTTTACCGTCAGGAAGGGCGATTTGCCGAAGTTCACGCAGGAAGCGAAAAAGTACGGCGTACTCTACTGCGTCCTTGCAGACCGTAAGAACAAAGACCCCAATGCGGAGGTTGATGTGATTGCAAGAGCCGAGGACGCATCGAAAATCAGCCGTATCGTGGAACGCTTCAACCTTGCGTCGGTGGATACCGCTTCGATTGTGACGGAAGCGGAAAAGAGCAGGGATGCGAAAGACACCAAAGACGCTAAAAATGGTAAGGATGCGAAGGACACAAAGGACGGTCAGCCAGAGCCAGACATCGGCGTGCAGGAAAAAGCGGAGAAAGAAAAGCTCATGGATGCCCTGATGGGCAAGCCGACCCAGAAAGAGGAAAACGCCCCAAACCCCTCGGTGGCAAAGACAGGAAAATCCCCTCTGTCCGAGCCTACCTCAGAGCAGCCAAAGAAATCCGCAGAGGTGGCTACTATGACTAAGAATGAGAAGCAATCGGTCAGGGAAGAACTGCGGAAGATAAAGGAGAGCCGCAGGGAGCAGGAAGCGGATGCTTCCCCGAATGTCGGCAAAGACAAAACTTCCGACAGGGCGAAAAAACCGCCCGCAGGAAAGACGGAGCATAAGCAGCCGCCGAAGCGGAAGAAACCGAATAAATCGAAAGGAGCAAGGTAAATGAGTATCTATGATGTATTCAGCGGCGGCAGCCGTCCTTTTAACAAAGAGGAATGGGCTGCCCAGAAGAAAGCCCAGAGGGAGGAAGCCTACGAGCTGATTGACGCCACCTGTTCAGAAATGATGGCGGACGGGAACGTGTTTCAGCAGTATCTTGAAGTGCAGGGGCGGTTTGACCGCTACTCGGTAAACAATGCCATCTTGGTGGCGGCACAGATGCCCGAAGCGGCGCAGCTTAAAGATTACGGGAGTTGGAAGCAGAGCCGTGTCTATGTGGATAAGGACGCACAGAAAGTGACTATCCTTGAGCCGGGGAAAGAGTATGAGCGTGACGACGGCTCAAAGGCTGTCGGCTACAATGCCAAAGTGGTCTATGACATTTCCCAGACCTCGGCAAAAGACAGGGGACAGCCGCAGGAAGCAAAGACCATGCGGGAGCTTGTGTCGGCAATGATTGACGCAAGCCCCGTGAACTTTCAGCCCGTGGAGGAACTGGAGCTGCCCGCCTTTTATGACAGCTCTCAGCAGACCATCTTTATCCGCACGGGCTTGAATGAGGAACAGCTCTTTGTGAGCATGGCAAAGGAAGTGTCGGCGGCGGTGTTTGATTTCAAGCACAATGAGAGCCGTGACGCTTCCGACTTCAAATCCTTCTGCGTCGCCTATATGGTCAGCTCACGCTACGGCGTGGATACCAAAGGCTTCAGCTTCGGGAAGCTCCCGAAGGAATATGACGGGATGGATGTGCAGGCGTTCAAGGGCGAGCTTGGCTCAATGCGTGATGTTCTGGGCGAAATCCAGAGCGATATGTATAAGAGCATGGAGAAGAACAAGCCGCCGAAATCCAAAGAGCAGGAACGCTAACAGGAGGTGCAGACCATGAAAGAAGAACGATACCATCTGGCATTGGATAAATATGATAAAAATATTGTCCTAAATGCCCTCAACACCCTGCGGACACAGCAGATACAGGAGGAACGCCCCACCGACCCTGTTGATGAGCTGATAAGCACGGTGGCTCACGCCCCGACAAAAAGGGTGAAGGTGGTGCATTGCAGGTGCAATGAGGAACGGTAACGATGACAGGACGGGCTTAATCCTTGCCCTTTGCGGGATTATCCCTGTTGTGTGGCTTGCCCTGCTGACCGCCCCTTATGTGGGCGGCGGCATCGTGGAGATTGTCGGTAACTTATCCGTGGCAATGGGTAACCCGTTTTCCATAACGGTGTGTGAGGACAGCGTAAGGACTGTCCTTCTTTTTCTGCTTGCCTATGGGATGGGCATCGGCATTTATTTTTCCACACGCAGGAACTACCGCAGGGGCGAGGAACACGGCTCTGCTAAATGGGGCGATGCGAAAGCATTGAATAAGAAATACCGTGACAAAGACCAGTCTGCCAATAAGCTCTTGACCCAGAATGTCCGTATCGGGCTTGACGGGAAAAAGCACCGAAGGAATCTGAATATCTTAGTCTGCGGCGGCAGCGGGGCGGGAAAAACGAGGTTTTTCTGCAAGCCCAACGCCATGCAGTGCAACACCTCTTTCGTGGTGCTTGACCCCAAAGGCGAGATTGTCCGTGACATTGGCGGTCTGCTTGAAAAGAAAGGCTATGAGGTGCGTGTCCTCGACCTTATCAATATGCACAAGAGCCATTGCTATAACCCGTTTGTGTATCTTCGGAATGACAACGATGTGCAGCGGCTTGTGACCAATCTCTTTAAGGCGACAACGCCGAAGGGAAGCCAGTCGCAAGACCCATTCTGGGACACGGCGGCGAGTATGCTGCTTTTATCTTTGGTGTTCTATCTGAAATACGAAGCACCGCCAGACGAGCAGAATTTCCCGATGGTCATGGAGCTTTTGCGTGCGGGGGAAGTCCGTGAGGACGACGACAGCTATGTCAGCCCCCTTGACGAACTGTTTGACCGTCTGGAGATGGAAAACCCAGAGCATATCGCACTCAAGTATTACCGTGATTATCATTCTGGCTCGGCTAAGACACTAAAGAGCATCCAGATAACCCTTGCCGCAAGGCTTGAAAAGTTCAATCTGGAGAGCCTTGCTTCCCTCACCGCCACGGACGAGCTTGATTTGCCGTCTTTAGGCGAGAAGAAGGTTGCGTTGTTTGCACTGATACCAGACAATGACACGAGCTTTAATTTCCTTGTGTCGATTTTATACACGCAGCTATTCCAACAGCTTTTTTATCTGGCAGACCACAAGTACGGCGGGAGCCTGCCCGTGCATTGCCACTTTATCATGGACGAATTTGCGAATGTTTCGCTGCCCGATGACTTCGACAAGATTTTGAGCGTTATGCGTTCCAGAGGGGTGTCGGTTTCGATTATCCTGCAAAATCTGGCACAGCTCAAAGCCCTTTTTGAGAAACAGTGGGAAAGCATCGTGGGCAACTGCGATGAATTTCTGTATCTGGGCGGCAACGAGCAAAGCACCCATAAGTATGTGTCGGAGCTTTTGGGAAAGGCGACCATTGACACGAACACCTATGGGAAAAGCACGGGACGCAGCGGGAACTATTCGACCAACTATCAAATATCGGGGCGTGAGCTTTTGACCCCAGACGAAGTGCGTATGCTTGATAACCGCTACGCACTTCTTTTTGTGCGTGGGGAACGCCCCGTCATGGATTTGAAGTACGACATTTTGAAACACCCGAATGTGAAACTGACAGCCGATGGAGGTCAGCCGCCCTATATCCACGGCGAGCCGACGCAGGCTGTCGCAACCCTTGTGTTTGACAGCAACATTCCAAAGGACGCCGTGAGCGTATCTGCTGTCAGCACTTCCTATGAGCTTCTGTCCGAGGAGGACTTGGAAGAAATATTCAATTTATAAGGAGGATTTACCCTATGAAACTTTTTAAGAAGAACGAGAAGAAAGCAACCACGAAACTACCCATGACTGGCAAGGTCAGAAAGGGCTTCCGCTTCTACTGTCTGGCGGTTATGATGATGACCTTTATGCTTGGAACATCCGTGACCGCCTTTGCCGCCAACGACCCCATTCAGGTCGTGAACAACCTTTCCGACTTTATTTTCGGTCTGGTAAGGGCTGTCGGTATGATTATGCTCGGCTTCGGCATCGTGCAGGTGGGCTTGTCGCTGAAATCCCATGACCCGTCCCAGAGGGCAAACGGGTTTCTGACCCTTGCAGGCGGCGTTGTCATTACCTTTGCAAAGGAGATTCTGACGCTCATTACAGGCTGATGGAAACAGACAGGTAGATAACAGACAGGATAACGGGAGCAGATCCGCCGAGTGCGGGACTCGCTCCCGCTATCCCTTATCAGGAGGTGGTTAAGTTATCAAGAATGTAAAGAAATACGGCATCATTTATGCAGACCCGCCGTGGCGGTATGAGCAGAAAACCCTTTCGGGGGCTGCGGAACACCACTACCAGACCATGAGCGTTGATGAAATCTGCAAGTTAGGCGTTGCGGAGTTGTCGGCTGATGACTGCGTACTGTTTTTGTGGGCGACTTTCCCACAGTTGCAGGAAGCCCTGCGGGTGATTAAGGCATGGGGCTTCCAGTATAAGACCGTTGCCTTTGTATGGCTGAAGCAGAATAAGAGTGGCAAGGGATGGTTTTTCGGTCTGGGCTTCTGGACGAGGGGCAATGCGGAAATCTGCCTGCTTGCCACAAAAGGGAAGCCGCATCGAAGCTCCAACAGGGTACACCAGTTCCTTATCAGCCCCCTGCGGGGGCATAGCGAGAAGCCCGATGAAGCAAGGGAGAAAATTGTTGAGCTTATGGGCGACTTGCCAAAACTGGAGCTGTTCGCAAGGAAGAAAACGGACGGTTGGGATGTGTGGGGCAATGAGGTCGCAAGTGATGTCCAGATAGGAAATAACCCAGAGAAAACAGGAGGTGGTCTATGTGTCTGATAACTGGGTAGTCCAGAATTTAGAGAACGCCCTCAATACTTGGAATGAGAAGTTAGCCGAGATATGGACGCTCATTACCCAATCGCCAGAGAATTTCAAGGGCGGTGCGATATGGAATGTCATTGTCGATATTCACGGGGCGTTGCAGGCGATAGGGCTTGCCCTGCTCGTGCTGTTCTTTGTGGTGGGCGTGATGCGTACCTGCGGCAACTTTGCCGAGGTCAAGCGTCCAGAGCAGGCGTTGAAGCTCTTTATCCGTTTTGCCCTTGCCAAAGGTGCGGTAACCTACGGCTTGGAGCTGATGATGGCTCTGTTTAAGATTGTGCAGGGTATCATATCAACCATTATGACCGCCGCAGGCTTCGGTGCTGCACAGCAGACGGTGCTTCCGTCAGAGATTGTGACAGCCGTGGAGGACTGCGGCTTTTTTGAGAGCATCCCCCTATGGGCGGTCACGCTCATAGGCGGTCTGTTCATTACGGTGCTGTCATTCATTATGATTATGTCGGTGTACGGGAGGTTTTTCAAGCTGTACCTTTATACCGCCATTGCCCCTGTCCCCCTCTCCGCTTTTGCGGGAGAGCCGAGCCAGAGCGTCGGAAAGAGCTTTATCAAGAGCTATGCCGCCGTGTGCCTTGAGGGGGCAATCATCGTGCTTGCCTGCATCATCTTTTCCGTGTTTGCGGCTTCCCCGCCTGTCGTCAATCCCGATGCGGCGGCGGTCACGATGGTATGGGGCTATATCGGGGAGCTTGTATTCAATATGCTCGTCCTCGTCGGTGCGGTCAAAATGGCAGACCGTGTGGTAAGGGAAATGATGGGCTTGTAATTATCAATCAGGAAAGGAAAATCGAAATGAAAAAAGAACCAAGGTATTACCAGAGCTACCATATCCATTTGTTAAATGGAGAAGTCATTGAAACTTCGGAAGCCTATGACCTGCCCGTGGAAAAAGGGTTAGTCGGAAAGTTCGGAAAGGCTGACGATAACGAGATATTTGAAATCGGGGATGCCATTTCTGGATTTTCATATATCCCGAAACGCAGCATCCTCTTTATATCGACTGGAGATGTAAAAGAGGGGTGGTGCTGATATGGAAGTCAAGATAAATAAGGAAATCCGCAATTATACGGAGAGTATGTTTTTCGGGCTGTCCATGCGGCAGTTTATTTTTTCCGTCCTTGCCTGCGGCGTTGCGGTAGGCTTGTATTTCCTGCTCCGTGGCAGGTTTGGAACGGAAACCCTCAGTTGGATGTGTATTCTGGGGGCTTCCCCCTTTGCCATGATGGGATTTGTCAGGTACAACGGCATGACCGCAGAGCAGTTTGTATGGGCGTGGGTAAAATCGGAGTTTCTGATGCCAAAAAAGATTTTGTTTGTGCCAGACAACCTCTACTATGAAGCGTTGAAGCCGAATATTGAAGCGAGGGAAAGGGGCTTGCCCGCCCCGACGCAGAAGCAGAAACGCAGGGCGGAGAAACCAGAAAAAAAGAAAGCAAAGAAATCAAAAAAGCGTAAGGAGGCAGAACATGATAAAAACGCTTAGAAACCTGTTCAAGCAGGACAAGGAAAAGTTTGCCGTGCCGAAATCGGTGCAGGCGGTCATCCCCATGAAAACCATCTGGGAGGACGGGATTTTCCTTGTCGGAAAGAACAAGTATGCAAAAACCTTTAAGTTTGAGGACATCAACTATGCCGTGGCGAGCCGTGAGGACAAGGAAGCGATGTTCCTTGAATACTCGGAACTGCTTAACGCCCTCGACAGCGGGGCGACCACGAAAATCACGATTAACAACCGCCGTTTGAACAAGGCGGATTTTGAGCAGACCATCTTAATCCCGATGGCGGAGGACGGTCTGGACAAGTACCGTCAGGAATACAACAAGATGCTGATTGACAAGGCGACAGGAGCTAACTCCATCGTGCAGGATAAGTATGTGACCGTATCAGTGTGCAAGAAGAATATCGAGGAAGCGAGGAATTATTTTGCCCGTGTCGGTGCTGACCTTATCGGGCATTTCAACCGTCTTGGCTCGAAGTGTACAGAACTGGACGCAAGTGATAAGCTGCGTATCTTCCATGACTTCTACCGCACGGGCGAGGAAACCGCCTTTGCTTTTGATATGGTGCAGTCCATGCGGAAAGGTCACGATTTCAAGGACTATATCTGCCCTGATACCTTTGAGTTTGAAAAGGATTATTTCAAGATGGGAAACAGATACGGGCGTGTGATTTTCCTTAGAGAGTACGCCGCCTATATCAAGGACAGCATGGTGGCGGAGCTTTGTGAGCTGAACAGAAATATGATGCTTTCTGTTGATGTCGTCCCCGTCCCTACGGACGAAGCCGTGAGGGAGGTGGAAAATCGTCTTTTGGGCGTGGAAACGAATATCACGAACTGGCAGAGAAAGCAGAACCAGAATAACAACTTTTCCGCCGTCATCCCCTATGACTTGGAACAGCAGCGGAGGGAAAGCAAGGAGTTTCTTGACGATTTGACGACCCGTGACCAGAGGATGATGTTTGCGGTGCTGACGATGGTGCATACGGCGGATACCAAAGAGCAGCTTGACAATGATACCGAAGCCCTGCTCACGACAGCGAGAAAGCATCTCTGCCAGTTTGCCGTGCTGAAATTTCAGCAGATGGACGGGCTGAATACCGCCCTGCCGTTCGGCGTGAGGAAGATTGACGCATTAAGGACGCTGACAACGGAGAGCCTTGCGGTGTTTATCCCGTTCCGTGTGCAGGAAATCTACCATAAGGACGGCGTGTACTACGGGCAGAATGTTATCAGCAAAAATATGATTATCGCCAACCGCCGCCATCTGCTGAACGGAAATTCCTTTATCCTCGGCGTGTCTGGCGCAGGGAAATCGTTCACGGCAAAGGAGGAAATGACGAACATCATCCTGACCGACCCCAATGCCGACGTGATTATTATAGACCCCGAACGGGAGTATTCCCCGCTTGTGAAAGCCATGCAGGGCGAGGTCATCCACATCTCGGCAACGAGCGACAACCACATCAACGCTATGGATATGAACTCTGATTACGGTGACGGCGCAAACCCCGTCATCTTAAAATCAGAGTTTATTTTGTCTTTATGCGAGCAGCTTATCGGCGGGGCAAGTCTGGGTGCAAAGCAGAAGTCCATCATTGACCGCTGCACGGCGGGCGTTTACCGCTACTATCAGCAGGGCAACTATATGGGGACGCCGCCGACCTTGCAGGACTTCCGTGAGGAACTGTTAAAGCAGAACGAGCCAGAAGCACAGGAAATCGCCCTTGCGATTGAGCTTTTCACGGACGGCTCCCTCAACACCTTTGCCAAGCATACCAATGTGGACACCCACAGCCGCCTTATCTGCTATGACATTCTGGATTTGGGGAAACAGTTGCAGCCCATCGGTATGCTTGTGGTGCTTGACAGCATCCTGAACCGCATCACCCAGAACAGGGCAAAAGGCAGGAACACCTTTATTTTTATTGACGAGATTTATCTGCTCTTTCAGCATGAGTATTCCGCCAACTTCCTCTTTACCCTCTGGAAGCGTGTGCGTAAGTATGGGGCGTACTGTACTGGTATCACGCAGAATGTCGATGACCTTTTGCAGAGCCATACGGCGAGGACGATGCTTGCCAACAGCGAATTTATCATTATGCTCAACCAAGCGTCCACAGACCGTATCGAGCTTGCGAAGCTCTTAAATATCTCCGATTTGCAGATGAGCTATATCACGAATGTGGGTGCAGGGCAGGGGCTTCTTAAAGTAGGCAGCTCCCTTGTGCCGTTTGTCAATAAGTTCCCACGCAATACGGAGCTGTACAAGCTGATGACGACCAAATTTGGGGAGTGTTAAGAAAAACACCCTGCGGGCATACCTTTATGCCCAAAATACAGGGTGGAATTAAGGAAAGGAGATTTTTATGTCAGAGATAAGATTCCGTAATACAGCCCACCGTGATTTTTTTCTGGAAAATATGATGAAATGCAGGGTAAACGACTGTTACCACAGGGCATTTTTCTATGTCATGGGGATTGCGGGGGAAACAAGGAGAAATATCAATTCCATGTTTGATTTCAAGACGGACTGCATCAAGCCAGAGGGGATGCACGCAGGATGGCAGACAAGCGGCACGGTCAAGGTCTGCCACCTTGCCTTTAACCTCTGGAACGGTTACGCAGAGGAAGGGCGTGAGAAATATTCCACGCCAGAGGAATTGTTCTGCTGCGAGTTTGCCCCGTACTTCATGGAGGGCATCAAGGTAAGGTATCCCGAATATTGCAGGGATTTACCCGCACCTAAAAAGCAGACAGAACCAACACGGTAAACAAAAACATTCAAAGAAAGGAAAAGCCTATGAATCTGAAAAAGTATCAATCCATTATCTGTATCGTTGCCGCTGTTGCCCTTTTGGGAGCAGCGGCTTTTTGCGGCTACCACATCTACCATCACTATGCACAGGTGGACGAGCAGGCGGAAGCCTTTGAGGAGATTGCCGAGGTCGTGGAGAACGCCCCTGCGGAGGAAGAAATACCAGAGGATAAGCCCGTCAGCGAGGGCGAGGATATTCTGGCGAAATACAAAGAGCTGTATTTGCAGAATGAGGATATGGTCGGTTGGATTTCCATTGCCGGTACGACAGTCAATTACCCCGTCATGCAGACGAAGAACAACCCGAATTTCTATCTGAAGCACAACTTTGAAAAGGAATACAGCGATTTGGGAGTGCCTTATATCCAAGAGGACTGCGACATTTTAACGGGCGATAACCTCATTATTTACGGTCATCACATTAAGGGACAGAAGATGTTCGGGGCTTTGGAAGATTACAAATCCAAAGGCTTTTACGAGGAACACAAGACCATCCAGTTTGACACGCTCACGGAGCAGGCAGAGTATGAAATCATTGCCGTATTCAAGACCGTTGCGTACAGCTCACAGGGCTACCGCTATTATGATTTTGTGGATGCGGAGAATGAGGACGAGTTTAACGCCTATGTCGGGAAGTGTAAGGAGCTTGCCCTGTATGATACGGGCGTGACCGCCAAATACGGCGATAGGCTCATTACCCTCTCCACCTGCGAATACTCCGCACAGAACGGCAGGCTTGTTGTGGTGGCAAAAAAGGCAAATTAGCATGACCGTAAAATCCTCTGGGAAAGGAGGTCGATTTTTATGGCTGATATAAAAACCAGAGATGCGGTCAAAGGCACAATAAAGACTTTAGACAAAGCCGCTATCGCAGGCGAACGCATGAAATCCGCTTATGCCAAGACTAAGGACAAGGCGGAGCAGGGCTATTATGCGGAAGAAAATTCGCCTACGGAATATGCCGCCGACAAGTTTTCCCATGCTTCGGGGCGTATGAAAGACAAGGGTATCCACCAATTCAATAAGCAGGGACAGAAAAGCGTGGCGGCAACAAGGGAGAATATCGGAAAGACAAAGGACAAACTTGCCGATTTTAAGGCGAAAAGGGCGGTGAAAGCTGCCGAGCAGAAAAAAGCACAGGCTGCTGCAGAACAGAACGGTTCACTGATCCGAAACGGGGCAGCGAGCCGTTCCCCTGTTTCCGATGTTCCTGCGAAGCCCGAAGCTCCCCAGACAGCGGCAAATTCGCTGATAAAGACAAGACAGCAGGGAAAAAGGACAATCAAGACCACCGCCAGAAATGCGGAAAAGACGGTAAAGACTACCGCCAGAGGAACGGTCAAGGCAACGGAAAAAGGCGTGAAAACCGCGCAGGCGACCTCTAAGACAGCGATTAAGACCACAGAGCAGACAGCAAAGGCGGCACAGAAAACGGCGAAGGCATCAGCCAAAGCCGCCCAGAAAGCGGCACAGGCGGCGAAAGCCACCGCAAAGGCGACAGCCGAAGCAACGAAAGCCACAGTCAGAGCCACCATTGCCGCAGTCAGGGCGATTATTGCAGGCACAAAGGCATTGATTTCTGCCCTTATTGCAGGCGGCTGGATTGCTGTCGTGATTATTCTGATTGTCGTTTTGCTTGGGTGTGCCGTAGCATTATTTGGCGGCGGCAGCGACAGCACTTCCTATACCCCTGTCAGTGCGGAGGTGGAAGCCTACGAGCCTTTGATACAGAAGTATGCGAAGCAGTACGGCATCCCCGAATATGTGGAGCTTATCAAGGCGGTGATGATGCAGGAAAGCGGCGGGCGTGGGCTTGACCCCATGCAGGCGGCGGAGGGCAGCTTTAACACAAGGTATCCCCATGAGCCGAACGGGATTAAAGACCCAGAGTATTCTATCCAGTGCGGCGTACAGGAGTTAAAGGCGGCTCTTATCTCCGCTGAGGTGGAAAACCCCATTGACATGGAGCATATCAAGCTCGCCTTACAGGGCTATAACTTCGGGAATGGCTATATCTCTTGGGCAAAGAGCAACTACGGCGGCTATTCCTATGCCAATGCGGTGGAGTTCTCCACCATGCAGGCACAGCGGTTAGGTTGGGAAAAATACGGCGACACGCAGTATCCCGCCCATGTGCTTCGGTACTATCCATACGGACGGGCATTTACAAGCGGCGGCAATCAGGCAATCGTGGAGGTTGCCCTGACGCAGCTCGGCAATGAGGGCGGTCAGCCCTACTGGAGCTGGTACGGATTTGACGGGCGTGTGGAATGGTGTGCCTGCTTCGTATCGTGGTGTGCCGACCAATGCGGCTATCTGGAAAGCGGTATCATCCCGAAATTCTCCCTATGTTCGGACGGCGTAAACTGGTTCAAAGGCAAAGGGCAATGGCAGGATAGAAATTATGAGCCGCAGACCGGCGACATTATCTTTTTTGATTGGGGGAATGACGGCTCTATCGACCATGTGGGAATCGTGGAGAAATGTGAGAATGGAACGGTTTACACCGTGGAGGGTAACTCTGGGGATGCCTGCAAACAGCAGAGCTATCCTATCGGGAGCAGTTCAATCTATGGTTACGGCGTAGTCGCATATTAGAAAAGGGCAAAAGAAAAACCAGAGGTTTATTCCTCTGGCTCTTTTGCCTTACATAGCCCATTTACGGTTGCTTCGATGACGGACAGCTCTTTATCGCTTAATTGGTCAAGGGAAGCGTCCACACGCCTGCGGACGGAGCTTTTCTCCGCCTTTTTGTCCGTATGTATGTATTCGTCCACCGACACGCCAAACATCGTGACAAGCTGAATGAACAGCTCCAAGCTCGGATACTGCCCTTCGTTTTCGATGGCTTGGAGGTGTCTGGGGTCATAATCAATGATACGGGCAAGCTGCTCTCTGGTCATGCCCTGCGCTTTTCGGGCGGCTTTGATTGCCTGTCCTATCGGCTTGAAATCAAAGGCAAAATCGTTGTTCCTTTTATCCATAAGCTACCACCTGCTCTCTGAAAATCCTACTCTTATATTTTACAGAGATATGACTTCTGGTTGAACGGTCTGAAATCTCTCGTAATAAGAGATTTAATCTCTATGTTGTGGCAGCGAAAATTCACATTTGCACACTTGATACGGTTCGTTCAAACGGCTATACTATATTACAGTACGAATTTGGAGGTCAAATATGTTTGAATATATGACAGCACAGGAAGCCGCAGAAAAATGGAATGTGTCACTTCGGTGGGTACAACGGCTCTGCAAGGAAAACCGTATTGATGGCGTTTTGAATGTAAATCGAGTTTGGCTTATCCCTAAAGGTGCGAAAAAGCCTGCTGATGCACGATTTAAGAGCCAAGAGAAGGGAGATGTATCACTTGAAAAACATATTAATAATTGATGATGACTTACATATTGGAAACGCACTTGAAGAAACACTTACGAATGAAGGGTTTCGTGTTTCCCGTGCATATTCTGGAACGGAAGCCATATTTGTTTTGTCGCAAGCAAGACCCGACCTTGTTTTGCTTGACTTGATGTTGCCGGGATTAAGCGGCGAGGAAGTTCTTTCGCATATCAAAGGAATCCCTGTTATCGTTATAAGTGCGAAAGCAGATATAAATAACAAGGTCGAGCTTTTACTGGACGGTGCAGTAGATTATGTGACCAAGCCTTTTTACATGAATGAATTATTGGCTCGTATTACAGTACATCTTCGCACTTATGAATCATGTGGGAAGTCAAGAGTTCTGTCTTTTGAAGATATAGAGCTTTATACCGATACGCACGAAGTCAAAATCGGGACTGAAAAAACTGGTCTTACGAGAACAGAATACGCCATTTTGAAATTGCTAATTCAAAACCAAACACAGATAGTATCAAAATCCAGGCTTCTTGACCTTATTGGAGAGGATACGCCAGACTGTACAGAAAGCTCATTAAGAACCCATATAAGCCATCTGCGGGCAAAGTTATATGAGATGAACGGTAAAGAGTATATAGAAACAGTGTGGGGAATTGGATTTAGAATGAAAAAGGATTAAATTCTCAACAAAATCTCAACATTTGTATAACGGCTTTCTCAACGATTTTGCGGTAGAGTAAAAGCACCGAAGAAAAGGAGGTCAGACTATGGAATATGTTCTCAAAACAAATTCTTTGAAGAAGAACTATGGTCACTACAAAGCATTAAATGGACTTACTATGAGTGTTCCGAAAGGCTCAATCTACGGCTTTGTCGGAAAGAACGGTGCAGGTAAAACAACTCTTATTCGTCTAATTTGCGGGCTACAGAAACCTTCAAGCGGCGAATATTCCATTTATGGAATCAGTAATAAGCAAAAAGAGATAACAAAGGCTCGCCGCCGCGTTGGTGCTGTTGTAGAAACACCGTCCATCTATTTGGATATGACAGCAGAGGATAATTTAAAGGTACAATATCGTGTTCTTGGATTGCCGTCTTTTGAGGGAATACCAGATGTTTTGAAGATGGTCGGTCTTGAAAACACGGGTAAGAAAAAAGCAAAGGACTTTTCTCTTGGTATGCGTCAAAGATTAGGGATTGCGGTTGCTATTGTTGGCGACCCAGATTTTCTTGTTTTAGATGAGCCTATCAACGGATTAGACCCACAGGGCATTGTAGAAATACGAGAAATAATCCTAAAACTTAATCGGGAATATGGAATCACCGTGCTGATTTCAAGCCATATTCTTGACGAATTATCTCGATTAGCAACATATTTTGGTTTTATTGATAATGGGCAAATGGTCAAAGAAATTAGTGCTTCAGAACTGGAAGCTGCCTGCCGCAAATGTGTTCACTTGGTTGTATCAGATGTAAAAGCACTAAGCAAAGTATTAGATGAAATCGGAATTGAGTACACTATTCTGTCTGATTCCGAAGCAGATGTTTTCGGAGAAATAAGTATTACAGAATTGGTATCAAAGCTTTCTGCTGAAAATTGTGAGGTTATGTCTATGCAGGAGCGTGACGAAAACCTTGAAAATTACTATATCAATCTTGTGGGAGGTGTCGGTAATGCTTAAATTATTATCTGCAAATAGAATACGGCTGCAAAAAAGCAAATTCTTTTGGATTGGGTTGCTTGTAACCATAGGATATAGCGTATTCCTGCTAATTATGAATTATATTGAAAAAGCTTCATATGTTGGAAACTCTATCGTACAAATAAACTATTACCTGCTGTCCCCGCTCTCCATTATTAGTTTCTTCTGTCCTATTTTCAGCAGTATTTTTATCGGAACAGAATACAGTGATGGAACGATGAGGAACAGGCTTATTGTGGGACACACAAGAAAAAATGTCTACTTGGCTAATTTTATGACTGTATGCTTGGTAAATATTTTTATTACTCTTATTTCAAGTGTAATTGTAATCCTTTTGGGAATTGGAATGTTTGGATGGCATATGATAAATCCAATGTTGTTTCTTTTACATTACTTAAGCGGAATAATGATGTTGATTGCGTTTGCGGGCTTTTTTACAATGGTTGCAATGCTAATCCATAATAAAACAATATCAACAGTAATCTCTATTATTACTTTCCTTGTGAGTTACATGATAGCAGGCGTAACTCGGAGATTGGTGTTCAGTTTTTATAATGGAGAATCCATATCTGATGTGTTTTCTTTTTTATCAGGCGATATGGTTTCTCAGTCTGCATTAGAATTTTTATATGATTTTATGCCTATGGGACAATGTTTACAAATCACAAGTAATACGGTTTTCCACCCATTTAGATTGCCAGTATATTCAGCACTCTTCGCTGTAATAACAGTGATATGCGGTGTTCTGATTTTTAGCAAAAAGGATATGAAGTAAAGGAGGTGGTATCGTGATTTGGCTTGTTTTGCTCTGCATAATTTTACTAATTTCTGTTATTGTGCTTGGAATAAAAATCTTTGTCATGCGTAAAGCCGCAAAAGAAATTTGTACGGAGCTTTCAGAAAAGTTAATGAGCGATACTAATACTCTAATTTCAATATCTACCGAAGATAAAATAATGTGCTACCTTGCTAACAATATAAATCTTCAACTTAAAGAATTACGCAAAAGGCGGCTACACTTTCAGCAAGGCGACATAGAATTGAAAAATGCAATTACGAATATTTCTCATGATTTACGCACACCGCTTACAGCTATTAGCAGTTATTTAGACCTACTCGATAAAACTGAGCAGAATAAAAAATCGGAGCGGTATATTGAGATTATAAGAAATCGTACAGAAGCATTAAGTCAGCTTACAGAAGAACTATTCCGTTATTCTGTTATTACATCTCCAGATTGTGAAAGAAAAGTGCAGCCTGTAGCGGTAAATCGAATTTTGGAGGAAAGCATTTTAGGCTTTTATGCGGCTTTGCAGGAAAAAAATATAACTCCAAATATCAAAATAACTCAAAAAAGAATAATAAGAAACCTTGACCAAGCATCATTGACACGTATCTTTTCTAATCTTTTGAATAATGCGATAAAGTATAGTGATGGAAATTTGGATATTATTATGGACAATGATGGTAATATTACATTCTCAAATACAGCGTCAGAAATGACCGAAGTACAGGTTGAAAGACTTTTTGACCGTTTTTATACGCTTGAAAATGCAAGAAAATCGACGGGACTTGGCTTGTCGATAGCCAGAATACTGATTGAACAAATGAATGGAACGATAACGGCAGAATATAAAGAAGGCAAACTATATATTTATCTTTTCTTGCCATGTTAAGAAATAGCCGTCAGTTTCAAAAAATAGCAAGAATGATGAAAAGATAGAAATTTTTTTGTGTTATCATATCTCATTGGAAAGGAGGGAGCTTAATGCAAGGTCAGACAGTACGCATTGTTTCGCAAGCTATTCGATACATTGAAGATAATCTGAATGATAAGTTGGAATTAGATATAGTAGCGGCTGCATTACACTATTCTAAATTCCACCTGCATCGGGTTTTTACCAAAACAGTCGGCTTGACTATTCATGATTATGCACAAAGACGGCAACTTACCGAAGCAGCAAAACTTTTGGTGTTTTCACAAAAACCGATTATTGAAATTGCCCTCATCAGCGGATATGAAAGCCAACAGGCGTTTACGGGTATTTTCAAAGCAATGTATAAGACTACTCCTGCCCAATTTCGGGAAGCGGAGGCATTTTACCCGCTGCAACTGGAAATCTATTTGAAGGAGGAGCTTGTGACAATGGACTTTACGAAAGATGATATACACTTTGCCACATCTGCGGATATTGACGATTGGATGGAGTTGGTAAGCCTAACGATTGATGGCTACCCTTGCTTGAATAAAACAGAATATATTGAAAATCTGCATCAATATATTGCTGACAAAAAAGCTTTGATTTTGCGGGACGAGGGCATGGCAATCGGTATTATGGGATTTTCAGCCGACACAGGGAGCATAGATTTTTTTGCTGTACACCCACAATATCGAAATCTTGGAATTACCAAGCTGTTTCTTGATAAGCTGGTTGACGAACTGCTCTATGGAAAAGAAATCAGTTTGACTACATACCGTGCAGGTGATAAGGCTGATACAGGATACCGTGAAGAATATTGCCGTCTTGGTTTTGCTGAAAGGGAACTGCTTGTAGAATATGGGTATCCAACACAGCGTTTCGTGCTTCTTCCGAAAAACAAGGAGGACACACATAATGCTTGAAGTACAAAGAAATCCACTGGCAAAAGAGTTCCATACTCTATCACTTATCAAATTTGCATTCCCAAGTATGGTTATGATGGTTTTTATGGGACTCTATACCATAATTGATACTATTTTTGTAGCCCGTTTTGTTGACACAAACGCTTTATCCTCTATCAATATCGTCTGTCCTGTTATTAACATCATTGTTGGATTAGGGACGATGCTTGCAACAGGCGGAAGTGCGATTGTTGCAAAAAAAATGGGAAGTGGAAATATAGAAGAAGCCCGAAGTAATTTTACGCTCATCATTATTACAGGGGGCATTACAGGTTTGGTTATTACTATAATCGGGCTGTTATTTCTTGATAAAATTATCTGGGGATTGGGCGCAAGTGAAATTCTATTCCCATATTGCAAGGACTATCTGGCTATACAGCTTATTTTTGTCATTGGTAATATCATGCAGGTGCTGTATCAAAATCTATTTGTGACTGCAGGAAAACCTACTTTGGGATTGATACTTTCCATTCTGGCGGGGCTTGCCAATATTGCTTTTGATTATATTTTTATTGTTTTACTACACATGGGAATAAAGGGAGCCGCTCTTGGTACAGGTATCGGATATATGATACCAACAGTTATCGGTACAATATTTTTTCTGACTGGCAGGAGTGAACTCCATTTTTGCAAGCCCCAAATGGATGCCTCTGTTTTGTTAAAGAGTTGTTCAAACGGTGCATCCGAAATGGTCAGCCAGTTGTCAACTGCCGTTACTACATTTCTGTTCAATGCGACAATGATGAAGCTATTGGGCGAGGACGGTGTGGCAGCGATTACGGTTATCATATATTCACAGTTCCTGTTGACGACTCTTTATATCGGATTTTCTATGGGAGTAGCCCCCATTATAAGCTATAACTATGGAAGCGAGAATGTAAAACAACTAAAGAAAGTAGTCCGTATTTGTTTCTGCTTTATATTTGTGATTTCTGTTTTCGTATTTCTGCTTTCCTTTTTTGCAGGAGAAAGCATTGCTAAGATATTTGCTGAAAACAATAAGAATGTTTTTGAAATTACCAAGAATGGATTTTCTATCTTTTCATTTGGGTTTCTGTTCTCTGGCTGCAACATTTTCGCTTCTGCTTTATTTACGGCATTATCAAATGGTAAAGTTTCCGCAACGATTTCTTTCTTACGGACATTTGGGTTTATTTTGATTTTCCTTTTGGTTTTACCGAGATTTTTGGAGGTAACAGGCGTATGGTTAGCCATTCCCATTGCAGAACTGCTTACCTTTATGCTGACAATATATCTGATATTTAGGTATCGCAAAGGCTATAACTATTTATAAAGGAAGGTGGTAAATTGAAGCAAACAGATTGGATACGGTGTCCTGTTTGCGGGAGTAAAACTCGTGATAGAATACGAGAAGATACTGTTTTGAAGAATTATCCCCTTTACTGTCCAAAATGCAAGCAGGAAAGTTTGATTGAAGCAAAGAATTTGCAAATAACAGTCATCACAGAGCCAGACGCACAGACGCAGAGCCGATGAACTTGTGAGCAATCACAGTTTGTCGGCTCCGTTCTTTATATACCATAGGCAGTACAAGCCCACCGAATAAAAAAAACGGAGTTTTGGTGGGCGGTATTGTCACGCCTAAACAAATGGCAGGCGCACCTCTCCAAACCCCGTTTTGAGTTTGGAGGGGTGTTTTTATGTGTTGGTCGAAAACGGCTACACCGCTGCTTATCAGAAGCAGCAGCTATCTACATAGTATCACGCAGAAATGAGGATAACCTGTTAAAAAAATCCTTGTATATGCGTGGCACTCTTATACCCCAAAAGTAGGTGTCAAATCTCTACATAATAGAAGCAATTTATCTTATATCCGCTTAGGTGTGACAGCCTTTGCGGATTTTTTTGTGTCGCTTTTTGCAGAACGCTGTAAAAAGCCAATTTGCAGCGTTGGCTGCCGTTCACCGCCTGCCAATCTGGAAATTTCTCAAAAATTTTCAGATTGGAGGTACACGGTATGGCTTACAACAAAGCCAAAGAAGAAAAGAAATGGCAGCTCTGGAAAGCAGCCGAGGAAAAGCAGTTGCGGAGTTTGGGGGTCAGCGAGGACACCATCGAAAAGCTCCGTGTTCATGATTGGGCGATTTTTAATTCCGACAGGCGGTACTATCAGCGTGTGCAGGAATCGGGTACATACCTTGATGAAGTTGCAGAGGATACGACACCGCCCGAAGTAAAGACGGTTGAGGATTTTCTGGACAGCATCGAAAATCAGCAGCTCTACCAAATTCTGATTAAGGTGGACAGGCTTACTTTACGGATTGCCTTGATGAAGGTGCAGGGATATTCCGTTCATGAGGTCGCTCTGCGTTTGGGCATTACCGAGAAAGCTGTTTACAGGCGAATGGACAGGCTCAGAGAAAAAATAAAAAAGTTTTCTAAGTAGAGGGGAAAATCAGGCTTCCCCACGGGCTACAGGGTGAGAGGACAAATCCTCTTGCCCTGTTTTCCTTTGTGTGGCGAAAACGGGATTGTTCCTTGACAGCCGAATAGTCATTCGTCAAATACTTCCTCTTTGTGATTGTGATGAGCATAAGCGTGTGCAGCGGTACGCCATGACCTGCCGACAAGCAGAAAGCGATGAAAGGTGGTGAGCGGATAAATACCGACTCAAAATATCGGGTAGCTCCCGATTTCGCCATGACCCACAAAGAGAACAATGGTACTCCCGTCCAGTCACAGCCCGAACGGTACTCAATCCGTCGCAGGCAATGAGGGCGGCTCTGTCAGACCGACAGTTGGGGTGGAACTCCCGTGGCGTCAGTTCGCTGCTGACCGTTTGGCGACTTCCCTGCGTTTATGACGCATTTGCATTTCGGGGTGTCGAGGACAAATAGAGATGCTCCTATCATAATGCCAGATACAAGGCGGTCTATGGAAACAGAGCGTTGTTTTATGCTCTCCCGACCTTAAATACTTCCTTATATCTGGCTGTTACATAGGCAGGTTAGGTCTGCCTTATTCCAGATAGGAGGTCAAACACTATGGAAAGAATAATCAGGCGTGGAGATGTTTTCTACGCAGAACTTAATCCCGTTGTCGGTTCGGAGCAGGGCGGAACAAGACCTGTGCTTATTATCTCCAACGATACAGGAAACAGACACAGCCCGACAGTTATCATTGCAGCGATTACGAGCCGAGTACACACAAAAGCAAAATTACCAACACATACCTCAGTAAAGGATTTTGAGGGACTTGATAAGGACTCAATTATCCTGCTTGAACAGATACGGACGATTGATAAGCAGCGGTTAAAACAGTATATGGGAATGATGCCCGATAACATAATGGCAAGAGTTGACAAGGCTCTTGCCATTAGCGTTTCACTCAATAACAGACTTGAAAAGAAATGTGCAAAGTAGCCAAAACAGAGGGATTTGCACATTGGTCAGACTGCGGCTGTATCTCTATAATTTAGGGTATACAGCCGCTTTATTTTGCGGAGGTAGCCAGATGGAAAATGTTAAAACATCCCCAGAAGCAGAACAGCCGCACGAGAGCATGGTTGATGAAGCGAAGAATTTTGATGTCTTTATCAAGGCTATGGTGCAGGTGGTTGAGAAATACGGAAGATTTGTTTTGCAGGAACTGGATAGCGTTGCGTAGGTCTACGCAACCTTACATATCACATTTTCCAAAATTATCGGAGGTGGTAGAATGAATCGAGAAGGAAAGAAATGTGTCCTGTATCCGAGAGTGAGTACCGAGATGCAGGTTGACGGATACAGCCTTGAAGGGCAGAAAAACAGTTTAAGGCGTTTTGCAGACCGTGAGGAAATGGAAATTGTCGGCGTCTATGAAGATGCGGGAAAGTCGGGAAAATCAATCGAGGGGCGACCTGCATTTAAGAAAATGCTTTCCGACATAAAAAACGGATTGGAGATAGACTATATTCTGGTCTACAAACTTTCCCGTTTTGGAAGAAATGCAGCGGACATCTTAAATTCATTGGAGTTTGTTCAGTCCTATGGGATAAATCTTATCTGCATTGAGGAAGGCATTGACTCATCCCAGACAAGCGGGAAACTTTTAATATCTGTTCTCTCTGCCGTTGCGGAAATTGAGAGGGAAAATATCATAGAACAGACCATGAACGGACGCAGGGAGAAAGCAAGGCAGGGCGGATGGAATGGCGGCTTTGCCCCGTATGGATATTATCTGAAGGATAATCAGCTTTTAATAGAAGAAACCGAAGCTGAAGCAATCCGAATTATATTTGATAAGTTTGGAAATTCAGATATAGGGCTTGGTGGAGTTGCAAAATACCTTAATCTGCAAGGGATAAAGAAAATACCCCGTCAGAATGGTAAATTAGAAACATGGAGCAGCCATTTAATACGGCAGATATTAGACAATCCTGTGTACTGCGGGAAAATCGCTTATGGCAGGAGAACACGGGAAAAGGTTAAGGGAACAAAAAACGAATATAAACAGGTTCATACCGATGATTATATTTTGGAGGACGGGCAGCATGAGGGAATTGTCAGCGAGGAACTCTGGCAAAAAGTTCATGCAAAGCGGAAAGCAACAGGAATTAAGCAGCCGTCAAAGGTAGGCAAAGACAGGTCACATCTTTTGACAGGCATATTGAAATGTCCCGTTTGCGGAAGCTCGATGTACACGAATAAACACGCATGGACAAATAAGGACGGCACATACAAGGAAGTCTACTATTATATATGCGGAAGGAACAAGCAGGAGCGAGGTCATCATTGCGATTATAAAGCGTCCTTGAGGAAAATAGACATTGAGCCGCTTGTAGTCGAAGCCGTAAAAGAATTGGTAAGCGATGCATATTTTGCAAAAGAGATTGAACGGCGGATAGGCGTTCAGACAGACACAAGCACGGTGGATAAGGAGCTTGCCAATTATGAAGCCAAGCTGAAGGAAGTGGACTTGAACAAGGCTCGTCTGGAAAATGAGATTGACAATCTTCCTGTCGATGCCAAATTCCGTGAAAGAAAAATCCACGATATGACATTAAGGCTTGATGCCATGTATGACACGATGGTGGAATTAGAGGAGCGTATTGAAGATGCGAAGCTGCGTAGAAGCTCCATTGAAATGGAAGCCATCACTCTGGAGAATGTTTATAAAATCATGCAGAATTTTGGAAAGCTATATGCTATAATGAGTGACGAGGAGAAAAAAAGCCTTATCACTTACCTCATTAAAGAAATCCAGATATACCCGAATGGGGAATCAGAAATGCCGTTGAAGTCGATAGAGTTTAATTTCCCGATTTATATTGACGGCAAGGAAGTAAGGAAGGTTTTGTGGGAAAGGGGTAATACCGTTGAGTGCGTGATACTAATCAAACAAATCACAAATAATCAAGGAGATATACTATGAGCTTTATTTCGTTTAGCTTGAATTATTACAAGAATAAAATAGAGCATTATGAAAATGATGATTTGTCAGAAAATGAAATATATGAGGCAAAACAGCTGTTAAAAATACTGGATGATCTTCTGGATGAAGGATATACCTATTTGAATCAAAAGCTTGAAGAAGATTTTAAAGGAGTCACCAGACTAAAAAATATTATTTCATCACATAATGAAAAACCGTTTGCTGTTTTATCAAGGCCGAACTTTGAAACTAACTATGGCGATACTGTGTATGAGCTAAACAGGTATTTGTCAGTAATTGAAAATCGTGGAGAGACAAGCCGTGAGAGAATAGAAAATTCTTTTTTTGACGACATTGCTGATTATTGCAAGTGGATAGGATATGACAATAATACAGCTTATGTTTTTCTTTTACGAGACACTTTATTACCGTATTTCTTTTTTAAGAGAAAGGGAAGATCAAATATATTCCCGTGGCTTATCGGACGAAAATTTTTAAACAATATATCACCGGTCAAGGATATGGACGATATAGTAAGAGCTGTATTTTTTGATGCGCTTGAAAACGGCTGTAACGATTTTTTAAGCTTTAAAAGTTTTTGCAGCCATAATATCATCAATGCTTTAAGAGAATATGACACAGTTACATCTGTGCTCAAAAATCTTTTGAATACAATAAAGACCGAAAGAATAATGGTAATAGAGTCGGGCTGTAATGGAACATTTCCAATGCTTCTTGCGGCTTTGGACAACAGGGTGGATTTCAGAATGTTTACCACTGTTCCGTATATGAGAAATGTATACGAGGGTAAGGTGTACACTAACGCTTATGAGAAAAACAGGTTGTTTGAAACCTTAGCTTGTCAGGATCTGTTGTTTCAGTATTCCGGCTTTCAAAACAACAGGTTTTATATTAGTGAATGTACGGATGAAAATGTACTGAAGAGATCCTTTGCAGAGCTTCATAGCTTCTTTTTTAAGATTAAATAAAGTTAAACAGGTCGTTTTTATTTAAGGTTAATATGGCGCTGAAAAAAAGGGGACGGCACTAAGCCGCCCCCCTTGTATAATGTCGTATTGAATGTTTTGTCTGATTGCAAAAATCAGATTTTGTGCTATAATAAAGTATGTGACAAAGTTTAACAAATACTTACTTGTCTTGACAGACAAACTGATATTAACTATGAATGGGTGAATTTATGAGTAAACAGATGGATATGACAAGCGGAACGCTCGGAGATAAAATATTAAAATGCACTGTTCCGCTTGCCTGTACGGGAATATTGCAGCAGCTTTTTAATGCTGCGGATATTGCCGTAGTCGGACAGTTTTCGGGAAAGGCGGCAATGGCGGCAGTCGGAAGTAACAGCCCTATAATTGGATTGCTGGTAAACCTTTTTGTCGGCATCTCTTTGGGAAGTAATGTAATAATTGCAAAATCTATTGGTCAGAAGGACAAAAAAACTGTCTCAAGAGCGGTACACTCATCAATAATAGTAGCGCTTATAGGCGGACTTATTATGATGACGATCGGCGAGCTTGCTGCTTCAGGCGTAATAAGTGTTCTGGGTGTGCCAAGAGAAGTCTTTTCACTCGCTGAAAAATATCTGAGAATCTATCTTTTGGGTATGCCGTTTATTTTGCTTTATAATTTTGAATCGGCTATATTCAGAAGCTGCGGAAATACAAAAACCCCTCTTATCGCACTTTGTATTTCCGGAGTTACAAATGTTTTACTTAATCTGTTCTTTGTAGTTGTGTTAAATATGTCCGTAGACGGTGTCGCAACGGCTACGGTTATCTCTAATGTGATAAGCTCGGTGATACTGTTTGTTTCGCTTCTTAAGACTGATTTGGTAATAGGCGTAAAGCTCAAAAAGCTAAGGATCGACAGGCGTATACTTTTAAAGATATTAAAAATCGGAATCCCGGCAGGTATTCAGGGAATGATCTTTTCGTTTGCGAACATAGTGATACAGTCTGCTGTAAACAGCCTTGGCACAACCGTTATGGCGGCATCGTCTGCTGCTTTTAATCTTGAGATATTCGCTTACTATGTAATGAATTCCTACGGACAGACCTGTACGACTTTTGTGGGTCAGAATTACGGCGCAGGAAATGCCGAAAGGTGTAAAAAATCTTTAAAGCTTTGTCTTATTCAGTGTGCCGCTGCGACCTGTTTATGCTGTCTTATAATTTTAGCGCTTGGAAAAACGCTTCTTGGAATTTTCAACAGTGACGCTGAAGTTATAGAGGTAGGATTTATAAGGCTTTGCTACATATTTTTTGCCTACATATTCAGCTTTGCGCAGGAGACCCTGTCAGGCTATCTTAGGGGATTTGGAGTGTCGTTTATTCCGGCACTGTGTTCTGTTATCGGAATTTGTGGAGTAAGGCTTTTGTGGGTGTTTATGGTGTTTAATGCCGATCCTTCGTTTTCAACTATTATGCAGGTCTATCCGATAAGCCTTGGAGCAACGGCTGTTGCTATACTTATAATAACGCTTATAATAAGACCGTCAAAGCGGTATCTGAGCGGTGTTAAAAGCACAGCTGAACAAAGGACTTAGGAAATAAATTGGAAATTAAATCCGGCGGTAAAGCTTTATTACCGCCGGATAGTTTTACTTGATCAATTCAAGTATTTCTGATTTTGAAACAAGTCCTACTGACCTGTTCTTTTCCTCACCGTTTTTCAACACCACAAGAGTGGGAATGCTTTCGACTCCAAACCGTCCCGCAAGCTGCATTTGTTCATCAACATTGACCTTTCCGACAGTTATTTCGGAGTTTTCACCAGCGACCTCGTCAACTATCGGAGAAAGCATTCTGCAAGGTCCGCACCAAGTTGCCCAGAAATCTAGAAGCAGTGTTTTATCTCCGCTTAAAAGCGATTCAAAATTTTCCGCTGTTACAGTTATCAGTGGCATTTTTTAATCCTCCTTTGATTTATAATACAGTCTGCAATGGCAGTATCCTTCAAAGTTCGGGTCGGCGATCTGCTCTCTGAACTCTTTGCAGATACACTTGTTATCATCGCTTTTTTCAAGCCTGCACGGACAGTAACCGCCCTTTAGCTTTAGTCCTTCTTTGATTTTTTTAACAAGCTCTTCATCCTCGTTAAATCTCACCGCCATTTTTATCACCTCTTAAAAAATTATTCCCTAAAACAATAATAAATACTCGTTTTTGATGATAACTCTTAAAAACGACAGCTTTATCTGTTTTTAAGCTTTAGCATAACCTGTCTAATATCTACACCGAAAAATCTTAGAGGTTCAAAAGATAAAAGTCTGGAAATTATTCTGTCGTCATATTTTTCCTTCAGTTCGGAGAGAGAAAGATTTGTTGAAACTATTATCGGCTTTTCAAGATTTATTCTGTTGTTTATTATACTGTACAATGCCGATTGAAAAACAGGGGAGTTAAACTCACTTCCAAGATCATCCAATATAACGAGATCGGCATCGTTTAAAACTTCAACGGTGTTTCCTGATTCTCTTCCGAACTGTTCGTTTTGAATTTTAATCAAAAAATTCTGTGCAGAATCAAAAGCAACATTTTTTCCGGAAAGAATAAGCTCTTTTGCTATACACGAGGAAATAAATGTTTTTCCGAGTCCGGTTTTTCCAAGCATAAACAAGCTCGGTGATGAAAGTGAAAAATTATCGGCATACTGCTTGCAATAATCTTTCAGACGCCTCATCTTTTCCTGTGGAATTATTCCGTTTGAGTCGGGTGTGTTAGGGTAATATTCAGCCTTGAAATCTGAAAAATCGGAAAGCTTAATCTTACAGTTTTTTGACATCTCAAGTATTGAGTATTTGTTAATAAGCCTGTCAAAGCACGAGCAGCGCTTACCTAAAACAAACCCGGTGTCATTACAGTTTTTACAGGTGTACTGGGGCTTTAAATAGTCAGCCGGATACCCAAGTCCCATAAGCATAGTTTCTATCCTGTGCTGTGAGGACAGATTTTCGTTTTTAAGTCTGTCGATAAGCTCCGAAATATTTGACTTATGAGAACAGATAGCTTTTGATATTTCAATGCTTGTGTTAAGTATATTTCTTTCAAGATAAGAAATTTCAGGGAATTTTGTGGAAATTTCAAGATGCCTTTGTTCACATTCTTTATCAGCGGATTTTCTCCTTTGTTCAAGCTCTTCCTTAGCCGCTTTATATGCTTCTGTCAATTCTTACCCTCCTTACTGTCTGATAAAAAGTTTATCGAAAACCTTTCATAATCATCAATGTCATATGAAGTTTCCCTTTTGCTTTTTTCTTTTTTTGGTTTGCTGTCAAGTTTTTCAATGTCTCCAGGAGTTTTTACCCCCGATTTGTCCCAGTTATCAAGGATCTTATTCATATACGGAAAGCTGAATTTGCCGAGATTATCGAGTGTTATATCATATGCCTTTAAAATAAGCTCATCGCTAAAACTTTTGTCAGACCAACCCTTGACGATCTGAGACTGTTTTGATGATAGATTAGAGCTAATTCCTATAAGCCGTTTGACCTTTGATTCATATGTATAAGCGTAAGCCATTTTCTGAAGCTCAGCTTCAATATCCTTGTAAGAGGTCATTCCGTTTTGAAAAAGAGTCTTTGCAACGCTCTCGACATATTTCATTGAACCCTTGCCTATGCTGATACAGTACATAGCCAGGATTATAATAGACTGAACCTCAAATCCGTAATATTCATAAAGATTTAAGTAACCGCACCTTTCAGAGTATCGAAGCTCTCTTCCCAGTGCAAGCTCAAGCTGATCAAACATAAGCTTTACGCTAAGATTAGAGTTTATAATATCAGCTATTTCCTTTGAAGAATATTTGGTATGAGACTCCGCCTCCGAATTATCCGCATAAGGACTTATCTTATCAAGTGCTCCAATGCTCGGTTCATTTACCGAGGCGCTTATTGAGATTATTCCGGCGTTTTTCCAGAATAACACTGCGTTATCGACAGTGTCGGGGTCCACTCCCGTTTGAACAGAGATCTGTTGTGTGGATATATTGTCGTTTTCGGCGCTTAAAATATAAAGCAAGATCTTATAAAATTCACCGCTTGTTGTTTTTATTATGTTATCTATCGCTTTACAGGGGACAGAAATAAATCTTCCCCTCTGAGAAATTTCTATTTTATAGTCCATAATCCAATGATTGCCTTTCATAGTAACAATACATTCCGTTAAAATCGTCTGTAAACAGTATAACATAAATAAAAAATAAATGCAATTACTTTTAACAGTGTAAAGCATAGTAGGTTTTTATACAAATAAAATAACGCCGGACCCGTGAAAAACGAGTCCGGCGTCATGCTGGTGTCTGGTGCCGCTAACCGGACTTGAACCGGTACGGATTATTAGTCCGAGGGATTTTAAGTCCCTTGTGTCTGCCTATTCCACCACAGCGGCATAAGTTACTGAATTATTATACTACAAATAATTGTAAATGTCAAGAATTTATCGGTGTAATTGTAAAGGATAACAAAAAAAAGCCGGTACGAAAAATAAAATAAGTGTCTTTTTTACAAAGTGTATACATAATACTTATTTTTTCTTGAAAAAAATAAAAAAATATGGTAATATATATATTGTGATTTGATAGGAAGTGTATTGAAAAATTAAAATTTCTTACTATGCCGGGCGGGAGAGTGAAAAATGTCAAGATTTAAGGATAATCCGCTCAGACCGTTTATTAAAAAGCTTTTGCCTAAAATGTCGGTCATGCTTATAATAACATATATCATTACCGCTTTGATAAGTCGAAGCATTGACTTTAAAATGATCGCAGGGCTTTTGCTTGGCTTTTTATTTATGTTAGCTTCAAACTTTTTTATGGCGGACTGTATGTATTACGGCGTGATAATAAATAAGCTTCACGCTAAAAGGATCGTGGTCGGAAGCTACATTTTAAGATATATTTCACTTGTTTTAATATGCGTATTAGGATATAAATTTTTGGGAATAAACCCGTTTGGTGTGCTTATTCCTCAGTTTTATCCGCGAATTGCTATGACGATAGACAATCTTTTGAATAAGGGAGTGAAGAACGATGCCGATTCAGCAGATAAGCACGGCGGCTCTTGATATACACGGACCGAAGATAGTATTTACTATCCCGGGGATAAACTGGAAGATAACCGAGACGGTCGTTGTCGGATGGATAATCATTGTGCTTATATTTGCATTGTGCATTTTTCTGACAAGGAATCTTAAGAGATCGCCTGAAACTAAACGGCAGGTTATTGCCGAGTATCTGGTAAGCTCTGTAAATAACCTTGTAAGACAGAATATGGGCGCTAAATATATGAAGTACGCTCCGTATATCGCAATGCTAATAAGCTATGCTGCTTTAGGAAGTCTTATTAGCCTTTTGGGCCTTCGCTCAATGACGGCAGATGTAAATACTACGCTCACATGGGGTGTTATGACATTCGTGCTGATAACCTATGAAAAGTTCAGGTCAAACGGATTTTTAGGTTACTTTAAGTCATATACTCAGCCTGTTCCGGTCATTACACCGATAAACATAATAAGCGAGGTAGCGACGCCGGTATCTATGGCATTCCGTCTTTTCGGAAATATAGCCGGAGGAATGGTAATTACCGGAATAATATATATGGCGCTTGCTGCCGCATCATCAGCACTACATTTAAGCTTTGCAATAGGTCCGTTTTCTATAAATGTGCTTCAGGTCGGAATACCGGCGGTGCTTAGTGTTTATTTTGACCTGTTCGCAGGTTGTATACAGGCTTATATTTTTGCAACGCTTACAATGGTCAATGTTGCACAGGATTAGAAAAGTTTACGACATTTCAGGAGGACATTATGACAGCTGAGAGTTTGATTTATGCTTGCTCGGCGATCGGCGCCGGTGCGGCTATGATAGCAGGGATCGGTCCCGGAATAGGTGTCAGCTATGCTGTGGGAAGTGCTGTTGACGCTTGTACAAGGTTTCCGGAAAGCTCCGGTGACTGTTTAAGAACGATGTTTATAGGAGCGGCAATAAGTGAAAGTATGGGTGTATTTTCGCTTATAGTAGCACTTCTTTTAATGTTTGCAAATCCTTTTGTTGATTTGCTCTAAAAAGGTATTGGCAGATAGGTTCTGTTTAATATATTTATTGAGGATATTATTGATTGGAGGATAAAAATATGGATATGAATCTTTTGGCAAAAGCAATAGTAATGGGTGCGTCGGCAATAGGTGCAGGACTTGCTATGATAGCGGGTATCGGACCTGGTATAGGTGAAGGATTTGCGGTAGGAAAGGCGATTGAGTCTATGGCAAGACAGCCTGAGGCTTCGGGCGACTGTACAAGAACGATGTTTATCGGTTGTGCTATTGCAGAGTCTACCGGTATTTATGCGTTTGTAGTAGCGTTGCTTCTTATGTTTGCAAATCCGTTTATCGGTGAGCTTTGATCTTTGTTGCAAGACTAGAACGCTGAAATAAGGAGGAAGAAAATGGTAGGTATGTTTTTAGCTGAAACTCCATTTTTCTCTATTGATTATGAAACTATAATCCCTGTGTTGTGCAATACCTTGATTTTGTTTTTGGTGCTTAAGCATTTTCTATTTAAGCCTGTAAACAGAGTGCTCGATTCACGCAAGCAGGAGGTAGAAGAGGTATATGCCAATGCTCACGAGGCAGAGGATAATGCAAAAAAGCTTGAGGCTGAGTACAGTGAAAAGATCGCCGGCGTCAAGGAAGAATCACAAATGATACTTAAGACCGCGACAGACAAGGCTAATTCAAAGAGCGACGAGATCATCAGCAATGCTAAAAATCAGGCGAAGAGTATTATTTCCCGTGCGAATGAGGAAATAGAGACTGAAAAGAAGAGAGCGGTTAATGAGATTAAAACCGAGATAACAGGAATTGTTTTTGATGTTGCCGAGAGAGTGGTCAATAAAAATATTTCTTCTGACGACAACGAGAGGTTTATTGAAGAATTTATAGATAATGTAGGTGAGCTGTAATGAACGGTTCGTATGTGGATAATTACGCAGAAGCACTGTTTGAGCTTTCCTGTGAACAAGACTGCCTTAATGAGACATTTGATGAGATGTCGGCGCTGTCGGAGGTTTTTGAAAAGACACCTGAGCTTGTTAAATTTTTAAATCTTCCTACAATAGAATGGGAAGAAAAGGAAAGGGTTTTGAGTGAAACCTTTGAAAACAGGTTGAGCGGGCTAACCTATAACTTCTTGTTGGTTATTTCTCAAAAGGGAAGAAGCGGTAGCTTTTGTTCGGTCTTTTCAGTATTTAAAGAGCTTTATTATGAAAAAATGAACATATTAGAGGTAGTTGCAGTTACCTCAAGACCGCTTTCCGACAGGCTTAAAGAAAAGCTTAATAAAAAATTATGTGAGGTTTCCGGTAAAACCGTTAAGCTTAAGGAAAAAACAGACGAAAGTATTTTAGGCGGGATCGTTCTTTCGTATAACAACACTGTATTAAGCGGAAGTGTAAAGGACAGGCTCGATAAGCTTAAAGCACAAATAGATTCTATTGTAATGTAGAATTCAGAAAGGTATGGTAAAGTACTTATGAATTTGCGTCCTGATGAAATTACTGGATTATTAAAGGATAAGATAAAAAATTATAAAACAGAACTCTCTCTCAACGATGTCGGTACGGTAGTAACAGTAGGTGACGGTATCTCTAAGATACACGGACTTGAGAAGTGTATGGCAGGCGAGCTTTTAGAGTTTGAGGGCGGAGTTATGGGAATGGCACAGAACCTTGAACAGGAGTTTGTCGGAGCCGTTTTGCTTGGTGATGATGACAATATCAAAGAGGGAAGTCAGGTAAAAAGAACAGGGAGAATCGTTTCTGTCCCTGTTGGGAAAGAGCTTCTCGGAAGAGTTGTTAACGCTCTTGGCGAACCTATTGACGGAAAGGGACAGGTATTTACTACCGAGACTCGTCCGATAGAATCGCCTGCTTTCGGAATAATCACAAGAAAATCGGTAAACAGACCGCTTCAGACAGGTATAAAGGCAATAGACTCAATGATCCCTATCGGCAGAGGTCAAAGAGAGCTTATTATCGGTGACCGTCAGACGGGTAAGACTACTATCGCTTTAGATACTATAATAAATCAAAGCGATAAGGACTGTATATGTATATATGTTGCTATCGGACAGAAAAACTCCACCGTCGCAAATGTTGTCGACACTCTTGAGCGTGCCGGAGCAATGAACTACACGATAGTTGTATCGGCTTCAGCAAGCGAAAAAGCGCCTCTTCAGTATATGGCTCCGTATTCAGGATGTGCGATGGCTGAGTATTTTATGCTTCAGGGCAAGGATGTGCTTATTGTATACGACGATCTTTCAAAGCACGCTGTTGCGTACAGAACGATGTCGCTTCTGCTGCAGCGTCCTACCGGTCGTGAGGCTTATCCGGGTGATGTTTTCTACCTTCACTCAAGACTTTTGGAGCGTGCCTGCAATCTTAATGAGAACTATGGAGGAGGCTCTATCACAGCGCTTCCTATAATTGAAACTCAGGCGGGAGATGTTTCCGCATACATTCCGACCAATGTTATTTCAATAACAGACGGTCAGATATTCTTAGAGTCCGAGCTGTTTTTCTCGGGAATCCGTCCTGCGGTAAACCCGGGCATATCGGTATCCCGTGTAGGAGGCTCGGCTCAGATAAAGGCTATGAAAAAGGTATCCGGCTCTCTTAAGCTTATGTATTCTCAATACAGGGAACTTCAGTCGTTTGCACAGTTTGGTTCTGACCTTGACAAGGACACTAAGGACAGACTTGAACAGGGCGAGAGAATCGTTGAGGTCTTAAAACAGGGCAAGAGCTCTCCTTTGAGTGTTGAAGATCAGGTCATCATAATATACGCAGTAACAAACGGTTATCTGAAAGAAATACCTGTATCCTCTGTACTTGATTTTCAGTCAGCACTGTTTAGTTACATTCACTATTCACACCCTGAGATCGCTGAATCTATTGTCAAGACAAAGGACCTTACAGAGGAAAATGAAAAGGAGCTTATAAAAGCTTTAGAGGATTTTGTCGAGAAATATAAGAAAGAATCACTATCATAAGGGAGGTGTCTCCTAGGTGGCATCAGCCAATATAAAAGATGTAAAGCGTCGTATAAAAAGTGTTGAAAGCACAATGCAGATAACAAAAGCTATGGAGCTTGTAGCTTCGTCAAAGCTGAGAAGAGCTAAGGAAAGAGCTGCTCAGTCACAGCCGTATTTCAACACACTTTACAGTACAATGAAAAATATCGCAAATGACAGTGGCTTTAAGGGAATTGTTACTGACCTTAAAGAGCGCCACGCTCTTGTGATAGCTATTGCGGGAGACAGAGGGCTTGCAGGAGGATTCAATCACAATGTTTTAAAGCTCTCCTTGGAAAGAATAAAGGCTCTTGAGTCCGAAGGCTTTAAGGTCTCGGTAATGCCGGTAGGAAAAAAGGCTGTCGAATTTTTTCACCGATATAACTATCCTGTGTATATGGAGTTTATGCAGGTCGCTGAAACTATAACGGCATATGACTGTATTGAGCTCAGCGAACAGCTTGTAAAGAAATATACAAGAGGAGAGTTCGGAGCAATAGAGCTTTGTTATACGACCTTTGTAAACACCTTGTCTCAGGTCGCTAAATCAGTCAGAGTTCTTCCACTGAGCTTTGATGAGCAGACCGAAGATAAGGATGATAAACAAAAGGACGAGAATGGCGGCAAAGGTTACAAGGCTGAGGTCTTATATGATCCGTCACCCGAAGAGGTGTTTAAGCTGTTGCTTCCTAAATATGTTGCCGGAATTTATTACGGTGCAGTGGTGGATTCTTACGCTGCGGAACAGGCTGCAAGGCGTACAGCTATGGAATCTGCAAGTGATAACGCACAGGAAATGATTGATAATTTATCTCTGCTTTATAACAGAGCAAGACAGGCACAGATTACTCAGGAGCTTACCGAGATCGTGTCAGGCTCTATAAAAAACAGCGATTAGAAAGGGTGACTTTAGACCTATGAGTGAAAAAAATACGGGAAGTATTGTGCAGATAGTCGGTGCTGTTGTAGATATAAAGTTTTCTGCAAGCAGTTTACCAAATCTTCTCAATGCGATAGAAATAGACAACAACGGAAAACGGATAGTTGTCGAGGTTGCTCAGCATATAGGCGATGACACAGTCAGATGTATCGCGATGAGTTCCACCGACGGACTGGTCAGAGGTATGAGCGCAGTTGACACAGGCGGACCGATAAAGGTCCCAGTAGGAAGACAGACGCTGTCAAGAATGTTCAATCTTCTCGGAGAACCTGTTGACAACAAGCCGGCGCCGGAGACTGAGGAAAAGTGGGAAATACACAGAGATGCGCCGTCTTTTGATGAACAGATAGCTGCAAGCGATGTTCTCGAGACAGGTATCAAGGTAGTAGACCTTATTGCTCCGTACTTAAAGGGCGGAAAGATAGGGCTCTTCGGCGGAGCAGGTGTTGGAAAAACTGTTCTTATAATGGAGCTTATAAATAATATTGCGAAGGAACACGGCGGAATTTCTGTATTTACAGGAGTTGGAGAGAGAACCCGTGAGGGTAACGACCTTTACAACGAAATGATCGAATCGGGAGTTATCGATAAGACGGTTTTGGTTTACGGTCAGATGAATGAGCCGCCCGGAGCAAGAATGAGAGTAGGACTTTCGGGACTTACAATGGCTGAATATTTCAGAGATGTCGAAGGACAGGATGTGCTTTTGTTTATCGACAACATATTCCGTTTCACACAGGCCGGTTCAGAGGTGTCTGCGCTTCTCGGAAGAATGCCGTCGGCAGTTGGTTATCAGCCGACGCTTGCGACTGAAATGGGAGCTTTACAGGAGAGGATAACCTCAACATCTAAGGGATCTATCACATCGGTACAGGCGGTTTATGTTCCGGCTGATGACCTTACAGACCCTGCTCCTGCAACTACATTTGCACACCTTGACGCTACAACAGTTCTTTCCCGTAATATTGCATCGCTCGGAATTTATCCTGCCGTCGATCCGCTTGAGTCCAACTCAAGAATACTTGATCCGGAAATAGTTGGTAAAGAGCATTATGAAGTAGCCAGAAGCGTTCAGTCTATCTTACAAAGATATAAAGAGCTTCAGGATATTATCGCTATTATGGGTATGGATGAGCTTTCCGAAGAGGATAAGCTTACTGTCAGCAGAGCGAGAAAGGTTCAGAGATTTTTGTCTCAGCCGTTTTCTGTTGCTGAACAGTTTACCGGAATGCAGGGAAAATATGTTCCGATAAGCGAGACGATAAGAGGATTTAAGGAGATAATCGAGGGTAAGCATGACGACCTTCCGGAATCGGCTTTTCTTTTTGTAGGAACTATCGACGAGGCTGTTGAAAAGGCTAAAGGCTTAAAGTAGGTGAAGCTTAAATGAATTCATATAAGCTTAAGATAATAACTCCAGAGAAGATTTTTTTTGACGGAGAGGTAACACAGATAGTTGTCAGAACATCTGAAGGAAACGCAGGATTTCTTTCCGGGCATATTGACTATGTGTCAAATGTGGTCAGCGGTCCACTTAAGGTTAGGGAAACCGATGAAAAAAAGTATCGCACAGCCGCTCTTTCAGATGGTATTATAATAGTATCTGGCGGAGATATAACGATACTGCCGGAAGCAGCCGAATGGTCTGATGAGATAGACCTTGCGAGAGCCGAAAGAGCAAAGAAGGTAGCCGAAGAAAAGATCAAATCGTCCAAGAAATCGGACAGTGAGTTTGATATGGCACAGGTGAAGCTCAAGCGCGCGCTTGCGCGGATCTCGGTTTACAACCAGACACATTCAGAGCATTAGTCAAAAATATACGGCGCAGATTTTATCTGTGCCGTTTTTATATTATCATTTCCCGGTTTTGACCTTTTGAACCTTTAAAAGATTTGTTGTTCCTGCGACTCCCAAAGGAACACCTCCGGTGATTACTGCGAGATCACCGTCAGAAACATAACCGTACTTTACAGCTGTTTCGATAGCGTGGTCAATAAGCTCATCTGTGTTGTACATCTCCTTGACGATACCTGGATAAACTCCCCAGGACATATTGAGCTGTCGGCAGGCGATAGGGCTTGTTGTAAGACCTATTATAGGACAGTCAGGACGGTATTTTGAAATCATTCTTGCCGTACTTCCGCCCTTTGTAAGTGCAATGATCGCCCCGGCGTTAAGGTCGTGGGCTGTCGTTACGGTTGCGTGTGATATGGCGTTTGTAATGCTAAGGTTAGTGTTATATGTCTTTATTGAAAAGTCGTGTGAATAATCAATGCCTTTTTCGGTCGTGCTTGCGATAAGCGCCATTGTCTTTACAGCTTCAACAGGAAAATCTCCGGCAGCAGTTTCTCCGCTTAACATAATTGCCGATGTGCCGTCGTATATTGCGTTGGCAACATCTGTGATTTCAGCTCTTGTCGGACGAGGATTATGTATCATACTCTCAAGCATCTGTGTAGCGGTAATGACCTGTTTTCCGGCATTGTAAGCCTTGCTTATAAGCTCCTTTTGGATAGCAGGTATCTGCTCAAAGGGAATCTCAACGCCCATATCGCCCCTTGCGACCATTATTCCATCGGCTGCTTCTAAAATCTCGTCTATGTTACGAACGCCGTCCATATTTTCTATTTTTGCGATGATTTTCGGAGTTGTCCAGCCAAGCGACTGAGTAAAGTTTCTGAGATATGAAACATCCGCTCCGCTCCGTACGAAAGAAGCCGCTATAAAATCGTAACCCATTTTTGCGCCGAACTGTAAGTCAAGCATATCCTTGTCGCTTATGTACGGCATAGATAATTTTACTCCCGGAACATTTACGCCCTTGTTGTCGGAAACGATTCCTCCGTGAATTACCTTACAGTATATTTCGGTGCCGTCTATTTTTATTACCTCAAGTTCAATAACACCGTCGTTTATCAGTATTGATGAACCGATGTTTACATCTTCGGGAAGTCTTGAAAAGGTAATGGAAGCACGCTTGTTTGTACCGATAATATCTTCGGTTGTAAGAATAAATTCATCTCCGTCGTTTATCGTGACACATCCGCCCTCAAACTTTTTCAGTCTTATTTCAGGACCCTTTGTGTCGAGCATTGTGGCAATCGGAAGCCCAAGCTCTTCTCTTATTCTTACTATCTGATTAAATCTTTTTTCGTGGGTTTCAAAATCACCGTGAGAAAAGTTGAATCTCGCCACATTCATTCCGTTTAGCATAAGATCTCTGATAATTTGATCGTCATCTGTTGCAGGACCTATCGTGCATACGATTTTTGTTTTTCTCATAAGCCTTTACTCCTTTCCTTTTACATAATTATACAACCCTTAACAAATTCCGTCAATATATCCAAAGATTTTTACATAGTTTTTCTTTGTCTTTGTAAACATTTTACACATCAATCGAGAAAACATAGTCGTCCATTACATAGCCTTCACCAATATCTGTGACCTCGCTTCTGATTATGCTCATCCCCATTTTTTTGTATCCTGCTATTGCACGGTGATTCTGCTTGTTAACTGTGAGCCATATCCTGTTAAGTTTTTTCTCTTTTGACAAGCTCTTTAAAAAGTCAAACACCTCTTTTAAATAGCCTTTTCCTCGTTCTTCCTTTTTTAAATAAAGCTTTGAAAGAAAAAGTGAACCGTCATCTTTTGGACAAACAGCCGTGAATCCTATTATCCTGTCACAGTCTGAAAGATAGTAATATTCATAGCCTTCTTTTATAGATTCAGTAATTGCATTTTCTGATAAAAATTTATTAAGCATATATTTGATCTGTCCTTGGGTTAAAAGCACTGCGAAGGCTTCGTTCCATATTTCCTCTGCTAAGGAGGATAGCTGTTTTATATCATCACTTGTTTTAACTTGAATAGTATCCATATCTATCAATCACCTCAGAATAATTATAAAACTTAAAACAGAGGTTGTCAATATTTGCATTTTTGTACTTGAAAAATGTGTCAAAGTATTATATAATGATAATATGACTTTGGCGGAATGTTTACACGCTGATATTTGCGGGTAACTTTTTGCAGTCAGTAGGGGAGTCCGCTTCTGATTGCTATGCCGCTTTATGACGGGGCTATGCCCTTATTGAGTTTTAGGAGGATATTCAATATGGAAATGATGGACACAATCGGATATGTTAAAAAGTATGATCCCGAGGTCGGAGAAGCTATGGATAAGGAGCTTTCAAGACAAAGGAGAAATCTTGAGCTTATTGCAAGTGAAAATATAGTTTCAGGCGCAGTAATGGCTGCGATGGGAAGTGTTTTGACAAATAAGTACGCAGAGGGTTATCCCGCAAAGCGTTATTACGGCGGCTGCGAGTGTGTAGATGTGGTTGAAAACATAGCTATTGAGCGTGCGTGTAAGCTCTTCGGTTCTAAGTTTGCAAATGTACAGCCGCATTCTGGCGCACAGGCAAATCTGGCTGTTTATTTTGCACTTGTAAACCCCGGAGATACTATTATGGGTATGAGCCTTGAACATGGCGGACATCTTACTCACGGAAGCCCTGTAAATATGTCGGGTAAATATTTTAATTTTGTTTCTTATGAATTGGGAAATGACGAGAGGATCGACTACGACGAGATTGAAAGAAAGGCAAAGGAGTGTAAGCCTAAGCTTATAGTAGCCGGAGCGAGCGCATATCCAAGAATAATAGACTTTGAGCGTATAGGTAAAATCGCCAGGGAAGTCGGAGCATATTTTATGGTCGATATGGCGCATATTGCGGGACTTGTCGCTGCCGGTGAGCATCCGTCTCCGGTCGGTATAGCTGATGTTGTTACAACAACTACTCATAAAACACTGAGAGGTCCGAGAGGCGGTCTTATTTTGACAAATGACGAGGAGCTTTCAAAGAAGATAAACAAGGCTATCTTTCCGGGTACACAGGGAGGACCTCTTGAGCATATTATTGCCGGAAAAGCCGTTTGCTTCGGCGAGGCATTAAAGCCAGAGTTCAAGGCTTATCAGCATCAGATAGTTTTAAATGCCAAGGCTCTTGCTAAAGAGCTTGTTAAAAGAGGCTTCAGACTTGTGTCGGGCGGTACTGACAACCATCTTATGCTCGTTGACCTTCAGCCGTTTAATATAACCGGTAAGGAGCTTGAGCACAGACTTGACGAGGTATATATTACAGCTAATAAAAATGCTATTCCAAATGATCCTCAGAGCCCGTTTATAACAAGCGGAATCAGAGTTGGAACGCCCGCTGTTACAACAAGAGGGCTTAAGGAAGATGATATGAAGATAATAGCGGAGTGTATCTATCTTGCTGCGACGGATTTTGAAAATAAAGCTGATGAGATAAGAGAGACGGTTTCATCACTTTGTGCTAAGTATCCGCTTTATTAAGCTGTTTTGAAAGGAGCCTACTGATATGCACAAGCCTTTGGCTGACAGAATAAGGCCTAATGAGCTTGACGACATTGTCGGTCAGGCTCATCTTTTGGGCAAGGATAAACCTCTTAGGAGAATTATCGAAAGCGGAAGTATTCCCAATATGATCTTTTACGGTCCTTCCGGAACCGGAAAGACTACTGTTGCAAGAATTATTGCCGACAATACAAATCTTAAAATGTACAAGTTAAACGGCACAAGCGCATCTGTTTCCGATATAAAAGAGATAATAGCGTCAACAGAAACATTTGAGGGCTATAACGGCGTACTTCTTTATCTTGACGAGATACAGTATTTGAATAAAAAGCAACAGCAGTCGCTGCTTGAATATATTGAAAACGGAAAAATCACACTAATTGCTTCAACTACTGAAAATCCGTATTTTTATGTGTTCGGAGCGATCATAAGCCGCTCAACAGTATTTGAATTCAAACCGGTGTCCTGGGAGGAAACTATACCGGCTATAAAGCGTGCTTTTCAGATACTGTCGGATGAAAACAAAGTTAAACTATCTCTTGACAAGGGAGTAGTTGAGCATATCGCCAAAGGCTGCGGCGGTGATGTAAGAAAGTCTATCAATACTGTCGAGTTATGCTTTTTATCAGCTGATAAGTCAGAGGACAGGCTTTTTGTGTCTATGGACAACGCAAGCCTTCTTACTCAGAAGAGCAATATGCGCTATGATAAAGCAGGAGACGAGCATTATGATATACTTTCTGCTTTTCAGAAGTCTGTAAGGGGTAGCGATGAAAACGCTGCGCTGCATTACGCCGCAAGACTTATGGAGGCAGGAGATCTTCCGTCGCTTTGCAGAAGGCTTTTGGTCGTGGCGGCTGAAGATATAGGTCTTGCTTATCCAATGGGGTTGGTCGTTGCCAAGTCAGCGGTAGACGCTGCGCTTCAGCTCGGACTTCCCGAGGCGAGGATACCGCTTGCGGAGGCAATAATTTTACTTTGTACCGCACCAAAATCAAACAGCGCTATAATGGCGGTAGATTCAGCGATCGCTGATGTTAAGTCAGGTCTTTCCGGAAGTATTCCGAGACAGCTTCAGAATAAGCATCTTGACGGAGCTGATGTAAAGGATAAGGGACAGCATTATCTGTATCCGCATAGCTTTGAGAACCACTGGGTAAAGCAGCAGTATCTTCCCGACAGCTTAAAGGACAGAGTTTATTATGAGTTCGGTGATAATAAACAGGAGCAGACAGCAAGGGAATACCGCAAAAAGATAGAGGGAGAATAATGTTATAAAGCAAATCTTAAACACCTCTTAAATTTATTACCTTAGTCGCACAACGCTTCAGATAATTTAATTTTCATTTTTTACCCCTCTCACTAACAGCGCAAAATGACGAAAAAATGTACGCAAACGTACATTTTTCATAAAATAAATTATGTTTTGTAACAAAATGTTTACAATATTCATAATCTGTTCACAAAATCACTGTCTAAAGCATATGTCCTTACGCAGCGGTTTTTATGAAACTTTAAAATTTGCTGACGTCGAGATCGTCTGCTTGACAACAGCGTTACATAGCTAATATCATTATAAAAATTAAAGGGCGCTTACGCAAAGCTTTAATAGAATTGCGGCAGCACCCCTTTTTTAAAAAGTTGTTATTATCTTTCGCGAGGACTCTTTTGTTGAATACTCCCATTCGCTTATGTTTCCGGATGTTATGTAATAGTCAAGAGTTCTGTCTGAATCTGTATCATCAAACACATCAACTATAATCAGCTTTACCTTCATTTTTTCAGGTATTATAGACTTTATATATACAGAGGTTTTCTGACCGACGCTTACATTTTCCCTGCTTTCGGCAAGTCCTGCAAGATTTGGCTTAAGCTCAATAAATATACCGTAGTTTTCTATTGAGCGAACTATCCCGCCGACTGTCTGACCGGGCTTGAAGAGTCTGGCATTTTCATCCCATGTTCCAAGAAGCTCCTTGTGCGAAAGAAATATGCGGTCGTCCTCCTGTGCCTTTACAACTACTGTTATGTCCTGCCCATTGTAGAATCTGTCCTTGGGATGAGATATCCTTGATACGGAAATTGCGTCTATCGGTATTAGCGACGCTATGCCGCAGCATATGTCAACAAAACATCCGAACTGTTCAAGATGTGTTACCTTAGCAGGAATTATATCTCCGGGCATAAGCTTGTTTATGTAGTTTTCTCTTGCTTCTACCTGTGCCTCACGCCGCGAAAGTATAGCGGTCGTTTCACCGCCCGATTCCTCAATAGATAAGACCTTAAAACATACCGGCTTATTTACTCTTGACAAAAGCGCTATATCTCTTGTTGTTCCGTCGTCGATACCTATTGCACCTTCAAATCGGGGGATAACGCCTTTACAGCAGGGAAGGTCTACTATAAGATTGTGATCTGTGTCACAAAGTATTGCTTTAGCCTCTAGTATCAGCCCTTCCTTTTTTGCTTCACTAAGACCGCTTAGACTTTTTATGGCTTGTTTATTTGAACTCAGAGCAATAAGCTTGCCCTCGGGAAAATACTTGTTCATTTTTGCCTCCTTAAATGTATTAACTCTGTTTTTATCTATATTCGAGGAAGCGGCGGAATATTCAACTTAAAAAGTATTTGCGTTTTAGTTCCTTATGTGTTATAATTTAGATATTATCGCATTTTATGGAACTGATATATAAATATCGGAGGATATTATGGATATAAGACAAAACGACATTCTCATAATGAAAAAAAAACATCCCTGTGGGGATAATAAAATGTTGGTTCTGCGTTCGGGAATGGATTTTAAGCTTCGCTGTGTCGGATGTGGAAGAGAGTTTATGATTCCAAGGTCAAAGGCTGAAAAAAATATTAAGCGTGTCGAGCGCAATACAGAAAATGAATAAGAGTAATAGAGCTGATTTGTAAAGGAGATTATTTATGTTTGAGAGACTTTTAGAGCTTGAAAAAAAGTTTGAACAGATCAATAATGATCTTATGGATCCTGAAATAATTTCAGATAATAAGCAGTATGCCGCTTTGATGAAGGAGTATAAAAATCTTACGCCTATAATCGAAAAATTCAGAGAGTATAAAAAAGCAAAGGACTCCCTTGATGAGGCAAATGAGCTTTTGGATGCGGGGGGACTTGAAAAGGATTTTAAGGAAATGGTCCAGACACAGCTTGAGGAATCAAAGGAGCAGACGGCAAAATGTGAGGAGGAACTCAAAATTATGCTGCTGCCTAAAGATCCGAACGACGATAAGAATGTCATAATCGAGATAAGAGGCGGAGCAGGCGGCGAAGAAGCATCGCTGTTTGCTAATTCACTTTACAGAATGTATACTATGTATGCTGATTCAAAGGGCTGGAAGCATGAGGTGATGAATGCAAACGAGACTGAGCTCGGCGGATATAAGGAAATTTCCTTTAGTGTAGAGGGCGAGGGTGCATATTCACGCCTTAAGTACGAGAGCGGAGTTCACCGTGTTCAGCGTGTACCTGAAACTGAATCACAGGGACGAGTACACACATCTACCGTTACGGTAGCTGTACTCCCGGAGGCTGAGGAGGTAGAGTTTGAGATAAATGAGGCTACCGACCTTAAAATTGATGTGTTCAGAGCCAGCGGCGCCGGCGGTCAGCACATAAATAAAACCGAGTCTGCTGTCAGGATAACTTACTTACCTACCGGTCTTGTTGTCGAATGTCAGGATGAGAGAAGTCAGTTTAAAAACAAGGAAAGGGCGCTTAAGATACTGCGCTCAAGGCTTTATGAGGAACAGCTCCGAGCACAGGAAAATGAGATAGCGGCTCAAAGGCGGTCGCAGGTGGGAACGGGTGATCGCTCTGAGCGAATCAGGACATACAACTTCCCCGAAGGAAGGGTAAGCGACCATCGAATCGGTCTTACTATTTACAGACTTGAGCAGTTTCTGAACGGAAATATCGATGAGGTTATCGATGCGCTGGCGACTGCCGATCAGGCGGCGAAGCTCTCGGCGCAGTCGGAATAGGGTGAGCTTTTATGTTTGATACAAAGCTTCTTTCTCCCACTCCTGAAAACATCGATTATTGTGCAAGGCTTATAAAGTGCGGCGAGATCGTCGGAATGCCGACAGAAACAGTTTACGGTCTTGCGGCAAATGCCTTTGATGAAAGTGCGGTGAGAAAAATTTTTGCCGCAAAGGGCAGACCCGCCGATAACCCGCTTATAGTTCATATTTCAGATATTGATATGATAAAAACGCTTTCTACCGATATACCGGAGTTGGCTTGGAAGCTTGCTGAAAGCTTCTGGCCGGGACCGCTTACAATGGTTCTTCCTAAGACACATAAAATTCCTTCTGTAACAAGCGGGGGACTTGATACGGTTGGAATAAGAATGCCGAAAAGTCCGGTTGCAAGAGAGCTTATAAGAGCTTGTTTGCTGCCGCTTGCCGCACCGTCAGCTAATATTTCCGGAAGACCCAGCACTACTTCTGCTTTACACGTTTTAAACGATTTGAACGGACTTATTCCCGCTGTTTTGGACGGCGGTGAGTGTGAGGTTGGGGTAGAGTCAACAGTTATTTCTTTCGAGAGTGACGGCGTTCGGATACTGCGCCCGGGTATTATAACGGCTGATGAGCTTATGTCGGTGGCACACAATGTGTTTATTGATAACGGTGTTTTAAACGAAGTATCATCTGACATAAAAGCGGCTTCTCCGGGAATGAAGTATAAGCATTACTCTCCTAAAGCAAAGGTTGTGCTTGTTGACGGATCTCTTGAAAGCTTCATAGAATATGCAAAAGAGAATGCTTCTGAGGATACATTTCTTATGTGCTTTGACGGCGACGAAATACCTGATGATCTTAATGTTGTTTACTACGGAAAAAATTCTCGTGAACAGGCAAACAGACTTTTTAAGGTTTTAAGGGAGCTTGACGAATTAAACGCTAAAACTGTTTTTGCAAGGGTACCGGAAAAAAGCGGAGAAGGACTTGCGGTGTATAACAGGATATTGCGTGCGGCGGCTTTTGAAATTGTAAGGGTTGGTGAGTGATATGACTCGGTTAGTCGGACTTACTGGACAAAGCGGCGCAGGTAAAAGTACTGTCAGTAGGATATGGCAGGACGCGGGAGTGAAGGTCATCGACTGTGATAAGGTAGCAAGAATCGTTACCGAGGATAACAGCGAATGCAACAAGGAGCTTTACAAGCTGTTTCCTCAATGCTTTGACGAGCGGCTTCACCTTGACAGGAGAATGATGGCGGACTTGATCTTTGGTGACAAACAAAAGCTTAAGGCGCAAAACGACATTATTTTTAAATACATAGGTCAATATATAGATGGAGTCATTAGTAGCGTAAGCGATGATTTTTTAGTGCTTGATGCGCCTACTTTGTTTGAAAGCGGAATTTACAAGAGATGCAGTGCAATTGTCAGCGTTTTGTCAAGTGAAAAGCTCAGACTTGACAGGATAATCAATAGAGACGGAATTTCCGAGGAAAGCGTTCTCTTACGATTTAACTCACAAAAGAGCGACAGATTTTTCACCGAAAACAGCAATATAATTATTATTAACGACGGTACTGTTTCGGAGCTTGAAGTCAAGGCTCTGAATGCGCTTAAGAAGATTAAGGAGATAATATATGGCAAAAGCTAAGAGACGAATTAAGCCTCTGGGCTGGCTTGTTATTTTTATATTTACGGCTTCAGTTTTATTTGGTGTAATTTATTCCGTATCAAAGCTGATACCTGTTATATCGAAAAAGTATTTTTATCAGCGCGGCTATATGGAATATGTTGAAAAATACAGCGAAGAATATAACATAGACCCGCTGTATGTTTATACTGTTATCAAGGTCGAGAGCAATTTTAATCCGAATGCCGATTCCTCTGCCGGTGCGAAGGGACTTATGCAGATAATGCCTATCTCTTTTGAAGAGGTAAGCATAAAGCTTGGTGAACAGGACAGCGTATCATTTGGTGATATGAAGGATCCTGAGACAAATATAAGATATGGCTGTTTTATTCTAAGACAGCTGTTAGACGAATTCGGAGATTGGGAGATAGCTTCAGCAGCCTACAACGGAGGTATAGGAAATGTGCAGTCGTGGCTTAATGACGGCATCATATCATCAGAAAATTTTGACCCGAGCGCTATACCTATCGATGAAACGAGACATTATGTCAATAAAATAGCTAATACATATGAATCTTACATAAATTTATACGGAGGAGAATATTAAATGAATTCACAAAAAGATGCTAAACAGTTAAAGGAAGAGCTTTTTACAAAGAAAAAGAACGCTTGTCTTATTTTATCCGATGAGGATATAAAGGCTGCGGACGAGTTTTGCGTCGGCTACAAATGCTTTTTGGATGATGCAAAAACAGAGCGTGAAGCAGTTAAGGAAGCTGTAAGGCTTGCAAAGGAAAACGGATTTTTGGAGTTTGATTTTTCTAAAAAGCTCAAGCCCGGAGACAAGGTGTACAAGGTGAACAGAGATAAGGCTGTACTGCTTGCAGTCATCGGAACCGATGATATTTCAAAAGGTGTGAGAATATCCGCTGCACATATTGACAGCCCGAGAATTGACCTTAAACAGAATCCGCTGTACGAGGACGGCGAGCTTGCGCTTTTTAAAACACACTACTACGGTGGAATCAAAAAGTACCAGTGGACTACTGTTCCGCTGTCGCTTCACGGAGTTGTATTTTTAAAAACCGGTGAAAAGGTAAACATTGTTATCGGAGAGTGTGAGGATGATCCGGTATTTTGTATAACCGACCTATTGCCACATCTTGCTCAGGCTCAGATGAAGAGAACCGCTTCGGAGATAGTAAAGGGCGAGGAGCTCAATATTCTGATAGGTTCGCGTCCGTTTAAGGATGACAAGGAATCCGAAAAGGTAAAGCTTAACATAATCAAGCTACTTAATGAAAAGTATGGCATAGAAGAGGATGACTTTATCTCGGCAGAGCTTGAGGCAGTACCGGCTTACAAGGCAAGGGATATTGGCTTTGACAGAAGTATGATAGGCGCTTACGGACAGGATGACAGGGTGTGCGCTTATACGGCTTTAAAGGCGATACTTGATATTGAAAATCCTAAGAGGACGGCGATCACGGTCCTCACAGATAAAGAGGAGACAGGAAGCGACGGTAACACAGGTTTAAACAGCGCGTATCTATCGTACTTTATAAGTGATCTGGCTGAGAATCTCGGAGGAGTTCCGAGGCATGTTATATCGGCGTCTGAATGCTTGTCTGCCGATGTAAATGCCGCTGTTGATCCGACATTTCCCGATGTAACTGAGATCAAAAACGCGTCGAAGATAAACTATGGCGTCGTGGTTACTAAATTTACCGGTTCAAGGGGAAAAGCAGGAACCAGCGATGCTTCAGCCGAGTATGTGTTCAGAGTGCGAGAGCTGCTTGATAGAAACTCAGTTGTATGGCAAACAGGAGAGCTTGGTAAGGTCGATCTCGGTGGCGGCGGAACGGTCGCACAGTATATAGCCAACCTTAATATAGATGTTATAGATGTAGGAGTTCCGATACTTTCTATGCACGCGCCGTTTGAGATTGCATCAAAGGTAGACACATATATGGCTTACAAATCCTTCAAAGTATTTTTTGAAGACTAAAGAATGATTCATTTAGAAAAACTGCCGTATGTATCCGCAAGAGGA
>CANQLI010000001.1 GCA_947624675.1 uncultured Clostridia bacterium | reverse complement strand
TAAGTATAGTCTTTTACAGACAAGCCCAAGGGCAAAGGAAAGGAGCTAGCTCGCAAGAGTTTAGCTCCTTTTTTGTTGACAATTTACTGTAAATATGGTATTATAATATTGTAATAGAACAAAACCTTCGGGTTTTTTGTAAGGCTGAAGCAACACTGTATGCAACGGTCTATTTTTTAATAAATATTATATACGGGAGCTAAATTCTTGCGAGTTTAGCTCCTTTTTCATCCACGATTCTTACACGATTTCTGTGATTTTGCAAAGTTTCAAGTTTTCTGTACTACTATACCGAAGTATCCATCAACGAAAATGTAGTACGGTTTGTTTGGTTCAAAAACTGGGGAGCCAAAAAGAGTCCTATTAAGGGCTCTTTTTTATTTTTAAAACCTATTGAAATATTGATGGCTTTGTTGTAAAAAATATATATAAAGGAGGAGTTTTATGGATATACAGTATTTGTTGTTTTTGCAGGATTTTAGAGAATCTATCGGCGGAGTGCTTAATGACTTTTTTATTATGATAAGCGACTTGTCATACGGTATTTTTATCTGGATGCTTGCCTGTATTATGTTCTGGTCGGTTGATAAAAAAAGCGGCAGTTTTCTTTTCTTAAATATCGGATGTTCAAGGTTTGTAATGCAGATACTTAAACTTACATTTTGTGTTTACAGACCTTGGATACGATCAAGCAGGATAGTTCCTGTTGAAACAGCTTCCGGCTATTCGTTTCCTAGCGGACACAGCGTTACAGCTGCTGCGAATTATGGCACGGTGATTGAACGGTACAGAAAATATAAACCACTTTGTATTTTTATGGTGGTAATGATTTTACTGACGATCTTTTCGAGAAATTATATTGGAGTTCACACGCCACAGGATGTGCTGGTCGGTACATTGATCGGTGCTATTGTCGTTGTATTGGGCTCAAAGGTCTGGAATTGGATCGATAAAAATCAAAAAAGAGATTACATAGTACCAGTAGCCGGTATAATACTTACAGTAATTTTTCTTGTTTATATATGCCTTAAGTCGTATCCTATGGATTATGTAGACGGAAAGCTGTTGGTTGATCCGAATAAGATGATGACTGACGGTTTTAAAGATGCAGGAAGATTTTTAGGCATAACGATAGGGTGGTTTTTAGAGAGACGGTTTGTAAAGTTTTCTATTGAGGTACCTGTATTCAATAAGGTGATGAGGTCCTGTATAGGAGTCTTTTTGATAATCGTATACGAAAAAGCTCTGATGCCGGCGGTAACTGAATTTGTTGGATTATCGTGGATAGGCTTTGTTATGACATTTTTAGAGCTTATATTGCTCATCGTGATTTATCCGTTATGTTTCTCAAAGATTGAAGCTTATAATAAATCTAAAAAACTTAGTAAAGTTTCTGCTGAGTGATATTTAACAGGCTGTTACAGTTTTATCTGTTCCGGCCTGTTTTTTATTGTGAAAAATGAACATATTTAATTTATTTGCTGTAAATAACAGGGATAGAAAGCAGTCAGTTTTAATTTGTTTAAATATTTTTTATTAACCTTTAAAGTTGCATAAAAGACAACATTTGGCATTGTATAAAACGCCGAAAATTTACTAACAATTTTAGATATTATTGACAAAACCTACAAGCAAAGCTATAATATAAATAGTAGGTTAGTATCGCTGTTTTTAGAAAAGGTGATATTTCGTCAGCTCGATAAAAGCTATGCAGATCGGTATGTTTACGATACAACCTTTTGATAATACCGTAGTCGGAGAGTGTTCTAATGACTGATAAAGAAGTAAAAAAGCTTAAGCGACAGGAACTCCTGGAGTTGCTTTATTATATGCGTAAGGAGCTTGATGAGACGCGGCTTGAAAATGAACGCCTTACGGGGTTGCTTGATGAACGCAGCAAGGAACACGAGGAGGTAATGGCTGCGATAGCAAAAGCCGAAAGGCAACTCACAAAGCTTGTGAGAGGTCAAAAGGGAGAGAATATTTCTGAAGATAACGCCGGTGGAGAAGCCCAGGGTACAAAGTCTCAGGGAACCCGTAAAAAAAGGCGGAGGACACAAAACAGTGGACAATAAAACTATTGATCTTCCCGAAGCGGAGCAGTTTTACAGGGAAATAAGAAGAACGAAAAGCAAAAAGGAATTTGCAAAGCTTTTGTATAATACGATAGCTTCATTGGTGGTCGTTGCCGCGGCGGCAGTGCTTATTTCAATGCTGTTCCTTCCGGTCTTAAGAGTAACGGGAACAAGTATGACGCCTACACTTAAAAATGACGAGCTTGTCGTTTGCGGTAAAGGTGGCAGTTTTTCTAAAGGCGATATCGTCGCATTTTATTACAATAACAAAATTCTTTTAAAACGCGTTATCGGCGTTTCGGGAGATTACATAAATATAGACCCGGACGGTACGGTTTATGTAAATGAGCAAAAGCTTGATGAGCCTTATGTCAAGGAAAAAGCGTACGGAGAGTGTGATATAAAGCTTCCGTATCAGGTGCCGGAGCACAGGATATTTGTTATGGGAGACCATAGGTCTACTTCGGTGGACAGCAGATCTTCTACGATCGGATGTATATCGGAAGAGGCTGTTGTCGGAAAAATAATGTTTAGAGTTTGGCCACTCAGCAAAATAGGTTTTGCTGAGTAATCAGATGCGAAAATAACTAAGTTTCAGGGAAAGAGGTGAGAACGGTATGAGCAGCTTTGGTGATAAAATCAAACGATATGTTGACAGCCGCAAGGAAAAGCGAATTTACAGGTTTACTGCCGCTGCCTTATCGTTCATTGTCGCTTTTTCAGTAACTTCAAGCTTGGTTTTACCTGCGATGAGCGCCACGGAAACAGCGAAGATAGAGGACGCTATAAATCAGGATCAGTACATAATGCTTGCGGATGCTGATCCTTCGGGTGTGCCTGAGTGGGTAAAAAAGTTTGATAAAGATACAAACGGTATTGATCTGAGCAACAACGTAACGGGCAAATTTTCCGATACATCAGTATCTGCTGACGGAAATACGATAACCGGACAGTTCAGTATGGAATATGATGTTCCAGAAGTAAATGACAGTAATCGTATTACTAAAGATAGACCGTTTTTGTATTACACAATATCTGATAATGTTAAAATACCCGAAGGAGGCTACAGCGGAAATGTAATTGACAAAGGCAATTCCGTAGGTCGTTATTTTGTTGATGAAAACGGTTTAGTTATTATAGAGATTTATGAACAATTCATAGATGAGTACGCAAGCGGATATACCGGCACGCTTGGTTTTAAAGCAGAGGTAACTCGAAAGGAAGATGAAACCGGTACAAAAACTGAGGTTCAGGTCGGTAATCAGACTATTGAAGTTGAGGGGTTCACTGAAAAGAAGCTTGGTGTTGAAAAGACAGGTTCGGTAGTTGACGATAAAACCGGAACTATTGAGTGGACTATAACGGTAGATAATCCAAAGGGCGACAGTCTAAACGGTCACACGATAACAGATACTATGTTTGGTGCAGATACCGTTGTGACGACTGACCCACCAAACGCAGGAACATATAACCCCGAAACGAAAACATTTACTTTTGGAAATGTAAACGATAAACAAGTTACTTTGAAGTATCAGACCAAGCTTACCGATGAACAGCTCATAGCTCCGGGTAAGGACGGCTTAGAGTGTAACTGGGATAAAACCGAGTGGCATGCAAAAGTTAAAAACAGTATGTCTTATAATAAAAACGACGGAAGCGAAACTTTGACAGATTCTGACGAGGTAAAATATAAGCTTGCGTACAGTCTCCAGAAATCAGGTAAAGCGAATTACAATACAGGAAAGATAGATTGGACAGTTACAGTCAAAAATGTAACCGGAAGAAATGTTGATGGGCTTAAAATTCAAGACGCTGCGTTTGCGAAGTTTTTGAATCAAGCTGATGAGCTAAAATTTGATCCGTCAGATGTTACAGGAACGCTTTCGGGCGATACATTGACGCTTAGTTCTGAAAGCGGTTATGCAGGCGATGTCAACATAACCTATTCGACCGATGCAGTAGAGGGGTCTAATACAAACTCTGTTTCCATACCGGACGGTCCGTGGACTGACGAAAAGTCTGTTGAATACCACAACCAGACATTTACAAAGGACGGACATTGTTGGGATGGCGCTACTGAAGTTACATGGACGCTTACGATTGATAATATAGGCAACGCCGATAGTATAAACGGCAAGTCGGTTATTGATGAAATGCTCAAGAATATGGTTGGCGATTTAACGATTACCGGCTATAAGAAAGTAGATTACAGCGGATATATTAATGATGAAAAAATAGAAGACTATTTTAATAATATCCACTATAATTTTGATAAAGAGAACGGCACGATAACCTTTAAAGACATTAGCGATGATGATAATCTTGACAAAATAGTAATTGAGTTTAAGACTTCAAAAGATGATGCTGTATATGACGAAAGCACAGGAAAATATTCTGTGAGCAACCACGCTGAGTTTGGAGAAGGAAAGTCGTCAGACAAAACGGTTGAGTGGGATGCGAAAAACTCTGTTACTAAGACACATGGTGAAAAGACAGAAATCAAGGATACGGATGGAACTGTCAAGCAATGGACAATTCCTTGGACTATCGTTATTGAACAGGAGGCAGGTAAATTTAAAGGTCTTACGATGGATGATATAGTGTTGTCAAACGACGGAGAGGACGGCCTCCTTCACTATATTACCGAAGAACAGCTAAAAGACCTGAAGATTGTTGATCAAAACGGCGCCCCGCTTCCAGCAGATTGCTACACGGTGGAAAAAACTCTTTCCGATGACGGCAAGACGACTCAATTCCATATAAAATTTACTGATAACTCGCATCTCGACAGCGTTACCAAAGTAACTATAAATTATAATACGACCGCAGATATTGAAAATGTTCAGAAGGGTACGCTTGTCGCCTTTAATAATAAGGTAACATTTAACGGAAAAGAATCAAAGCCGAACGATCCGCCTAAATATGAAAATGTTGATGAGGGTAAAGCTCCGTATGTAAAATACGATGCGACATTTGACATAAACGGTCAGGAGTCCGGTGTAACGACAAAGTCGGTAAACGACCTTAAGGTGGTTCAGGTAAACGGAAAGGATTACTATAAGTTCGATTACACAATAGTTGTAAATGGCGACGATAGTAAGTATTCTTCGGCATATACGATCGAAGATATATTCCCGGAAGGATTTGAGCTTTACACAAAAGAAAAAGGAAATACAGGAGAAGTAGTAAAGTGGTCTTGTAATAATTATACAGGTGACATTTTTGGATGGGGTACACATTCAACTAATTCACACCTTAGTGAGGACGGAAAGAAACTTGTAATTTATGAACCTCAATATATTTCCGTGAAATCAACCTTTGAATTTAGCTTAATTGTTTCAAAAGAATATTTTGACCAAAGGTTGGCTAATGGATTAAAAGAGTTGGTTAACACCGTCAAGGACTCCGAGGATAAATACAAGCCGACGACCCAGACGCAGAAATTTGAGGAGTCTACACTAACTAAAAATAGGATCAATGAGAAAAATGAATACGGTGAAGATAATTACGGAGCAGGTTATATTGAGTATGAGGTAAAGATAAATCCTAATGGCGATAAACTTTCAAGCGCCGATACTCTTGTTCTTGAGGACATTATCAAGGCCAACAAGGACGATAAAGGAAATATTATCACAGATCAGTCGGTTGTAAACGCTTATCTTGATAATATAACGGTTTACCGTATTAACGAGGATGGCACAGAAACTCCTCTAGAGAACGATCAATACAGTTATGTTTTGGATAATAACCCTGAAGTTGAGAGTAAAAATGGAGTTGTAAGCGACAAGAAGCATCTTCAACAATATGGTTATAATTCGGATAACTGGGGATATACTGTAACAGGCTTGGAACCCGGAAGTAAAGTAAAAATAGTTTTTGACGGAAAGTACGAGGGCTGGGGCATTGTATACGATGGTATCGGTAGTCAGAATAAAAAATTCTCAACATTTGATAACATTGGCACAAAATATGATGAAAAAGGCAATACTGTATGGGAGACAACCGCTTTAAATAGTGATAGTATAACCATTGCAGGTAGTGAAAGTATATCTTCAATTAAATCTGTTACTTGTGATGGGCGCCCGTATGTAGCTAAGTTAAGTATAACTGTTCCTGACGAAATGCCGATCAAGATAGTTTACAAGTATCTGGTAAGGCGTCCTGAAATAAGCGAAGATAAAAAGGACGATAAAATGACAATGGTCAATACCGTCAATGTAAACACTTCAATGATAACAGAAAGCTCATCAAACGAGAGTGAAATGTATTTGAGGAAGGAATCTGATGCAACTATATCGGCGACGGACGGATATATTGTCCTTGAAAAGGTAGATGTCGGAAACTACTCCAAAAAGCTAAATGCTACATTTAATCTTTATAAATGGGATGAGACTACAAAGACTTGGCTTGTAGCTACTAAGTTCAGTAAGGATACGGTAGGTTCTGTTAATGTAAACACGGTAGTGTCGGCTGATTGGGAAGATGAAGCAACCGGAGTTGCCGCTAAATTAGAGCTTAGAGCAGATGAGGTTTACAATTTTAAACCTGAAAGAGGTGTGATGTATAAGCTCGTTGAGGTCGATCCTCCGGAAGGATATGTTAAACTTGAAGAGCCGAGGTACTTCGTATATGGAAAGTACTCGGGAGGAATACCACCCGACGTTAAAGATTATACCATTGTAAACTACGCAAGTAAGGTATATATCCAAAACTACAGGTATATCCAAGTCGGTGTTCATAAAACATGGCTGGACGAAGATGTGGACCACACTTCAGATTCCGTAACAGTAGAGCTTTATCGCTCACATACCAAGGTTACTGATGGATTCCCCGGAAAGCTTGAGTATGTCGAGGGAAGCAGAGTAGAACTTAATCAGGAAAACAACTGGACTTGGAAATGGGATGGGCTTGAGTCACAGCAGTTACCTAACGGAACGGATGAGGGTCAGCCTTGGTACTACTATGTTAAAGAGGTTTCTTACACCATAGGTAGTGAGACATATACGGTTGGAGAAAAAGATGCTAAGTATGTTCCGTATTACGGAAACAGCGGTTTAAACGACAACGGAACCGTTGAGGTAACTAATACGGCGGGTCTTACGGTTAGGAAAATCTGGCGCGACTACGACGGTAAGGAGGGTCAGCCTAAAAACCCGGAGATCATATTCAAGATCTACCGTTCCAAAACTCAGCTTACCACTGGTCAGCTGCCCCCGGGTGCGGAGCTTGTCGGTGATGCTCAAGGATATGTGTTAAATGCGGGAAATAACTGGAAGATGACATTTAACGACATAATTAAGCCGTATGACGATGCTGGGCAACCTTACTACTATTATGTTGTGGAAACATCAGAGCTCGCTGATAACAAGGTGAGCTACGCAGGAAATGGTTTCGGTTCTGTCGGACTGATTACCATTACAAACAAATCTACTAAGATTGTTATCGGACATATGCCTGAAACAGGTTCGTTCGGAACAATGTGGTTCTATACAGCAGGAGGTATTCTGACGGTAGGATCACTTGGAGCACTGCGAATTCTGCGCAGGCGAAGGTCGGAGCAATCTTGTAATTAAAAATAATTTTTAAAGGAGAATAGTTATGAAAAAGCTAAGAAAACTTTTGAGCGTTGCAGTTGCAGCGCTGGCGGCTGCTTCGCTTGCAGTCACCACAACGGTTACATCGTTTGCCGCTGATGACCCCGGCAGCATAACGATAACCGGAACAAACGAGAAACACACATATGAAGCCTATCAGATTTTTTCAGGTAGACTCGAAGGCACCACACTTTCAGATATTGAGTGGGGTAATGGAGTTACAGATACCACGACGCTTCTGAATGAAATCAAGGCTGTTGACGGGTTTGATGGTTGTGATTCTGCTGCTGATGTAGCAGAGGCATTGAAAGATGCTAATCTTCAGTCTATAGCAGATATAATCAGCAAGCATTTAAATTCTGCTAATGCAAAGACATTGACAACAAGTGGAACATCGGCTACTGTAAGTGATATTCCTGTAGGTTATTATTTGATCAAGGATATTGATAAATCATTGGAGAATCAAGACGAGGCATACACAAGATTTATCGTTAAAGTAGTCGGAGCTGCTAATGCGACTGTAAAGAGCGATAAGCCTACATTAGACAAGAAAGTTTTGGACGATGACGATGATGCAGAAAACGGAAAAACATGGCAGGATGTAGCTGACTATGATATAGGTGATGAGGTGCCTTTCAAGCTAACTGCTACTATGCCGGACAATATTGGTGATTATGAAAAGTATACGCTTGTATTTGAAGATACAATGAGCGAAGGACTTACTTATGTAGATGTTACAGATATTAAAATCAATGGTACTTCCGTCGAAAACTTCAAAGATGATAAAAATATAGTAATCACTGGCGAAGGTCAAAGCTTGACAGTAACAATAACAGACCTGCTTAACGGTTCATACGGCGAAATTACACAAGATACTACAGTTGAAGTATATTTCAAGGCTAAGCTTAATGAGAAAGCAGAAATAGGAAACGCTAAAGGAAACCCGAACAAAGCATATCTTGAATATTCAAATAACCCGAATGTCGGCGGCGAAGGCGACAAGGGTAAAACACCTGAGGCTAAGGTAGTAGTATTTACTTATCAACTTAATGTTGAAAAGGTAGACGGAGAAAAGACAACTGATAAACTTGAAGGTGCTGAATTCAAGCTTCAGAATTCAGATAACAAATGGTTGAAGATTGATGAGGCTAATAAAGTGGAAGCATGGGTTGATACTGAAGCCGAAGCGTCAACTCTTAAAACAAATGCAAGCGGACTTATAACGGTTATCGGTCTTGACGAAGGAACATATACACTAACTGAGACTAAGGCTCCTACGGGATATAACAAGCTGAGCAATCCTGTTGAATTGGTAATTACCGCTGATGATGTTCATGACCAAGACTATGACGGTTCAAACGCTCCTGCACTCTGCCCGACAATCAACATTACAGCTGACGGAGAACCAGGAAGTGCAGCTTCAGCTTCAGGCGTACTCGGCGCAGAAATTGCTAACCACAAGGGTACAACTCTTCCTGAAACAGGTGGAATCGGTACAACTATCTTCTTCGTAGGCGGCGGAATCGTTGTTGCAGGCGCAGCAATCCTTCTTATCGTTAAGAGAAGAATGAGAAGCGACTCATAAATAGCTTAAACAAGGTTTAAAAACATCGGTTTGAAAAAGCCGAAAAGTAAAAAATAATACCTAATTTAGTCTGCCGGCTTTATTAGTCGGCAGGCATTAGGGAGGGCTTCATGAGAAAGAAAAAGGGTAAAGGTTCAACTATTCTTTTGGTTGTCGTCTTGCTGGTGGGGCTCTCCGTAATGCTATATCCTGTGATAAGCGACTGGTGGAACTCGCACACACAAAGCCGTGCGATTGCTACATATCAAAAGCAGGCTTCACAGTTAAAAGAGGTAGACATCGAAGCAATACTGAAACGAGCAAGAGAGTATAACGAGGGAATAAGAAATTTAAGAGAGCCGTTTTTAGATTATGACGAGGTAAAGGATTATGATAAAATTCTCGACATAACCGGAACCGGAATAATGGGATATGTTTCTATTCCACAGATACGGGTAGAGCTTCCTATCTATCACGGAACAGGCGAGGGAGTATTAAATATTGCGGTAGGTCACCTTCAAGGCTCAACTCTTCCGATAGGCGGAGAGGGAAATCACGCAGTTATTTCTGCACACAGAGGACTTCCGTCAGCAAAGCTGTTTACCGATCTGGATAAGCTTACGGAGGGCGATACATTTACTATAACAGTATTAAAGGATGTATACACCTACGAGGTCGAAGAAATAAACATAGTAGAGCCTGATGATATGAACAAGCTTATATGTGTACCGGGTCGTGATCTTGTTACGCTTCAGACCTGTACTCCGTACGGAGTAAATTCACATCGTCTTCTTGTAAGGGCTCACAGGATCGATACGGTACTTGATGCAGAGCTTTCAAAGGCTGAGGCTGATGCGGTACAGGTGGATTCAATGACGGTAGTGCCTTTTGTGGCAGCGCCGCTGGTGATATTGTTGATACTGTACTGGATATTCGGCGGAAAGAAGAAAAAGCGGAAATTAGATTTTGAATCTCCGCTTAAGACGCCTGATGACAATTTGAGCGCTGATGACAAGAATAAGCTTAAGCAAAAGCTAAACAAATCTGATTGATAAGGGAGGGAATTTTATGCACGAAAAAGGTTTTTCAATAAAGACATTGCTGTCCATATTGATATTGATGTTTGTATTTTCGGCAGCCATAATTATCCCTGCCCATGCGCAAAACGGTTCAATGACACTTGTTTGCAGAAGCAGCGGAAATCCTCTTGAGGGAGCGCACTGGAGCGCGTATCGAATCGGTTCTCGAAACGATACCGGAGGATTTACATTGGAGGGAAGCTTTTCAAAGTATAATGTAACTATTGGAACAAGATCAAGCGACGCCGCAACTGCCGCATATACTTTTGAGACATATGCAAAGCTTGATAAGATACAAGCTAATGCTTCGGGCTCAACCGACAACAGCGGACAATTAAAGCTGATAGGTCTTAGTAAAGGAATATATCTTATCTCAGGAACTGAAAGAGTTACTGAGAGCTATAAATTCACACCCTCGCCGTCAATAGTTGAGGTAGGGGGATTTGCTGACGACGATATAACGGTATATCCGAAGTATGTCAATCAGGAAATACCAAAGCCTGAGAAGGTCAATTATTCGGTTAGAAAGATATGGTCTAACGATGTTGGAGCGGAGTATGCCCGTCCGAATGATATAACCGTTGAGCTTTACGCAAACGATAAGCTTGACAGGACAGTTAAACTTGATGCGTCAAACGGATGGTATTATGAATGGAATTCTGATAAAACGGTTTCCTGGAGAGTTAAGGAAACGGGAATTCCTGAAGGCTATACGGTAAGCTATGGAATGAATGAAACGGAGTTTTTGATTGTAAACACATACAATCCGCCTCCGTCAACAACAGAACCGCATACAACAGCTACAACAGTTAATACAACGGCTGCAACAAATACTACAACAACCACCACCACAACCGTGTCAACTACATCTCCGCCTCCGGGTGTGACAACAGTCACAACAACACTTCCTCCCCGTGAGGAGCTTGAGCGAGAGGTTGAGGAATTCAGCCATCTTATTGAAGACGATTACACTCCCGAAAGCTGGAGAGAATTTATTGAGGCTTATGAGAGGGCGATGAAGGTCCTCGGTGCAAGTGATTCGACCGAAGAGGAGATCCGTCTTGCATTACAGGAGCTTGAAATTGCTAAGAGCCATCTTGTGTATGGATATGAGTCTTGGCTTCCTCAAACGGGACAGCTTTGGTGGCCGGTTCCTGTTTTAGCAGGTGTTGGACTTGTTCTCATAGCGATAGGCGTAAGGATCATTGTTAAAAAGGGTGTAAAGAATGACAAAACGCAATAAGCTAGGCAAAGCATTTATCATACTGGGGGCAGTGTCACTTTTTGCGGCGCTGTTCCTTGTTTTGTGGAATAAATACGAATCTGACAGAGCAAAAGAATCTGCTGACAAAGCGCTGTCACAGCTTATGGAGAAGATGCCTGAGACTACGATTAGTAGCGAGGAGGCACAGCAGTTAAAAGACAACGGTTCTTTGACGTCAGATGACTCGTACATCCCGACTATTGAGGTTGACGGAAACTTGTATATCGGTGTTATATATATTCCTGCGATCGACACAGAGCTTCCGGTTATGAAGGACTGGAGCTATGCTAATCTTGATATTGCACCCTGTCGGTATTACGGTCAGATAAAAAACAGCAATCTAATTATTGCCGCTCATAATTATGCTACTTTTTTCGACCGACTTGATGAGCTTAATGCAGGCGATGAAATATTTTATGTTACAGTGGACGGTGTTTGTTACGAGTATGAGGTCACACAGACAGAGCTTATAGACGGTGGGAATTCCTACATAATGAGAGATAATTCAGACAAGTGGGATCTTACGCTGTTTACCTGTACCTGGAGCGGGTACAGCAGAGTTACTGTCAGGGCAGTTTTAAAGTGATTGCACAAATATCGGGGGAATATTGAGGATAAACGAAAAGCCCAACGGAGTTTTTTACTTCGTTGGGCTTGATTCCTTTGTTTTAACTTTACTGCTGGGGATTCTGATAATTAGTCTGGTTATTGTATGCTTCGTTGTATGTAGGCTGCTGCGGGTAATACGGTTGTGAGATCTGCTCCGGAGCTATCTTGTTTTTGATAGCCTGAGTATTGTCTACGATTTCTCCGAATCCGTAAGTCATAAAGCTTCCTATCCAAGAGACGATCGGTCCGAGAATTAAAACGACTACTCCCAAGACAATAAGCATTGTCGAGTCCATATACTGCACTGTGCCGTTAATTATTGTTCTGATGTCATTGTTGTTGACTCCGGCAACGATCAGAATAATTCCCGAAATAACCGAAAGAATGATTCCTACCCAGCATATTACTTTTGCGAAAACTTTTATTTTTTTACCGATGTTTTTAAACATACCATACACCTCCATTTGTTTTTATTATTATATAAAATTTATTTGTATTTGTCAAGCAATGAATAAAAAACGACAGACAGCATTTAATATCTGTCCGCCGTTTTAAGATGATATTCCTATCAATTTGATTTGCATAATTAAAAGTGAACCGTCGCTTTTCTTTTAAGGTTTATTTTATCGGTAATGAGCGCAATAAATTCGCTATTTGTGGGCTTTCCTTTTCCGACATCTATCGTATATCCGAAAAATGAGTTCAGTGTGTCTATATCACCTCTGTCCCAGGCTATCTCAATAGCGTGTCTTATTGCCCTTTCGACTCTCGAAGGGGTCGTTTTGAATTTCTTTGCAACAGATGGATAAAGCACTTTAGTGACGCTCTCAAGCATTTCGCTGTCATTTACCGAAAGCATAATTGCTTCTCTTAGATAATGGTAGCCCTTTATGTGAGCGGGAACGCCTATCCTGTGAATTATATCGGTTACCGTGAGCTCTAAATTAAGTCCGTTTCCCGAATGATGAACGGTAAGATCAGAGTCTGAGCTTTGTCCCATTATCGTGTTTATCCTGTCGCCGAGAACCTTGGCGTCAAACGGCTTTCTCATATAATATGCCGCGCCAAGCTCCATCACTGTTTTTTCAGTAAACTGATTGTCAAAGGAGCTGACGACTATTATATGAGGCTTTTTATAGTTTGAAGCATTGAGCTTTTTAATAAGCTCAATTGCGTCAAGTCCCGGCATTACCGCATCTATTACCGCTACCTTAGGGATCTCATTTTTTATTGCGTCAAAAAGCGTAATTCCGTTTTTTGGTCGGGCAATAACATAAAATCCCATGCTTCTGAGAGAATTAGCGACATCTACTCCAAAGTCGGGGCTGTCGTCTCCGATGAGTACCTTGATTTTTTGATTCATTATACCATTCCTTTCTTGTCATTCTTCGAAAAAGTCAGTTTTTCGAAGCGGCATACAAAAGCCGAACATAAATCGTTTTTTTGTATGCTTAACCCTCCATATATTTGGTATTTTTTATTTTAGCATACACTTTTACACAATACAAGAGCGCAAAACAAAAAATAACATCAAATTCTCGACAGTCCAAGCTTAATTAAAACAAAATTCGCCGCTAAAATTTATGTATAAAAACAAAATAATCAGAAGCATCAAATTAAAAATTTTTGCTGCAAAAAAAGCTATCGGCACACAATATATATGCCGATAGCCAAGCAAACACTGTTATTCGACAGACTATGAAGCAAGTTTTTGATCGTCTGACTGATTTTCAAGAGAGCTTAATCTGTCAAGCATTGTGTCGGCAAATATCCCATATCCCATATCACTGGTCTCAAGCATAACATGGGTCACAGCTCCGACAAGCTTGTTGTTTTGGATTATCGGGCTTCCGCTCATCCCCTGTAAAATACCTCCGGTGGTTTTTAAAAGCTTTTCGTCTGTTATTCTGATTACAAGGTTCTTGGTCCCATCGTTATTTATCTGCTCTATTTTGCAGCTGTAGCTTTCCGGCGTACTTCCGTCAACGGTTGCGAGTATCTCAGCATCGCCCGTTTCCACCTCGCTTTTAAATGCGATCGGTATAGCGTCTCGTTTAATGTCAACGCTTGATAAAGCTCCGTATATGCCGCATTCACAGTTTGTAAGGATGTCACCATTAAGCTTTTCTTCGTTGAATTGTCCCGACAGTTCGCCTGCCTTTTCATCTTCTGCCCTTTTAAAGCCTGTTATTTCCGCGCCGCAAACACTGCCCTTAGAGATGTCAAACATATCTCCCGTATCGGCATCACAGATAGGGTGTCCAAGACCGGCAAACAGCTTTGTTTCAGGAGAGTAAAAGCTCAGAGTCCCTATTCCTGCGGAGGAGTCGCGTACCCAAAGCCCGGCTTTTTTGCAGCCGTCCTGCTTTGAAAAAACCGGCTTAAGGTAAACGGTTTTCTCTGTGTTGTTTCTTAAAAGCTTTATTTCGACATCAGAAGCTTTTGAATCACATATAGCTTTTTCAAGCTCCTCGTTTGTCAAAACTTCCTTTCCTTCTACAGAAATAATAATATCACCCGGTACTATGCCCGCGTCTTTAGCCGGGCATTTCCCATCTATATCACTTGTTTTTATAACTAAAACACCCTTTGACAAAAGCTTTATTCCTATCGGTTCTCCACCGGGAATTACAAAGGTTCGGTCTGTTGACGCATTAGTTTTTTCTGCGGCGCCGTTTACGGTTATATATCCGCTTTCGTTTTTACTTTTATAAGCCGTGTGGTTGGATGATGATAAAACCGATGATAGCTTTACGCTGTCAGGGAAGTTGTAAAACAGCGTTTTTATATATGGAAGCGAATAAAAGCAGTTGAGCGTCAGAATAATAATAGTAAAACTCAATAAAAAAATTAAAAACAAAGAAAGGACTTTTTTCATTTTTGTCTCCTTTCATAAATGCTTTTTTGACGCGTCTTTAGTATAGTTTCTCGATTTCATTGCTTTACGCAAAGCAATATTTTCAATGGTTTATCAGACGACTGTTTTTGGAAAACCACTGTTTATATCATCTTAAAAAAGTGCTTTTTTAAATATGTGTGCTATAATATCAACTCTAAAATCAGCTTATGCAAAAAAATTCTAAAAAAGTAAAGACAAAACAAAAAATATGTGGTATAATAATTACAATAAATCATTACAGGAAAGGATAAATCTTATGGTGAATGAGAAATCCTGCGGCGCTATCGTTTACCGAAAGTATCACGGAAATACTGAAATCCTTCTGATACGCCATGTAAACAGCGGACATTGGTCGTTTCCAAAGGGTCATGTCGAGGGCAACGAAACAGAGATCGAAACGGCGCATCGTGAGGTTTTAGAGGAAACAGGGATAGATGTTATAATTGATCCCACCTTTCGAGAGACTGTTACCTTCAGCCCGAAAAAGGACACAGTAAAGCTTGTAGTCTATTTTATCGCAAAGGCGAAAAACACCGACTATATCCCGCAAGAGGAGGAGATAGCAGATATTCGCTGGGTCGAGATAACTCGTGCGGCAAGTGTTTTGGCATATGACAACGATAAGCTGATAGTTGCAAGAGCTAAAAATTACATACCATAAAAACTGCTCACGAAAAACTTGTGAGCAGTTTTTTTAAGTCAATTACACCAAAAAAACATACCTTTATTTGTATAAATCGTAAAAATGAAATTAAAGGGTACCATAATTTATTAAATTTTGTAGACATTTACTAAAAAACATTGTATAATTATTATATAAATATAAGAGGGAGGCTTTTTTATGGCTGTAAAAAAGTATATTGCCGAATTTATCGGCACGGCAGTGCTTGTTATCTGCGGATGCGGAACAGCAATGCTTGTTGGCTGTGACGCCGAAAAGGGAAGCGGATATCTTCTCACCGCACTTGCGTTCGGACTTGTAATTGTCGGAATGGCATACTGCATAGGAAACATTTCGGGATGTCATATAAATCCTGCTGTATCGCTGGGCGTTTTAATAAGCGGCGGTATGAAAATAGTTGACTTTGTAGGTTATGTTATCGCACAGGTATTGGGAGCTATCGCAGGTACGGGTGTTCTTTATCTCATCTTTGATATGGGAGAGGTTCCCGATCAGACAGGCGCTTATGGTGCGAACGGGATCGCCAACTTAAACGACAGCATCGGCGCAGGATTTTTAGTTGAGGTTATTTTGACCTTCATATTCGTTCTTACCGTTATAGGCGTTACATCAAAGAGCGCTAATCACGGCTCTTTCGGTGGACTTATCATAGGTCTGACACTTACGCTTGTACATATTCTCGGAATAGGACTTACCGGAACATCGGTAAACCCGGCGAGAAGCTTAGGTCCTGCTATATTCGCAGGCGGCGACGCTTTAACAAATGTATGGATATTCATTTTGGCTCCGCTTGTAGGAGGTGCGCTTGCAGCGATCGTATACAAGGTTTTGGCGCCAAGTGAAAAGGCATAATATTGATAATATCACAATTATAATAAAAAGCGGTTCTTAAACAGAATCGCTTTTTTGCATTTTTGAAAAATATCAGCTTTCTATGCTGTGGCTTTGTTTTTTACACTCATCCTCGTAAGCCTTTAAAATTTTGTCCTCTATTTCCTTTCTGACATCGCTTGAAATAGGGTGGACAATATCTCTGAATACACCGTTTGTATCGCGCCTGCTGGGCATAGCAACAAATAGTCTCTCATCGCCCTGTACGACCTTAATATCGTGAACGGCAAACGCACCGTCAAAGGTTACGCTGATAACTCCCTTAAGCCTGCCGCTTGGGATAAGCTTTCGCACTTTAATGTCTGTTATTGTCATTGTTTTTAGCTCCTTTTATTTGTGATAAAAATATTTTTGACGCAAAAAGAAAAAATATACTAAATGGGGTTTATTTTTTAATCAAAATATGATACAATATATAATAGAACAATAGTTTACCGAAAGAGTGGTAATTGCTTTGGAAAACAACCCTTTAAAAGATAAAAAACATATACATTTCATAGGTATCGGCGGCTCGGGAATGTATCCGCTCGCACAGATATTAAATTCTCAGGGGTACTATCTTACGGGCTCAGACAACAACGAGACAGAAACGCTTGACGCTGTGAGAAAGATGGGTATACCCGTTTTTATGGGACAGAGAGCCGAAAATATCGAGGGAGCCGATCTTATTGTTTACTCTGCGGCAATAATGGCTGATAACCCTGAACTTATCGCAGCAAAAAACAGCGGTGCAAGGATAATGGAACGCAGAGAGCTTTTAGGACTTGTAACGAGCTGGTACAGCAGTGCGATATGTATAAGCGGAACGCACGGAAAAACCACTGCTACGGCTATGCTGACACAGATATTTGTCGATGCAAATGTCGATATATCCTGTGTGATAGGAGGAAAGCTCCCGGCGATAGGAGGCTCAGGAAGAGCGGGAAAAAGTGATATTATGGTGTGTGAGGCGTGTGAATTTGTTGACACATTTTTAAAGCTTTACCCGGATATTTCGGTGATTTTAAATGTTGACGCCGACCATCTTGAATATTTCAAGACTCTCGAAAATATCAAAAAATCGTTTGTGAAATTTGCCGACAACGCTTCAAAAGCTATAATTTACAACGGCGATGACAAAAATACTGTTGAGGTTGTAAATAAAGCTAAAGAAAAGGAAAAAATCTCGTTCGGGTTTGGTGAGGAGAACGATTACTGTGCAAAAATAATTTCAAAATGCGGACTAAGGACTGATTTTGAGGTTTATTTTAAGGGGCAAAAGGAGTGCGAAATATCTATTTTTGTCCCCGGGGATCACAATGTTTTAAATGCACTTGCTGCCGTTGCCTGCGCCAGATACGAGGGGCTCGCGTACGATAAGATCAAGGAGGGGCTTAAAAGCTTTAAAGGCGCTTTAAGGCGCTTCCAGAGGATAGATGAGGTAGGCGGAATAACTATTGTTGACGATTATGCGCATCATCCGGCTGAGCTTTCGGTAACTCTTAAGACGGCGAAAGCGCTTGACTTCAAGAGAATATGGGCTGTGTTTCAGCCGCTGACTTACTCCAGAACAAAAATATTGCTAAGTGATTTTAAGGACGCTCTGTCGATTGCCGATATACCGGTCATAACAGACATAATGGGTAGCCGTGAAAAAAACACTATCGACATATATTCAAGAGATCTTGCAAAGATCATTCCGGGGAGCGTTTTTTTTGACTGTGACAATGAAATACAGGATGAACAGTCTGACAAGAGAAAAAACGAAAATTTTGCTGAGATATGCGACTACATTGTTGAAAACGCACTGCCCGGTGATCTGGTGATAACCTGCGGCTGTGGAGACATATATAAGCTTGCTAAAATGCTTGCAAAAAAACTAAAGGAGCGCTACAATGACAAAAATGCTTAGCGAGAAGGACAAACAGGTTTTTGAATATGTTAAAATGCGTATTGAAGAGGGCTTTGCTCCGACTGTTCGTGAGATTTGTGCAGACCTCGGATTCAAATCGACCTCCACAGGTTTCAGGTGTATAAAAGCGCTTACGGACGCGGGGCTATTGGAAAAGAGTGAAAAGCACAACCGAGCTATAAAGCTTGTGGGCAATGGCACGACAAAGGTCCCGGTAATAGGAACGGTAACTGCGGGGATACCTATAACTGCGGTAGAAAATATATCGGACTTTATAAGCTTTAATACTTCAAAGCGTTATGACAATCCTCTTTTTGCTCTTAAGGTAAGGGGAGAAAGTATGATAAATGCCGCTATATTAGATGGTGATACGGTCGTTGTTGAGCAGCAGCCCTATGCCGATAACGGAGACATAGTTGTAGCCTTGATAGATGATACAGACGCAACAGTCAAGACTTTTTACAAGGAAAACGGACATTATAGGCTTCAGCCTGAGAACGATATGATGGAGCCGATAATCGTTGATGAGGTAAAGATACTGGGAAGGGTAATTGCCGTTATAAGGTATTTCGACTGAGCGGATAAACATAAGAGGTGGAAAAATGTCAAAAAGGAATCGTTTGGACAGGCAAAAGGCGCTGGAAAAAGAAAAGGCTGGGCAAGAGCTTGATTCAAAGGCGTCAAAAAGGTTTATGAATAAAGAGCCGCTTTTGTTTATGCTCATAAAGCTTATTATGCTTGCCTCTTTTGTCTATTCGGGATTTTTTTACGGAGGCGTTACTGTTGTAGGAGTTTACACAGGGGCTATGACCGTTACCGAAAAGGGCGCTTTGACTCTCAGCTCTGCGAATGTGATGCTTATCGGGATACTGCTTATGCTTATAGGTCTTGTTCTTGTATTTTTAAAGCGATACATAGTGAGCTTTATTTTATCGATAAGCGGAGTGTTATTGTTTTTGTATGTCGCTTATGAACGGGTCATAAAATTTGCCGCAGGAAGAGTTTCCGCAAGCGGAGATTTAAACCCACAGACGAAATATATGCTTTGGTATTATCCGATAGCTGTGTTTGCGGCAGGAGCTTTTGCGTTTTTGATAATTAAAATAGTTATGACGGTTATGAAAAACAAGAGGATAAGAAAAATAAAGGATAATGCTCCTACAAAGAGTATAATTGATGAATGATTTTGTGGCAGTCGAAAATGTTTTTTTGCGGCTGCCGTTGGTTTTAAATAAGCCGCGGTGATACAATATATGGCGGGCATATTTGATTGACTGTAAGTATGATTTTTGATATACTTAAAATATGGTCAAATAAGAATTTACAGGTACTTAAAATTTCAGACAAATAGGAGATATAAAGGTGATATTTGCAGATCTGCTTTTTTTATACATATTTCTTCCACTGTGTTTGATTTTGTATTTTATATGCAAAAATCTTGCATGGAGAAATCTTGTTCTAATAGTGTTTTCCCTTGTTTTTTACGCGTGGGGAGAGCCGGTTTGTGTTTTGCTGCTGATTTTCAGTGCGGCGGTCGATTACATAAACGGCAGGGTCATCGACAGGTACAGGGGAAAGGTCGGAGCAAAGATCGGATTAGCGGCTTCGCTTATAATCAATTTGGGGCTGCTTGTAGTGTTTAAATATTCCGGCTTTATAGTTCAGAATATAAATTACATAACGGGGTTAAGCATACCTGTGCCTGATATAGAGCTTCCCATTGGAATAAGCTTTTATACATTTCAGACTATATCGTATACTATTGATTGCTACTGGGGAAAAGTCAAGGTACAAAAAAACTTTATGCGTTTTCTGATGTATGTTTCTTTGTTCCCACAGCTTGTTGCGGGACCGATAGTAAGATATAAAACTGTCGAGGAGGAAATAAATTTCAGAAGGACAACTCTTGATGATTTATCCGAGGGTATATCGAGGATCTGTTTAGGTCTTGCTAAAAAGGTTCTTATTGCCGACAGCTTAAGCTCACTCGTAACAGGGCTTTTCGGAAGTGCGGAAAACAACTATGCGGCACTTGAAAGCCTGTCTGTTGCCGGAACGTGGTATGGTGCTATTGCGGTAGGTCTTTGGTATTACTTCGACTTTTCCGGATATTCGGACATAGCGATAGGTCTCGGACGAATATTTGGTTTTCACTTTGATGAAAACTTTAAGCATCCGTTTGTATGCAGAAACATTACGGAATTCTGGCAGAGGTGGCATATATCTCTCGGAAGCTTTTTCAGAGACTATCTTTTTTACCTTACGATTTTCGGAAAGCGCAGACAGTATCTGAATCTGTTTTTGGTATGGTTTTGTACGGGATTCTGGCACGGAGCAAGCTGGAACTTTATCATATGGGGACTATACTGGGGCGTATTTATATTTATTGAAACAAAGATCGGTAAAAAACGCCTTAAGAAATGGCCGGCACTTCTCACCCATATTTACAGCAAGGTCGTAATAGCAATAGGGTTTGGAATATTCTACTTTGAGTCGTTCGGCGCTCTTGGTCAGTTCTTTAAAAACCTTGTTGGTGCGGGAGGAAACGAGTTTATTGATAATACAAGCCTGACCCTTATGGTTCAGTACATAACTTTAATGGCAGCCGCTGTTATATTCTCACTTCCGATAATCGACACCGTGAAAAAGCTTGCCGGAAAATGGAGAGTGTCTTATTTTGCCGTGAACGCCGCAGGTACCCTTACTAATGCTATTTTGCTTGTTATGTCCAGCATTATGCTTGTGACAAGTACGGTACATCCGTTTTTGTATTTCAGGTTTTAGCTTGTGGGTGAGGAGAGGTGATTGTTTATGGATGAAAAAAAAGTAAGCTCTGGATCAGTCGCGATGCAAACCTTTTCGGAAAACCTAAGCGATGTAAAGATAATCAAAAAGCCGGCGGAAGCTGAAGAGAGCATAATAAAACCCGGTGAGAAAAGAAAGAGGGACAGTAAAAGGCTTTTTAATATTTTTAATGTAGTCTTTGTGACTGCTGTGTTTGTTTTAATAACCGCTGCGCTGTTTGTGCTTGAGAGGTCAAGCGGAAGGGTACAGAGCGAAAACAGAAATTATGCGACATTCCCCGAGTTTTCGTTTAATTCGTATCTGAACGGAGAATACACACAAAAAATATCGGAGTATTTTACTGATACAACACCGCATAGGGAGGAGCTTAAAACTATTGCTAACGCTTATACGGAGCTTTTTGGATTTAAGCTTGACAATACGGTCATAATAAATTCCAATAAAAATGTAAACAAGGAAAAGTTTGACGATCGTATCACTATAACAACGGTCACACCGGCGACATTCCCGCCAAGGGAGAACACCACTTCTGCGGTGACAACAACAACGCCCGTAGCGACCTCGGTCCCAGATGAACAATAAGACAGATTTAGGAGAATATTATGGATGCGCTTAATTATCCGTTTGACAGCGGATTTATCCTTAAAAAGAGAAAAAGCATAAAAAGAGAGCTTTTATCTGACGGTACAAAGAGAATTACCAAAAGGATAGCTGTTTTGGGAGGATCTACAACAAGCGATATAGTTTCGATACTCGAGTTGTTTTTGTTAAATGAGGGGATAAGCCCTGAGTTTTACGAATGTGAGTATGCTCAGTATTGGCAGGATGTTATGTTTGAAAATCCAAAGCTTTTGGAATTTTCTCCGGACATAGTCTATATACACACATCATCGAGAAATATCACAGAAAAGCTGAGTGTCGAAATGAGCGCTCAGGATATAGAAAACAAGCTCGAAAATCAGTACAAGCATTTTGAAGTGATGTGGGACAAGATAAAATCGCTGTTCGGCGCGGTCATAATACAGAATAATTTTGAGCTGCCGTATTACAGGCTCCTCGGGAACAAGGACGCAAGCGACCCTCACGGCTTGACTAACTTCATATGCAGGCTGAACCTGAGGCTTTATGATTATGCTAACGCAAACGACAACTTTTTTATAAATGATATAAATTATCTCTCCACAAGCTGGGGACTTGATAAATGGTGTGAGCCAAAATGGTGGTATATGTTTAAGTACTGCTTGTGTCTTGACGCTGTTCCAGAGCTTTGTCTTAACATATCAAACATAATAAAATCGCTTCTCGGCAAAAACAAAAAGGCATTTGCGCTTGACCTGGACAATACTCTGTGGGGCGGAGTTGTGGGCGACGACGGTGTTGACGGGATTTCTATCGGACAGGAGACCGCAGAGGCAGAGGCGTTTTATGAGTTTCAGGAATATATCAAGGCGCACAGGGATATTGGTGTGCTTTTGACAATAGCTTCAAAAAACGATGAGGAAAACGCTTTGGCGGGGCTCAATCACCCGGACGGAGCGCTAAGACCGGAGGACTTTATTTCTATAAAGGCAAACTGGGAACCAAAAGACCTTAATATACAAAATACTGCCGACGAGATAGGGCTTTTACCGGAAAGCTTTGTGTTTGTCGATGACAATCCGGCGGAGCGAGCGATAGTATCGGCACAGCTAGGCGTCAGAGCGCCGGATATAAAAGAGGTTGATTCTTATATAAAAACGCTCGACAGAAGCGGCTTTTTTGAGGTTACATCACTGTCAAACGACGACCTTAAAAGAAACGAGATGTATGAGGCAAACGCAAAGAGAAATAGGCAAAGAGCTATGTTTGAAAGCTATGAGGACTATCTTTTAAGTCTTGAGATGAAGGCGGTAATAAGAGATTTTGAGACAGTTGACCTTAAGAGGATCACTCAGCTTACAAATAAGAGCAATCAGTTTAATCTCACCACGAAAAGATTTACGCCTTCTCAGATGGACGAAGTTTTTAATTCAAAAGAGTATATCCGTCTTTGCGGAAGGCTTACCGATAAATTCGGCGACAACGGAATAGTATCAGTCGTCATAGGAAAAATAAATTCAGACAGTCTTGATATTATTCTTTGGCTTATGAGCTGTCGGGTGCTTAAGCGGGATATGGAGTATGCAATGCTTGATTCACTTGTTAAAAAAGCGAGGTCAAGAGGGATAAAAACCCTTAAGGGATATTATTATCCTACCGCTAAAAACAAAATGGTAAAAAAGCTTTATGAAGATTTCGGATTTACAAAGGTATATGAAGATGATGAAGAAAATACCGTCTGGTCGCTTGATATAAGCGGCTATGATGACAAAAATAAGGTTATTTCAGTAAAGGAGTAAGCAGTATGGACAAACAGGAGATAATCAAAAGGCTTAATGAGGTTTTTAGAGATGTGTTTGATGACGACAGCATCGTGATAAGTGAAAGGACCACGGCTGATGACATTGAGGATTGGGACAGCATCGAGCACATAAATCTTATTTCAGCGGTCGAGAGAGAGTTTAAGATCAGATTTACAATGGGTGAGGTCTCGGGAATGAAGGATGTCGGAGAGATGATAGATATAATATCTCAAAGGGCATAAAACAATAGGATCTTAAAATCAAAGGAATAAGCTGAGTGCTAAAAAGGAGATACAATTATTTATGCAGAACATAATGGATAAGTTAAGAGAGAAAAAAATAAAGCATCTTATTCAGTCACTGTTTACCAGAAAAATAACTGTTATATTTCTTATCGCCATTCAGATTATTTTCTTTGTTTTATTGTATTTCTACACAGCAAAAGGCTTTGCGGCGGCATATGTTATTCAAACCTTAATGGGCTTGGTCACATCAGTTCTGATAGTGAATTCTAGTGATCATCCGTCGTATAAGATAGCTTGGCTTGTTCCGCTTGTTGTGCTCCCGGGATTTATGACGGTCGCATATCTGTATCTTCATCTTCAGCTTAACAGATATTTTTTTAAAAGGCGTGTCGATGAGGTGAGCCGCGCAAGCAGGCGATATTTGAAGCAAAACGATGAAATCATAAGCGAAATCGACAAGTGTGACAGCTCTGTTACCCCTCTCGCAAGATATATCGGAAGATGTGCAGGATATCCGACATTTAAAAATACAGATGTTGAGTACTTTAAAGTCGGCGAAGAGTTTTTTGCGGCTTTTATAGATGAGCTTAAAAAAGCAAAGCGATATATATTTATGGAGTACTTTATAGTAAACAACGGTAAAATGTGGGATCAAATACTGGACATTTTACTCCTAAAGGCGAGCGAGGGAGTTGATGTAAGGCTTTTATATGACGGTATGGGGAGCGCTTCTATACTGCCCGGAGGATATGACGATGTTTTAAATGAAAACGGGATAAGATGTAAGGTTTTTAATCGCTTTAAACCGTTCCTCACTTCTGAGCAAAATAACCGTGACCACAGAAAGATAACCGTTATTGACGGGAATGTGGCATTTACCGGCGGAATAAACCTGTCGGATGAATATATAAATCAGAAACAGCGTTTCGGACACTGGAAGGACTCGGGTGTTATGCTTAAGGGCGATGCCGTAATGAGCTTTGTCGTAATGTTTTTTCAGATGTGGGAGCTTGATGAAAAGCAGCACGAGGATTACAATATCTATCGTTCCGATAAAAAATATTTTGCTTTTGATAATACAGGCTATGTCATTCCGTACGGAGACTGCCCTAATGACCTGGAGGCAGTGGGGAAGACGGTTTATCTCGACATTATTAACAGAGCAAAGGATTATGTTTATATAACGGCACCTTATTTTGTGATCGACAATGAGCTCGTAACAGCTCTTTCGTATGCGGCGAAAAGCGGTGTTGATGTAAAGATAATTGTGCCGGGTATCTACGATAAGTGGTATGTTCACCAGATGTCAATGTGCTATTACCGAGAGCTTATTCCGGCAGGCGTTAAGTTTTACAGCTATACACCCGGCTTTATTCATGCCAAAAACTTTATTTCTGATGATCAGAAGGCTGTTGTCGGAACGATAAATACCGACTTCAGAAGTCTTTATCTGCATTTCGAGGATGCGGTATTTATGTACCGTTCCAATGCTATTGAATCTATTAAGGACGATTTTGAAAAGACACTTCTTGAATGTAAAGAGCTGACTCTTGACAGCGTGAATAAAAATGTGTTTTCACGGCTTCTGGGTTCGCTTATAAGGGCGTTTGGCCCGCTGTTGTGATAGTAGCTGAGACTTAAGAATTTCGTTTTTATTTTTTGTCCCTCTACTAATAGTCCAAAATCACGAAAAAATGTACGCAAACGTACATTCTTCATAAAATAAATTATGTTTTGTAACGAAATGTTTACAATATTCATAGTTTATTCATAAAATAACAGTCCGGCATAGGCTTTTACTAAGTGCCTTGGGCGGAGGCTTGAAAAGGGCTTATGCTGCTCGTAAAATTATGATAAGGACAACTGTTTTAAATTAAAAAAGGACGAACGATTATGCACAGCGCATTATCCGTTCGTCCTTTTATTTTCAAACTTTTTATCCCCTTATCGCTTCAAGAGCCTTTATCAGCGTTTTTTCATTTTCCACATTTGCATAAGATACATCTGAAAGCGTTTTTCGTACAAGACCTGTTAAAACCTTATTCGGACCTAGCTCAATGAATGTGTCAAAGCCGTCGCGCTTCATAGCCTCAAGCTCGCTTACAAATCTTACCGGAGAAACTATATGTTTCGCAAGGAGAGATGGCATATCTGAAAAGTCAGTGAGTTTTTCGCCTAAAACATTTGAGTAAAACGCAACTGACGGAGCGCTGAACGATACGGTTTTTGCTGTGTTTATAAATTCCTCCGCCGCAGGCTGCATAAGCTTTGAATGAAAGGCGCTGGCAACATTAAGTCTCATACATCTTGCTTTTCTCTCTGTGAAAACCTCTGATGCTGCGTCAACGGCTGAAATATCTCCGGCAATTACAGTCTGAACCGGAGAATTGTAGTTTACCGGAACAACATATCCGGCTGTCTCGGCGCACACCTTTTCAACTTCATCACTTGGAGGCCCGATAACGGCGCACATAGCCCCGGAGTTTTCCTCGGCTGCTTTCTGCATAGCCTCGGCTCTTGCTTTTATGAGCCTGAATCCGTCTTCTAAAGAAACTATCCCTGAGATCACCATAGCCGCGTATTCTCCAAGAGAGTGGCCTGCGACACCTGAAAATTCCACGCCGTTTGCTCTTAAAGCTTCATATGCACAAAGGGAGGTTGATATTATTGCCGGCTGTGAGTAAACGGTCTTGTTAAGCTCGGTATCAGGACCTTCAAAAACTATTTTTTTTAGATCGTAACCAAGAACCTCCTCTGCGGTTTTAAACACTGCCTTTGCGCCTTCGTACTTATCATAAAGCTCCTTAGCCATTCCTACATACTGTGAGCCTTGTCCCGAAAACAAAAATACATTTTTTGACATAATAACACTCCTTAATGCAGTTTATTTTTGCTGTGCTACGATATTTTTGGTAAATTGTACTTGATATTTACCCCTAATTATAGTATAATATTATTATCACTGATTTTAAGTATATCACAGTTTTTAAGATTTGACAATATATTATTTTTTATGTGCAATAAAATCAAAGGAGTATTAAAATGGTCGGAGTAAAAATTCTCGGCGCGGGAAAATTTGTCCCGGATATCATTGCGACAAACGATGATTTTGCAAAAATCGTTGACACTAACGACGAATGGATAACTACCAGAACAGGAATAAAAAAACGCCACATAGCTAACGGAGAGCCGACATGGTATCTCGGAGCAATGGCGGCAAAGGCGGCTGTTAAAAATTCCGGAGTCGAACCGGAGGATATAGGTCTTATAATCGTTACCACTATAACAAACGATTATTCTACTCCGTCTATATCCTGTATAATCCAAAGAGAGTTGGGCGTAAAAGGCTCAATGGCTATTGATGTGAACTGCGCTTGCTCTGGATTTGTATACGGATTTGATATGGCTAAAAGATACCTTCAGACGGACGATAATTTAAAATATGCTTTAGTTGTATCCGCAGAGGAGCTTTCAAAGATAACCGATTACACCGACCGCTCTACCTGCGTTTTGTTCGGGGACGGCGCTGCGGCAGTGGTACTGGAAAAATGTGAGAATTCGATCTATTCGGCATACCTCGGCGCTGACGGCACGGGGGCTAAGTTTTTACTTGCAAAAAGCTATGATTCACACACCCCGTTTTCTAACGATGAGGTGAAGGTTGAGGACGATATGCCTAAGCGTGATAATAACTGCTTATACCAAGACGGCAGGGTGGTATATAAATTCGCGACGAAAACCCTTCCCTTAGCTTGTGAAAAAAGCTGTGAGATGTTAGGTATAACACCAAATGACATCGACTGTATCATACCTCATCAGGCTAACAAGAGAATAATCGAGACCGCAGCTAAGAATCTTTCTCTTCCTCTGGAGCGGTTTTTCTTGAACCTTGAGGAGTACGGAAACACCTCTTCTGCAAGCGTTCCGTTGGCTCTTTGTGACGCTATTGACACCGGAGCGATAAAGCGTGGAGATAAGGTTTGTCTTGTAGGCTTCGGAGCGGGGCTTACCTACGGCAGTGTAATATTTGAATACTAAAGGGGAATATGATTATGACAACAAAGGAAACTAAAATCACAAGGCTTCTGGGCTGTAAATATCCGATATTGCAGGGCGGTATGGCTTGGGTAGCGGAATCTACGCTCGCTTCTGCTGTGTCAAACGCAGGAGGCGTGGGAATCATCGCAGGAGGTTCGGCTCCTATCGACTATCTCAGAGAACAGATCAGAAAGACAAAGGCGAGTGTCGGGGACAAGCCGTTCGGTGTAAATGTTATGCTTCTTTCGCCTAATGCCGAAGAGCTTGCGAAGCTTGTTGTAGAAGAAAATGTTCCTATGGTGACGACAGGCGCGGGGAATCCCGGTAAATATATGGAAATGTGGAAAGCAGCTGGAATAAAGGTTATACCTGTCGTGCCGAGCGTTGCTCTTGCAAAGAGAATGGAGCGCTCGGGAGCTGACGCAGTAATAGCCGAGGGTACCGAGTCGGGCGGTCATATCGGTGAAAATACTACGATGTGCCTTGTTCCGCAGGTGGTTGACGCTGTTGAGATCCCGGTTATCGCAGCAGGTGGAATTGCGGACGGAAGAGGAGTTGCGGCTTCGTTTATGCTCGGCGCCGAGGGGGTTCAGGTCGGAACTCGTTTCCTTTCAGCTGAGGAGTGTCAGATACACCCGACATATAAGGAGCTTGTAGTCAAGGCAAAGGATACGGATTCTATCGTCACGGGAAGATCGACAGGACATCCTTGCAGAAATGTAAAGACTAAGTTTTCAAAAAAGCTTGCTTCCGGTGAGTTAAACGGTTCGATAACCCCGGAGGAGTTTGAGGAGATTACAGTCGGCTCTCTAAGAAAAGCTGTACAGGACGGAAATCTTGAAGAAGGCTCGTTCTTGTGCGGAGCGATAGCGGGACTTGTCAAAAAGGTAGAGCCTGTTAAAGATATAATTGAGGATATGTTTACAGGAGCGGAAAAGCTTTTGTCAAGATAGGTTAAATCGTACAGAATATGATGACGGAATAATGTTTCTGTCTAAGACACGGAGGTAAAACGATGGCAACAGCAATAGTGACAGGCGCATCTCAGGGAATAGGCGAGTGCATAGTAAAACGGCTCGCTAAGGACGGTTATAATGTAGCGATAAACTGTTATCCCAGCGAAGGCGACCGAAAGAACGCGGAAGCTGTAAAAGCACAGTGTGAGGAGTTCGGGATAGAGGCGGAGATTTTTGAAGCGGATGTTTCAAAATACGATGCCTGTGAGGAAATGGTAAAGAAAATAAAGGAACGCTTCGGTTCAATAGATGTTCTGGTGAACAATGCCGGTATCACAAAGGACGGCTTAATGGTGAGAATGAGCGAGGAACAGTATGATGCTGTGATCGCAGTCAACCAGAAAAGCGTGTTCAATATGACAAAATTTGTCGGAGCGGTTATGATGAGACAGAAAAGCGGCGCCATCGTAAACCTTGCATCAGTAGCAGGACTTTACGGAAATCCCGGACAGATAAACTATTCCGCATCAAAGGCGGCTATAATCGGTATGACAAAGACCGCCGCCAAGGAATTGGGTTCAAGGGGGATCAGAGTAAACGCCGTTGCGCCAGGATTTATAAAGACTCCTATGACCGACGCTTTGACAGAGGAGCAGAGAAATGCGATGCTGTCGGTGATAGCAATGAGAAGATACGGAACAGTAGATGAAATAGCCGGAGTTGTTTCATTCCTTGTATCTGATGATGCAAGCTATGTTACCGGACAGACGATAGAAATCTCCGGCGGACTTTCAATGTAAAACTTAACCGAAAGGAACTTTTATAATATGAAAAGAGTAGTTATCACCGGTATGGGAACGGTAAATCCTCTAGGAAAAAATGTTGCTGAGTTTTGGGAAAATATAAAGGCAAACAAGCTCGGAATAAAGCTTATAGATGAGTTTGATACAAGTGATATTCCAGTAAAGGTCGTTGGAAGTGTCAAGAATTTTGATCCGAGCGGAGTGATCGATAAAAAGGAAGCAAGAAGAATGGATCGCTTTACACAGTTTGCTGTCTGTTCTGCAGACGAAGCTTTAAAGGATGCCAGAACGGATTTTTCGGACATTGACCCTTACAGAGCCGGAGTTATCGTAGGCGCCGGCATAGGAGGACTTCACGAAACAGAAAAACAGCACACAAGCTTTCTTGAAAAGGGCCCTGACAGAATATCGGTCTTTTATATACCTATGATGATAACAAATATGGCGGCAGGAACGATAGCTATGAAAACAGGCTTTAAAGGGGATAACTTCTGCACGACAACTGCCTGTGCATCGGCAACTCACGCTATCGGAGAGGCGTTTAGAAAGGTGAAGGACGGTTATCTTGATGTTTGTCTTGCAGGCGGAACAGAGGCTTGTGTCACTAAGTTTGCGGTAAGCGGTTTTAACAATATGAAGGCGCTTTCAAAGGCTGAAGCTCCGGAGGAGGCATCCACTCCGTTTGACCTTAACCGACAGGGATTTGTGCTTGGCGAGGGATGCGGGATATTAGTCCTTGAGGAGCTTGAACACGCTAAGGCAAGAGGAGCAAGGATATATGCCGAGATAGGCGGATACGGTGCCACCGGAGACGCATATCATATGACCAGCCCGTCTCCTACCGGTGAGGCTGCTGCAAGAGCTATGAAAAACAGTTACGAGGAAGCAGGTCTTAAGGCAGAGGATATAAATTATATAAATTCCCACGGAACATCTACCGGACTTAACGATAAGTATGAAACAACTGCGATAAAGCTCGCTCTTGGTGAACAGGCTGCTAAAAAGACGGTCGTTAATTCGACAAAAAGTATGATAGGACATCTTCTTGGCGCAGCGGGCGCAGTCGAAGCGATAGTTACCGCTTTATCGGTGAAAAACGGTTTTATACACAGAACGCTTGGTTATAAAACCTTCGATCCGGAATGTGACCTCGATTACTGCACAGAGGGTAACAGAGATGTTGACATAAATGGCGCACTTTCAAACTCTTTAGGCTTTGGCGGACACAACGCAACGCTTTGTATTATAAAATACAATGACTGATATTTGACGGAGGATTTAAAAATGGGAAAAGATATTTTGGACTTTGATTTTGACGCTATTGAAAAGCTTGCAGATATAGTCAATCAAAAAGAGCTTGAGGAGATAACCTTAAGCGACTGTGATAAAATGATAACGGTCAAAGGAAAAACTTGTCCGCCGCCTCCGATCGGCGGAATTCCGGCTCCTGTACCGGCGGCTAATGTTAATGCTGTACCTGAGTCAGCTCCGGCAGAAGCAGAGGGCAACATAGTAAAAGCTCCTATTGTGGGAACATTTTATGCTGCTCCGTCGCCTGATGATGAGCCTTATGTTACAGTAGGAAAAAGTGTTAAAAAGGGCGATGTTATCTTTATTATTGAATCTATGAAGGTCATGAGCGAGGTAACAAGCGATTTTGACGGCGTCGTAAAAGAGATAATGGTAAAAAACGGCGATGCACTTGAGTTTGACCAGCCTGTTATGGTGATTGGCTGATATTATTAAGGGGATATATTTATGGCTGTTTTATTGGATAAGGAACAAATCAAGGAAATAATTCCGCACAGAGATCCGTTTTTGCTTATAGATGAGATCAATGAGCTTGAGGTAGGTAAAAAAGTCGTTGCGACAAAGTATATAAAAGAAGAAGATTTCTGGTTTAAAGGGCATTTTCCCGAATATCCAGTTACACCCGGTGTTCTGATGGTGGAGATGCTCGCACAGGCCGGTGCGGTAGCTCTTTTATCGCTTCCCGAAAACAAGGGAAAGATAGGTCTTTTTGGCGGAATAAACAACTGTAAGTTTCGAAGACAGGTAGTTCCGGGCGACATCCTTAATCTTGAGGTCGAGATAATAAGGGTAAGAGGGCCTCTCGGCATAGGTAAGGGCATAGCTACCGTAAACGGCGAAAAAGCAGTATCGGCAGAGATTACCTTTGCTATTAAGTAAGTTTATTTTTGATTCGTAATATTTTACTTTAAGGAAGAAGTATTATGCTGAAAAAAGTTTTGATTGCAAACAGAGGCGAGATCGCCGTAAGAATAATTCGTGCGTGCAGGGAGCTCGGCATATCAACTGTTGCGGTGTATTCCACTGCGGATAAGAATGCGCTTCACGCTAAAATTGCCGATGAAGCGGTCTGTATAGGACCCCCTCAGAGTAAGGACAGCTACCTTAATATGAGGGAAATTATTTCTGCCTGCGAGCTTACCGGAGCTGACGCAGTTCACCCGGGCTTTGGCTTTTTGTCGGAAAACGCACATTTTGCAAGAACTTGTGAAAAATGCGGAATAACTTTTATCGGACCCCGTCCTGAATCTATTGATATGCTCGGAGATAAAGCTCAGGCTAAAGAGACGATGAAGCAGGCAGGTGTTCCGGTTATTCTCGGCTCTGACGGCGAAGTAAACAGCGTTGACGAAGCGAGAGAGCTTGCTCAGAAAATAGGCTATCCTGTGCTTGTAAAGGCTTCTGCCGGCGGCGGTGGAAGAGGAATAAGGATAGTCAATGATGAGAGTGAGCTTGAAGCGCAGATAACTGCGGCAAAGCAGGAAGCATTGGCTTGTTTTGGAAACGACGCCATATATATTGAAAAGTTTATTGAAAATCCAAAGCATATAGAGATACAGATTTTAGCGGACAACTTTGGAAATATCATTTATCTCGGCGAGCGTGATTGTTCAATGCAGAGGAGGAACCAAAAGGTTTTGGAGGAAACTCCCTCTCCGATAATGACAGAGGAGCTCAGACAAAAAATGGGACGCTCGGCAGTCGCGGCGGCAAAGGTATGCGGATACAGAAATGCTGGAACGATAGAGTTTTTGGTGGACAATAAGCACAATTACTACTTTATGGAAATGAATACCAGAATACAGGTCGAGCATCCTATAACAGAGGCTGTTACAGGGGTCGACCTTGTAAAGTGGCAGCTCCTTATAGCGGGCGGGGAGCCTTTGAACGTAAATCAGGAGGATATTCACATTACAGGACATTCGATAGAATGCAGAATAAATGCTGAAGATCCTGAAATGGGATTTCGTCCGTCACCGGGAGTTATAAATTCGCTTTATGTTCCGGGAGGTCCCGGAATAAGAATCGACAGCGCTTGTTATCAGGGATGTGAAATATCTCCGTACTATGATTCGATGATCGCAAAGCTCATTGTTCACGCATCTGACCGAGAAACAGCTATAGCTAAAATGCGCTGGGCACTATCGGAATTTATCGTAGACGGAGTTTCTACCAATATTGATTTTCACCTAAAGCTTATTCGCAGAAAAGAGTTTTTAAAGGGTGATTACGATAACGGATTCTTAGGAAGGGTAGATATATTAAAGGAAAACGGTGAATAATAAGGAGATAGGTAATACGATAAGGACAAGGTTTGTGTTAAATACATAGATCTTTCGAAAGGAAGGATTTATTTTGCTCGAAGACTTATTTTCAGTGGTGAAAACACGCTTTAACGGCGAGGATAAATCGCCGCAGAAGCCAAATAAAAATGATATTCCGTCAGACATAATGTTTAAATGTCCGAGATGTTCGGGCGTGTCATTTATGGACGATTTTGTTTCTAATTCTAAAATTTGTCCTAACTGTGGGTATCATTCCAGAATATCTGCAAAAGAAAGACTTGATATAACTATCGACAAGGGCAGTCTTATTGAGTTTGATAAGGATATGATCTCAAAGAATCCGATAGATTTTCCCGAATATGAGGAAAAGCAGGCTAGACTCAGGGAGAAAACCAAGCTTAATGATGCTGTTATAACGGGAGAAGCTAAAATCAGGGGACTTAGAGTTGTCATAGCAGTTATGGATTCAAGATATATGATGGCTTCTATGGGAAGCGTAGTTGGTGAAAAGATAACTCGTGCTTTTGAATATGCAACGGCTAACAAACTTCCTATAATCGTGTTTACAGCATCCGGCGGAGCGAGAATGCAGGAGGGAACTGTGTCTTTGATGCAGATGGCTAAGACTTCCGGCGCGGTCGCAAGGCATAACGCTGCAGGCGGTCTTTATATTACGGTTATGACAGACCCGACAACAGGAGGTGTCACAGCTTCGTTTGCATCGCTCGGAGACATTATAATCGCTGAGCCAAAGGTCCTTATAGGATTTGCGGGTCGTCGAGTGATCGAAGGCACTATAAAACAAAGGCTTCCTGAGGACTTTCAGTCGGCAGAGTTTTTGCTCGAAAAGGGCTTTGTTGATATGATAGTTGAAAGGCGTAAAATCAGACGGACTATCGCACATTTAATAAAGCTGCACGGAGGTGTAATGTAATATGAGTAACCTCTTAGCAAGTGAAAGACTTGACCTTATAAGAAATAAATACAGACCTACTGTAAGAGATTATATTCCGCTTATTTTTAATGATTTCTTTGAAATGCACGGCGATCGTCATTATGGCGATGACGGAGCTATAATCGGTGGTATAGGGTATTTTAATGACATCCCCGTTACTGTTCTTGCACAGGTAAAGGGAAGAGATCTTAAGGAGAATAAAGCTTCAAACTTTGCTATGCCGCACCCGGAGGGATACAGAAAAGCGCTCAGACTCGCTAAACAGGCAGAAAAATTTCACCGTCCGATAATTTGTCTTATTGACACTCCCGGAGCATTTTGCGGAATCGAAGCGGAGGAAAGAGGACAGGGCGAGGCTATCGCAAGAAACATAATGGAATTTATGACGCTTAAAACGCCTATAATATCAATAGTTCTCGGCGAGGCAGGAAGCGGAGGGGCTTTGGCTCTTGGTGTTTGTGACGAGCTTGCAATGCTTGAAAATTCAATATACAGTGTTATTTCGCCAAGGGGGTTTGCTTCGATTTTGTGGAAGGACGCTTCCCGTGAGCGAGAAGCTTGTGACATTATGAAAATAACAGCCGAGGATCTTGTCGAATTGGACATATGTGAAAAGATAATACCAGAGCCTGACGGAGGCGCTCATATTTCGGCTGATGAGACAGCAGATAACATTTCAAAATATCTGGAAGATGTGTTACAAAGAAAATTACAAAAAGGTATTGACGAATTACTTAATGAACGCTATAATAAGTTTAGGAAAATCGGAGAGTTTGATGAGAATGTCTGACTTTATCCGTTTTTGTAACCTAAAATAAAAAAATAGGAGGGTTTTAAAATGGTTTTTGATAAGGTTAAGGAGATCATTGTAGATCAGCTTGAGGTCGATGAGGACAAGGTTACTCCGGAGGCTTCTATTATTGACGACCTTGGTGCAGATTCACTTGATGTAGTTGACTTAGTTATGGCGCTTGAGGACGAATTTGAAATCAAGATCCCTGACGAAGATGTTGAAAATGTAAAGACAGTCAATGATATAGTTAAAATCATTGAGGGATAGAATTAAATTTATAAAATTAGGACGGCGGTAGTCGTCCTTTTTTAATTTACGCAATTAGTATAAGTTTTTGCCCGAAAAATAAAGAATAATAACACAGGTATTGAATTTTAATATTTTTCATTGTATAATAAAATTAGCCATAATTATTAAGGGGGCTTATCAATGAAAAACTTTATAGATATGTTTCGCGACTGTGCCATATATATAGCGGAGAAAAATACGCTTAAAATATGTTATGCAAGCAGTTTGTTGAAAAAGTATTTTCCTGACGCGAAAGAGGGTATTTGTGCAAGTGAAGTCCTTCCTAGCGCTTTGCTGCCAAGCAATCCGGCAGGTGAAACAAGATATATAAGGTATCGCTTTGACGATGGAAGTATAAGCTCTATCGAGTCGAGCAGTTCCGATATGCAGTTGGATGGAAAAAGTATGGTGGCGGTAAGGATCTTTATGGGTACCGATACGCTACACCTTAATAAAGATACCGTGGTTTATGACACTCTTTGTAAAACCTTTTTGGCTATTTATGTTTTGGATACAGAAAGTAAAACACTTCACTCTGTTATGCAGTCAAAAGAAGGTGAAAATTATATCTGTGACTTTGATTCACAAATTTATTCAGAGGTGATAAATGATTTCGCTGAGAAGTATATCTATCCCGGTGATAAAGAAAGATATTTGTTTGAACTGGATTTAGACAATATCCTTAAGGAAATTTCCAAAGCCAATATGATAAACTATGAGTACAAGAGAAAGATTGCCGGCGAATACAGACAGGTGTCATATGACATATCAGGCTATGACCCTGACGGGAAAACAATAGTCATAGCGGTAGAGGATATAAATGAAAAATACAAAGAGCGTATAGAAAATCAAAAGGTCAATATGCTTTTGTCTGCGGCAGTATCTAATAAATATGTTTTCGCTGCTTATGTTAATCTTACAAGAAACTCCTTTGAAAGAATAAATCTTACAAATATTTCTCAATATACACAGGGTACAGATTATAGTTCATTTGACGAGTCGGTTATTGATATGGCAAAAAGTGTTTATCCGGATGACAGGGATAAATACATAAAGACTTTTTGTAGAAAGAACCTGCTCGACAGGTTTTCTAAGGGCGACAATACCGTTTATCTTGAATATCGTACTTCGTCAGGAAAAAGCTATAAATGGGTTTCTACGACAGCAGTAAATCTCACAGACATAAGTGATGAGGATATTACCGAGATAACTCTTACACAGCTTATTGACAGTAGAAAGAAAAATGAGATCGAAAATGCGGAAAATCATGCGACTATGGCAGCGCTTAGCAGAAAGTATGTCGGTGCGTATTTTGCAAACTTAAGCGAAGAAACTATTAGACCACTCAAAATAAGGGGAGGCTATGAGGATTTTGTTCAGAGCAATATGCCGACCAAGAGCTTTAGTGAGGTCATATCTGAGTACGCAAGGACTTATATTGAGGAAAGCTATCAGGATCAGGTGATAAACATTCTTCAGGCAAAGAATCTTTTAGAGTGCTTTATTGGCGGAGAAGAAGAAATAGACCTTGTGTATAAATATAAGGACGGAAGCTGGATGAAGATGAGCGTGGTAAAGTCTGACAGCTTCAGTACAGATATGCCTTATATTGTTCTGGGAATAAGGTGCATTGATGAACAGATGGTTGAGAATATAGATGAAATGGCTTCCCAGATAGCTGTTTCAAGAACATATTCTGCTGCTCTTTCGGTTTCTGCGGATCTTACTTCTTTTCATTGTATTCATTTTGACGCTAAGTATTTTAATATCCCAAAAAAAGGAAGCTATCCTCTTCTTGACGAAGCAATAAAGGCTGTTACCGATAAGACAAATTATGAAAAAATCGCTAGAGTTATAAAAAAATGCGCTGAGGACAGCACTATAATTTCTGATGATGTTGAAATATTGTCGGATAAAGGATTTTTGCACAGCTTTAATATACTCTGTACAAATATCACTGTATTCGGTGAAAAGAACATAATAATACTTGTTAAAAACACAGATGCGGAAAAATCCAGAATGCGCACGCTTAGTGATGCTCTTGCGTTTTCAACTAACGCAAACAGAGCAAAAAACGATTTTTTAAAGGAAGCCGCTTTAAAGCTGTCATCTCCTATTAAGTCTATTAACGGACTTTCCTCTCTTGCACTTGCAAGCATAGGGGATAAACAGAAGGTTATTGATTACCTCTGTAAAATTTCTTCTATGGCAAATGATCTCGAAAAGGTATTATCAGAGTCGCTTGATATGTCAAGGCTTGAGGGTACAGACCTGGCAGTTGATTCGACTCCATTTATGCTTGAGGATATGTTTTCCCAGATAATGGATATAGTTGGGAATAAGCTTAAGCAAAAGGCGCAGACGCTTGAAATAACTCCTAGAAATATAGTTCACGAATATCTTCAGGGCGATCTGTACAGATATGTTCAGGTGCTGACTACTGTAATACTCAGAGCAAGTGATTTTACGGAGCCCGGTAAAAAAATCAAGCTGTTTTTTGAGGAGCTTCAGGATTTTGTTGTACTTGACGGGTATTCAAAATACCGGGTTGTCTATGAGAGCAGTGAAGATACTATCAAAAATGTGTTTACTGCTTTTGACGACGAGGACCTTAGTATGGAGATAGTCAGAAATGTTATCGAGATGATCGGAGGAGAAATCAAGTTAACAAATAATTCATTGATAGTTGAGTTTACAACAAAGCTTCAGGAGGTAGAGCTTTTAAGCGGAGTTGACTTTGAGGGTAAGTATGTGCTGATTGTTGATCATAATAAGTCGGAATGTGAGTCGCTTAGTGTGATGCTTCAGGCACTTGGTATCGACAGTACATATATATTTGATCCAAAAGAGATTGCAAGCGAGCTGTATGATTTCAAGCAAAACGGTTTTGAATATGCCGCTGTTATTATCGACAGTTCTTTGAATGAGGCACAGGAAACGATAGAGTTTATAAGTGATATAACAAACGGTTCTGTGGGTATCGTGATGCTTGATTCAAATGAGTCTCTCAATACATCTGTCGGCAATATATATTCACTGAAAAAGCCTGTATTTAATACGATGCTTAAAAAGGTATTGCTTGATATTACAAGCGAGAAAGATAATAAAAATGATACAGGGATAAGCTCCGTTTTTGAAAATGTAAAGGTGCTTTTTGCTGAGGATAATCCGTTGAACTTAAGTACAGCCGATGAGCTTTTTGAAATAATGGGTGTGCATATAATTCCGGCTCACGATGGTGAGGAAGCGCTTTCAATTTTCAATGGAGGTGAAAGCTTTGATATAGTATTTTTAGATGAGACTATGCCGAAGCTTTCAGGATATGAGACTGCAATAATGATAAGGGAAAAGGATCCGGATATTCCGATAATAGCCGTTGATAACAATATTTTTACAAAGCCGAAAAGCGGCGATATATCTAACGAACATATAGCGAAGCCTCTTAATATAATGACCCTTTACGGTGTTTTAAAGAAATATGTTAAGTAAAAACAGAAGCGTCCTGCCAGTTAGGACGCTTCTGTTTTACATTACATAAATTTAATAATGCTTAATTTAGATTTAATTTTTGCTTTTGGATTATTGCTGTTACTATCCATAAGGATATTTGGGTTGTTAAGTGTTGGTTGTTTTTATAAAGAGATATTATTTGAAGTGTTTTTATGGTACGCCTGATGCGATTCGAACGCACGACACATAGCGTCGGAGGCTATTGCTCTATCCAACTGAGCTACAGGCGCATATCAAGCCGGTAAAATACCGGCTTTTATTTATCTTACTCTGCTGCCGTTTGGGAGACTCTCGTCCGGGTGTATTACCTTACAGGTGCCGTCCGGCATATCCGCAGCACAGATCATACCATTAGATTCGACTCCACACAGCTTTATTGGCTTAAGGTTTGCAACTATCATTACCTTTTTACCGACAAGCTCTTCCGGTGTATACCATTCGGCGATTCCGGACACGACCTGTCGTCCGCCCATTCCGTCATCAAGCTGAAGGCAAAGAAGCTTTTTTGACTTTTTGACCCTTTCACACTTAGTTACAAGTGCAACTCTAAGATCTGCTTTTGCAAAATCATCAATGTTTATCTCTTCTCTTAGCTCTTCTGGCTTAAAGCTGTCATCTTTATTGTCTTTATTATCACCTAAAATTGCGTTAAGCGCTTCTATTTCCTTTTCAACATCTATTCTCGGGAACAGTATTTCTCCTCTGTGAACGGTCACATCAAGCGGCAGGACATTGAATTTTCCCGCAGACTCATAATTCACATCATCAGCCGAAGCTCCGATCTGCTCCCATATTTTTGGCATTTCAGAAGGCATAAAGCATGACAACAGAGAGGTGGTGATCCTTATCGTTTCTAAAAGATTGTAAAGAACTGTCGCTAAACGAGCCTTTTTGCTTTCGTCTTTTCCTAGTATCCACGGAGTTGTTTCGTCAATATACTTGTTTGCACGAGAGATGACCTTAAATATCTCTGACAGCGCATTGTTTAACTGTGTATTGTCAATAAACTCATCGACCTTATCCCTCAGAGCTGTTGCTTCAGCAATAAGTTCATCATCAAATTCACCCGCTTCACGCTCTTTCGGAAGTGTAGCGCCGAAATATTTATCCGCCATAGCCACTGTTCTCGACACTAAGTTTCCGAGCCCGTTAGCAAGATCTGAATTTATCCTGTTTATCATTATCTCATTAGAAAAAGAAGAATCTGCGCCGAGAGCCATCTCTCTTAAAATATGATACCTTATGGCGTCAGCTCCGTATCGTTCGCTTAAGATAAACGGATCAATTACATTTCCCATAGACTTAGACATTTTCTGTCCGTTAAAGGTTATCCAACCGTGAACGGCAAGATGTTTAGGGAGCGGCATATCAAGCGCCATAAGCATTGCCGGCCATATGATCGCGTGAAAGCGCATAATGTCCTTAGCTACCATATGAACATCGGCGGGCCAGAATTTATCATAGTCGTTGTATCTGTCATTTTTAAAACCAAGGGCAGTGCAGTAATTGAAAAGTGCGTCTACCCAAACATACACAACATGCTTTTTGTCAAAGGTAACCGGAATGCCCCAGGAAAAGGATGTCCTTGAAACACAAAGGTCCTCAAGTCCCGGCTTTATAAAGTTATTTACAATTTCCTTTGCTCTTGATTTTGGCCTCAGAAAATCAGTTTCAGTCAGAAGCTTTTCTATTCTGTCCGCAAAAGGAGACATTTTAAAAAAGTAAGCTTCTTCACTTGCCTGTGTGACTTCTCGGTGACATTCAGGGCAACAGCCGTTTTCGTCAAGCTGAGACTCTGTCCAAAAGCTTTCACAGGGGGTGCAGTATTTTCCTTTGTATTCTCCTTTATATATATATCCTCTGTCGTAAAGCTCTTTGAAAATCTTCTGAATAGCTTCGACATGATAGTCATCTGTCGTTCTGATGTATCTGTCATAGCTTATGTTCATCGTTTCCCAAAGGCGTTTGAATATCTTTGAGATCTCATCAACATATTGTTTTGGAGTTACGCCCTGCTCTTTTGCTTTTTCTTCGATCTTTTGACCATGCTCATCTGTGCCGGTAAGAAACATAACATCAAAGCCCTGCATTCGCTTGTACCTTGCAATAGAATCACAGGCAACAGTCGTATAACAAGTGCCTATATGCGGACTTCCTGATGGATAATAGATCGGCGTTGTAATGTAAAACGTCTTGTTCGTCATAGCTGTTTTCCTCCAAAAAATATTTGTGTAGATAACACAACCAAAATTAGTATATCACAATTCGGAAAAATATTCAAGGGCTTAAAAAGTAGAAAATACTATGCAGAAGACCAGAAAATATGTTTGTGCAAAATAACAAATGAGTTAGCATAAGATAACTGGCCGTTTGTGCAACACGACTATTTTCAAAAAAAGCCTTGACATTTCAGTTAGATAATGCTAACCTATTATTAGTGAGTTAGCTTACGCTAATTAGTTATGTGATTTCAGGAGGATTATATGATGCCGTTGACATTCGCACAAAATGGCGAAGAAAATATGATAAGAAAGGTCGGAGGAAATCCGGAAACAAGACAGCACCTTGAGACACTGGGATTTGTAGCAGGAGCTCTTGTTACAGTTGTAAATTCTTTAGGAGGAAATGTTATAGTAAATATAAAGGATTCGAGAGTTGCAATAAGCCGTGAAATGGCTAATAAAATAATGATATAGAATTTTTTCAGGAGGAAAAAGACAATGACATTAAAGGATGCAAGAGTAGGACAGACCGTCAGGGTGAAAAAGCTTGGCGGAGAGGGCGCTGTTAAGAGAAGGATAATGGATATGGGGATAACCAAGGGCGTTGAGATATACATAAGAAAAGTAGCGCCTTTAGGAGATCCTGTTGAAGTTACTGTAAGAGGCTATGAGCTGTCTTTAAGAAAAGCCGATGCCGAGAAAATTGAGTGTGAATAATTTATTTTGCCAATGAGTTAGCAATAGGCAACTAAAAACATAGACAGAAAGGAAGTTGTTAAGTGAACATTAGAATTGCTTTGGCGGGAAACCCAAACTGCGGTAAAACCACGCTGTTTAATGCACTTACGGGAGCAAATCAGTTTGTCGGAAACTGGCCGGGTGTGACCGTTGAGAAAAAAGAGGGTAAGCTTAAGGGCGAAAAGGAGGTCACTGTAACGGACCTTCCGGGAATTTATTCGTTGTCGCCATATACTCTTGAGGAGGTAGTTGCGAGAAACTATCTTATTATGGAGAGACCGGATGTTATATTAAACATTATTGACGGAACTAACCTTGAGCGCAACTTGTATCTTACAACACAGCTAACGGAGCTTGGAATACCCGTTGTTGTTGCTGTAAATATGATGGACATTGTCAAGAAAAACGGAGATGTTATAAATATAGAACAGCTTTCAAGAGAGCTTGGCTGTGATGTGGTGGAGATTTCGGCTCTAAAGGGAATCGGTGTAAAGGAGGCAGCACAAAAGGCAGTTGCCGCTGCAAAATCCGGAGTTCCAATGGTGCCGCAGCACAATTTCTGCGGAAGTGTTGAACACGCAATAGCACATATTGAGGAAGCCTTTTTGCATGATATCCCTGAAGAACAGCAAAGATGGTATGCTATAAAGATCTTTGAAAGAGACGAAAAGGTCTTGGAGGTTTTAAACATACCGGAAAAGGTGAGAACTCATATAGAAAATGATATATGTGCTGCTGAAAAGGAGCTTGACGACGATTCCGAAAGTATAATCACAAATGAAAGATACATATACATAGGCTCTATTATCAAGGGCTGTTACAAAAAGAAAAACAAGGGAGGACTTACTCTTTCTGATAAGATAGATAAGGTCGTTACCAACAGATTCTTGGCTTTACCGATATTTGCGGCAGTTATGTTTATAGTATATTTTGTTTCGGTAACGACGATCGGCTCTATCGTAACCGACTGGACAAACGACACGCTGTTCGGAGAATGGATCGCACCCACAGTCGAAGGCTGGCTGACAGATGCAGGCGCTGCCGATTGGCTTATAGGTCTTATAGTTGAGGGTATTGTCGGAGGAGTCGGAGCGGTTTTAGGATTTGTTCCTCAGATGCTGGTGCTCTTTATCTTCCTGGCATTTTTAGAGGGATGCGGATATATGGCTCGTATAGCATTCGTGCTTGACCGTATCTTCAGAAAATTCGGACTTTCCGGTAAATCGTTTATCCCTATGCTTATCGGTACAGGCTGCGGAGTTCCGGGAATAATGGCATCAAGGACAATAGAAAACGAAAGAGACCGCCGTATGACGGTAATGACAACGACCTTTATCCCGTGTCAAGCAAAGCTACCGATAATAGCTCTTATTGCAGGCGCGTTGTTTCACAATGCGTGGTGGGTGTCGCCCAGCGCATACTTTGTGGGTATCGCTGCAATTATTATCTCAGGTATAATGCTTAAAAAGACAAAGCTCTTTGCAGGAGATCCTGCGCCGTTTGTAATGGAGCTGCCGGCATATCATCTTCCAACAGTCGGAAGTATTCTGCGCTCAATGTGGGAGCGTAGCTGGTCGTTTATCAAAAAAGCAGGAACGATAATTCTTCTTTCCGCTATCATTCTCTGGTTCCTTCAGGGATTTGGTTGGTCGGACGGTAAGTTCGGAATGGTAGAATATGAGGATTCGATCCTTAATATCATCGGAAAAGCGATAGCCTGGATATTTGCTCCTCTTGGATGGGGACAGAGTAAAGCTGCTGTCGCAACTATCACCGGACTTATTGCTAAGGAAAATGTCGTTAATACATTCGGAATACTCTTTGGATTCAGCGAGGTAGCGGAAAACGGAGCTGAGGTATGGGCAAGTCTTCAAGGTGCGTTTACACCTCTTTCGGCTTATTCGTTCCTGATATTCAATCTCTTATGTGCGCCTTGCTTTGCAGCAATGGGAGCGATAAGACGAGAGATGAACAGCGGAAAGTGGACAGCGTTCGCAATAACTTATCAATGTGTATTTGCTTATGCTGTATCGCTTATAGTTTATCAGGTAGGCAGCATTTTCACAGGTAATCTGAATGTGGTGGGACTTATCTGTGCAATACTTGTATTTGCGTTCATTATATATATGCTGTTTAAGCCTTATAAAGAGTCCACAAATCTTACAGCAAAGGTAAAGGTTACAAAGTAGCTGATAGTGTTTTAAGGAGATATTATAATGCTTGACTGGTTATCACAAAATGCGGCGACAGTTATAATAAGTGTTATTCTTATTGCCGTAGTTGCGCTTGTGTTGGCGTATCTTATAAAAAATAAAAGACAGGGGAAAACGACCTGCGGATGTGGCTGCAAGGGATGCCCCAATGAATCACTTTGTCACAAAAGTAATGACAGAGCAAAATAAATATGATATTAAGTTCTTTTAAAGATTTATCTCCCCCCCCTCTAAGAAATTTCCCCCAGTATAGACTATGCTGGGGGAAATTTGTAATTTTTAAATCCAAACGAATTGAATCACTCCGATGAGTTTCAAATAAAAACTCAGTTTATCCGTTGACCGCACTAAGAAGATCGTTAATGTACCGTAATCTTAGTTTTTTCCTTTGTAGACGGCTATTGTAAGTTTTTCGTAGCTTATAAAAGTTTCGCTGTATATTTTGATTACGCTGTCGGGTATAGTTGTATCGCTAAGAGTTTGGCAGAATCAAAAGCATTATTTTCGATTTCGGTAACGCTTTACGGAACATTCACAGCTTTAATTTCTTGATAACTGTTTGGCATAAGCTGTACCATTAATTCCCGGAAAGCGCCACATGGAGCGCTGGATTTTCCATCCGGTAAGATGAGACAAATTTATTTAATTTCTCTTTTCAATCATAGAACACGGCGGAGTAATAAATCAATTTCTGAATCTTTGCTTTTTACAGCTTTTTAAAACTAACAGCCATTTTGCACTTTCATTTTAACTGCAACTATATCTCTACTTAATACATGATAGCACAAATCTTGTCTGATTTTAATTGATTTTGATGATTTGTGCAATATACGGTGTAGGTTTGTCAATGATGAGTTATAGAAACCGCTTGCGGATGAAGTGCAGCGCATGGAAAAAAGAAATTCATTGTCGCCGTCCGAAAATTTATGCGGATGGATAAGTTTTTGGCGCCGCTTCTGCGAGAACTCATTGACCGCATTGATGTGTACGAAGTCATGGGCACAGGCAAGAACAGAAAGCAACAGATATGGGTACGTTACAAATTCGTGGGGTATGGAGCTTACGAGCGTTGCGGTATAGTATATCCCGAACGCATATCCGCATAACAAAAAGAGCTGGAGAAAAATCCTGCTCGTACATACAAAGAGGCTTAAAGGCAAAAAAATTGAGTGCTCACTCCAACTCTCAGGTTGGTTATGAACACTCAATATGGTCGGAGTAACAAGACTTGAACTTGCGACCTCTTGACCCCCAGTCAAGCGCGCTACCACCTGCGCCATACCCCGAAAACATTTTGCTTTATCATTATTATACACTATTTTTTTGAATTTGTCTATACCTACAAAATATTTTTTTGGTGTAAAATATAAAAAGCTGGCATTGTTATTTTCTACAAAAACAAAGCCTGTTTTTTGTGTATATATACAAATATAAAAAAATCTTTGTGTTTTTGTCAGGAATCAAACCCATTGAGTATATATAATAATATATAGACCAATAACTGTGACAGCAAAGTGAGTATAAAGAATACGCTTATGAAGTGGATTAGCCAAAGGACATAAAAATTAAATGGAGTGTGACATAATGAAGATGGTACAGGACACAAGAAAAGAACTTGATTACAAGCCGTTTATTCAAAAAGATGAATTTTATCAAGAGCCTTATGAAAATGAACCGCACATTTATCAGATGATCAAAGACGGAGATATAGATGGTATATTGTATAATAAGGTGAATTTAGAAAGCGTTGCATCGGGAATAGGAACGCTTTCTGATGACCCGGTAAAAAATCAGATATACCGTTTTATTATAAATGCTGTGCATATCACGAGAATATGCTCTTCAGCAGGACTTCCACACGAGGTCGCTAAAACGATTTTTGAAAATTATATACGGCAGGCGGACGAATGTAAAACTGCGGATGAGGTGAGGATTACTAATGACGCAATGGTAATTGATTTTGCAAAGCAAATGAAAAATATCGGAAAAAGCAGAGTTTTGTCGCCGAAGATTAGAAAGGTCATCAACTACATATGTAATAATCTTGATAAAAAAATAACTGTGGATCAGTTAGCAAAGCTTACGGGACTTAACAAAAGCTATCTATGTTCTCTTTTTAAAAAGGAGATATCAGTTACTATACAAAAATATATTTTATTAGCGCGTGTAGAAACTGCTCAGAAAATGCTTATTGAAACAGACTTTAAGGAGGCGGATATTTCGTATACGCTTGGCTTTTCCACACAGAGCTATTTTTGCAAATGTTTTAAGGATCTGATCGGCTCTACACCTCATGAATACAGAAAGCTTCACAAGGTAGAGTATGAATAGAAAAAGGTTAATTGCCGACCTGTAATTGCTTGCATTTTGTCAGCTTTTATGTTATAATCATTGGTATGTATTTAATATCAAATTTGTGAATAAGTTTGTAATGGCAAAATGAAACTGCCGCATATATATCCTTTTATTTTACAATCGGCAGGTTTGGCAACGGTATTAAGAAGGTGTTTTATTTGGCAAAAAAAAGAGTAGCGGTAATTTTCGGAGGAAAGTCAAATGAGCATAGCATATCGCTCATTTCTGCGACCAATATCATAAAAAACATTTCTACTGACAAATATGAGATCGTTATGGTAGGAATTACCGAAAAGGGAAGATGGCTTTTATATACGGGAGATGTAGATTCTATCGAAAACGGTCTTTGGGAATCAAATCCGGATAATGTTTCCTGTGTTTTAAGTCCTGATCCGCTACATAAAGGTTTTCTTGCAATAATGGACGACGGAACTGTTCAGCACATAAAGGTGGATGTCGTATTTCCGGTTCTTCATGGAAAAAACGGAGAGGACGGAACTGTCCAGGGGCTACTGACACTATCACAGATACCTTTTGTAGGCTGTGATCTTATCTCATCAGCAAACTGTATGGATAAGGATGTCACTCATATTATTCTTGAGGCTAGCGGCATAAGAACCGCTAAGTGGCTTACTATAAAGGCAAGCGAAATAGATGGGCTTATTGATTTTGCAAAAAAAGCTGATAAGGAGTTAAAATATCCTATTTTTGTAAAGCCTGCAAATTGTGGATCGTCGGTCGGAATCTCAAAGGCAAGAAATTTGGATGAGCTTATTAAGGGAATAAAAGTTGCTTTTTCACATGACCAAAAGGTGATAGTTGAACAGGGTATTTTAGGCGTTGAGTGTGAATGTGCCGTAATGGGAAATTCTTCATTGACGGTATCAACTGTTGGAGAAATTGCGGCGGCAAACGAGTTTTACGACTTTAACGCAAAGTATCAGAATACCGAAAGCAAAACCTATATTCCGGTAAGAGGAGCTTCAGAGGAAAAGATAGATGAAATCAGGGAAATAGCTGAAAAAGCCTATAAGGCGCTTGGATGTAAAGGACTCGCAAGAGTTGATTTCTTTTTGTGTGAAAACGGAGATGTATATCTGAATGAGATAAATACACTTCCCGGCCACACAAAAATCAGTATGTATCCAAAGCTTATGGAGTATTACGGACTTACTCAAAGTCAGCAGATCGACAAGCTGATAAGCTTAGCTTTTGAAAGATAACCGGGAGATACAGATGATGAAGGATTATGCAATAGGTGTTTTTGATTCCGGAGTAGGAGGATTGACCTGCGTTAAGGAATTAAAAAGAATATTACCTAATGAAAACATCATATATCTCGGGGATACCGCCCGTATACCTTATGGAACGAAATCAGGAGATACTGTTTTCAATTATGCTGTTCAGGATGCGGCATTTTTAGAGGAACATAAAGTAAAAATGTTTATTGTCGCTTGCGGAACCGTTTCATCAGTAATGATGAAACGACCTGTGTTTGATGTTAATAAGCTTTATACGGGAGTGGTTTATCCTGCCGTTGCCGAGGCTGTAAAGATAACTAAAAACAAAAGGATCGGCGTTATCGGAACAAGCGCTACGATAAAATCAAAAGCTTATGAGCAGGCTATAAACGATATTGCTCCCGATGTAAAAGTTGTCACAAAAGCGTGCCCGATGTTTGTGCCGCTTGTCGAAAACGGATATACTTCTCCTGATGACCCTATATCCACCGCGATCTCAAAGGACTATCTCAAGGTAATGATAGATGAAAAGGTGGATACTCTTATTATGGGATGTACACATTATCCGCATCTGTCGGGAGTGTTTGAAAAAGTATTGGGTGATAAAGTGTCACTCGTTTCATCAGGCGCAGAGGCGGCAAAGTTTGCAAAAAGAGTTTTAGAAAATGAAAACCTTTTGTCAGAGAGAAAAGAAGAAGGAGTCCTTGAACTATACTGCACCGACAGTGTAGAGCTTTTTACAGAGAATGTAGAAACATTTCTTGGACATAATATAAACGCAGCCATTTCACAATGCGTTTTAAAATAATCAGTTAAGAGGAAAAAATATGGAAGAAAAAAATGTGTTGATAACCTTTAAAACCAAACAGTATGACGGGGATCAAAGCGAAGAAACAGAGATAATTACAGGGGGACAGTTTTCCAAAACAGAGGAAGGCTATGTGATAAGTTATGATGAAACTGAGGCTACCGGGTTTGACGGCTGTTCTACCACTCTTACTGTCACAGGGAGTGACAAGGTGGTTTTAAACAGAACGGGAGCTGCACAAAGTCAGCTTATTATAGATAAAAACAAAAAACACTATTGTCGTTACGGGACGCCATACGGTTCGATTCAAATGGGCGTACAGACCGGAGATATTAAATCGACGCTCGGCGATAACGGCGGAGATCTGTTTTTTAAATATGTTATAGATGTTGAAGCCAGTCTGCTCGGAAACTATGAGGTTTCAATAAATGTGACCGAGGCATAGAAACGGTCTTTGTTTTTTATGTGTGTTTTGAGAGGGGAAGTTTAAAATGAATATGATATATGAAGCTAAAAAACAGATAAAGGATATGGTGTTACGCACGATCGGAGAGCTTGTTGCTAAAGGTGAGCTTAATGATGAGCCGATTCCTGCATTTAACATTGAGATACCCGCAGACAGCAAAAACGGCGATATGTCAACAAATGTGGCATTGGTTTGCGCCAAGACATTTAAAAAGTCACCGAGAGACATAGCTTTAATGATAGCTCAAAATATCTATCTTGGGTCCGGGTATTTTGAAAGATGTGAAACCGCCGGACCCGGATTTTTAAATTTCTTTTTTTCTCCGCTGTGGTTTAGCAATGTTATCGAGGATATAATCTCTTCAAAAGAGCATTACGGCGATACCGAGACCGGAAAGGGTAAGAAGGTCTTAGTTGAGTTCGTTTCGGCTAATCCGACTGGACCTATGCACATAGGAAACGCAAGAGGAGGAGCAATAGGAGACTGTTTAGCGTCTGTTATGCAAAAAGCCGGATATGATGTTAAGAGAGAGTTTTATGTAAACGATGCGGGAAATCAGATAGAAAAGTTTAAAACCTCTTTGGAGGTGCGTTATCTTCAGCTCTATAAGAGCGGTATACAAATGCCGGAGGACGCTTATCAGGGTGAGGATATCGTTGAACACGCAAAGGCATTTTCTCAAGAATACGGTGACAAATATGTGGACTGCGATGCCGAGGAGCGCAGACAAGCACTTTGTGACTTTGCGCTTCCGAAAAACATAAAGGGTCTTGAGACGGATCTTTTAAAGTACAGAATAACCTATGACTGGTGGTTTAGGGAAAGTGAGCTTCACAAAAGCGGCGCTGTGGATAAGATAATCGAAATGCTTAAAGAAAGCGGATATACATATGAGCTTGATGGAGCGCTTTGGTTTAAGTCTTCAGATTTCGGCGATGAAAAGGATAGGGTACTTGTCCGGGATAATGGTGTGCCGACATACTTTGTGCCTGATATAGCATATCACTACAATAAGCTTGTAACACGAGGCTTTGATAAGGCGATAGACATACTTGGCGCAGATCATCACGGCTATATTCCGAGAATGAAGGCGGCTATGTCTGCACTCGGGGTCGATGCGAACAGGCTTGATATGGTCATAATGCAGATGGTTAATCTTGTAAAGGATGGCGAAAGGTATAAGCTTTCAAAGCGTTCCGGAAAAGCGATTACTCTTTCAACTCTTCTCGATGAGATACCGATAGATGCAGCAAGATTTTTCTTTAATCTGAGAGAACCTAATTCGCATTTTGATTTTGATCTTGATCTTGCTGTTAGCGAGACGAGCCAGAATCCTGTATATTATGTTCAATATGCTCACGCAAGAATATGTTCAATAATAAAAAATCTTAAGGATGAAAATTTAAGCTTTTCAGAATTTGACAGTGACTCATCAAAGCTTTTGAGCGAACCGGAGGAGAAAGAGCTTATCAAGTTTCTGGCGACTTTCCCTGATTGTATTGACGAATCGGCTAAAAATTACGACCCTGCGGCTGTTACAAGATATGCGGTTGAGGCGGCGACACTTTACCACAAGTTTTATTCAGCTTGCAGGGTAAAGTGTGATGACGCTCGTCTTATGCAGGCAAGGATTTCCTTGTGCTTAGCAGTTAAGCAGGTTATCAAGAACATTTTGGATATGCTTAAGATCACCTGCCCGGAGCATATGTAACAGATGCTTAATATAAATTCTTATCTTTCTCTAACCTCTTCTTGGGAGCAGCTTAAGGCTGAAACAAGACCGATATTCATCTACGGTATGGGAGATGGCTGTATAAAGCTTATGCGGCAGTTTGAAAGGTTTGACATAAAACCGAGCGGGATTTTTGCGAGCGATGAATTTGTGCGTGGACACAGCTTTGAGGGCTTCAAGGTAAAAAGACTTAGCGAGGTTGAGGCGGAAAACGAAGATTTTGTAATAGCGCTTGCCTTTGCCGCAGGCTATAAGGAACTTATCAATAAGATTGATGCCATTTCGAGAAAACACACTCTTATTATGCCTGATACGGCTGTTTATGGCGGTGAACCGTTTTTAAAGGAGACGCTTACTCAGAATTTTGAAAAGGCGAAATGTGTTTTCAACAGGCTTTGTGACGATAAGTCAAGAGAGGTTTTTGACTGCATATTAAAATACAAAATAACCGGGGATATAAGCTATTTAAAGAGGTGCGAAACAACTCCGACAGAGGCCTATGAAAATATCCTTAGACCTGGTAAAGGAGAAACATATATCGACCTCGGCGCATATAACGGTGATACGGTTTTAGAATATATGTCGTATTCAAAGGGCTATGAAAGGATATTTGCAGTAGAGCCTAATGAGAGGAATTTTAAAAAGCTTTCAAATGCTTTGGACGGATATGAAAATATAAGCCTTATAAATGCCGCTGCGTGGGATGAGGAGGACACTCTACTTTTTTCAAAGGGTTCCGGAAGACAGTCGAGAGTATCTGATCGCGGCGTTATAACAAGGGCTTTGAGCGTAGATTCAATTCTTAGTGGTCGGCGAGCCGATTACATAAAATATGATGTAGAGGGAGAAGAGGAAAAAGCTATCAAGGGGAGTGCAAACACCATTAAAGAATACTCACCAAAGCTTTGTATTTCCGTGTATCACAGGCTTCTTGATATGTTTGAACTGCCGCTTCAGGTGTTAAAGCTCAATGATTCCTATAAGCTTTATTTAAGGCATTATCCTTACTATCCCGCGTGGGAAACAAATATGTTTTTTGTGTAAAATAATATTATTGATATAATCTTGCGGAGTTTGATACAAAGCCAAGGAAAAATTAAAAAGTGCGCCTTTGCGGTATATGTTGACGCTTGGGGTGTAAAATGTGAGCCGGGTGATGTGCAACAGCTGGGTTATATACATTTTTGGTATGGCTGATTAAAGGGCGGATATATACCCGCGCAATGAATAGGGATTTATAGGAGGAATTAAATGAAACGAGAACTCGGAATAGCACGCTGCGGACTGGCATGCTGCTTATGCAGCGAGAATGAACATTGTTGCGGATGTAATTCGGGAGGATGTCCTGACAAGGACTGGTGCGAAAACAGAAAATGTTCTATTGAGAAAAATTATACACATTGTCATGAATGTAAAGCTGAATGCAGAAAAGGATTGCTGTCCAAAATCAAACCTTATGGGTTTACCTTGTTTATCAAAAGATACGGAGAAAAAGAACTTTTAGACTGCCTTGAACGAAATGAAAAAGCGGGCGTTGTTTATCATCGGGAAGGAATTTATGGCGATTATGATGACTTTAATGATGTGGATGAACTAATCGACTTTATCAAAACAGGGAAAAAATGAATTTCCGTTTATCAAAATATAAAGAGTTTTTCCAGCTGTATCAAAATCGCTAACAACATAGATATAATCTTGCAGACTTTGATACAAAACCGAGGAATAATTGAAAAGTGCGCCTTTGCGGTGTAGTTTTTCTGCTTGCGGTGTAAAGCGTGTGCTGGTGCTAATATCGGTAGATTTATTCACGATTTTGTGGTATGGTTTATTGAGGGGCGGATATATGTTTGTCCGGTGAGTCGTCATTTGCTGACTTAACAACAGTGTTAAGTTAAATAACGCTTTGCGTGTTGGTTTTTGAAGCTGCGCTATGCTATCATAATGGTACAAAGCTCAGGAGGTTACTTATGGATATCGGTAGAACCATTAAGGAGTTGCGTCAGAAAAGAGGTATTACACAGGAAGAATTCTCGGAAGCGCTACGAGTATCCGTCCAAACCATTTCACGATGGGAAAATGGTGTGAATGCCCCAGATCTCTCTATGCTCCCCCAACTTGCCGTATATTTCGGAGTTACCACAGACTATTTGCTGGGCTTGGAAAGGAATGATACTATGGCAAAACTGATTAAAACCACTGAAACATTTGAATTGGCATCCAAGCAGGAGGCCGAGGAAATGGTGCTGAAGTTTAAAGGCGAGAAGTTTCCCGCCTTAAAGGACTATAAGATTATCCCTGATGGAGATAGGGTAATGCTTGAAGTCACAAAGGAATTCAATAGTGAATTGGATAATATGAAGTTTAACTAATGCACAAAGTTCAGTCGATTTACATTTACTGAAAAGAACCAACAAAAACTCCTCACCTCCGATGTGGCAAGAAGCTTGCCGCTTATATAAGAAATATTTAAGCCGTCTGTTTAATCAGGCGGCTTTGTTGTATTTTTTTTAAAAGTATGCTAAAATAAAAATTAAAGGGTGAATCTGATAACGGTCAGGGAGGTGAGGGCGTTGAACATTTCATTGGAAAGCGACATTAAAAATTTAAAGGGCGTCGGACCTAAAAGAGCTGAGTGTTATAATAAGCTTTCTGTTCATACAGTTAAGGACCTGATTTATCATTTTCCGAGAGGATATATTGACCTTACCTCCAGCACTCCGATAAAGGATACTATTATAGGAGAGGTTTATGCAATTGCCGGGAGGATAACAAAAAAGCTCCCGCCGGCAAGGATAAGAAAAGGAATGACTTTGTTTAAGGCTGTTTTTACCGATGATGAAGAGGATCTGACTATAACGATCTATAACAGCGAGTATCTGTTCAATTCTTTTTCCGAAGGCGAGCCGGTAGTTTTATACGGAAAAATCTCCGGGAATCTTGTAAGGAAGGAAATGTCTTCGCCTCTTGTTTTTAAAATAGGTGCGTCAAATCAGATGCAGCCGGTTTATCCTATCACTGAGGGACTTACACAGGCTCTTGTGAGGGTTACTGTTAAAAACGCGCTTTCGCTGATAAACAACAGAATATATGAGCCTATGCCAAAGGATATTTTAAAGCGTATGGGGCTTTGTTCACTTGCGTATGCGCTTTATAATATACATTTTCCTCCTGATGAGTACAGTATGCAGACCGCAAAAAAGCGTCTCGTTTTTGATGAGCTTTTGACTCTTGGACTTGGAATGCTGCTTTTAAAGGGAAGAAACCGTGAAAAGACGCCTAATAAACTTTATGATCAGAATATTTCTGAGTTTTACAAAGCGATACCGTTTGACCTTACCTCTTGTCAGTATCGTGCTGTAAATGAATGTATAGAGGATATGAAAAAGGACCGCCCGATGAACAGACTTTTGCAGGGAGATGTTGGAAGCGGAAAGACTGTTGTTGCTGCGGCTATTTCATACTTTGTATATAAAAACAAAAAGCAGACGGCTCTTATGGCTCCGACAGAAATACTTGCCTCACAGCATTATGAAACACTAAAGGGCTTTTTAGAACCGCTGGGAGTAAGAGTAGGACTTTTGATAGGCTCTGTAAGTGCAAAGGAAAGAAAAAAAATCAACGAAGGTATAATAAGTGGAGAGATAGATGTTGTAATCGGGACACAGACACTTTATCAGCAAAGTGTTGAGTTTTATGATCTTGCATTAGTAATAACAGATGAACAGCATAGGTTCGGAGTGGAGCAGAGGGCATCTCTATCAAAAAAAGGAGAAAATCCGCATATTTTGGTAATGTCGGCAACTCCGATACCCAGAACCCTTGCGCTTATGATATACGGAGACCTTGATATATCTGTATTAGATGAACTTCCAAGGGGAAGAAAAAAGGTAATTACCTATGCAGTAACGGGAAAGCTTAGAAAAAGGGCGTTTGGCTTTATAAAAGGAGAGCTTGATAAAGGAAGACAAGCGTATATCGTCTGCCCTATGATAGAAGATAACGAACAGGGCTTAAAGAGTGTGAAATCGTATGCTAACGAGCTTTCTCAGAATGAATTTTCAGGCTATTCTCTCGGCCTTCTACACGGAAAGATGAAGCCAAAGGAAAAGGACAATATAATGCTTAGGTTTAAATCGGGAGAGATAAGCGTTCTCGTATCGACTACTGTGGTAGAGGTTGGCGTAGATGTCGCAAACGCAACGGTTATTTTAATTGAAAACTCCGAGCGTTTCGGTCTTTCTCAGCTTCACCAGCTAAGGGGAAGAGTAGGACGCGGAAGTGAAAGCTCCTACTGTATCTTGGTAACAGATAATCCAACTGAGGACTGTAAAAAAAGGCTTAAGATAATGTGCAGAATATCAGACGGCTTTGAGCTTTCAAGGGAGGATCTTAAAATGCGTGGACCGGGAGACTTTTTCGGCTCGGCACAGCACGGACTTCCAAAGCTTAAGATAGCCGATATGTCTGAGGATATTGAAATTTTAAAAAAGGCACAGGCAGAGGCTAAGAGAATATATGAAAGCGATCCGGAGCTATTAAATCCTGAGAATAAAGGATTAAGATCACTTATAAAGGAGCTTTTTGAGAGGAGAAGCGACTAGGGAGGGATAATATGTTTAGAAAAGAAGAGAAGAATTTAAAGCCGATAATCGATCTTATTTACCCTAATGAAGAGAAAAAAAGCAAAATGAATGAGCGGCGATACAGACTTTCAAATCTTCCCGAGGATTACATTTCTAATCTTGAGGTGTCATCTGTAAGCGAGCTTATGTGTCCGAGAAATCAGTATTTTTGTTCACAGATATTAAAAGAGCTTTGTGATGATGAGGAGATAATCAAATACCGTCAGGACGCACTTGATGACTTTTTAAATGTTAAAACACTTCTTCCGACACTTTATTCTACTATAACTGATATGCTCACAAACGACAGGGTAAACATTCACAATATCGAATCGGTTCAGAGCTTTACTGCGCTCAACGGTCAGATAGCAGCGCTTGACTGCTATATCGAGTGTATCGACAGACTTCACGATTTTTATTCTTTGAATGGAGCGAATATAAAATCGGATGCGATAACAAAGCTGTTTTCATACTTTGAGGATATTTATTCATCGGATGAGTATTCTCACATAAAGGATTGTATGAAAGAGCTTCACAAAGCGATTGACAACCGAGTGAGAAGTGTTACTGTTGCAATAAATTTTGACGAGGAGATGCTTCCTGTATCTGCGGGAATAGTTGATTATTCGACAAAGCCTGTTGGGGTAAAGCCCAGCGTGTTTGACAGAATACTTTACCGAGGAGCGGAGTTCCCTGAAACCACCGTCAAGGGAAAGCTATATACAAAATATATTCCGAGAAAAACCGTCACAAACGACACAGACATAAATGAAATAGATAAGGCTCTTTTCAATGAGCTTGAGAGGATAACAGACAGATATATAAGGACTCTTTCGGATGCAATGGCGACTTACAGAAAAATCGGCTTTGAGGAGATTTACGCGCTTGAAACGCAGCTTGATTTTTACAGCGGAGTTGTAAGATTTATAGAGGCTGCGGCGTCAAGAAAAATTGAAATGTGCCGACCTGTTATACTTCCAAAGGACAAGCGTTATTGTGAGATAAAGGGACTATTTGATGTTGCATTTTACAAGCGAATATCGGCTGTCGAGCACGATAAAACAGGTGATGAGTTTATAGTGAGAAATGACATCACATTTGACGATTCAGCAAGCTTTTACATTCTTACCGGAGCCAACAACGGAGGAAAAACTACCTTTGTAAGAGCTGTAGGTATATGTCAGCTTTTAAGTCAGGCGGGGCTTTATGCACCTGCGAGGGAGTGTAAGATTTCAATTTGTGATTATATATACACAAACTTTCCTAAGGAGGAAGAGGTGGGAATAAACTCCTCCCGTTTTACCACAGAGATAAAGGAGTTTAAAGAGATAAGCAAAACGATAACCGATCAAAGCTTGCTTCTAATGAATGAGTCCATTCAGTCAACGACTCCAAAGGAATGTATAGAGATAGCGAGTGAGCTTGTCAGGATATTTGCCATAATTGGTGCAAGGGGAGTTTTTGCAACACACCTTACCGACATTGCACATATGTGCGATGAGATAAATAAAGATGAGGATGTCCGCTCAAAGCTATTGAGTATAGTTATGGAATCTGATGAGCAGACAGGTGAAAGAAAGTACAAGATAGTAAAGGGACTTCCGACAGAGCACAGTTTCGCAAAAACTGTATTTGACAAATTCGGAATAGACATATCGTATATAAGAAAGAAATCAAAAAAAGATGAGAGAGCTTAAAATAAAAAATGTGACCGTAAAAGGCTATGCGGCGTTAGCGCCAATGGCTTCAGTTGCTGACAGGGCGTACAGAGAGATGTGTAAAAGCTATGGTTGTGCATTTCTCACAAGCGAGATGATATCTTCAAAGGGTCTTGTTTACGGAGATAAAAAAACTCCGAAGCTTTGTGAGATAACTGATTTTGAGCGGCCTATGGCTCTTCAGCTTTTCGGGGAGGACGAATATTATTTTGCAAAAGCAGCCTATAAGCTCCTTGAATTTTCTCCGGATATTATCGACATAAATATGGGCTGTCCCGTTCCGAAAATTGTTTCAAACGGCGGAGGCTCAGCGCTTATGAGGGATATGAAAAAAGCTGAAAGGATAATCAGGGAAACGGTAAAAGCAGTAGATGTTCCGATAACGGTAAAGATCCGCTCAGGTTGGGATGAAGGCTCTGTTAATGCGCCTGAGTTTGCAAAAGCTTTAGAACAGGCAGGGGCTTCAGCGATAACCGTTCACGCAAGAACAAGAGCGCAAATGTATTCGGGAACGGCTGATCCTTTGGTAATCAAAGCGGTAAAGGAAAGTGTTTCTATCCCTGTAATAGGAAACGGTGATATAGCTTCCGGCGAGGACGCAAGGAGAATGTATGATAAAACAGGATGTGACTTTGTAGCTCTGGGAAGAGCAAGCTATGGAAATCCGTTTGTGTTTGAGCAGATAAATGCTTTTTTTGAAGGAAAAGAGTATAAGCCGAAAACTCTTGAAGAACGCGTTGAAACAATGCTTTTAAACGCAGAAAAAATAGTTGAGTATAAGGGTGAGCATCAGGGAATGAAGGAAGCAAGAAAAAATATAGCGTGGTATGTCAAGGGGCTTCCGAGCGCCGCAAAAATAAGGAATAGATGCTCGGAGCTAAACACATTAAAAGATCTGTATTTGCTTTGTGAAGAGATTTTAAAAAACGGAGAGAAAAGATGAATTACACTGATCTTAGCTATGAAAAATTAAGCGATAAGCTATCTGTCTGTGTTTCAAGTGAACACAGATTCGGGATAGATGCGTTTTTGCTTGCATATTTTTCAAAAGCAAGACGAAAAGACGCCGTTTGTGACTTTTGCAGCGGAAATGGGATAGTAGCGCTTTTGGTTGAAAAGTTTTTTGAGCCTAAAAAGCTTTATGCCGTAGAGATACAGGACAAAGCATATTATCAGCTTAAGAGGAGCAAAGAGATTTCCTGTCTTAATAAGCTTGAGACTTTTCACGGAGATATTAAAAGCTTTAAGCCGGATAAGGAGCTTGATCTTATCACCTGTAACCCTCCGTACAAAATTTCGGGAACAGGGATTTTAAGCGAAGGAAATGCAGACAGGATAGCAAGACACGAAACGCTTTGTACGATAGATGATGTATGCATTTCGGCAGCAAAGAATCTTCGTTTCGGCGGAAGGCTTTGTGTAACGAACAGACCCGAACGGCTGTGCGATGTTTTGTGCGCTATGAGAAGCAGCGGTATTGAACCAAAACGGATAAGGTTTGTTTCCAAGCTGAAGGGCGGTGTGCCATGGCTTATTCTTGTTGAAGGGAAAAAAGGGGCAAGACCTTTTATGACCGTAGAAGAAAACTTATTTGTGTATAACGATAACGGAGAATACAGCGATGAGATAAGCGGTATTTATGGAATAAATAAGGAGGTATAACGGATGAAAATACTTGCCATTGATGCTAACAGCATAATGAACAGAGCGTTTTACGGAATAAAAGCGCTTACAAATTCAAAGGGCTTTTATACAAATGCTCTTACAGGCTTTATGAACACATATTTAAAAACTGTTGGAGATATAGACCCTGACGGAGTTGTTGCGGCGTTTGATGTTCATGCGCCGACATTCAGACATATTGCAGATGAAACATATAAAGCTAACAGAAAGGGTATGCCCGAAGAGCTTAAAGAACAGATGCCTGTAATAAAAAAGATGCTCAGTTTTTTAGGCGTAAAAATAATAGAGATAGAGGGATATGAAGCTGACGACATTTTGGGTTCGGTAGCATCGGTTTTCTCATCAGACAAAAATGAGTGTATTATTCTAACAGGAGACAGGGATTCGCTTCAGCTGGTAAGTGAAAATGTTACGGTATACCTTGCGAAGATAAAGGAAACCATCATTTATACTCCCGAAAAAATAAAACAGGATTATTCTCTTGAGCCAAAACAGCTAATAGATGTAAAGGCGCTGCAGGGAGATTCATCCGATAATATTAAGGGGGTTGCGGGAATAGGTGAAAAAACCGCACTATCTCTTGTTCAGAAGTTCGGCTCACTCGATAGACTATACGATGAGTATGAAAATTCTGATCTTACCGAAAGGGTAAAGCAAAAGTTAAGAGAGGGAAAGGATGACGCATATCACAGCAGGTGGCTTGGAACAATAGCGCTTGATGCTCCTGTTGAAAAAGATGCATCAGCCTATAAGCTAGGAGAGGTCAATGGAAGTGAACTGTGTTCTCTGCTTGCCGGACTTGATATGTTTAAGCTCATTGAAAAGCTGGGACTTGATGTTGATTCTCTGACTGCGGAGGACAATGACAGCGATAGCTTAGACGAGCTTAATGAGTTACCTGTATCGGAGCTTGCTGATAAAGATGTAGAGAATATGTCAAATAGCGAAAAAACATCATACTTTATCTATTATCCGGAAAGGCTAGAAATAAGCTTTGACAATAAGATCTACTATACGAATGACACTAAAATGATGATCGCTTATTTTACGAGCAATGTAAAAAAGGAATGTCTTAATGGTAAACAGGCACATAAATTTTGCTTTGAAAATGGCTGTGAGCTTAAAAATATAATGTTTATTGCAGACCTTGCCGGTTACTTGTTAAATTCTCAGTCGAGCGAGTATACGGTTAAGAATCTTTGCCTTGCGTATAAGATCACCTATCGAAAGGATATGGAAAATTATTCTGATATAGCTTCTTTTGAGCCGCTTTGCTTAGAGCTTAAAAGTAAGGTCAAGGAGAATGGACTTGACAATGTGCTTTATGATATTGAGATACCTCTTTGTGAGGTGCTTGCAAGTATGGAGTATATCGGCGTAAAAGCTGATGTTGACGGAATAAGGGCTTTCGGAGAGTCGCTGTCAAAGGATATTGAAAACCTTGAGAGTACGATATACGGATATGCGGGAAAAACATTCAATATTGCTAGTCCGAAACAGTTGGGAGAAATACTGTTTGAGGACCTTGGACTTAAGTATAAGAAAAAAACAAAGTACGGTTATTCAACAAGTGCAGAGGTGCTTGAGGAGCTTGCCGACAAGCATCCGATAATTCCAGCGGTTCTTGAATACCGAACGCTAACAAAGCTCAGCTCAACATATGTAGAGGGACTTTTAAAGGTAATAAAAGAGGATGGAAGAGTACATTCATTCTTTAATCAGACGGAAACGAGAACAGGGCGAATATCTTCAAGCGATCCTAATATGCAAAATATCCCCGTTAGAAAAGAGATCGGAAGACAGATGAGGAAATTCTTTGTAGCTAAAGACGGGTGTGTACTGCTTGATGCGGATTATTCACAGATAGAGCTAAGGATTTTGGCGTCTGAATGCGGCGACGAAAATCTAATAGCATCGTTTATGTCCGGAGAGGATTTCCATACAATGACCGCGAGCAAGGTATTTGATATGCCGATAGACTTTGTTACCGATGAGATGAGAAGGACCGCGAAGGTTGTTAACTTTGGTATCATTTACGGGATCGGAGCGTATTCATTGTCTGTTGATCTCGGCGTTTCGATAGCTGAAGCAAAAAGATATATAGATCAGTATAACACAACATACCCCGGTGTCAAAAGGTATATGGAGAAAATCGTTGAAGATGCGATAAGGGACGGATGTGTTACAACGATGTTCGGCAGAAGGCGGTATATTCCGGAGATTTCCGCAAAGAACAAGGCTGTGCAGGCATTCGGTAAGCGTGCGGCTATGAACGCACCTATACAGGGAGCAGCAGCGGATATTATAAAAATAGCTATGGTAAAGGTATATAAGCGCTTAAAGGAAGAAGGGCTTAAGGCAAAGCTTATACTTCAGGTACACGACGAGCTGATAATTGAAGTTGAGGAAAAGGACAAGGAGGCAGCCGCAAAAATACTCAATGAAGAGATGAAAAATGCGGCAAAGCTAAAGGTGCCGCTTATCGCCGATGTTAATGAGGGTAAAAGCTGGTATGACGCAAAGGGATAGTATAATCAGCAATATAAAAACACCGCCGAGGATACGACGGTGTTTTTAATTAGCCATATCAATAGCACCTTAAATTTTAATAAACTGAGCCTTACGGTTTTTATAATATGTAAGATACTTAAAGCCTGCTTCTCTTGCCATTTCAGCACATTGAGAAATCCCCTTACCAAGGTCCTCTGCTTTGTGGGCATCTGAACCTAAGGACAGTATCTCTCCGCCAAGCTCCTTGTAGACGCTTAAAAGTTCCTTGTCGGGAAAAGGTCTGCCATAGCGCTGTCTTAGACCGGAGGTGTTTATTTCAATTCCGGTTCCGTTGTTTATCAGTTTTTTAAAGCACTCTCTTATTATCTCCTCATAGCGAGACATATCTACCTTTATACCCGCATTACCCTCAATGTAACGGAGGGTATATGTTATATGACCTAAAATATCAAATTTTCCCCAACAGCATAGCTTGTAAAGCTCCTCATAATATTCCTCGACCAATGACATAATACCTTCATAAGTGTAGTTTTCATACTTTATAAAGGCAAAGTCGTCATTATTTTTAAGCTGGTGCATTGAGCCTATGATAAAATCAAGCCTATTGTCTTTTGCGACAGTATCTGCAACCTCATAGTCGTGTGTCGCCTGTCCTAACTCTACCCCGCATATAAGGTTTATTCTGCCGTCATATTTCTCTTTCATTTTTGTTATATAAGAAACCGTTCTCTCGTAATCCTTGTCGAAGTTGTATGTATCATAACCGTTTTCCACCGCACCGTAATGTTCAATAGAGTACCAGCGGTTGCATTCACAGTGGTCGGTAACGGCATATGCCGAAAGCTCAAGAGATATTGCTTTTTCGATCATTTTTTCGGGAGCCTCAGCTGAGTCGGGGGAAAAATGAGTGTGAGTGTGACAGTCTATAAGTCCTTTAAGAGTCATAAAATCTCTCCTTTTAATGGTTTTTGTTATCCAACTGATATTTTATCATATAAATGACAAAATTAAAAGCGGTAATGTAAAAAATTTTAAAAATGCTTTGCAAAATCTGTTTTTTGTGATATACTGTAAATGAATGTAATTAACTTTTGATAAGGAGATTAAAAATGAGAGCGGTAATAACTGTTGTAGGAAAAGACGCTGTGGGAATTCTTGCGAAGATTTCGGGTATATGTTCGGAGTATAACGCAAATGTTATCGAGGTAACTCAGTCTGTCTTACAGGATATGTTTGCTATGATAATGCTTGTTGATATTTCAAAGCTCAGTATTGAGTTTGGAGCATTAAGCGATAAGATGACGGCAACCGGAGATGAGATGGGTCTAAAGATACATACGATGCACGAGAGCGTTTTTAACTGTATGCACCACATCTAACACGGTAAATAAGAATTTTTTTGAAAGGTGTTATTACAATATGCTGAATGCTTACGATATACTGGAAACCATACGAATGATACAGGACGAATGTCTTGATATAAGAACGATCACGATGGGAATATCGCTCCTTGACTGCATAGACAGCGATATAAACAAGGCGTGCAGGAAGGTTTATGACAAGATAACAAAAAAATCAAAGGATCTTGTCAAAGTAGGAGCTGATATAGAAAAGGAGTTCGGTATACCGATCATAAATAAGAGGATCTCCGTAACTCCTATTGCTATTGTTTCGGCTGCCTGCGGAGGAAGTCCCGTTTTGTTTGCAAAGGCTCTTGATGAGGCAGCAAAGGCAGTTGGTGTAAATCTTATAGGCGGATACTCAGCGCTTGTCCAGAAGGGCTTTTCAGCAGGTGATCGAGAACTTATTGAATCTATACCGGAAGCACTAAGCGTGACCGAAAGAGTATGTTCATCTGTAAATGTAGGCTCTACAAAAACAGGAATAAACTTAGATGCCTGCAAAATTATGGGAAGAATAATAAAAGAGTGCGCGGAAAAGACTGTTGATAAGGCGTGCTTTGGCGCAGCAAAGCTTGTGGTATTCTGTAACGCCGTAGAGGATAATCCTTTTATGGCAGGAGCATTTCACGGAGTAGGAGAACCCGATTGTATGATAAATGTCGGAGTTTCCGGTCCGGGAGTTGTGAGAAGTGCGCTTTCAAAGTACCCGGAAGCGGATATTTCCGAGATTGCGGATATAATAAAAAAGACCTCTTACAAGATAACACGAATAGGACAGTTAGTGGGTGTTACTGCATCAGAGCGGCTTAATGTACCGTTTGGAATAGTTGATCTGTCGCTTGCGCCTACACCTGCTGTCGGCGACAGTGTTGCTCATATACTTGAGGAAATAGGACTTGAAAGGTGCGGAACTCACGGAACTACTGCTACCTTGGCGCTGTTAAATGATGCTGTTAAGAAGGGCGGAGTTATGGCTTGCTCAAGGATAGGCGGGCTCTCGGGAGCGTTTATACCTGTATCGGAAGATGCCGGTATGATAGATGCGGCAAAGTCAGGGGCGCTTACGGTCGAAAAGCTTGAGGCAATGACTGCTGTATGTTCTGTCGGACTTGATATGATAGTTGTTCCCGGCGATACAACACCTGATACGCTTGCCGCAATAATTGCGGACGAGGCGGCGATAGGTATGGTAAATTCAAAAACAACGGCGGTAAGAATAATACCCGCAATAGGAAAACAAGTAGGAGAGGAACTTGACTGGGGCGGGCTTTTTGGCTGCGGACCGGTTATGCCTCTTAAAAAGGAGTCCGCATCAAAGTTTATAAATCGCGGCGGACAGATCCCTGCACCAATGCAGTCGCTTAAAAACTGATTTTAACTTGATGACAAGTATATTATACATAGCTCATATGGAGGGTTTAAATTGAAAAACAAGATTTTTTGTGCTTTAATTTGTCTTATGACTGCTGCCTTTGTTTTTTGTTCATGCGGAGAGCGCAAGGCTACCGTTACGAAGGAGGATAAGACAACTCAGACAACGACCGAGCCTGTGGTTATTGAGAGTAAAATAGCTCAGCAAGGCGTAACGGAAGTAAAGGCTCTCAAAAATGATAAGAGCCGCATAAGCAGATATATGGATATAGTAAACAGTGGAACATTTACGCTTTCCGGAACGATAATAAGCCGTTCTATGGGACTTGTTTCGGAAAATCCGGTAACTATTTCTGCGCTTGACAATGAAAACTACCACTATGATGTTATCACAGTTGCAGCAAGGCAGGAATACCTTATCTCTGATGGAAAAGCTTATGTGCTTAACGATGTTGACAAGACCTATGCACAGTGCGAGTCAAAGACTTTAGAAAGTGTTAAAAGCGGTATAAACACATATCTTCCGAGCCTTACAACACTTAAATATCTTGACACTTATGAAGTGGAGTATAACGGTGAAGAATATGTTAGAGAGAGGTATATCCTTAAAAACAATGTCGGTGAGGAACAGACGGTATCATACTTTTTTGATGGTGATACATTAAAAATAATAAGACATGATTCAAATATCCTTGAAACGGTGGTACAGTCTGATTTGAGTGTCTTAGAATTTGAAAATACTGCTGATGAGGAAGAATTTGAGATACCTGAGGATTATAAACAGATAACAGAAACAGAGCTTGAGCAAAACAAAAATAATACTGCTTCGTCTGATGAATATATTCTGGCATTATTTGACTCACTGGGAGTGACAGATGATGACCTTGAAAAGATGGGTTACACAAAGGAAGAGGTGCTAAAAATGGACGAAGCACAGCGAAGTGTGTTTTTGGCGGAGCTTTTCGGAGAGAATTTTGATTGATTTAGAAAAAAGTGCTTGCAATTTTAAAACAGATGTGTTATAATTTACTTTGACATTTAAAAATCAAACAAGTAAACATTCGGAGGTTATAAAAATGACGACACTTGATATTGTCAGCGGAGTACTTTTACTCTTAAGCTGTGTGGCGATAACACTTATAGTTTTGATTCAGGAGAGTAAGGAGCAGGGGTTGAATTCAGCGATAGGCGGCGGTATGAACGATTCGTTCTTCGCATCTAACAAAAACAGAACCCGTGACGCCAGACTTTCGAGAATAACTAAGGTCGCAGCAGTTATTCTGTTTATCGTAACACTGGCGGTAAACTTCATTGATTACAGACTTTAAAAACTAAGCCCTGTGTTAGATACGCAGGGCTTTTTTATGTAGCTTGTTTATTAGCAAGCAGTATTAAATAAAATCTTGGAGATGAAAATGAAAAAGAAGCTTAATTGCAAAAAAAATGAAATACCTGATTACACAAAAAAGATAATAGGTTTTTTAAAGGAAAAAAGAGGTTCTGTAAAATACAAGACCCTTCTAAAAGAAATGAGAGGAAAAAGGTTTAACTTCACCGAATTCTCTAAAAGCCTTGAAAGCTTAAAAAATAAGGGGATCGTTTCTGAGAACGACAGCGGGATAAGGCTTGTCGGGAAAAACAAACAAAAACGCGCTAGAATAACAAAGCTAAACAAAACCTTTGGTTTTGCGAGGATTCTTGATACCGACGAAGAGGTCTTTATAAGCGGAAGAAATCTTTTAGGCGCACTTCCCGGGGATATTGTAAAACTTGTCATATATAAAGGAAGCGGTGATTCACCCGAGGGTGAAGTTACCGAGATAGAGGAGGAGAACTTCAGCGCTTTTACAGGAATTGTTGTAGGAAAAGACTTTAATCTTTTAATACCGGATATTATGCCGCAATATGAAATGATATTTTCAAATCCACTGTCACTTGAGCTTCACTCTAACGATAAAGTGACTGCAAGAATCGTCAAACGAGGTAAGCGTCACAGTGAACACAGGTGTGAGATAACAGCCTGTTTTGGAAATGCCAAAAGAGCATCTGTGTGTGTTGAGGGAATGCTGTATGCCGGCGGTGTGAATGTTGAATTTTCGGACGAGGTCTTAAAAAATGCAAGGGAAGTTGAAAACTATGAGGAAATACAGAAAGAGTCAAAAAACAGAACTGACTTAAGACACCTTCCGATTTTTACTATTGACAGCGCATATACAAAAGATATAGATGACGCCATAAGTGTTAAGAAAACCCTCGATGGCTTTGAACTTGGTGTACACATAGCTGATGTTTCATATTATGTCAAGCAAAACAGTCCCCTTGATAATGAAGCTTTTGAGAGAGGTACGAGCATATATTTTGCAGACAGGGTAGTGCCGATGCTGCCGCAAGAGCTTTCAAACGGTATATGCTCGCTTAACAGCGGAGAGGACAGGCTGGCGTTTTCATGTCTTATGAAAATAGATAAGTCAGGTAAGCTTAAAGATTTTGATTTTAAGAAAACTGTGATAAGATCGAGGGTAAAGGGAGTTTATTCAGAGATAAACGAGATACTATCGGGAAAAAAGACAAAACAGCTTTTGGAAAAATACTCTGAGGTGATAGACACATTCTCTGATATGAAAGAGCTGGCATCGCTTCTTAAGAAAAACAGAATAACTAGAGGTTCTCCGCAAATTGAGAGTACCGAAGGTGCAGTTATCTTGAATGAAAAAGGCGAGTGTATCGGAGTTAAAAGAATAGAGCGCGGTGAGAGCGAGGAGATCATTGAGGACTTTATGCTCACAGCAAACGAGGCAGCGGCGAGGTTTGGAAGAGAAAACGACCTTCCGTTCGTCTACCGTATTCACGAGGATCCAAACCCGGAGAAAATTCGTAATTTAAGTGAGGTGCTTTCTGTTCTTGGAATCCCTCACAGCTTTGACAAAGGTGTGTCTCCGAAATCTCTTAGCAGTATTCTGGAGTATGTGAAGGGAAAGGACTCATCGGTGATTATAAATTCTCTTGTGCTCAGGAGTATGGCTAAGGCGAGATACAGCTATGAGCCTGTCGGACATTTCGGACTGGTTCTTAAGGACTATGCACATTTCACTTCGCCGATTAGGCGTTATCCCGATTTAGCTATTCATAGGATAATGAGCGATTTTCTCTCGGGAACAGATAAAAGTGAGATAAGACGAAAATATTCAAGATTTGCACGAGCTGCGTCTGAGCGCTCAAGTGAGACAGAAGTAAAAGCTATGAACCTTGAGAGAAGCTGTGACGATTTTTACAAGGCAGAGTATCTTTCAAATAGAATAGGAGAGGAAACCTCCGGCATTATAATCTCAGTTGCTGATTTCGGCTTTTTCGTTATGCTTGACGACACCTGTGAGGGACTTGTGAGGATAGAAACTCTTCCGAACGGACAGTATTATGTTAACGACTTTATGACTTTGAGAAATAACCTCACAGGGGAAAAATATTCGGTAGGAGAGCGTGTTACCGTAAAGATTTTAAATGCAAATGTGAGCAGCGGAAAAGTTGATTTTGAGTTTGTTTCAAAAGCCGATGCAGAATGTTTGGCATAATGTATTTTATTAAATATGTAATTAAAAACCCCGCAGGGATTTCTCTGCGGGGCGGAGGTATAAATCAATTCAAATCAAAAGATAAGAATTGTTATACGCTTTTCGGCGACCTTGTCAGCCTTTTTATGCTCCCACAAAAGGGAGCATTTTTTATATAAATACAAAGCTTGTGTGGTCGTACATCCCGCAAAGAAAATCTCTGCGGGTTTTGTACGATCAAACTTTGTATTGGAGTGCTATTAACCACCTTTTTAAAAGCGCAGAGGGGTATTACTATATAAGTCCGACTACACTGTGAAAATTTAGTCAAGTTCTGACTATAATATATTATAGTCGTTTTTTGACTAAAAGTCAATAGACAAATTGCGACTAAGTATAATAATTTATAGATTGTTCTTCGGAGGTGTGTTATGAGAAAATTTGTCAGAATACGCAACCTTCGTGAAGATAAGGACCTGACTCAGGCGCAAATGGCAGATATTTTGCAAACCACACAGAGAACATATTCTCGTTATGAAAATGCAGACAGCACCATTCCGTTGGAAATGCTGATAAAGATAGCAGATTTTCACAAAGTAAGCACCGATTATCTATTAGAGCGAACGGACAGATTAGAGATGTACAGATAAAACCGATTGAAGATAAAAAGTTCTTCATCGGTTTTTTATATTATAACTGTGACATAGTTCTTAATGCCAAATGGTAGAATGTTTAATGACAAGCCCCGTAGAGATTTCTCTCTGCGGGGCGAAAGAATGGTTTGCGTAGATTATTCGTCGTATCTGATAGCAAGAGGGTCATCTTGTTCTATGTACATTTCAAGTAATTCAGAATTTTCACCAGTGAATAATTTGTCACCTATAATTCTATAATACAAGTTATCATAACTCCCATCTTTTTCTTGAACACGAATAATTCTGTTGTCTATAACCTCGTAATTTGTGGTACGGTCGCCGTCTTTGCCCGTACGCATTATACCGTCTTCTTGAAACACAATATGATTATTGCTGGATGTATTTTGACTAATCCAAGTTCCAATTAAGTCGTTACTGTCTATCGACAACATATAGATAATAGCACCGCCTATGCACAGGACAAGTATAATTACACATAAAATTATGATTATTGTTTTTTTATGATTATTTGTTTTGAGTTTTGATTTTTTCACATAGTTATTTTCACTAGTCATTTTAAATCTCCTATCTGCAAATTATTTTACTCTATCTGCATACTTTTCTTCTCCGTTTTTTGTATAAGTAAGTTTTAAACTATCATTGCTTATCATTTCAACTAAAAACTGAACTACCACAGAGTTGTTGTTATTTTTATATATTGTTAGAATATCTTTATCTAACGTCCACGAGTAGGTTTTAGAATGTGCTGAGTCACTACATGTGCCATCATTTCTAATAGTCAAAAGACTATCCTCACCTGGCGATTGCCATGTCCCGACAATTACATCTTCAAGATCATTATCACCGCAGCCAACTAAGGTGAATAGTGATGTAGTAATAATTAAGGCGCAAGCAATTTTTTTGAATAGATTTTTCATTTCTTTTTCCTCCTTAATTTTGACATTTTTTTTGCTTTTGCAAAATAATAATAGCATATCTATAAAGTTTTGTCAAGTAATACTTTACAATATGATAAAATAAACTGTGCAAAATATAAATAGAATTTAAGAGAGGTGATAAGTAGTGATTATCAAAACTGCACAGAGAATTCAACAATTACGAAAAGAAAAAAATATGTCTCAGGCAACACTGGCAAAGCGGCTGGGAATTACAAGAAATGCGGTAAACTTGTGGGAAATGGCAGGGTCGTACCCATCAATTCAGTCTTTGATTTCATTATCGCATATATTTAATGTTTCAACAGATTATATTTTAGGAGTAGACGAGAAAAAGACTATTGATATATCAGAGCTTAACGAGAAGGAATCAGAAATAATAACAAATTTAACAGAATATTTTAAAAGTAAAAACTAACCTTGAAAGAAAAATATGATCTTCAAGGTTTTTGTTTTAATAAAATAAAAATAGAATTAAAAAATTTTTTTAAAAAGGTATTGACAAATGAAAAAAAGTGGGTATAATAATAATTAGCACTCGAGGATAATGAGTGCTAACAAAAGAATCGTTAAAGTGCTAAGGGAGGTAATGATGTGGACGCGAGAAAGCTAAAGATCCTATCGGCGGTAGTTGACGAATACATCGTCACAGGAGAGCCGGTCGGCTCAAAGGCGATAGTAAAGCACATCAACGCTTCTTCAGCAACGATAAGAAATGAAATGGCGGAACTGGAAAAACAGGGGTATCTTGAACAGCCTCACACGTCTGCGGGAAGGATACCGACCTATAAAGGTTACAGGCTGTATGTTGATACGCTTATGAAGACCAATCCGCTGACGGATGAAGAAAAAAGCCTGATTGACTCGATGTTTCCGACTGATGAGCTTTCCGAGGAGATAATAGTACAGTCAGCGTCTACAGCGCTTGCGGAGCTGACGAAATGTGCGACGGTAGTTGCGAGTGAGACGCCTAGGTTTTCGGTTATATCAAAGGTAGAGGTAATACCGACCGGAAAGCGAATGTATGTGCTGCTGCTTATAACATCAAACGGTGCAATAAAAAACAAGGTTTGCAGATTACAGTTTGATCTCACAGGAGAACAGCTTGACTTTTTCTCTAACTTTATAAGAGAAAATGTAGAAGGGTTAGCTGTCGAGGAGCTATCGGATGAGTTATTGGAGCGGCTTCAGACTGCGCTCGGAACATATATGATGACGCTTTCGCCGCTGTTTGCCGAGATAGTTAAAATGTCTCAGGAATTCACACAAAAGCGTATATCTCTCAGCGGAGCGACAAATCTTCTGAGCTGTCAGGAGTTTGACCAGAATGAGATAATCAGATTTATAAATGACAAAACAGAGATAACAAAGCTTGTTGACGAAACATTTTCCGGATTACATGTTATGTTTTCGGGAGAGGACGACAGCTTTGTGATAAACAATTCCTCGTTTATCTCGTCACAGTACAGGAAGAAGGGAAAGCCGGTAGGAACGCTTGGACTTATAGGACCTATGAGGCTTGATTATGCAAAGTTTATCCCGTATCTTGAATACTTTACAAATAAAATCACTGACCTGCTTGAAGATGAGGATGAATAAAAGCAAGGCTTGATTTACGACATAATGAAAGGGAGTGATCAGGTGGAGGAGAATAAAGAGGAAGTTTTGGAGAAACAACAGGAAGCTCCAAAGGAAAAAGAGGAAGAAACAAAGGATGAAGCAGAAAAGACCCCGGAAGAAAATGAGCCGGAGGTAAAGGAGGCTGAGGAAGAAAAACTCAGTGAGGAGGAAAAGCTTAGAGCCGAGCTTGATGAGCAAAAGGACAAATACTTAAGGGTAGTCGCAGAGTATGATAATTTCAGAAAGCGCACTGCAAAAGAACGGCTTGAGCTTATCTCAACATCAAAAGCGGATGCCATAACACAGATACTTCCCGTGGTAGACAACTTTGAAAGAGCGTTGTCAGCACAGACACAGGACGAGACCTATAAGACCGGAATTGAGATGATATTCAAGCAGCTTAATGAGGTTTTAAAGGGACTGGGAATCGAGGAGATAAACCCGATAGGCGAAAAGTTTGATCCAAGTGTGGCAAATGCAGTGAATCAGATCGAGGATGAAAACCTCGGAGACAATGAGGTCGCACAGGTATTTCAGAAAGGATACCGAATAGGCGATAAGGTTTTAAGGTATGCGATGGTAGTTGTTGCAAATCCTTAAATCCAAAACAAAATGTTTGATTATTCAATAATGAAAGGAATGATTTATTATGGCAAAGATCATAGGAATTGACTTGGGAACGACTAACTCCTGCGTAGCAGTTATGGAGGGCGGAGAAGCGGTAGTTATCCCCAACAGCGAGGGCGCAAGAACTACTCCGTCGGTAGTCGGAGTTTCAAAGACAGGCGACAGGCTTGTAGGTCAGGTCGCAAAAAGACAGGCGGTAACAAACTTTGACAATACCGTTATCTCGATAAAGAGACATATGGGAAGCGACTATAAGGCTAAGATGGGCGGAAAGGATTATACTCCACAGGAAATTTCCGCAATGGTTTTACAGAAGCTAAAGGCTGATGCGGAAAGCTATCTTGGAGAGAAGGTAACAGAGGCGGTAATTACTGTACCGGCATATTTCACCGATGCGCAGCGTCAGGCAACAAAGGACGCAGGACAGATCGCCGGACTTAATGTAAAGCGTATAATTAACGAGCCTACGGCAGCAGCGCTTTCATATGGAATCGACAAGGAAGAGGATCAGAAGATAATGGTTTACGACCTTGGCGGAGGAACATTTGATGTTTCGATAATCGAGATGGGCGACGGAGTTACCGAGGTTTTGGCAACAGCTGGTAACAACCGTCTCGGCGGAGATGACTTTGACCAGAGGATTATAGACTGGATGGTCAATCAGTTCAAGTCCTCCGAGGGAATAGACTTGTCTTCTGATAAGATGGCTATGCAGAGGCTTAAGGAAGCGGCTGAAAAGGCAAAGATCGAGCTTTCTTCTACCGCAACAACAAGCATAAGCCTTCCGTTTATCACGGCTGATGCAAGCGGACCGAAGCATATGGATCTTACGCTGTCACAGGCTAAATTCAACGAGCTTACTGCAGATTTAGTTGAGGCTACTATGGGACCTGTAAAACAGGCACTTTCGGATTCCGGACTTTCCACATCTGATCTCAGCAAGGTCTTGATGGTCGGCGGTTCTTCGAGAATACCTGCTGTTCAGGACGCAGTTAAAAAGCTTATCGGTAAGGAGCCGTTTAAAGGAATAAATCCTGATGAGTGCGTTGCTATGGGAGCTGCTATTCAGGGAGGAATCCTTGCAGGAGATGTAAAGGACGGACTTTTGCTGTTAGATGTAACTCCGCTTTCTCTCGGACTTGAAACTATGGGCGGCGTATGCACAAAGATCATCGAGAGAAACACAACAATACCAACAAAGAAGTCACAGATATTCTCAACTGCTGCAGATAACCAGTCGGCGGTAGACATCAACATTCTTCAGGGTGAGAGAGAGTTTGCAAAAGACAACAAACAGCTCGGAATGTTCCGCCTTGACGGAATCGCACCTGCTCCGAGAGGAGTGCCGCAGATAGAGGTAACATTTGATATTGATGCCAACGGAATCGTTCATGTTTCGGCAAAGGATCTAGGAACAGGAAAAGAACAGGACATCAGCATAACAGCTTCTACAAATATGTCAAAGGAGGACATAGATAAGGCTGTTAAGGAGGCTGAAGCGTTTGCGGCTGAGGATAAGAAGAAAAAGGACGAGGTAGACACACGCAACGGCGCAGATCAGATGGTATTCCAGATCGAAAAGGCTCTCGGTGAATTCGGAGACAAGGTAGATGCTAACGAAAAGGCGTATGTTCAAGCTAAGGTTGACGCCTTGAAGGAAGCGCTAAAGGGCACTGACATTGAGGCTATTAAGGCAAAGCAGAAGGAGCTTGAAACAGAGTTTCAGGGTGTTGCACAGAAGGTTTACAGCGCAGCGGCGCAGCAGGCTCAGGCACAGCAGGGCGCGGGTCCGGACGTAAATGCATCTTCAGACAACGCAAAGGGAGACGACGTTATCGACGCTGATTTTACTGATGCTGAAAACTAAACATACTTGCAGAAAATGTTGTCCGCCATTTTCGGCGGATGACATTTTGGCGGTTTACAGGATTTTTTTATCGTAATGGAGAAAACATATGGCACAACAAAAACGAGATTATTATGAGGTCTTGGGGGTTACCAAGGGCGCTAGCGAGGACGAGATAAAAAAAGCGTTTAGAAAGCTTGCCAAGCAGTATCACCCCGATCTTCACCCCGGGGACAAGGACTGCGAAGAAAAGTTTAAAGAGGTGAACGAGGCTTACGAGGTGCTTTCCGATCCGGATAAAAAGTCAAGGTACGACCAGTTCGGCCACGCAGGCGTTGATCCCAACTTCGGTGCGGGCGCAGGAGCAGGCGGATTTGGAGGCTTCGGAGGATTTTCGGATATAAGCGATATATTTGAAGGCTTTTTCGGCGGCTTCGGGGGTTCCTCAAGAAGAGCTAATCCTAATGCCCCAAGGAGAGGTCAGGATATTTCCGCAAGCGTAACTATAGAGTTTATGGAGGCCTGCAAGGGCAAGAGGATAAGCATAAGAATAAACCGTTTGGAAAAGTGTCCCGAATGCGGCGGTTCGGGAAGCGAAAAGGGCTCGTCTGTAAAGACCTGTACCGAATGTCACGGAACGGGCAGAATACAGGTTCAGCAGAGAACGCCGTTCGGAGCAATTACAAGCGAGCAGGTCTGCTCACGCTGCGGCGGAAAGGGAAAAATTATTGAAAAACCTTGTCCTGCCTGTTCGGGAAGAGGCAGCGTAAGAAAAGCGGTTACAAGAGAGATAGACATACCCGCCGGAATAAACAACGGACAGACTTTACGCGTTGCCGGAGCGGGTGACTGCGGAGTAAACGGCGGAGCCAACGGAGACTTAAACGTAACCGTTTACGTAAAGACCGACAAGATGTTCGAGCGCGACGGCTATGACATATGGACTGAAGTTCCGATAACCTATGCGCAGGCCACTCTCGGAGCGGAGATAACAGTTCCCACAATAGACGGAAAGGTAAAATACACTCTTCCTGCGGGGACTCAGACTCATACGGTTTTCAGACTTAAGGGCAAGGGCATCAAAAAACTCAATCGCACGGATTTCGGAGACCACTATGTAAGAGTTATCGTGGAAATACCAAAGAATCTTAACAAGGAGCAGGAAAACAAAGTCAGGGAGCTTGATAAGGCTTTAAACGATAAGAATTATCAGAACCGAGAGACTTTCTTCTCAAAGCTAAAGGATATGTTTAAGTAAACAGTACCACATTTCTTTGAAATGCACCCCTTATTAGACATTATATCACTTTGTCTAACTTTTGGGGTGCATTTCATTTTGAAGGGCTACTTATGATGAAGCATCAAAGATGAAAAAAGCCGCAAACGCTAACAGAAAAGCTGTACATTCAATGGTCGAATGTACAGCTTTTTGTTATACTATATCAAATTTCAGTCACATATCATATTGTGGACATTAAATTCTACTAAAATGTTCTCTTCGTTGAATTTAAATGAAATACCCTTATACGGCTCTTTTTCATATATATACTTGGTAATATCCATATCGTCAAGATCAGTATCATCAATCTTTGAAGGTTCTCCAAAAACACTAACGACATCTTCAACTGTTGATTTATTAAGAGTTATGTCATCAGCGATAGTTACAACAACATTGTCCTTAATATTAGTGCTTTTTATTTTCAGAAAACCTACCATTCCGTCAATCGCTTTGATCTCTTCGTCTGTCGGATTATATATCTGAGCGCCAAGATAACTTCCTCTTTTTTCAAATGCCTGACCTACAAGGCGTGAGTTGGTCCTTAATTTGTAATCATAGCTCTCCCTGAAGAGCCATCCGTTTTTAAGAAAATCATCAACCTTAGCAGGTATTCTGTATAACTCGCCATTTATTTGTATTTTAGAGTTTAACAATTCGTCAGATATTTTATTTTCCGGTTTATTGTCTTGTTCCTTTTGAAAATTAAGAATAAAGTTTTTTGCTGTATCATTGTTAAAGTACATAAAAACCTCCTGAACTTTTTATATTATTATATATTATTTGATTTGAGTTGTCAAGCTAAAACATCTAAATGATAATGGAATATCTTAATGATTATTGTATTATCATATTAGAGGTGAGAATAAATGCTTAAAGAATTGTTTTCAATAGCTGAAAAAATAAAGTATCTGCGTGAGAATGCGGGTATGACACAGTCAGAGCTTGCAAGAAATCTTGGGTTATCAAGGTCGGGCGTGAACTCTTGGGAGATGGGCTTATCAATACCGTCTACTCAGTATATAGTCGAGCTTGCGAAAACATTTGATGTTTCGGCGGACTATCTTTTAGGTATGGAAAATACTTCTACAATTTCTGTAAAAGGTCTTAACGATAAACAGGTCTCCGCAATACTGGAAATAATACAGTGCTTCAGAAGCTCCAACAAACAGAGAAAATCACTTACAGAGATATAATTATTTAGGCTAAAAGTTAATTTCATAATCGGTAGTATATCAAAACGGATTGAGTAAATCAATATTATTATACAGACTGGTTGTAATTTTGTCAAGAGGAAATTAAATAATAAAAAATAAAAGCTGTACATTCGCAAATAAGAATGCACAGCTTTTGTCATTATGTAAACAAAAGTCAATCACATTTCATAGGACAAACATCTACGATCTCGCCCATCTGATCTCTTGAAGCGCCGACAGCGTTTGATTCGTCGGTGTCTATGTGCATAGCCTTTGCAAACTTATCGGATACTCTGCAAACGACATCGCCCAGGATAGCCTTTCTCTCCGGACTTTTTATTTTAACACAAACTATGTCCTTGTCCTTTACCCCGAGCTCTTCAGCATCGGCAGGCGTAAGGTGGATATGTCTTTTTGCAACTATAACGCCCTCTGAGATTTCTATTTCGCCCTCGGGACCTATAACCTTGCAGGCGCCGCTTCCCTTGATGTCGCCTGATTCACGGATAGGAGCGTCAATTCCGATGCTTCTTGCGTCGGTTGCTGAAAGCTCGACCTGTGTTGCGGGTCTTACAGGACCAAGTATAGATACGCCCTTAAGTTCTTTTTTTGGACCTACGATAGTAACTCTCTCTTCACAAGCGAACTGTCCCGGCTGAGAAAGGTCCTTTTTCTTAGTAAGAGTTGCGCCTTTTCCGAAAAGTATTTCAAGGTGTTCCTGAGTGACATGAATATGTCTTGCGGAAGTTTCAACTATAAAATTTTTAGCCATAATTTACCTCTCCTTAGTTTTATTTACAGTATAATTTTACTACTATAATTTTAATAAGTCAATAGCAGTTTGTTGACTTATCACTAAAAATATAATACAATAAAATAAAAATTACTGTAAGGAGGAGTACTATGATTTACCTGTCATACTTTTTGATTTATGCGATAATTTTTATTTTCGGAGCTATTATCGGGAGCTTTTTGAATGTCTGCATATTAAGGCTTCCTACCGGAGAGTCAATAGTCGAAGGCGGCTCTCACTGTATGAGCTGTAAGGCGAAGATAAAGAAATACGATCTTATACCTATCGTAAGCTACATAATTTTAAGAGGAAAATGCCGAAGCTGCGGAGCAAAGATCTCACCCAGATATATGGTAGTCGAGCTTTTGAATGCGCTTTTATATGTGTTTACATTCTACTGGTTCGGCTTGACCGAAGCGTCATTAGAGTCCGCGATGGTGTGTGTTGTGCTTTCCTGTCTGATAATAGTGTTCTTTATGGATATGGACACACAGCTTATAAATATGCCTGTTGTTGCAGTGATAATCATAATGGCGATAGCAAAGCTTGTGCTCACACTTACAAATATTTTGACGCCTGTCAATGCGTTTTCTTGGCAAAGCGCGCTTATCGGAGCACTTGTGATAAGCGTTCCTTTTCTTCTTATCTTCCTTATTTCAAGGGGAAGAGCGCTTGGCTTCGGAGATGTAGCGCTTATGTTTGCGGGCGGAGCATTTCTTGGCTTAAAGGCGGTCATCATCGCCGCATTTATCGGACTTATAACAGGCTCTGTTGCGGGACTTATCACAAAATATAGATCCGGAAACAGCCGTTTTGCATTCGGGCCGTGGCTTTCGCTTGGAATAGGCTCGGCGATATTTTTCGGCGACCGGCTTGCTGATCTTTATCTTAAAATAAGCGGACTTCAATAAATATTGGATGAGAAGTTATATCAAAGCGGATTTATCCACACAGCCGTTTTTGTTCGGACTTATAAGCCATAAATCATACAAATTTGACAAAAAATCCGAAAATTTTACATAATACTTTTGTCGAACCGCAGACAAACGGTAACGAAATCACAATATCTGGGTCGAATTCCGCCGTAATAAAGCTGTAAACACACAATATACAGACCTGTCAATTTTGACACAAAAATTGAGTGTTGAGCAATAAATTTTTGTTGACTATTTTGAAAAAGTGTGGTAAAATCAGTATAAGGGAAGTTTTATCTTATATGCTTTAATAGGAACAATAAAACTGATGAAGGGAGGAAAGCCGTATGATGATAGAGAATCACAAAATGATGTTTGGAATCCCGTGTGCAGAGATTTATGTCGATGTAAAAACGGGTAAAATTAAAGATTATAACGACGACTTTCTGACCATTGTCGGAATTGATCCGAATAAAGCGGATATGAAAAACCTTAATGTAAAAGATGTTTTGGATAACCCTGAGAGGTTTGAACTTAAGGATATTTACAAGGAGCGTATGAACAATCCGGGTAATCATAACGGAATTTGTTATCTCCATCGCCTTAGAAGACCTGACGGGAAAAATGTTGCCGCAATAGGGATTACAAAGCTTACAGAGGACAAAAGTATTGCAAAAACAACAATAATAGATGTGTCCGATTTTTATGATATGGCTGCGCCTTCACAGGATAAAGAAGATGTGGGCGAAAGCGAAAGCTTTGCTTTCTTTAAATTTGACAAAGAGGACTTTGACAACGACGGATATATATACTGTTCAAAGAATAATATAGATGACGACAGTAAGGGCTCTTTTGAAAAGCTTTATATTCAAGAGAGCGATAAAGAACATTTTTTTGAAACAATGAAAAATGCCTGTACCGATACGGAGGTTTCATCTGATACGGTGGACTTCAGCGCAAGCGTTGACAACAATGCTTACAAACGATACAGAGCAGAGTTTTATGCGGTTTCAAAAAACGGAAGCAGCGGAGCGAGAAGTGTCGTCGGAAAGCTGCTGCCGATAGATGGAGAAATATGTCAAGACAGACTTACAATCAATCGTGTCGCTTCTATTGACAGCTTAACGGGACTTATTAACTTTAACAGATTCAAGACTGCAGCGTCGGCTTATATTGAAACAAGAGATAAGAGCCTTTCGCTTGCGATAATTTATTTTGATATAAATAACTTTGCGTATATAAATGAGAATTTCGGCTTTGCAGCAGGAAATCAGATTTTATGTGATACGGCAAGGCTTATCAAGAACAATGAAAATGTGATAGCCGCATCAAGAATACATTCAGATTTTTTTGTGGCGGCTATTGAGGGACCGACCGAGGATGCTGTGATTCAGAAGATGAACAAGCTCGGCAGGCTGTTTTCTATCCTTCACACAAGAAAATATCCGATAAACGACATAAACCTTACTGCGGGAATATATTTTCTCAAGCCGGAGGATACAAATGTAAGAATAGCGATAGATAATGCAAATATCGCGAGAAGAAGCATAAAAGGAAACCGTCAGCAATGGCTATGTGTTTTTGATGAAAAGATAAAGGCACAGCGACTTGCTGAGCAGGAGGTAAGAACAAAGATCCATCAGGCGATAGAGGACGGAGAGATAGAGGCGTTTTTACAGCCGAAGTTTTCTTTCAGGAGAATGGAGATAATAGGTGCCGAGGCTCTGGCAAGATGGAGAAATCCCGACGGCACATATAAACAGCCTTATCTGTTTGTGCCAATGCTTGAAAAGGCGGGTTATATAATAGACCTTGATTTTGAGATATACCGTCAGGTTCTTGCACTTATCAAGCAGTGGCAGCAGGACGGACTTGAGCCGCTTCCTATATCGGTAAATTTTTCTAGGGTACACAACAACTACAAAAACTTTGTAAACAGAGTTGAGGAGATGACGACCGAGTACGGAGTTGATCCGAAGTATGTTGAGATCGAGATAACTGAGAGTATCATCGCTAAAGACCCGGAAACGGTAATTAACAATATGAATGCCTTTGCGGATTTCGGCTTCAGGATAGATATGGACGATTTCGGAACGGGATATTCTTCACTGAGCTTTCTGAGAGACGCTCCTATTGATACTGTAAAGGTCGATAAGACATTTGTGGATCAGGTGCTTAGATCGCATAAGGATAAGGAATATGTTAAACAGCTTTGTAAGCTTATAGAAACTACCGGAAAGGATGTACTGTTTGAGGGAGTAGAAAATATAGAACAGGCTGAGTTCTTTAAATCCTGCGGCTTTGATATGGCACAGGGTTGGCTGTTTGACAAGGCTATTCCGATAGCGGATTTCAACAAAAAGTATATGTATAAATAGCTTTAAATAAGAATTTATGTTGAGTAAAAAACCATTCGTTTTTTGATTAGCGAATGGTTTTTTTGTATATCTATTTATCTGTAATTTTGTCAACGGCTGCAGATATGAAAGCGGGTGCAAATGCAAAAATGATACATATTATTATTTGAGATGCGTTTAGCGCACAGGCGTTAAAGATTACCGCAAGAGGAAGATAGGCCACACAGAAGATAAGCGCCGCTAAAGATATTAAGTTTGCCGCTATCAGAAACGGATTGTTCAAAAGCTTTGCTCCAAGAACCGAGCCTTTTTCCGCCTTGCACTCAAACGAATGTATAAGCTGTGTAAGCACAAGGGTTATCATAGCGGAGGTACGGGCAGCTTCTAAGCTTGAGGATATTTTTAAAACCGATACAAAAGCTCCTATTGTGCAAAGACCGATAAATAATCCTCTGAAAATGATTCTTGAAAGCAGACCGCCGGAGAAAAAGTTTTTTTCGTTTTTCGGAGGGCTCTTCATAACTGCGTCATCGGTCGGCTCAAGTCCGAGGGCTATTGCCGGAAGACCGTCTGTTACAAGATTTATAAGCAGTATCTGAGTAGGTGTAAGAGCCGGAGGAAGTCCTATCAGAATTCCGAACAGCATAGTTATTATCTCGCCTATATTGCAGGAGATAAGGTATCTTACGAATTTTCTTATGTTAGAGTATATTCCTCTTCCTTCCTTGACCGCTTCGACGATAGTCTCGAAATTGTCGTCAAGAAGAATGAGGTCTGCGGCTTCCTTTGTAACATCGGTGCCGTTTTTACCCATAGCCACACCTATCGTAGCTTCCTTAACAGCAGGTGCGTCGTTTACACCGTCTCCGGTCATAGCTACATTTTCGCCGATACTTTTAAGCGCGCGCACTATCCTGAGCTTATGCTCCGGAGTTACTCTTGCAAAAACGGTGTTGTTTAACACGGTGTCACAGAGCTGTTCGTCGGTAAGTTTGTCTATCTCTTCGCCTGTAACAGCGCCGTCCTGTGCGGTGAGAATTCCTGCCTTTCGAGCGATTGCGCAGGCAGTCATAAGATGATCACCCGTGAGCATCAATACTCTTATACCGCCCCGTTTGCACATCGATACAGCCGAGGATATGTTCTCGTGAAGATCGTCGAGCATTCCTACAAGTCCAAGAAAGACAATGTCCTTTCCGAAGGCTTTGGAAAACGCAAGCACCCTTAGTCCTTCCGCTGAAAGCTCATCGGCTTTTTTTATAAGCTCTCTTTTCATATTGTTGTCCAGAGGAATTTCTTTATCTCCGTCGAGAACCTTTGTACAAAGAGCTGTTACCACTTCGGCAGAACCTTTTGTAAATGCGTATTGATCTGTTTTGTCTTTTGCAAAGACGGTCATCATTCTGTTTTTAGCCTCAAATGGTATCTCATTTACCCGCTCAAAGCCAAGCTCCTGCTGTATCACGCCTGCTTTTGCCGCCATAATAAGCAAAGCGGCTTCCGCACTGTCGCCCACGGTAGACCAATCCTTTGCGGCATTGCCTCTGTTTCGCTCCTTGGAAACAGCGTTTCTTGCGATGGCGGCATTGTTGCACACACAGGCGCAGGTGATAAGCTCTGACAGGTCCTTATGCGCGTCAAGGTTTATTGGCGCTCTGTCAAGGGTTATCTCACCCGACTGAGAATATCCCGAGCCTGAAACCGAAAAACAGTTTTTATATGTGACTATTTTTGTGACGGTCATTTTATTCTGTGTAAGTGTGCCTGTCTTGTCGGTGCATATTACCGTTGCCGAGCCGAGGGTCTCTACCGAGTGAAGCTTGTTTACCAAGGCTCCCTTTTTAAGTATCCTCCGTACGGCGAGCGCAAGAGCTATGGTTACTGTTGCGGGAAGCCCCTCGGGAATAGCTGCTATTGCGACGGTAAGCCCTGTCATAAGCATATCGAAAACATTTTCGCCTCTGATTATTCCGGCGGCGGAGACCAGTATACACGCAATAAGACATATAACGGCAAGCTTTTTTCCGAGATCCCCGAGACGCTTCTGGAGCGGCGTTTTTTCGGTCGTTATATTTTCTATCATTTTGCTTAGACGACCTGTTTGTGTGGCTTTACCGATAGCGGTAGTTCTGCATATCGCATTTCCTCTTGTGACTACACAGCCCATATACACCATATACGGGAGATTTAGCGAGTCTGTATCCTGTTCATTTTCGTACTCGCTTTTTAATACCGATGAGGACTCGCCGGTCAGAATCGCTTCATCACAGAAAAGAGAATTCTGTGACAGTATTACCGCATCAGCAGGTATCTTATCTCCCTCTTCAATTTTAAATACATCGCCCTTTACTATTTCATCAGAGGATAGTGTTTTAATTATCCCGTCTCTGAAAACCTTTGCCTTTGGTGATGTCATTTTGCTTAATGCCTCAAGCGTTTTTTCGGTGCGAAACTCCTGAATAAAGCCAAGCGTTGCGTTCATCAGGACGATTATTATTATTGTAATGGCATCGTAGATCTCGCCTATCACAAGGGATATTAGAGTTGCTCCAAGAAGAATCAAAATAAGAACATCACGAAACTGATTTGAAAATATCTTTAAGGCAGAGTTTTTCTTTTTGTGTGAGAGAACATTTTTTCCCTCTTTCTGCCTTATTTTCGCTTCCTCCTCGGAAAGCCCCGGATAATCCTGAGAAGGATTTACTTCTCTGTTTAAAATCTCAAGCATTATAATTCCTCCAAACAGCTTTTAGCTTTGTCCTTTTTAATGCTTATTCAAAACTTAAGAGGGATATTCACTAAAACCAAAGGTTTGTCAATGACTTACTTTAAAAAATTCCTGAGATCAGTCAGATGCTGTTTTAATGTTAAGCGTTATCAGCATAAGCTTTAAAAATTGAATTTTTTATAACCCTCTACTAACAGCGCAAAATCGGGAAAAAATGTACGCAAACGTACATTTTTCATAAAATAAATACAGTTTATTTACAAAAAATTCATAATATTCATATTTTGTTAACATTTCTCATAGCATAGTCCGGCTTTCGGTCAACGAGCAAAGCTGACTTATAGCTTTAGTTTATGATTTTATTCTTGCTGAAACCGTAAGGATAAAATATCGCTTCAATAACGACCGATGATTACGAAAATAAAACCCGCCGCTAGAGTCGAGGGGGAACACTGAGTTATAAATATTAGTTTAAATAAATATTTACTTTTTTTGTACTATGTGATATACTAAAATATATGTTTTGTTTTGGAAAGGCGATGAGAGCTTGAATACGGCAAGCACCAAAAAAGCAGGATCATCTCTTAAAAAGGGAAACGCGTCAGAGCTTAAAATGCCGGAGCGCGCTAGAAAAATACTCGAGAAAAAGGGCGTTAAAATTTTTTTAAACTATTTTTATGTTGCGCTTTCATTTTTAATACCGTTCGTAATGATGGCAATAGCATTTGCGGCTCTTAATATCCACGGCTTTGCATCCAACGGGGATCAGCAGGCTCTCGTTGTTGACGGGTGGCATCAGTATTTTCCGTTTTTGCAGGAGATGCAGGATAAAATGCAGTCGGGAGGCTCGCTCTTATATACTCTAAGAAGCGGACTCGGTTCAAATTTTCTTGCGGTTTTGTCTTATTACACCGCAAGTCCTCTTAACTTCTTTACCGTATTTATTCCGGCTGAGTATCTTAGAGATGTTTTTGCACTGTTTATCTGTATAAAGGTCGGATGTGCAGGGCTTTTTATGTCGCTGTTTTTAAGAGGCACTTTTAAGAGAAACGATTTTTCTATTGTGCTGTTTTCGATTCCGTATGCGCTTTCAGCGTATATGATGGGATATTACTGGAATATAATGTGGCTTGATACCGTTGCGCTTGCGCCGCTCGTGTTTTTGGGTACCTTTGCACTTGTGAGAGAGGGAAGGTATAAGACATATGTAGTAGCGCTCGCACTGGCGTTTTTCTCAAACTTTTATATTGGATTCTTTGTGTGCGTATTTGTGGCAATTATGTTTTTTGCTGTGAATATACTTCTTCGTCCGACATTTAAAATGTTTTTGAAAAGGCTTGGACAGATAGCACTTTACACTGTAATTGCACTTGGAATTACCGCCGTTTTGATACTGCCGGCATATATTGCACTTCAGCACGCTTATTCGGCAAATTCCACATTCCCATCGACATTCAGGTTTTATGACACATTTACAAATGTCATATCAAATGTGCTGGCTTTCGGCACACCGTCAACAAAGGAGGGACTTCCCAACCTTTACAGCGGATTGCTCGCCATAATTATGCTCGGTGCGATGATATTTTGTAATAAGATACCAATAAGGGAAAAAATAGTGTATGTTGTTATTGTAGGTTTTCTTATTGTAAGCTGCAACTACAATGTACTTGACTATATCTGGAATGGATTTCACGTTACAAATATGATTCCTTTCAGGTTTTCATTTTTGTTCGTGTTCGCGGTACTTGCGATAGGATACCGCACATTTTTAAAGCTCGATAAGGCAAATTGGATAATGCTTATCGGAGGAGCGGTGATGTATGCAGCGCTGTTGTTTATTGCTCACGCCGCAAATATCGAAGATTCGGCATTTAAGAGCAACATCTTCTTAGGACTAGGATACCTAGTATGTCTTGCACTTATTGCATTTCGGTTTTTAAATGCCAAGGTCATAGCGTTCGTTATGCTGTTTCCGATGCTTTTTGAACTAAATGCTAATGTTAAAGCCGGAACACAGGCGGTAGGCTCGTCTTCGTATGAAACATATTATTCTAACGGAGAGGGAGTAGAAAAGCTTGTTGATAAATACGATTCGGAAAACGATGACTTTTACAGAATGGAGACAGCTAAGGAATACACGATAAATGACCCTGCTTTATATCAGTACAGGGGAATTTCAATGTTTTCATCAATGTTAAACTGTCAGACGACTCAATATACAAGAAATCTTGGGATAATGGCGTCAAGAGCAGGCAACAGATATTATTACAGAGCTACCACTCCGTTTACTAATGCGGTACTTAATTTAAAGTACACTATTTTAAAAACAGGTGATATGGCTGATACGAAATACAACAAGCTTGTTGATACAGAAAATAATGTAAAGCTATATGAAAATCAGGCTTATCTTCCTCTCGGATTTATGTGCGAGGATGAAATAGAATATATGGATGTCATATCCTCAATACCTTTTTATTATCAGAATCAGCTTTTTAAGGCTATGACCGGTATAGACAAAAATATCTTTTATTATCTACCGTTGTCCTCAACGGAGGGCTGTAAAAATCTTGCTGTTACAAGCGAAGAAAAAAACACCGGCTTTCACACCTATGAACCTGCAAGGGATTCCGGTTACAGGAATCTATTCAGCGGAAAGAAGCCGCTTAACGATACCGACAAGGAGGTTGGCGGAGTTAAGCCTAACACTCTCTTTCAGATAGCTCCTGAAAGCTTAGCAGGACAAAAAGGAAAAACAATGCAGGTCACATTTGAGTATATGGATGACAAGTCTGTGTGGGCAAATGGAGCTAATATTGAGTATTATGCTCCGTCAGCTCCCAATGACAGAAGAACTATAAACGGCTTTGAATTCGTTGAGGGAAAGTCGGTAATGTTCCCTGTAGATCTTACTGATGAGGTTATGAAATCAGGACTTATTATAGAGGGCTTCGGGGTTAGGATAACAAATGTAAGTCTTGTCGGAACAACGATAAATACTGTGACAAATACTGATCAAAACGGCACGGTATCTCTTAAGTATATCGCTTCAAAGCCCGGATGGTATTACGGATGTTTTAAATTTGAAGAGATAGAAAACATAAATATTACGACTACAAATGAGGAAAATCCGACCCAGACTATCGGTCTTAAGCCAACAATGCCTTACGCCTGTCAGATAGGTTATCTTGACTCAGGCGATTCGGTTACAATAACCGGAACCACAAAGGATAAGCTCAGCGCAAAAAGCACCTTCTTAAGCTGTGTTTACCGGCTTGACGACGAGGTGTTTGATGAGGGCATTGAGAAGCTAAGGAATAACGGAACGCTCGATATAACAAGTGTAAGTGACACCGATATAAAGGGAAAAATAAAGGTGAACAACAGCGGAATTATGTACACATCAATTCCGTATGAAAAGGGCTGGAGCGTTTATGTAAACGGTGAGGAGAAAAACGCTTTGGAGGTTTGTAACAACACTTACAACGAAAACGGAATTAAAACTCACGATGGAAGTATGCTTGGAATACGACTTGACGAAGGTGAGTATGAGATAGAGCTAAAGTATTCTCCCGAGGGCTTTACGGCCGGCATTATTATAAGCGTTGTCTGTCTTTTGGCATTTGTTATACTTATAATCTTCAACCGCCGACGCAAAAAATCGGGAAAGGTTATTTACGACTTAATGCTTTCGCCTGAGGAACGCAAAGAACTGGGAATCGAAAAAGAGAATGCAACAAAAGAAAGCAAAAAGTTTTACGAAAAGAAGAATAAGTCCCAAAAGCCTCAAAACGAACAGATCGAAGATATGGATTTTTCAAAAAAGCTGAAAAAGAAGTAACATCAAAAAGGCACAGACGAAATTTTATCGTCTGTGCCTTTTTAGCTTTAAGTAACCAACAATAAATACTAGATGTTAATATGTCATACCTCTATTTCGTTTTGCTTTGCGACAACACTTTCGCCGCAGTAAATTCTCCTCAGTTTAGGCTTTTCTATTTTTCCGGTGGCGTTTCTCGGAACAGGCGCAAAGATTATTTTATGCGGCCGTTTGTATCTTGGAAGCCCTATGCAGAATGCTGTTATATCGTCTTCGGTAAGGCTGTGACCCTCCTTGACCTCAATTATTGCTGCGGCAATTTCGCCGAGACGCTTATCCGGAAGTCCTATTACAGCAACATCCTTAACACTTTCGTGACTTCTTAAGAAATCCTCTATCTGAACCGGGTAAAGGTTTTCGCCTCCGCTTATTATAACATCCTTCTTTCGGTCAACAAGATATATAAATCCGTCGTCATCCTCTTCAGCCATATCTCCTGTGTAAAGCCATCCGTCTTTAAGGACCTCCGCCGTTGCGGCTTCATCCTTATAGTAACAGGTCATAACTCCAGGCCCTTTAACACAAAGCTCGCCGACACTTCCCGCTTTGACCTTATTACCGTTATCATCAACGATCTTTACTTCCCATCCAAAGCCTGCTTTTCCGATAGCGCCGACCTTGTGAATGTTTTCAACACCAAGATGTACGCAGCCGGGTCCGATGGATTCGGAAAGTCCGTAGTTTGTGTCATACTGGTGGTTAGGGAAAACCTTTTTCCAACGCTTGATAAGGCTAGGCGGTACAGGCTGTGCGCCTATGTGCATAAGTCTCCATTTTGATAGATCGTATTTTGAAAGATCAATGTCACCGCGCTCAATGGCATCTAAAATATCCTGTGCCCATGGCACTAAAAGCCAGACTATCGTGCATTTTTCCTTATGGGCAGCTTCAATTATAAATTCAGGCTTAACACCTTTTAAAAGTACAGCTTTTGATGCTGATAAAAGGCTTCCGAACCAGTGCATCTTAGCTCCGGTATGATAAAGTGGCGGGATACACAAAAATACATCGTCTTTTGTCTGTGAATGATGATTCTGTTCCACTCTGCATGAGTGCATAAGACTTTCGTGATTATGTAGTATCGCTTTAGGAAAGCCGGTAGTTCCGGAAGAAAAATATATAGCGGCATCATCGCTGTCTGTAAGCGGTATCTCAGGGTCGGAGCTGTGGCAGTTAGCAGCTAAGCTGTCATAATGCTCGGCAAAGCCCGGACAGCTTTCTCCTACATAAAACAGATATTTTACTCTTACTATTATGTCGGCTATTTCCTCAACTCTTCCGATAAATTCGGGGCCAAACACCAAAACATCTACATCAGCAAGCTCAACACAGTATTTTATCTCGTCTGCTGTATATCTGAAGTTGAGTGGCACCGCAATAGCCCCTGCCTTCAATGCGCCAAAATAGATAGGAAGCCATTCAAGACAGTTCATAAGAAGAATTCCGACCTTGTCCCCCTTTTTTATCCCTCTTGAGATCAAGAGATTAGCGAAACGGTTAGCTTTTTCGTCAAAAACCGCCCAAGTTATCTCTCTTCTGTAATAATCCTGTGGGGCAGGCTCTATAAGGTCGAATTCTTTCCAGGTTCTCCGCTTATTCTCTCTTATTGACGGATTTATCTCGACAAGACATATGTCTCCGGGATAGTTTTTTGCGTTTTGCCTCAAAATATCAGTAATAGGCATAATTTTATCACCTCAATAATATACTTGATATTACTTTTTTATTTTAACACATAAAAGCGCAAAAGTAAAGCCGCAAAAGAAAAAATCCTAAATTTGATTAAACAATCGCTGTTTTAAGAATTCCCGAAAGCTATTTGTTATTTTATTAAAAAATATGGCAAAAGGTATTGCTTTTTTTGTGAAAATAGTATATAATTAACTATACGCTTTGAATAATATTGGCGATAATCTATACAAACAGATGGGAGTTTGGGTAATGAAAGTATATGACAGCACGAAAATCAAAAACATTGCTATAGCAGGTCACGCAGGATCGGGAAAGACCTCGCTCACAGAGGCTTTGCTTTATAAATCGGGAGTGTCTGATCGCTTGGGCAAGGTAGCCGACGGAAATACAGTTTCAGATTATATGCCGGAGGAGGTCAAGAGAAAATGCTCTGTGTATACATCTCTTTCCTGCTTTGAGAGAGACGGATTTAAGGTCAATCTTCTTGATACTCCGGGGCTTTTTGACTTTGCGGGAGAGATGATGGAAGGAATTTTTGCGAGCGGATCTGTTATCATCACCGTTTCCGGAAAATCGGGTGTAAAGGTAGGAACACATAAGGCTTATGACTATGCGGTTGAAACAGGCAAACCGAGAATGTTTGTTGTAACAAAGCTCGACGATGAAAACGCAAACTTTAACAATGTTTTGACACAGCTTAAGTCGGAGTTCGGACCGACTGTCTGTCCGGTCGTCGTCCCGGTAATAGCTGACAGAAAGATAGTTTCTTATGTGAATTTAATAGAAATGAAAGCGTATAAGTATGACGATAACGGAAACGCAGTGGAAACCGATATGCCGACCGCTGAGGTGTCCGAAAAGATGGAATACAGAATAGACGGACTTATTGAGGCTGTTTCAGAGGCGGTCGCTGAAACAGACGAGGCTTTGTTTGAAAAGTTTTTCTCGGGTGAGCCGTTTACACAAAAGGAGCTTATAGACGGTATACACAAGGGAATGAATGAAGGAATTATTACCCCTGTTACCTGTGTTTCGTCAACTACTCTTGCGGGGGTTGATATGCTCTTAAAGGAAATCTCGCTACTGCTTCCCGCACCAAGCGAAAAGGAAACAAAGCTCGGTGAGACACAAAGCGGTGATATGGTAGAAATAGAGTGCGACGAAAACGCTCCGCTTTCGGCCTTTGTGTTTAAAACTGTTGCTGATCCGTTTGTCGGAAAGATGTCTTATATAAAGGTGTTCAGCGGAAAGCTAACCTCCGGCAAGGAGATAGTCAATGCAGAGTCTGGTGACCGTGAAAAAGTAGGAAAGCTTATGATACTTAACGGCAAAAAGACTGAGGAGATCGCTGAGGCGTGCTGCGGTGATATAGTCGTTGCGGCAAAGATGAACTGTCAGACCAATGACACAATTTGTGATCCGTCGAGAGTTATAAAGCTCGAAAAGATAGTATTTCCGAAGCCTTGCCATAAGATGGCAGTCAAATCAAAGGGCGGAGACGAGAGCAAGATCTCAGCGGCAATTTCAAAGCTTTTGTCAGAGGACCTTACGATAAGCTATGCTCAGGACGATTCTACAAAGGAAATGATATTAAGCTCTCTTGGAGGACTACATCACGACACAACTGTCGGAAGGCTGAGCAGGGATTTCGGAATAGATGTTGAGCTTACCGTTCCGAAGGTTCCATATAAGGAGACTATCCGCAAAAAGGTAAAGGTTCAGGGACGCCATAAAAAGCAGTCGGGCGGTCACGGTCAGTATGGTGATGTATGGATCGAGTTTGAGCCGTGCGTTTCGGATGAGCTTATTTTTGAGGAAAGAGTTTTCGGAGGCGCGGTTCCTAAAAACTTTTTCCCGGCGGTCGAAAAGGGATTACAGGAAAGTGTTAAAAAGGGTGTGCTTGCAGGATTTCCTGTAGTAGGACTAAAGGCCATTTTGGTGGACGGTTCTTATCACCCCGTAGATTCATCGGAAATGGCGTTTAAGATGGCAGCGTCAATAGCTTATAAAGAAGGTCTTCGTCTGGCTGATCCGGTTCTTTTAGAGCCTATCGGTTCACTTACAGTAACAGTTCCTGATGAAAATACAGGCGATGTTATGGGAGAGCTTAATAAGAGAAGAGGAAGAGTTCTCGGTATGAACCCTTCAGGTAAAAAGGGAATGACCGATATTATCGCGGATGTTCCTATCGCTGAGATGTCCGATTTCACTTTATACCTTCGTCAGACCACTCAAGGCAGAGGCGCCTTTGAACTTGAAATGGCGAGATATGAGCAGCTTCCGCCGCAGCTCGCAACAGATGTTATAGCTAAAAATTCTGTGGAATAAAATAAGATTTTTGCACCGCCGTCATATTATGACGGCGGTGTTATTTTGAATTTATAATATATACAATATTTTTTGTTCTTTTTGCATAAATAAATCACCAAAATATTGTTAAATTAGTCAATAGAAAAATAATCGTAATAATGATAACATATAATTGTATATTAACTTATCGAGGAGGACGAAAATGAAACTGAAAAAAACAATCAGTATTTTATCTGCAGCAGCTTTGGCTGTGACGGCTTTATGCACATCGTATTCTCTTGCTAAAGATACGGTCGTAACAGCAGCGGATACTTTTACTGATATGGATCAAAACAGCATCGTAACAGCAATGGGTGCGGGCTGGAACGTAGGAAATCAGCTCGAGGCAGCATCAAACGGTATTCCTAATGAGACAGCTTGGGGCAACCCCGTAATAACAAAGGACCTTATTAAAGCTGTAAAGGATGCAGGCTTTAAAACAGTAAGAGTACCGGTTTCTTATCTCGGCTACATAGGTGACAAGGCTTCGGGCTATAAAATTGATGAAAGCTGGCTCGCAAGAGTAAAAGAGGTAGTTGATTACGCATATGATATGGATATGTATGTGATTGTCAATATGCACGGAGACGGTTATAATACTGTTGACGGCGGTTGGCTTTTGTGTAATGCTTCTGAAAGCGAACAGCCTGCTATCAAAGAAAAGTACAAGGCTTGCTGGCAGCAGATCGCAGATATGTTTAAGGGCTATGATGAGCATCTTATCTTTGAGTCGATGAATGAGGAGTTTGACGGAATATATCATACACCCGTTAGATCGTACTACGAAAACATTAACGCATATAACCAGATTTTCGTTGATACCGTTCGTCAGACAGGCTCTAATAACGCAAAGCGTTGGCTGCTTATTCCGGGTTGGAACACAGATATTGATTATACGGTAGGAAACTATGGATTTGCTTTGCCTACGGACAAATACAGAGATTCTTCAATCACCAAGAACAGAATTATGGTTTCCGTTCACTATTACGCTCCCTGGGATTTCTGCGGAGACGGCACAAGCACCCAATATTCTCAGTGGGGAAAAGATGCTGATCCAAGTAAAAAGCCGTCGTATTCTCCGGAAAGCTATATGGAAAGTCAGTTGCAAAAGGTTCACAATAAATTCGTTGCACAGGGTTACCCTGTTATAATAGGTGAATACGGATGTATCAATAAGTCTTCGGCTGACCCTGAAAATACAAAGTTCAGAGCTTATTATGACAATACGCTTTGTAATTACGCAAAGAAGAACGGATGTGTTCCTGTTTACTGGGATAACGGAGCGGTTGCTGACAGCTTCGGATTGTTTAACAGGAAAACATGTAAGGTGGTTATGCCGGAAATAGTAGAGTCTATTGTAAGTGTATTCTATACCGCTAAGGAGAATCTACAAAGAACGGTAGATATGGTGTCCGGGCTTTCAAAGGATGATTATTCTTCAGACACTTGGACAGCTTTGGAGTCTGCATTGACAAAGGCTCAGAATCTATTAAAGAACAGCGGTACCACAGACAGCGAGTATACATCAGCTTATAACGAACTGTATGGTGCGTATAGAGCTCTTGAAAAGTCGGAAAACTACTCCGAGGAGCTTGTTGTTGTTTCAGAAAACACTGAGATTGACAGTTCAAAAGACATTGATGCTTCTGATTTGTATATTAAAAGTATAGACCCGGCGTTAACTGAACTTAGCAAGGTTTCTGAGGTAACAATTAAATTTACCGTTGACGGAGATGTTTCCGATAATGATAAGGTATTTATACTCAAGCCTTATGATAATGAGAATTGGAGCGGTTGGGACGATAACTTTATTACAATCGGTGATTGCACCTACGACAATGCTACCGGTGAATATACAGTAGTTGTTGACGCTCAGGGAGTTTTGGCTTCCTATTCCGGTTCAAGAGAAGCCGGCGCTAACGCTATAAATCTTTACTACGCAGCAAAGGATCCTAATACTAAGCTTACTTATTGTTCTGTAACAGTAACCGAGGGTCATGTTCATGATTATAGTCAGACTGACAGAGTTGACCCTACAGAAACCGAAGACGGTTATGTTAAATACAGTTGTTCGGGATGTAACAGCGTTTATAATAGGATTTTACCTGCAACTGGTGAGCAAACACCGACTGAATCTCCCACCGAAGAACCTACAGAAGAACCTACGGAAGAACCCACGGAAGAACCTACTGTTATGCTCGGAGACCTCTCGGGCGATGGCAAGATAACCACAGCCGATGTTGGAATAGTAAACGCATTTGCAAAGGGCGTTAAGGAATATACCGATGAACAGTTTAAGTTGGCCGATGTAAATGGCGATGGTAAAATAACAACTGCCGATGTCGGAATTATAAACGCACACGCAAAGGGAGTAAAAGAAATAGCTTAAATCTAAGCCCACAGAGAGTTATTCTCTGTGGGTTTATCTTACAATAAAACGAATAAATAAAAATAGCAAAACAGGCGATTTATTTCGACCTGTTTTTTATTTACTGTGTGGTATGCTATGGACAAGGAGTTGAATCAGATGTCTCTTGATATAAAACTTAACGGGGATAAAACAAAGCTTTATGCTTTTTTGGATGGAGAGATAGATCATCACTCATCCTCGTTTTTAAGAACGGATATTGATCTTAATATAAATCTTTACAAGCCAAAAGCTTTATTTATTGATTTTTCTGCTGTAAGCTTTATGGACAGCTCGGGAATAGGTCTTGTTATGGGAAGATACAAGAAGATGCACGAGATAGGCGGAAGGGTATATATACAGAATCCACCTAACCACATTAAGCGGGTAATGCTGCTTTCGGGCGTCAATAAGCTGGCGAAGATAGTTAATGCTGATATGATAAGCGAGGAGGTAAAAACGCTTGAAGAAGGTGCAAAATGAAGTTAAGGTGCGGTTTTTAAGCGCATCTGAAAACGAAAGCTTTTCAAGAACTCTTGTGTGCGGTTTTGCACTTTCGCTAAAGCCGAGAGTGGACGAGCTTGGTGATATAAAAACCGCTGTATCTGAGGCGGTGACAAATGCGATAGTTCACGGTTATAGGGGGACCGTGGGATACATAGATATGCTTTTGAGAACATATGACGACAGGTCTTTATACATAAAAATACGCGACGCAGGCTGCGGTATTGCCGATGTCAAAAAGGCTATGGAGCCTCTTTTTACAACTGCGCCGGAGGAGGAGCGTGCGGGTCTTGGCTTTGCGGTGATGGATAGCTTTATGGATAAGCTTACCGTAAAAAGCGAGGTCAATAAGGGCACGACAGTTATAATGATAAAGAGGATTGTCGGAATTGACGGTTACAAAACAGAAAAATCAAATTGATGTAACACAGCATCTGGGACTTGTACATCTTTGTGCTAACAGGTTTAAAAACCGCGGTATAGAGTACGAGGAGCTATACTCCGCAGGTTGTCTCGGACTTTTAAAGGCTAAGGAGCGTTTCGACCCGGAGTTTGAGGTGAAGTTTTCTACCTATGCCGTGCCTGTTATTCTTGGCGAGATAAAGCGACTTTTCAGAGACGGAGGAACTATAAAGGTGTCCCGAAGCTTAAAGGAGCTATCGTTAAAAATAACAAGAATAAGGGAGGATTATCTCTTGAAATTTGCAAGAGAGCCGGATATAGATGAAATATGTTCAGAAACAGGTGAACCGCCGGAAAGAATATGCGAGGCGATAAATGTAGCTCTTCCGCCAATAAGTCTTACACCGTCTGATGATGATTCAACAGAGCTTCTGATCCCTGTTTCGGCACAGGACGAAAAGATCACGGATCTTTTATCGCTGAGACATATAATAAATACGCTTGAGCCACAGGAAAAAAGACTTATTTATTTAAGGTACTATAAAAATCTGACTCAGGTAAAAACAGCAAAGCTATTAAATCTTACACAGGTACAGGTTTCAAGAAAGGAAAAAAAGCTTCTGGAAAAAATGCGCCTTGCTCTTATTTGAGTTGATATATATTTGAGCGGATACTTTATAGTGTCCGCATTTTCTTTTTATTAAAACACCTTTTTCATAAAATCCTCTGTGCTTACACCGCTTTGACGGTTAAAGCGTCCAAGACAAAACAATGAGCTTTCATCCCTTGTTATACGGTTCTCTCGTTCTTCACATCCCAAAGATATTCTGAATCCGCAGGTTTTTATCAGGTTTTTGCTTTCTTCACATATAAGTCCGTACGGATAGGTGTATATTTCCGGGACTATCTGTGCCTTTTCTTTAGCTGAACGAATGAAATTATTTGTATCAGATAAAAATACGCTCCTGTAATCGCTGTAGCTTTCGTCCGGATTTATCGTTGAGCCCATTCTTCCGCTTAAGGTGTGAAGGCTATTTGAATGGCAGGCTATATCTATTATTCCGCTTTGATAAAGCTCTTTTACCTCTTTCCAGTTTAAGTATGAGGAATTATCCCTGTCCTTCTTTGATTCCTCTCTGTCGCAAAACTCGCCGACAACGGAAAACACGGCTTTCATATTATACTTTTCTATAAGAGGATAAGCGTTTGTCAAGCTATCATAGCATCCGTCGTCAAAAGTCAGCATCACCGCTTTATCCGGAAAATCTGCGCCCGAATATACATAGTCGATAAGTTCTTTTGAGGTTACTGTGGTATATCCGTTTTCCTTTAAAAACAAGAGATCGCTTTTTAGCTCCTCGGGGGAAACAGAGTATTCTCCGTGTTTGGAATCGTCCTCGCTCACGCTGTGGTACAAAATAATTGAAAGGCTTTTATCAAGGCTTCTTTCATATGCGGCAACTCCTATCTTTACGGCATATACTATTATCATAACTGACACTATTGTGATTGCGATAACGGTTTTGTGTTTTAAAACTGCTTTAAAAAAAAGCATATTCACCACTCCTTAACAAAGTATATTCGCTCTGTGAGTTTTTTTGCACAAAAAGGCTTGTATTTTATTAACTGATATGGTAAAATTTTTAATAGGGAATTTATTTGAGGGAGGCTTTATTATGAAAAGAAGAATAGGTATTCTTACAAGCGGAGGAGATTGTCCCGGGTTAAACGCCACTATAAGAGGAGTTGCAAAGGCGTGTTATGAAAGATTCGGAACTGAAGACCTTGAGATCATAGGAATTTTAAACGGTTATTCCGGGCTTATCAATAATGAATGCGCTGTTATGAAGCCTTCGGATTTTTCGGGGATACTGACAAGAGGCGGTACTATCTTCGGAACAAAGAGAACTCCCTACAAGATGATGCAGGTCATAGGAGATGACAATATCGACAAGGTCAAGGCTATGAAGGAGACTTATAAAAAGCAAAAGCTCGATTGCCTGCTGACTCTTGGCGGAAACGGCACTCATAAGACCTCTAATTTGTTGGCTAACGAGGGACTTAATGTCATCGGATTGCCGAAAACTATTGATAACGACATTTACGGTACGGATGTTACATTTGGCTTTCACACATCGGTCGATATTGCGACCGAAGTAATAGACAGACTTCATACTACGGCTACCTCACACGGAAGATGTCTTGTTGTAGAAATAATGGGCAATAAAGCAGGATGGCTTACGCTTTATTCGGGAATCGCCGGAGGAGCGGATATAATAGTTATCCCTGAGATTCCGTATGACATTGATAAGCTTTGTGAGGCTGTTGAAAAGAGAAACAAGGAGAAAAAGGCTTTTTCTATAATCGCAGTTGCCGAGGGCGCATTTGACACCACAGAGGCTAATATGAAAAAACGCGAAAGGGCTAAAAAAAGAGCCGAGGAGGGCATAACTACCGCAACATCGAGAATAGCAAAACAGATCGAAGCAAAGACAGGTATGGAAGCAAGAGTCTGTGTTCCCGGACATATGTTAAGAGGAGGAAGTCCATCAGCTTACGACAGGGTGCTTGCTACTAAGTTCGGCGTAAGAGCTGCACAGCTTATCGCCAAGGAAAAATACGGCTATACTGTCGCTATGATAGATACTGTTGTAAAGGAGAACAAGCTTGAGGATATTGCAGGAAAGACAAAGTTTGTGCCGGCGGACGGTCAGCTTGTTAAAACTGCAAAAGATATAGGAATTGCTTTTGGTGACTGATAGATTTTATTTGCATAAAGAATGAGGTGAGCGGCGATTGGCAGTAAGGTATGAAATTGAGCCTGCTAAAAATAGTGTTCTTACTAAAAAGGTAAGCTCTCTTTGGAGTTGGGTCATAATAATAATAGCTGCCGCCACTGTCGTTCTTATAGCGAGGTATGTTATTGAGGCAGCTATTGAGAGTATAAGCTACACCTATGGTCCGGTTCAGGCAACGCCTATATCCGAAGACTATTTTGACTATGAGGTGACTGAGCGCGACGGTGAAAAGTTTATTACAGTCACAGGCTATCACGGCGATTTAAGAGAGGTCAATATTCCGGCTGAGATAGATGGACTAAAAGTAAAGGAAATCGCAAGGTTTGCGTTTATGTCAAACGACCTTATCTATATTGTAAGGATACCGGAGGGCGTTAGTTTTATAGGAAATATGTGCTTTTTTAACTGTTCTTCATTGAAAAATGTGTACATACCCGAAACCGCTAATGAGATTGGCGGTTGGTGTTTCGGAAAAACAGAGAATATAACAGTAGAAGGTATAAACGGTTCTGAAGCACAGAGATATTGTGATCAACGCAGTATTTATTTTGTAGGCTATTCGCCTGACTATATGAAGTAAAGGCATCATAATTGTATATAATGTGCTTACGCATATTTATAAATAAAAATATTGGAGGTATATTTCTATGCTGGTTTCGGCAAAGGACATGCTTAACAAGGCAAGAGACGGCAAGTATGCTGTCGGACAATTCAACATTAACAATCTTGAGTGGACAAAGGCTATTCTTCTTACTGCTCAGGAGCTTAATTCTCCTGTAATTCTAGGAGTTTCAGAGGGCGCAGGAAAGTATATGTGCGGCTATAAAACAGTTGTTGGAATGGTAAAGGGTATGATAGAGGAGCTTAAAATAACCGTTCCCGTTGCTCTTCACCTTGACCATGGCTCTTATGAGGGCGCTAAGGCTTGTATTGAAGCGGGCTTTTCTTCGGTAATGTTCGACGGTTCTCATTATCCTATTGAAGAGAATGTTAAAAAGACAACGGAGCTTGTAAAGACCTGTAATGAGCTCGGACTTTCCTTAGAGGCTGAGGTAGGCTCTATCGGAGGAGAAGAGGACGGAGTTGTAGGTATGGGCGAGTGTGCTGACCCTGATGAGTGTAAGGCTATCGCAGATCTGGGTGTCACAATGCTTGCTGCCGGTATCGGAAACATTCACGGAAAATATCCTGAAAACTGGCCGGGACTTTCGTTTGAGACTCTTGCTGCTGTTAAAGAAAAGGTAGGAGATATGCCGCTCGTTCTTCACGGAGGCACAGGAATACCTGAGGATATGATCAAGAAGGCTATTTCTCTCGGAGTTGCAAAAATCAATGTAAATACTGAGTGTCAGCTTTCTTTTGCAGATGCGACAAGAAAGTACATAGAAGCAGGAAAGGATCTTGAGGGTAAGGGATTTGACCCGAGAAAGCTCTTAGCACCCGGATTTGAGGCAATCAAGAATACAGTTAAGGAAAAGATGGAGCTGTTTGGTTCAATAGGAAAGGCTTAAGATAAAGTCCATTCTGTTTTTGGACGGCTTTATTGCTTGAAATGAAACGGTTTGCAGATTTATGTGTCAAAGCTGATTTATGATGCATAAATCTGTCCGGCTGTTTTGTAAAATAAAACATAAAACTTAATAGAGTGTAGCCCAGGTACCACTCAATAATAAAAACAAGGAGATTTTTTTATGCATAAATTTAAGTTATTAGGATATTCGATAACAGTAGAAAGACTTGTAATTCTTTCGGCAGTAGCCGCAGTATATGTAGCTGTAACATTGGCTCTTGGAGGTCTTTCATATGCAAATATCCAGTTCAGGGTTTCGGAAGCGTTGGTTATGCTGTGCTTTTACAAAAAGGCATATTGTGTTTCAATGGTAGTTGGCTGTTTTATTGCAAATATAGCTTCGACCGTTGGAATCGTTGATATGGTCGTAGGAACACTTGCAACGCTTGTCGCTGTTTTGGGAATATGCGTCTGCTCAAGATTTTTGCCCGTAGCTTTTGAAAAATCAGGTATGAGCGAATATAAAGCCCATATCCTTAGTATGGTAATAGCTTCTTTGTGTCCTGTTGTTGCGAATGCGATTCTAGTAGGACTTGAATTGTATTTTTTTGTTGATCTTCCGCTTTTTATTTCTATGCTGGAGGTTGCAGCTGGAGAGTTAGTTTGTGTGAGCATAATCGGAACGGTTATGTTTTTATGCTTAGAAAAAAACAAGCAGTTTATGAAGATAATTACTCAGGTGTAGTTTAATAAATAAAAAACCAGCCGTCATATCGGTAAAGGATATGACGGCTGGTTTTATAGTCATAATCAAATAAACTAATACCACATTAAAGTAGACTTGTCAGAATCCAGTAAATGAATCCGTATAAAACTGCCGCGACTGTACCGTAGAGAATGACAGGACCAGCGATTATAAAAATTTTTGCCCCAAGTCCAAGAACGAAACCCTCGGTTTTAAATTCAATGGCGGGTGATACTACTGAGTTGGCAAAGCCTGTTATCGGGACTAATGTTCCTGCGCCGCCATGCTTAGCTATCTTATGATAAAGCCTAAGACCTGTAAAAAGCGCCGATAAGAAAACAAGACAGATAGATGTGAGTATTCCTGCATTTTTTTCACTGAAATCCAGATACTGCCAAAGATTTATAAGCGCTTCTCCAAGAACACATATTAGTCCGCCGATTACGAAAGCTTTAGGTATAGTAATGTAGCTTTTTGTGCCGGGAGAGGCTTTTTTGACCATTTTATCGTAATCTTTCTTTGATATGTTCATAGTTTTTCTTCCTTTCACTGCCGTTTACTGTATTGTCCTCAAAATAATGTGATTTATTCATAATTTTGTAATGTTTAGTTTAAGTTGCACAAATATCACGACTTAAAATTATCTAAAAAATATATATTAAACTCGTAAAATTTATGGTATAATGATTATTACAGATAAAATTATCAGAAGGGAGGAGTGCTTTGCCTTTCGGCGGGCACGAAATTAACTATGAAATCTATCATCACGATCAGCCGTGAATTTGGAAGCGGCGGAAAAGAAATCGGACAAAAGCTTGCCTCAGAGCTTGGTGTTCCTTTTTATGATAAAGAGATATTGTCCAGAGCTTCAAAGGATAGCGGAATTTGTGAAGACCTTTTTTACAGAAACGACGAATCTCACAGCAACAGCCTTCTATATTCTCTGGTTATGGGAACTTTTCCTACAAACGGACAGGGTAAGATCAGAGCGGATATGCCTCTTAATCACAAGCTTTTTATAGCGCAGTTTGACACTATAAGGGCTATCGCAGAGGAAGGCCCTTGTGTTATTGTCGGAAGATGTGCGGATTATGTTTTAAAGGAATATAAAAATGTAATAAACTTCTTTATAAACGCCGACCTGACAAGCAAGAAAAAGCGCATACTTGAGCGTTATGATATTGAAAAAGACAAGGTTTTGGATTTTATTAAAAAAACGGACAAGAACAGGTCTAATTATTATAACTACTACTCTGATATGAGATGGGGAGAAGCGAAAAATTATGATCTTTGCATAAATTCCAGCAGACTTGGTGTAGACGGTACGGTAAAGATATTAAAAGCTTTTATAGATGTTAAGGAATCAATTTCGTAATACTTTGAATTTGTCATTTTATTTGAGCCATCTGTTAAAATCTGCTTATATGTGACGATGATAAATTCATATGTAAGGCTTGATCTTTTGGTATTTAACTGCCTGTTTGTTAAAAGTGTAGAAATTTTTTACGAATGTGTATTTATATATTGCCAAAAGAATAAATGTATGATATACTAATTTGTATAAATCAGGCAAAATTACGCTTGTAAGAAGGGAAGTTGTTTTATGAACGAAAATGAAGAAAAGACAATGAACAGCGAAACAACTGCTGAGCAGCCAAAGCCCACAGTTCAGGCGGATCCGCAGGCTCAGTATGTTTATGCACAGAGCTCACCGCAAAAGAACGGTCTTGACTTGGGTAAGGAAATGGGAAACACAATGACCGGTATAGTTGAGGTGTTAAAAGCTCCGTCAAACGGTATTCCGAAGTTTGTAGGTAAAGCGAATATTGTTACATCTCTGATTATCGCAATAGTTTACGCACTTGTGAGAATTATCTTCGGAATGATAAGTCTTGCTACACAATCAATAGACACATCAAGTTCTATTGAAGACTTGGTTTCTAACTATCTCAGCTCGGGTTCAACCGGAAACACCTTCGGTACATATGTAGCTAGGTTCTTTATGGAGCTTTTGGTAGCTGTTTTAACATTAGCTGTTATTGCTTGTGTAGTAATGCTGTGCGCACAGCTTATCGGAAAACAGAAGATCACTTTCTTTAAGGGACTTTCAGTAGCAAGCTTGTATGCTATTATAGCTATACCTACGGTTATTGTTGAATTCTTGCTTGGGCTTGCAAGTGCAGGACTTGCTTCTGTTTTCACATCATTGGGAACAACTATCGGAATCGTGTTTGTTACAATGGCTTTGGCAAATGAAATGAAGGACAACAACAAGTTGCCTTACGCAGTTGGTGTTACATTTGCGTGCGTTACGCTTGTAACATGGGTTTTGCAACTCATTTTCTAATCTGAAAACATTTTATTTTACTGCCGCCCCGACAAACTTTTGTCGGGGCATTTTAATATCAGGGTCAATCACATTGAATAAGACTAAAAAATCTCCTTTTTGTTAATAATTACGGTTGGTATAAGCTTTTAAGGATCGGCATATACTTTACTGAAAATCAAGTAGAAGAGGGGATAAATATGATAGTAAAAACTATAAAGGTCAAAAAGGTTGGCGTTGTGATAGCTGCGTGTATTGCAGCATCGCTGTTTATTTTTCTTGTAGTTTACGGAGTAGCTCATGCTTATTCAGAAGAGTGTATAACGGTTGAAACAGAAGATCAAAGACAGAGCTTTATCAAAGAGATGGGCTGGGAGGTAGATAGTAGCTTCAGTGAGACATCTGACGCTAAGATACCGGTAGAGTTTGGCGATGTTTATGAGCAGTATAATGAAATTCAAAAGCAACAGGGATTTGACCTTGAAAAGTACAAGGGAAAAGAAATAAAAATATATACCTATAAGGTGACGAATTATCCGTCTGAAAGAGATAACATTTATATGAATCTAATGGTATTTGAGGGAAGGCTTATAGGAGGAGATGTTTCCTGTAACGAGCTGGACGGCTTTATGCAGGGGCTTAAAAAGCAATAATGCTAGGGAAGTGTAAAGATGTCAAAAATAATGCGCCTTGACAAATTCGTATCAATGAACAGAAGCGATATAACCAGAAGTATTGCAAGGCAGCTTTGCCGTCAGGGGAGGATACTTGTAAACGGAAAAAAGGCTTTATTTGACCAAAAAATAGATGCTGAAAGCGATGTAATATCGGTTGACGGTGAAACGGTTAAGTATAAAGAACATATATACATAATGCTTAATAAGCCAAAGGGGTATGTGTGTTCCACAAAAGAAAAGGACGGACCGACAGTGCTTGAACTTGTGCCAAAAGAGCTTTTTAGGAAAGGAATGTTTCCTGCGGGGCGACTTGACAGAGATACTGAGGGATTTGTACTGATAACTGATGACGGGGAGCTTTCTCACAAAATGCTGTCTCCGAAAAGTCATATAGACAAGAGGTACTATGTTATACTTAAAGAGCCATTGAGGGAAGATGCGGAAGAGATCTTTTCTTTGGGAGTGACTATTGACGGCAATGAAAAATGTCTTCCTGCAAAGCTTGAGAGGATAAGCGAAAATGATAGATCGTGTTTTGTAACGCTCAGCGAGGGAAAATTTCATCAGGTTAAGCGAATGTTCAAGGCAATAGGCAACGAAGTCGTTTTTTTAAAGCGTGTTTCTATCGGCAAGCTTGAACTGGATAAAAATTTGAATATAGGTGAGTGTTTAGAAATATTGCACAAAGATATACAGAAACTTTTGGACAAAACATAAATTTCAAAGAAAACTTTCGTTATAATGAATAATTTATTGAGCAAAACTTTAGTGAATTCTACACTTGTAATTTATGTAAACAACTGGTATTATAATAAAGGAACAATTTTTAGTGATTGATTTTCTATAACTATATTGGGAGGTTGCTTAAATGGCAAGTGTATCACTTAGAAACATTTACAAAAAGTATCCCGGAAATGTTGTAGCGGTTACCGATTTCAACATTGAGATCAAGGACAAGGAATTCATTATTCTTGTAGGTCCTTCCGGATGCGGCAAGTCGACAACATTGAGAATGATTGCCGGACTTGAGGAGATAAGCGACGGAGAGCTTTATATCGGCGAAAGACTTGTAAACGATATTGCGCCAAAGGACAGAGATATCGCTATGGTTTTCCAGAACTACGCTCTTTATCCTCATATGACTGTATTTGAGAATATGGCTTTTGGTCTTAAGCTCAGAAAGGTTCCGAAGGACCAGATTGCAAAGAAGGTCGAGGAAGCTGCAAGAATCCTTGATATTGCTCATCTTCTTGACAGAAAGCCGAAGGCTTTGTCAGGAGGTCAAAGACAGAGAGTTGCGCTTGGTCGTGCTATCGTTCGTGAGCCACAGGTATTCTTACTTGACGAGCCTCTTTCAAACCTTGACGCTAAGCTCCGTGCACAGATGAGAACAGAGATCTCAAAGCTTCATAAAAAGCTCGGCACTACATTTATCTATGTAACTCACGACCAGACAGAGGCTATGACGATGGGAGATAGAATCGTTGTTATGAAGGACGGTTTCATTCAGCAGATAGATTCTCCGACAAACCTCTATAATAACCCTGTAAATCAGTTCGTTGCAGGATTTATCGGTTCACCTCAGATGAACTTCATCGACTCTAAGCTTTTAAAGAAGGATGGAAAGTACCTTGTAGAGTTCGGTTCTGAGGACACAAAAACAACTCGTGGAGTTAAGTACACAGTAGAGATACCGGAGGCTAAGGCTGACGCTGAGGTCCTTGAGCCTATGGTAGGAAAAGAAATTGTTCTTGGTATTCGTCCTGAGTGTATCCACGATGAGGAGATGTTCCTTTCCACAGCTAAGACAGGCGTTATCGACACCACTGTTGAAGTAACGGAAATGATGGGTGCTGAAACATATCTATATCTCAACTGCGAGGGTATCCCGCTTACAGCCAGAGTTTCACCGAGATCTACGGCAAGACCGCAGGATAAGATCAAGGTTGCTATTGATCCTAACAGAATTCACATTTTTGATAAAGAAACAGAAAAGTCACTCATTAACTAAACTGATAAAATAACAGGCAAGCGGTGTAAATATCGCTTGCCTGTATTTTTATTATTCAGTTGTTTTATTTTTAAAGCTTCCTCTGCTTACGAGTATTATTCCGGCTGACACAAGTATAAGAGAGAATATTCCTTTAGGATTTAAAATGTCGCTCTCTTTTAGCATAACTGTTGAAAACAGTGAGCCGAATACGGGTATAAGAAAGCTGAAAACGGTTATTTTTGAAACAGGATTGTGCTTTAAAAGCTGTGCCCAAATGGTGTATGCGACTGCTGAAACTAAAATCAGATAAATAGTTATGATCATCGCCCAGAAGCTAAAATGAAGTAACCTCCCGCCAAAGGCAATACCGCCGAGCGCCATTGCCGCACCACCTATCATAAACTGATAACCACTTAGCATTGTGGGATCGTCATACTTGCTGTAACGCTTCATAAAAACAGAGGAGCAGGCGTATCCAGTTGTTGAAATGAGTATAAAGCCTTCACCTAAAAGTGAAAAATCAAACAGCGCTTTTATGTTTTCGGTGTTTATATTTATAAGAATGACACCGATAAATCCGATAACAGCACCTATAACCTTTAGTAGAGTTACCTTTTCCATTTTAAAGATAAGCCCCGATAATATAAGTGCAATAAAAACGCTTGTACCATCAAGAATAGAGCTTTTAACTCCTGTTGTGTTGGCAAGACCTATGTAGAAAAAGACATACTGTATAGCAGTCTGAAACACGCTGAGCTTTGCAGCTCTTAAAAGAGATGCTGCGGAGCGTGGATAAATAAAGCTTTTAGAGATGATGCTTCCTATTATCACAGTCAAAACACCGGAAAGAAAAAACCTTATTCCGGCAAAGAGTATTTGTGATGCAATGTCCGATGATTCTATTTTTAAAAGCTGATAGCCTATTTTTATTATAGGCACGGCAGAACCCCAAAGCATACAACAGAGTGTGCAAAGAAGTATTACAAGCTTTGTACTTCTGAGATTTACTCTCATTTTTATAACCTCCAAAAGGAAATTGTTTTAGTAGTTCTTAATTGTTGACAAAACGCGTTTTTTGGTATACAATAATTTTATTGTGGTTTTATATAAAAGCCAACAGTAGTAAAATAAGAAGGCTAAAAAGGTATGTTTAAAAATCTCTTTAAAAATGCTCTTACGATCCCTAATCTTTTAACACTTTTAAGATTTGTTTTTCTTATATTGTTTATGGTGATTTATCTCAATGCACAAAGTAAAAGTCAGGAATATGTCGCCATTGTGATTTTAGCGATCGGATTTCTTACAGATTTTTTTGACGGTTATATAGCCCGGCGATTCAATATGATTTCTGACCTTGGAAAAGCACTTGACCCGATAGCAGACAAGCTTTCGCACGGAATAATAATGCTGTGTCTTTGCACAAAGCATAAGCTTATGATAATGTTGGTAGCTATTTTGGTAATAAAAGAAGGCTTTATGGCTGTTATGGGTATAAGAAACTTTAAGCGTGGGATAGTAAACAGCGCAAAATGGTTTGGAAAAATTTGTACGGCAACGCTTTTTGTGGCGCTTATCGCACTTTTGGTACTGCCCCTCAGCAACGCTGCTGCAAACACGATAATTATCATTTGCGGAGTTGTAATGTTGTGGTCGCTTATTATGTATATTCGTTTCTTCTATCTTGAAAGTAAAGAGATGAAAGGTTAAAAGGTTAATTTACAAAAACCAACCGACAGCTTTTAACGCTGTCGGTGTTTTTATTTTGCAGTTTTATGTGATTTTATTTCAGCAATTTTTCTGTCTACATAATACATTTCCTTTTTGTTAAGCCTTTTAAACAGCCGAAAAACGAAAAGTATAAATACCGGAAGCAGAGTGTGCTTATCAGCAAAAATATTACTGTTGGAAAATCAAAAACGAACATATGTAATTTATTCTCCTTTGTTTTTGCCATTTTTGCCGCATACAGCAGTCATTATTTTTGCAAGAAGCAGTATAACAGTTGCCCATAAAACACCATCGGCAATTCCTGTAAGAAGTGATGTAAATACTTCTGAAACGGAAGTTCCGTAATCACTTATGTGAGAGAACATTCCTATAAAGCCGGAGACGATAAACAATACACCGACAACTATCGCAGCTATAACGGAAAGTCTTTCAAAATTAAGTCCCATTACAGTTTTTTCGATAGGCTTTTTCGGAGGCGCCATCACAGGTTGCTGATAATAATTCTGCTGAGGGTATGTAAACTGTTGATTTGTAAATCCTCCCGGTTGATTATATTGCGGCTGAGGCTGCTGTTGTGACTGAGGTGCAGGAATTGGCTGAGGCGCCGGATTTTGTGGCTGGGGCGCTTGATTTGGCACTGCATTAACAGGAATAGCGTTGTTAGTTCCGCACTTTGAGCAAAAGGTCATACCTTCTTTAAGTTCTGCTCCACAATTTTTACAAGTCATTTTTTTATTCCTCCCATAAATATTATTTTTAACAGATCCAATAATTATGTTATATAAATTCTTTCTAAAGCCATTATAACATATTATATTATAAAAAGCAATATTGTGATTTATACAAAACTTTTATTTTTCTACCTCTTGACAAACAGAAAATAAGTGTTATAATTTTTAAGTAAGGAATAAAGTAAAATGCAGTGATGGGTGCATTTTTATGCGTTTACATACTTATAAGTGTTAAAGAGAGACGGCGTTTGGTGAGAGCCGTTACATACAGTCTGTATTCATCCGCCCATAGCAGACGCCCTAAAGATTTTTAAGTCGATTAAGGTGGTACGGTTTCCCCCGTTATAGGGAGGCGCATTGTCTGATGCGAACAAGCGGTCGTTTTTACGGCAACAGGAGTGGTACCGCGGAGCGTTATGCTTCGTCTCTTTAAGGAGACGGGGCTTTTTATTTTGTCTGAAATAAATAATTAAAGGAGAGTTTATATGCTTACACTTGATAAGGTCTATCATGCTTCATTGGTCTTAAAGGAGGTTATAAGAGAAACTGATTTGATATATGCGCCAAAGCTAAGCAAGAGCTGTAATGTATATTTGAAAACAGAAAATCTTCAAACGACCGGATCATTTAAGGTAAGAGGCGCTTATTACAAAATTTCTCAGCTCACAGATGAAGAAAAGTCAAAGGGAGTTATTGCCTGTTCAGCCGGAAATCATGCACAGGGAGTGGCTCTTGCGGCAACAAAGGCAGGGATAAAGTCTATAATTTGTCTGCCTGATTCTGCGCCAATCTCTAAAGTAGAGGCAACAAAGTCTTATGGAGCAGAGGTTTGTCTTGTAAAGGGTTGTTATGACGACGCATATCAAAGAGCTCTTGAGCTTCAGAAGGAGAAGGGTTATACATTTATTCATCCGTTTAATGACGAAAATGTAATTGCCGGTCAGGGAACAATCGGACTTGAGGTGTTAAATCAGATGCCGGACTTGGATGCGGTTATTGTTCCGATAGGCGGTGGAGGTCTTATTTCGGGAGTAGCATTTACAATTAAGCAGCTAAGACCGAATGTAAAAGTCTATGGAGTTCAGGCTAAGGGCGCCGCAAGTATGGTCGATTCTGTGAACAGCAAAAAGATAAAATGCCTTGACAGCGTCTCAACAATTGCAGACGGAATCGCAGTCAAAGAACCGGGTGATAAGACCTTTGAGCTTGTCAACAAATATGTCGATAAGATAGTTACAGTAAGCGATGATGAAATATCATCAGCTATCTTGACGCTGATGGAACAGCAAAAGCTTGTTGTTGAGGGAGCGGGTGCTGTTGCGGTCGCTGCCGTAATGTTTGATAAACTGCCTATAAAGGGAAAGAAGGTTGCGTGTCTGCTTTCGGGCGGAAATATTGATGTAACTATTCTTTCAAGAGTCATCAAGCGTGGACTTATTATGACAGGAAGAACAGTTCAGCTTATGATAGAGCTTATTGATAAACCGGGACAACTCAAGGGTGTTGCCGATATAATTGCAGAGATCGGCGGAAATGTTATATCGATCCATCATGAAAGAGCTAATGAGGGACAGGATGTAAACGGTTGCTTTTTGCGTATGGTGCTTGAGACAAAGGATCAAGCTCATATAGATGAGATAGTTACGGCACTCACAAATGCCGGCTATCATCTTTGCTGAGAAAGGAAGAGAGATATATGGAGAAAATTCACACTGACAAAGCTCCAAAAGCGCTAGGGCCTTATTCACAGGCGATAAAAGCGGGGGATTTTGTTTTCACCTCGGGACAAATAGCAATAAACCCTGCTACAAATGAAATTGAGGGAAGTACGATCGAGGAACAGACTCAACAGGTAATGAAAAATCTTGAGGAGGTATTGGCTTCAGCCGGAACGAATCCTCAAAAGGCAGTAAAGACTACCTGCTTTCTCAAGAATATGTCGGATTTTGCGGCATTTAACGAAATATACGCAAAGACATTTACACAAAAGCCCGCAAGAAGCTGTGTAGCGGTAAAGGAACTGCCAAAGGATGTTTTGGTCGAGGTAGAAGTTATAGCATTGGCGTAACTATCAAAATACAGAGGAGCTGTTGCAAATTATGCAGCAGCTCCATTTGTTTTATAAATATTTTTTTCGTACTCGTGTCAGCATATGTTTAAACGGCGTGTAAAGAATAGCCACGAAGATCGTATTAAAGATCATATGGGATACATTAAAAATAAGTCCTGTAACAAGTATGGTAAGAGCATAAGAAAATGTCATTGATTCATAAAGACTGAAAATTGTATAAAAGTCGGTAATAATCGAGAATATCGCTCCTGCAATTACAGAGTAAGCCGTTATTGCAATAAGCGAAGAGCCTGATTTTGTTTTTGAAATAAGTCCTGCCAATGCTCCGACTATTCCCCACGCAAGCATCTGAAATGGTGTCCAAGGGCCTTGACCGAGAACAACATTTGATGCCGCAGCACACAAAATACCGGTCATAGCTCCGTCGGAAGGCCCTAAGCACGCGCCGGAGATTATAACTATTGCGGTCAATGGCTGTACCTGTGGTACAAAGGCAAATATTATCCGTCCTACCGAGCCTATCACAACAAGGGTAACAATTGGCATAAGTCTTGCTGCGGATGGCTTTTTTAACTCAAAGCATATCAAAAAGGCAGTAAGGATAATAACAATGCTTATGACAGCTGTAAGATAACCGCTCATTTTATACCTCCCAGCTGACTTAAAAGAGCAAGTCCGTCACAAATGCCTCTTGAGGCTCTTGCGAGTGGGGTAGTAAAAAAACTGTTTTTAAACACAAAATCCTTAACGCTCTCCAAGCTTATCAGTTCGCCGCAAAAAAGCATTCCGACCTTGTCGCACACCTCGGTCAAAAGCTCTGTATCATGTGAGGAGATAACAACAGCATTATCTTTTTTTATATCATTTATAAGCTTTATAAAGTCTATTTTTGAATACGGGTCAAGTCCCTTTGTAGGCTCGTCCAGAAATATTATATTTTTTCCTGATACCAAAACTTTAAAAAGTGCCGAAAGCTGTAGTTCTCCTCCGCTGAGATCATATGGATGTTTAGAAAAAAGCCTGTCAATATCTTTGAATATAGGATATTTTTCTAAAGTCATTTGTATTACTGATTCATCAATTTCGGACATTTCACACATAAACTTAATGTCCTCATAAACGCTGTCCTTTACAAAAGTAAGGCGTGCATCCTGTGGAAGATAAACTGAGTCAAGATATGAGTTTATTCTTCCGGCATACGGCTTTTTAATTCCTGCCAGCACCTTCATAAGCGTAGTTTTACCGCTTCCGTTTGCTCCCGAAAGACCCAGAACTGTACCTTTCTTAATCTCAAGGGATATTCCGAATAAAGCATCATCGTATTTTTTATTGTATTTAAAATAAATGTTTTTTGCAACAAGTGCAGTTTCTCCAGGCGTTTCTGTACTTGTAAGAGGAGAAAAACTCACCTTGTTTTCAGAAAGATATTTTCTTGCATCCTTAACGGTTTTTATAAGTTTACCACCGCAAAGCGGTAAAAATGAGCCAGAAACAAGATAAAGCAAATTTTTCTTTTCAAAAAGATTTGAAAAAACCTTTTCTGTGTTGTTAAATTCTGTGCATCTGCCGTTTTCAAGCACCAGAACCCTGTCGATGTCCTGTAAAAATCCATAAAGAGAGTGTGAAGAAATTATAATGCTCGTTCCGAGTTCATTTTTAAGCTTTTTTAGAGCTGTTGAGAGCTTGTCACAGCTAATCGGGTCAAGCTGTGCATACGGCTCGTCGAGTATGATCGCTTTTGGTGACAATACGCTTACTGCCGCAAGATTTACAAGCTGGATTTCACCTCCTGAAAGCTCGCTTAACTTTTTTTTGACTAAACAGGTTATTCCGAAAAATGAACATACTTCCGCAGCGCGCCGTCTGATCTCATTCGGATCAATACCCAGATTCTGCGGACAAAAGCATATCTCATCATACACTGTTTCGCACACAGACTGATCGTAAGGATTTTGAAAAACAAACCCGATTTCGGATATTTCATTCCCCGAAAAAATTACCTTACCTAAAAGCTCTCCTTTAGGTGTTACGCTTTTTTTTAGGAGCCTTAAAAGGGTGCTTTTTCCGCTACCTGTTTTTCCGATAACAGCAAGCGTCTCTCCTTCTTTTATCTCAAAGGATAAGTTATGCAACGTATAATCGTTTTCGCCTTCATATTTAAAGCTTAGATTTTCGATTGTAAAAAGTGCCATTTAATTTCCTCTTTAATTTGATAAATTGCCGGCAGAAGCAAAAATACGCAAATAAATACAGGCTTTGCCACACCGATAAAATAAAATAACAAAAGAACTAAACTTATGCAAATAAATATATAGTCGTCTCTTTTTAGCTTGATTTTGTAAACGCTGGTTTTTCCTTTTAGCTCAAAGCCCCTTGAGGACATTGAAATTCCTTTTATAACTGAACCTTCAAGTGCGTTTTGTGATACCGCAAGAAGCTCTGCACTTAAAAGCTTTATTTTTTTGATAACTCCCTTTTGCGGCTTTAAAAAGCTTTTTTGACAGGAGGATACTTCTTCTCGTCTGGCATTTATGTCGTTAGTGCTTTTATATATCATAGTAAGCATCAAAGCAGTCGTCGGTAATATTTTTGATAACAGATGAAAAACTCTGTTTAGATTTAGCACTCTGAAGGATGCCTGAAACCAGATTATAAGTGAAAGCATTATCATTCCATATCGTATACCGACGATAAGAGCCTCCAATGTATATGGATTATCGTTTACATAAAAGAGAGGCGTGTTACCCGTGTGATTAAACAGTGGGTTTAAAAGAACAAGAAGTATGACTCCGGGCAAACAAAAGAGTGCCGTTTTAAAGCACTCTAAAAAAATACCATATAGTATACATATCATAAAGCAGGGAATAAGCAGATTGAAGTCATCAGCGCTTAAAGTTATTAGCACTGATGAAATCAAAAAGTAAAAAATGCCTGAAATTTCGTTTAGATTTTTAAAATGAATAGTCACCGTTACCTCCGGCATCAAGAATTAGTAACATATACCCACTCGACAATATCTCCTGATTTAAGTACATATTTGTCGCAGGAAACACCGGGAGTTTTACCGTTTACCTTATAAGTCCAGCCACTCTGTGTTCCACAGTCCTTTTCTGATAGTCCGCATATTGAATAAATGTAGTTTCCGTATCCGGAGCTTCTATATTCAAATACAGCATTCTGATTTTTATATGTGTCCTTTTCTGTATTCATTACAAGCTTTAACACATCAAACACAGTTGATCCGTCTAAAACTGTTATCTTGCTGTAAGTAGGAATCAGTATCCCATCAGAGGGTAAAGACTTTTTCACACTATCCTTAAGATCAGGGTTTTTTAAAATAGCTGAAACATCTATTGCTTTTTGTGAAACACTTATTTTTGATTTGGATGCACTCTTTGATGTTCCCGGTTTAGTGCCGCTGCCTGATAAAACCGTCTGTGGCTTTTTGCTTGATGAAGAGGAACTTGAACTCGTTGTTCCGGGGATATTCTTTGAAGCTTTTGTTCCAGTTACATAGCGGGTTTTATATACGGTTTCATATTTTGTAACATAATAGCTGAAAGCGGACTGTGCCGTATTTTTTGGCAATGTTGTAACTGCCGGTTTTGAATATTGACCGTCGTTTGAATTCCCGTTGACATCAGGGCTGCCTTTGCTGTCATTTTTTTCTTTTTCGGAATCAGCTTTGCTCTCCTTCTTATCTGACTGAGTTTCAGATACTTTTTCGGAGTCATTTGGCTTTTCCGTGCTGTTCTCGCTTGTACTTTCTGTAACCTCATCTGTCCCCCTGAGTGCAGCTTCGCCGCTATCCTCAGAGCTTGAAACCTTGCTGTTGTGTTCGTCAACAGATTCGATCCCACAGGCACAAAACGAGAAGATCATCATAAATGCCAACAAAAATGCAAGTGTTTTTTTCATTTTCCCTGCTCCTTAAATAATTTAATAATTATCTTCTTTTATTTGAGATGATTATGCCCAATACAATAAAAGCCGCAGCCGAAACAGCAATTCCCTGTGCAGTCGTACCTGTGTTTGGATTAGCGTCCGCTGTTTGTGTTGTCAAGGATGACTCATCGTTTGCAGTTGTATCTTCACCGTTATTATCAGAACTGTTTTCGGTGTTTTCCGTATTATCAGCACTAGCTGAGTCTGTCGCCTCGACAGCGTTTGTTATATCTGCTGCGCCTGGTTCAGCTTCAGTAGTTTCGCTTTCTGGCTGATTATCATTAGTTTTCAAAAGATATTCGCTGTAAGCAAGAAGTGCATATTGTGCATCCTTTGCGGCGTATACGCTTTCGTCTCCTGCATATAGGTAAGCGCCGTCCTTTTCCTGTGATTTGAATCCAAGAAGATAGTTATACGCCTCTTGAGCCTTTTCGCCGTCGTTCACCGCAATAAACGCCCTTAAAGCAAGTGCTGTGGAATCTGCGTTTCCGTTTTCCGAAGCGTATGCTTCAGAAGAATCGTAACCGTCTGGTCTTTTCATTTTTTCTATAAACTTAACGGATTTTTCAATAGCACTTTTAATTTTTTCATCTGAATCGGAAAACGGAGCCAGAGCTTCAATAAACGCACCGTTGTTGTCGGTAGATATGCCCCAATAGTCCATTCCGCCGGTTTCGCCATTGTCTGTATAATAAGTCATAAGGGCATCAATAAGTCTTGATATATTCTCTTCTCCTGCTCCTATCAGTTTTGACGCCTTTAAAGCTTCACAAAGGTGATAAGGATTGTCTATAAGGGTAAGATCGAAGCTTTCAATAGCTTTTGTTAGGTCATATCCGCCTATATCCGAAACATCAAACCCCATTTTATGTAAAGCTATAACAGCAGATGATTCATACATAAGGGATTCTGCTGTTTCACCCGAGTATTGATCCGTATACATAAGCTTACCGTCGTTATCTTTAAGCGCGTCTTCAATACTTTTCTTATAGCTATCTTTAAAGCTTTCATCTGCTGCGCCCGATATTACCGCACCTAATGCGTAGTCGTTAAAATAATCGGCGCTGTTGTTTTGTTCGAGGAGATATTTTGAAGTGTCAAAAAGCTCTTTATCAACCTCGTTTTGTTGTGCCGCAAAAGCTGACACTACTAATGTTGATGCAATAACTGTTGCTGAAAGAATTGTTGCTGATACCTTTTTTAATAAAGTTGTTTTCATTTTTTTCTTCCTTTCGTTTTTACTTGTAAAATTGTTGTCTAAAACCCGAAAAGCGAAAGAAGAAAGTGCAACACAAATAAGCCGTCTTAAGACAGCTTGTTTTTTGCGCCAGACCGTGTTTCTATTGCCCAAACAGGTTTCAAGCATATGTCCAGGCAGGTCTCCTGACTTATGGATCATTCTAATAAGATGTCCTTCTCACGCATAATGCGCAATGGTAAAATACATCCGTTCGTCCCCAATTACAGTAGTGGCTGCTGTGCGGAAATCTCATCCGCTTCCCTTTTAAAAGCAACGCTTAAAAAGCCTGCTTCACCTTGACATTTTCATTATTTTACACTTTAATGATAACATAATTATTTACATTTGTAAAGAACTTTTTGGTATGATAGTCGTAATATGTCGTAACTATCATATATCTGTATTACAAATACTTCTGACATCTCAATATTTTCTGCTTGCGATAAGCTTTTCTATTTCTTTGATTTTAGGGGGATCAAGCTGTAAAGGATATCTTGAGATAGCCGTTGCGGCACAGGCTGCGGCAAACTTAACAAGTTCGTCATCGTTAAGACCGTTCATAAGTGCAAAAGCACAGCCGGCTTTAAAGCTGTCGCCTGCACCGAGAGTGCTTGCAACATTTACCTTGTACGGTTCAAAGGTTTTCATTCGTTCGCCTTTTCTTCCGTATACAAATCTGTTTCCGCCGTTTGTGATTATTGTCAGTCCACCGCCGTTTTCCTGAAATAACGGGAAAAGTTCATCCCGTGTTTTATCAGGGTAATTGTTTATAATTCCTTCACCGGAGATTACGGAAATAGCAGAATTTCTATGAAAGTAACTGTCGTACTCGCAGTCTATCGTAACGAAAGGCTTGTTGTGTTTTATACAGTAATTTACCGCAAGCTCTGATTCTTCCCAAAAGTACGGATCAATAGCCGCTACGGTACAGTTTTTAATATCATCTTCCCTTGGCTTACTCCAGGGTCGGTTGCCGCTGTTATAGGCGTTACTGAAAAACTTACCGAACATTCCCATGGGTGTGCGCATATCGTCTGATATGATCACATAATCCTCCAATGCCTCAAGCTTATCGTCAAAATGCAAAGAATCAAGGTCTACGGATTTATCCTTGTAAAAATCGGTAATCAGCTTCTTTGCATCATACCCGATGTGATTTCCGTCCATTTTCACTTGTGCGCCTAGCGAAGACAAGACCGTGGCACAGGTCCCTGTTTCTCCGCCCGGAAATCGGTATTTTGCCTTGATTTCCGAGTACATATCAGGCTTTAAAAATCCGCCATTAAGTAAAAAACTCGAAGAAATTGCTATCATACCGTAAAGGTATATGTAAGATTTATTCATAATTATTCCCCCTGATAGTTTATTTAGCGTGTATGTTTTATTTTTTAAGTTTAGCCTGTGTTTATGATAAAATCTCTTGTATAAGTTACTTTTCGTCAGGATTTATCTTTCCTTTTACGCTTACAAGTTTAATATCTCCGCCGCAGGTGACATTTCCGTAAACATCGTTACATTCAACATTGCCATCGTCGGTGATGACATCCCCCGAAATGTTACCGCAATTTATATCTCCGTTTGCAATTGCGTCATTTCCGATACTTGAGCAGTTGATACTTCCGTATGTGTTTGCATTACAGCCGATAGCTCCACAATTTATTGTGCCTCTTGTATTTGCATCACAGCCGACAGCTCCACAGGTTATAGTTCCTCCTGCTGTTGCGCTACCTGTTACATTACCGTCTATTTCAAGATTGCACCTTGAATCCACATTTAAAGCATCACCCTCAAGCTTAAAGGTGAATTTTTTGAGATCCTCATCATTCTTTAAAAGCTTATGTCCTATAAAAACAGCGGCGTGGATATTCTCGTCATCATTCCAATCGACTTCTATGTATTTTCCACTTTTAAAAAGTGTAGAGTGCGCTCCCTTGATATTAACAACACGCGCCTTGCCGAAAAGCTCGTCTATCGTAACGCCAAAAATTTCTGCTAGCTTTGGCAAAAGCAAAACATCGGGGCTTGACTGTTTATTTTCCCACTTACTTATTGCCTGAAAGGAAACACTAAGATGTTTGGCGAGCGCTCCCTGAGTAAGTCCTTTTTCTTTTCTAAGCCTTGCAATATTTTCGGAAAGTATCACAGAGTAGTCGTTCATATACATTCCCCCTTGACTTTTCTTTTTTCAGTATATCAAAATTATTTTGCTTTGACAATAACTTATTCGTGGAAATTGACGAACGCAATTCAACCACAGGTAGAATTTTATGATATAAATCTTAAGATACGAAAAAATTGTTCTAAAAGGTGTTGACAAACTCGACTACTTACTGTATAATAAATAAGTCGCTAGTTAAGTGATTTTGTGTGGGAGCATAGCTCAGCTGGGAGAGCATCTGCCTTACAAGCAGAGGGTCACAGGTTCGAGCCCTGTTGTTCCCACCATATTTTTGGCCTGGTAGTTCAGTTGGTTAGAACGCTAGCCTGTCACGCTAGAGGTCGTGGGTTCGACTCCCATCCAGGTCGCCAATTATAAGTGCGGGCATAGCTCATCCGGTAGAGCGCCACCTTGCCAAGGTGGAGGTAGCGAGTTCGAGCCTCGTTGCCCGCTCCATTTTTATAAGCCTCTGTAGCTCAGTCGGTAGAGCAGGGGACTGAAAATCCCCGTGTCATTGGTTCGATTCCGATCGGAGGCACCAATCAATTTGAATATTCCGGTAATTAACCGGGCCCTAGGGATAGGTATGATCTGGTCATACCTATTTTTTTATTTTAAGGAGAATTTTGTAATGAAGAAAATTATATTGATAGATGGTCATAATCTTTTATTTAGAATGTTTTACGGTATACCGGCATCTATAAAGAATTCAAAAGGGAGAGAAATCAAGGGATTGGTTGGGTTTATCGGAAGCCTTAAGAAAATTGTCAGTAAATTTGAGCCATACTCTGTTTTTGTGATTTTTGACAGTGAAACGAGCAGAAAAACTAATTTAGAAATTAACACAGATTATAAGGCAAACAAATTGATTATTCCTATGTTAATGAAGAGGAAAATCCGTTTTCTCAATTACCGTTGATAAAGAAAGCACTGGATTATTTAGGTATCTCTTATTTGGAAGTGTCAGATAACGAAGCAGATGATTACATTGCTTCAATTATTTCTAACAATTATGATAGTAGCAATCATTATATCATAGTATCTACCGATTTTGATTTTATACAACTTGTTGATGATAATGTGTTTTTATATGTCCAAAGAGGCAAAAATAGTATCTTATATGATAAAGAGGCGGTAATTAAAAAATACAATATTAGTCCCCAAAAGTATGTTATGTTTAAAGCATTAGTTGGTGATAAAAGTGATAATATTAAGGGAATTACAGGGATCGGAGCAATTAGTGCTGCTAAAATATTAAATTACGGTTGTATCCAAGATTATATATGTAAAAACATAAATTCAAAATTGTCAAAAATGCTTACAGAAAACAAAGAATTAGTTGATACGAACCAAAGATTGATCAGCTTGAATAAAAGTATAGATATTTCTCAAATAATTTTAAGGGAACTCCCTAAAGGTATATACACTTATAAAACTTATGAAATAATAGAAAAAGTAGGGGAAAGATAAGCGGTATACTTATTGCTATGAGAAAAAATTTATCTACTAAGTTTATTTTAAAAGTGATTTTTACATAAGTACAAAAAAGGCTGCCAAGAAATCATCTGGTTTTTGACAGCCTATATAAATATTAACTTTTATAATTCATAGCTTTATTATTATAAATCAAAGCTTGGGTTAAAAGCATAGAAATTTTTAGCGTCCAGCTGATCCTGTACCATTCTAAGACCTTCGCCGAAGCGCTGGAAGTGAACTATTTCACGCGCACGCAAAAATTTTATTGGATCTCTAACGTCAGGGTCGTCTGCAAGTCGCAGGATATTATCATAGGTCAATCTGGCTTTTTGTTCAGCAGCAAGATCTTCCGTTAGATCTGTAATCGGATCACCGGTTGACTGGAAGGTAAGGGCAGAAAACGGTGTTCCGGAAGCAGCTTGTGGATATATGCCGGTAGTGTGATCTACAAAATAGGTATCAAATCCTGATTCTTTGATTTCCTTGATAGACAGTCCTTTTGTAAGCTGGTACAAAATCGCTGAAACTATCTCCATATGCGCAAGCTCTTCGGTACCTATATCGCTCAGTATTGCTTTGACCTGATTACAAGGTGCAACATACCGCTGATTAAGATACCTCATAGCTGCACCCAACTCGCCGTCAGGTCCGCCTAACTGGCTGATGATAACCTTAGCAAGAGCCGGGTTTGGATTTTTAATTTTTACAGGGTATTCAAGTCTCTTCTTATATTCCCACATTAGTTTTCACTCCCTTCCCAAGGCCATGGCTCGGATGCCCAAGCCCACTTGTCATCTTTTATGCCGCTGAGTAAATCAAGCGGAGCGTACTTTTTCTCATATTCTTCCTTTGCTTCTTCGTAAAGGGTCTTGTACTTTTTAAAGTATGCAAGCCCATCCTTACAGGTAGGATGACTGTCAAGATAAAGGTTTGCTTCTACCAAAGAAAAATAATACTGCCTTATTTTGTTTAAAAGCTTATTCTTTGCATCCACCTTTAACAGCCTCCTCTCCTATAAACGGCTTATCAAGTGACGGAAAAATCGTACCTCTGCATAAAGCCGCCTGTTCATCGTATGTTTTTTCCCATTCCTGAAACGGAACATATGCTATTGCCAATGGCGTATAGGTGGGAAATTCACCCTTTGGCTGAGGACATTCTCCTTTGCAAAAGGGCTTTTTTGCATCTGTGATCTCTTTGCCGAATCTGTCAAAGATACCTTTTTCAAAGATTTCCATTGTTTCTCCTTTCATAGTGTATATGTCTTTAATTTTCTGTCTGTTTGCCTGTCGTTATAATTTTGTCCGTCTCGTCTTAAAAGAAATTTTTACTTCTTATCCTAATATATGACATAAAACTACATATGGTTACAAATAGATGGTTTTATGTAATACTGTTTAAAAGCTTATAAAGCATATTTTATGAATCTAAAATCCATTGACAAAACTATGTTTTATGGTGTAAAATATAATTGACAAATTTTATAAGTGGAGGTGCGTTTAGATGGCATATATTATCGGTGTAGATATAGGTACAAGCGGAACAAAAACCGTTTTATTCGATGAGTCAGGTAAGGTAATTGCTTCAAAAACTATCGAATATCCTATGTATCAGCCGAAAAACGGATACGCAGAACAGGATCCTAAGGATTGGGCGGACGCTTCTGTTAATACCATAAAGGCGGTAGTAACTGAAAGCGGCGTATCAAAAGACGATATAAAAGGAATAGGTCTTTCGGGACAAATGCATGGTCTTGTTATGCTTGATAAGGATAATGAGGTTATTAGAAATTCTATTATCTGGTGCGACCAACGAACTGCTAAAGAGGTCGGCGAGATGAATGCAAAGCTCGGCGAGAGAAAGCTTATTGAGATTACAGCTAACCCTGCTCTTACCGGTTGGACGGCAGCTAAAATTCTGTGGGTAAAGAATAATGAGCCGCAGAATTTTGAAAGATGCCGCCATATTCTTCTTCCTAAGGACTATATAAGGTTTATATTAACAGGTGAGTATGCTACCGAGGTATCTGATGCGTCAGGTATGCAGCTTTTAGATGTTCCGAATCGCTGTTGGTCTGATGAAATACTTGATACTCTTGAAATAGATAAGAGCTTGCTCGGAAGAGTTTATGAAAGCTGTGAGGTTACAGGAACGCTAACAAAAAAAGCTGCTGAGCTTACAGGGCTCAATGAGGGAACTATCGTAGTAGGTGGTGCAGGAGACAATGCTGCCGCAGCTGTCGGAACGGGAGTTGTCGAGGACGGAAAGGCATTTACAACAATAGGCACATCAGGAGTTGTATTTGCTCACACCTCTAATATTTCGATAGATGCGCTTGGAAGAGTACATACCTGCTGTGCAGCAGTCCCTAATACATGGCATGTTATGGGCGTTACACAAGGTGCTGGACTTTCGCTCAAGTGGTTCAGAGACAACTTCTGTCAGAGTGAAAAGGATGTAGCGAAGCTTATGGGCGTTGACGAATATTATCTTATGGATAAGGAAGCGGAAACTGTTGAAGTAGGCTCTAACAGACTTTTGTACCTTCCATATCTTATGGGAGAGAGAACGCCGCATCTCGACCCTAATGCAAGAGGAGTATTTTTCGGACTTTCGGCAATGCACACAAAGAAGGATATGCTTCGTGCGGTAATGGAGGGAGTTTCGTACTCTCTGAGAGACTGTGTTGAAGTTTTCAGGGAAATGAAAATAAATATCAGCGATATGATGGCTTGCGGAGGCGGTGGCTCATCGCCGCTCTGGCGTTCTATGCTTGCGGACCTTTATGACTGTCCGGTAAAAACTCTTGAATCAAAAGAAGGACCTGCTTTAGGAGTTGCTCTCCTGGCTTCTGTTGGTGCAGGAATTTACTCAACAGTTCCTGAGGCTTGCAAAGCGGTAATAAAGATAAATAAAACTCAGCAGCCGGATGCAGAGAGAGTTCCTAAATACGAGGAATACTATCAGCTTTACAGAGAGATTTACCCTGTTCTTAAGGATAAGTTTGAAAAGCTTTCGAGACTTTAATTAATATATCAGCGCCTTTTAAAAGGCGTATCAAATAATAATACAGAAAGGACAAAATAATATGAAACTGTTTATTGACACGGCTAATGTTGCCGAAATCAGAGAGGCTAATGATCTCGGAGTTATCTGTGGTGTTACCACAAACCCATCGCTTATTGCAAAAGAGGGAAGGGTTTTTGAAGAGGTAGTAAAGGAGATTACAGAAATAGTTGACGGACCTATTTCCGCAGAGGTTATTTCACTTGAAGCGGACAAGATGGTAGAAGAGGCTATCCCGTTATCAAAGATCCACCCGAACATTGTAATCAAGCTCCCTATGTGTGCAGAGGGACTAAAGGCTTGTAAAAGACTTACAGAAATGGGCATCAATACAAATGTTACCCTTATTTTCTCAGCTGCACAGGCGCTTTTAGCAGCAAAAGCAGGAGCTACATATGTTTCACCGTTTTTGGGAAGACTTGACGACATCGGTATGGAGGGTATGAATCTCATTGAAGAAATCGTAGACATATTTGACGCTCAGGGAATTGAGACAGAAATAATTGCCGCTTCTATCCGCAATCCTATCCATGTTACACAGGCAGCACGCCTTGGATGTGACATAGCTACTATCCCATTCTCTGTTATCAAGCAGATGATAAAGCATCCTCTTACCGATATAGGAATCGAGAGATTCTTAAAGGATTGGGAAGGCGTTGAAACAAAGTAGAAAAATAAGCTTATGAATAGAAAAAAGAGGAGGTCATTGGACTTCCTCTTTTTGTTTTCTTAAGAAACATATCAGAGTATAACAGGTGATATATTCCATATGTTTGCCGCATAGTCCTTTATTGTTCTGTCTGATGAAAATTTTCCTGCGTTTGCAATATTCATCCAACACTTTCTGGCAAAGGCAAGTGTATCACGATAGTCACGGTTTACATCGAGCTTTCTCGAAACATATGAGGGGAGATCTCCCAAAACATAATAGTGATCCGGGGCGTGCCAGCTTGCACCGTCGGTAAGCGCCTTGTAAAGCTCTTTAAAGCTGCCCTCACAATTAGATGGGATACCGCCGTCGTCAAAGCTTCCGTCGACCAGCTTACTTACAGCTTTTCTTACTCTTTCGTTTGATGAGAGTATTTTTCTCGGGTCATACTCAGGCATTATTTTTTCAAGCTCCTCGACCTTTGCGCCAAATATATAATTGTTTTCTTCTCCGGCTTCCTGAATGATCTCAATGTTTGCTCCGTCAAGAGTACCGAGAGTTACCGCTCCGTTTAGCATAAGTTTCATATTACCTGTTCCCGAGGCCTCAGTCCCTGCGGTAGAGATCTGTTCGGAAACATCTGCTGCGGCAACAAGCTTTTCCGCATAGGAAACATTGTAGTTTGAAATAAACACTACATTTAATATATCCTTGGTATCAGGGTCTGAGTTCACCATTTTTCCTACTTCTGAAATAAATTTGATTATTGCTTTGGCGCGCCTGTATCCGGGAGCGGATTTTGCTCCGAAAATGAAAGTTGTCGGAGTATAATTCTTTATTGAGCCGTCCTTTATTCCATAGTAAATGCAAAGTATTGAAAGGGCATTTAAAAGCTGTCGCTTATATTCGTGAAGTCTTTTTATCTGAATATCAAAGATCGTGTCAGGATTTATGATTTTTCCGTCATTTTTGAATATATAGTTTGCGAGTTGACGTTTTTTCTCGTTTTTTACTTTGATGAATCGGCGCAGTATCTCTTCGTCATCCGCAAACCTTTCCAGCTCTTTAAGTTTTGACAGATCCTTTATCCAGCCGTCTCCGATAAGAGATGTGATCAGCGAAGAAAGCTCCTCGTTGCAAAGAGCAAGCCAACGGCGCTGAGTTATACCGTTTGTTTTATTCTGAAATCTTTCAGGATATATCTCATACCATTCCTTTAAACAGGAATTTTTAAGTATCTCTGTGTGTATCTGTGCAACGCCGTTTGTGTAAGAGCTTACATAAACAGCTAGATTAGCCATTTTAACCAAACCGTCAGAAATAGGTGAGAGCTTATTTATCGTTTTTCTGTCGATGTCTTTTTGGTACATCTCTTTAATAAATTCTTCGTTTATCATAAGCACAAAATCATACACCCTAGGCACTACCGACTCAAACAATGTGGCATCCCACTTTTCAAGAGCTTCCTGCATAACCGTGTGATTTGTGTAGTTGAATACTTTTTTAACTATTGATAAAGCTTTATCAAAGCTCATATTCTCATCATCGACCAGTATTCTCATAAGCTCGGGAATAGATATTACCGGATGGGTGTCATTAAGCTGAATTGTGACAAAGTCGGAAAGATTAGAAAGATCACCGTGATAAAGCTTATGCTTTTTTACAATGTCCTGCAATGATGCTGAACAGAAAAAATACTGCTGCTTAAGTCTTAAACGCTTTCCCTCATATGAGTTGTCGTTAGGATACAAGACCCTAGAGATGTCCTCAGCAAGAGTCTTCTGACTGCTTGCCTTGATATAATCTCCTGAATCAAAAGCTGCGAAATCAAACTCCTCATCGGCATGAGCCTCCCAAAGGCGAAGATTTCCGATATTTTCAGTTTTATAGCCAATTATTGGCATATCATAAGGCACGGCAAGGACTTTACTGTCAGCATATTTAACGGTAACAGTATCCTTTTCACACTTTTTGCTCCAAGGGTCACCGTATCTTGTCCAGTCATCAGGAAATTCCTTTTGAAACCCGTTTACAATTTTTTGCTTAAAGTATCCGAATTTGTATCTTATTCCGTATCCGTCAAGGGGAAGGTCGTGGGTTGCGGCGGAATCAAGAAAACAAGCAGCCAGTCTTCCTAAACCTCCGTTGCCCAATGCCGCATCCTCTATTTCTTCAAAAGCATTAAGAGATGCACCTGCGTCTTTTAGGGCGCTGTCAACTTCATTTTTTATTCCTAAAGATAAAAGGTTATTTTGAATCATTCTTCCCATCAGGAACTCCATAGAAAAATAGCAGGCGCGGCGGTTCTTTAGATGTGCCTCACGGCTCTTTCTTATTCTCGGCGAGATCGCATCCATTATAACGCTTGCAACACAGTTGTGAAGCTGATAAGGCAGCGCTTTATCTATACTGACCTCATATTTCTCCATAAGTTCTGTTTGAACCACTTCTAAAAACTGAAGCTTATCCATTTTTCTTTTCCTCCTTATCGTTGCGCCTGTTTCTGTCATATGTGTCGGTGAGCTCGGCGATTCTCTCTGAAAGTTCATTTGTAAGGACACCCTTTTGCATTCTCCAGCGCCAGTTGTTTCCTACTGTTGACGGAGTGTTCATTCTTGAGGCTTTTCCGAGCCCTAAAAAGTCCTGCATCTGAGTAATAGCGGTATCGCTTACGCTGGACCACGCAAGTCTTATCATTTCCCAAGGAATATCCTTGTTTCTCTTTACTCCCAGATACCTTTTACAAAAAGCAATATCCTCTTTAGTCTGTGAAGAAATCCATCCGACAATAGTTTCATTGTCATGCGTACCTGTGTATACTATACTGTTTTTGTTAGGGTAGTTGTGTGGAAGATATTGGCTTTTTCCGTCTTTGTAAAAAGCAAATTCCAGTACCTTCATACCCGGATATCCGGATTGTCTCAACAGCCTCTCGACGCTTTTTGTTATAAAGCCAAGGTCCTCAGCGATTATATTAAGCTTTCCCAGCTTTTTTTCGACCTCTTTAAAAAGCTTTATTCCCACACCCTTTCGCCATTCTCCTACGGTAGCATCTTTACTTCCGAATTTAATGGCGTAATAGCTGTCAAATCCTCTGAAGTGATCGATCCTGATGACATCATAAATATATGTGGCAAACTTGATTCGTTTTATCCACCACTTAAAGTTGTCAGCTTCCATTACATCCCAACGGTAAAGCGGATTTCCCCAGAGCTGTCCAAGCGGAGAAAAATAATCCGGAGGACATCCCGCAACATCTATCGGAGTTTTGTTTTTGTCTAGAAGAAAATATTTAGGGCTTCTCCAAACCTCCACGCTGTCGAGTGCAACATATATCGGTATATCGCCTATTATTTTTATTCCCTTTTTATTGGCATATTTCTTAAGAGATCTCCACTGTTTAAAAAATTTATACTGTAAAAATATCCAAAACCTTATTTCATCACTATATCTTTCCCTTGCTTTTTTTATGCTTTCGCTTTTACAAAGCCTGAGTCCGTCCTCCCATTGATACCAGGCCTTTCCGCCGTTTGCAAATTTAAGCGACATAAAAAGTCCGTAATCGTTTACCCAACTGTTTTTCTTTATAAAGCTTTCAAATTCCCTTTGCGGTGTACTTGTAAATCTGATGTAAGCCTTATTTAATACAGAAAAAATGTTATCATAAACTGCTCCGTAATCAACTTCGTCGGCTTTTTCTCCCCAGTTTATACCTTTATAATCTTCAGGTTCTAAAAGCCCCTCTATCTCAAGCTGTTCTAGGTCTATAAAATAAGGATTTCCTGCAAAAATTGAAAAGCTCTGATACGGGGAATCTCCATAGCTTGTGGGGCTTATCGGGAGTATCTGCCAGTAGCTTTGCTTAGAAGATGCCAAAAAATCAACAAATTCATATGCTTCTCTTCCGAGTTTTCCTATTCCGTACTCGTTTGGAAGTGAAGAAATATGCATCAGGATACCGCTTGCTCTCATAAAAACTCTCCTTAGTTGGTTATACATTGTACAAAGCACAATATTTACATATTATCAATTACTTATACCATTATACACCAAAATCATAATTTTTACAAGCGTTATAACAAACTGCTATGATTTAATGAGTTATCCGTTTGATTATCAAAATATTGTTGTTGATAAACTTATATACCACATAATGTAGTAAAATATAAGTGAAAATAGTCTTAAATTTGTAGGTTTTTCTATTGACAATCGCGGCAATATTTTGTAAGATATAAATAAGAGTAATTTTAATTATTCTTTAATTTATTCAAAATTATGAATATTGATCAGAAAGGAACGAAAAGAATAATGGACGACAGTCACGGGCGACGAAATATATTTTCTGCTTTTTTTGACAAAATAACAGGTAAAAATGAAAATTCATCCGTAGATGACGAAATAATGGAGTATCTTAATGCGGAGGAATTTAACGACATAGCGCCGTTTCAAAAGGAAATGATAGAGAATATTCTTGATTTTGACGACCTTTTGGTAAAGGATGTTATGACCCACAGAACAAATGTCAGAGGCGTTGAGTTATGCTCGCCGCTTACGGATGCCGTTTCGCTTATAATAGAAGAGGGCTTTTCAAGGATACCTGTATATACAGAGGATATTGATAATATCTGTGGAGTATTGTTTGCAAAGGATCTGCTCGGGCTGGTATTCGACAAAAAACCTGAAGAACACAAAATAAGCGAGTATATTCGAGATGTCATAAATGTTCCGGAAACAAACAGCTGCGCTGATCTTTTTGAGCTTTTTACCGCAAAGAAAATGCAGATCGCCGTTGCTGTTGACGAATACGGAGGAACTGCGGGTATTGTCACAATGGAGGATCTGCTTGAAGCGATAGTCGGAAACATTCAGGATGAATATGACGATGAGGAAGCAGAGATTGAGCAGATTACGCCAAATATGTTTGACTGCCTTGGAACCGCACATCCTTATGATGTTGCAAAGACTGTTGGGTTTTCGCTTCCCGATGATACCGAATATGAAACAATGGGCGGATTCTTTATAGACCTTTTGGGAAGAATTCCACAAAGCGGAGAAACTCCCACTGTCAGATATGAGGACTTTTCATTTTGTGCAATAATAGTTACTGAAAAAAGAATTGAACGGATCAGAATACAAAGAATAAATAAGGAAGATTAAAACCCTCAATTTTTAAGGAGATGCACGATGCGGTCGCCTATAAGGTGATGTAAAGCTATTATGTCAAATTATTTTAAAAGTCTTGACCGGAAAATAAGAATAATATTGATCTCTGTTCTTGCTGTTTTGGTAACGGCTCTTATGGGAGTTGTCATATTTTCACAAACAAACAAAGATGAGTCTGTCAAAATTGTAAACCACAATGTATCGGGTGAGGAGATAACAACAGAGCCTTCTTCTGAGAATACCACTCAGTCTGTGAAAACCTCTAAAACGACTAAACATACAGAAGATAAATCAAAAGATGATGGACAAAAAGTTACAGTAACCAATAAAAATTCAATATCGAAAACTTCCGGTACTAATACTGATGTCAAACAGGAACAGGCGGCTTTAACTAATAAAAACACATCAAAAACAACACAAATCACTGAGAAAACAAGTACCTATCAAAACGCTGATAAAACTGAGCCTGATAAGATCACTAAAAAATTTGAGGTAGGTTATAATCTTAGAAAAAATATGCTGACAAATGCGGATGAAAGCGAAAAAGCAGCTTTATATGCAATTTTAGACGGTATAGAAAATCGCTCGGAAAAAATCAATATATCAGATGGTATCATAAGAAAAAACGACACCGATAAGCTGTCGGATATATTTTTGTTAGTAAAGGCTTCACTTGCGGCTACCGATACTCTTGATACTACTTATACCTATTACGGCGGTTATTATGTGACAGCTCTTGAGCTGAAATACAAGTTGACCGAAAAAGAAATTTCCGCACAACGCTCCCAACTGAAATCAAAGATAAACAGGATAATGGCGGGAATTGACAGTGGTATGAGCGATTTTGACAAGGTCGTTTATTTTCACGATCAAATAGTTTCATACTGTAAATACACTTCTGAGGGCGACAATATAAACTCGGCTTATGGTTGCCTTGTAGAAGGAAAGGCATCCTGTGAAGGTTACGCAAAAGCATTTTTAACACTTTGCGACGCGGCAAAGCTTGACTGTGTGATAGTAACGGGAAATGCGACTTATAAAGACATAACTGTTCCACATATGTGGAATAAGGTAAAAATATCAGGCAGATGGTATAATGTTGATGTTTGTTGGGATGATCCATCTACCGATGGCAGCGGAATCATTTTGTATGATTATTTAAATGTAACTGATGATGTTATATCAAAGGCACATACGCCAAGTGTAAATAGGTTTTACAGTTATCCTAAGGCTGTTTCTGAAAGTGAAAATTACTTTGTCAAAAATTCTTATATAATTAACGATCAAAGTGATTTTGAAGAAACCGTCAGGTTGGCTGCTGAAAAAGCTATTTATGATAACAGCAGATTTATTTCCGTAAAATATTCAGATTCCGATACGTACGAATATGTGTCAGAGCTTCTTGATGATAATTCGGAAGATAAGATATTTGAAATATTAAATTCTGCTTATTCGGATCTAGGGGTTCCTTTTAACATAAGTTCCGTATCGAGAGTGGAAAACAGCGAGCTTTTGACGATGACATTTATTTTAAACAGTTAGTGTACTATGTAGCATTTATTTATATAAGAAAAGTAAAAATATAAAATACATTGATAAGGAGTGTTTGACAATGAGCGAAAACGAAAAGAAAGTATCAAAGTATGCGGGAACGCAGACCGAAAAAAATCTTGAGGCTGCGTTTGCGGGAGAATCTCAGGCGAGAAACAAGTATACCTATTTTGCTTCGGTTGCAAAAAAGGAGGGCTATGAGCAGATGTCCGCGCTGTTTCTTAAGACCGCAGATAATGAGAAAGAACACGCGAAAATGTGGTTTAAGGAGCTTAACGGAATCAAGAGCACACCGGAAAATCTTGAGGCTGCCGCAGATGGTGAAAACTATGAGTGGACCGATATGTACGAGGGGTTTGCAAAAACAGCTGAGGAAGAGGGATTTACCGAGCTTGCCGTAAAATTCCGTATGGTCGCAGCAATAGAAAAGCACCATGAGGAACGCTATCGTGCTTTGCTAAAGAATATTGAGACAGCGCAGGTCTTTGAAAAGAGTGAGGTAAAGGTCTGGGAGTGCCGCAACTGTGGTCATATCGTTGTCGGAACGAATGCACCTAAGGTATGCCCTGTGTGCAATCATCCGCAAAGCTTTTTTGAATTAAGCGCACAAAACTATTGATAAGATAATACATAGGCAGGCACTCAAGTGAGTGTCTGTTTTTTTGTTTACAGAAGTTTAGTTTTGTGTTATACTTTTTATGGTAAACACTATAAAAATTTCTGGAGGAAATATGAAAGGAAAGCTTTATATAGTAGGAACTCCGATAGGGAATCTTGACGATATGACTTTAAGGGGAATAAAAACGCTTAAGTCGGTCGATTTTATTTGTGCGGAGGATACAAGGGTAACTGCAAAGCTATTAAACAGCCTTGATATAAAAAAGCCAATGATAAGCTATCACGAGCACAATGCCGTACAGGCGGGAGACACTATAATAAACCGAATTTTGGACGGCGAATGCTGCGCTGCGGTTACTGATGCAGGAATGCCGTGTATTTCTGATCCCGGCGAGGAGCTTGTAAAAAGATGCTACGAAAATGGGATAAAGGTATGTGTTGTCCCCGGTCCGACAGCTGCTATGAGTGCTGTTGCAATAAGCGGACTTAGTACGAAGCGTTTTTCATTTGAAGGCTTTTTATCCACATCAAATAAAAGCCGAAGGGAACATCTCAAGACGGCGTCAAAGCTTGAAAACACAATGATTTTTTACGAAGCTCCTCATAAGCTTATCAATACGCTTTCAGATATGTTGAAATTTTTTGGCGATAGGAATATCTCTCTCTGCCGTGAAATGACAAAGCTGCACGAGGAGGTTATAAAGACCACACTTTCAGGAGCTCTTGAGTATTATAAGAGCGTTACACCAAAGGGAGAATTTGTGATTGTAGTCGAGGGCGCACAGAAGACTCAGGATGATTTGACTATTGATGACGCTGTAAGAGAGGTAAAAAAGCTGATAGATAATGGAATGAGAGCAGCAGATGCCTGTAAGGCAGTGTCAAAATGGACTTCGTGTTCAAAATCAGAGCTTTATTCAAAGCTTTTGGAGGATAAAAATGACTGAAGGTTTGGTGATCCGCTTACCTAAAGAAGATGATATAAAAAAAGCCGCACTATTGGAAAAGGAGATTTTTCCACATCCTTGGAGTGAGAGCGATTTTTTATGTCAATCGAAGGATAATAACTCTCTGTTTCTGGTAGCTGATGTAAATAATAAAATTGTCGGATATATAAGCGTTTCGATGGTTTTGGATGAGTCTTCTATAAACACGATCGCCGTAGATAAAAGCTATCGTGGAAGGGGAATTGCCCGCGCGCTTATCAAAAGAGCTTTGAAAGAGATATATAAACGATGCAGTTTTCTGACGCTTGAGGTAAGAGAATCAAATGTTGCTGCTATCTCTTTATATTCCTCACTTGAATTTAAAACGGTGGGGAAAAGACCTCATTACTACCGCGATCCTGATGAAACGGCGATCCTTATGACAAAATATTTAAAATAAAATCCGTATGGAGAAAAATTCTTCCATACGGATATTTTTAATCTTTATTTATTTACTTGTTTATTTTGAATTTTTGTCTTCTATTTCAATAACCTCTGCTGACGAGCCGTTTTGATTTTTATTTCTGTTATTTACAAGCTTGTTTATTTTGCTGACAACTGCAATATAATTAACTATTGACGATACCCCGTACCAGACAAGAGCTATTCCTATGGCTATAGATATAATATCAATTGTGTTGATAAATAAAAGCACGATTCCGAACGCAGTAGTTATAATGGCATTTACAGTAGTGAGCTTCCAACCGTTGTAGGAATTACCCATATTTCGCCTGATATACAAAGCTTTTTGAAGTGATATAATACCGTTGATAATTAGTAAGATTCCGATAACTACCGTGATTATGTCTACTATCCAAGCACTTACTATCACAAGAACACCCAGTACGGAAAAAACAACACCCTTGGCAAGATCAATAGAAGATACGCTGCCTTGATCCTCCGGGTCATCTTTGGTAAAGTACCCGATAGTGACAAATATTCCGTAAATCATAAGCGCGGCTCCCAGTATCCAACATATTATGTCAAGCGCTTGCCTCTGCATAATCAAAAGCCATATACCTATTGCAACACAGCATACGGATAATAAAACCTCAAACTTTTTTGTTTTCTCCATAAATTTCATTTCATTTTCCTCCGTTTTATTCAGAAATTTCGTCAAGACTTAAAGTAGCTATTCCGTTTAAGTCGAGTGATGCAGTTCTGCCTGCTAAAAAATCATAATATCCCTGACAGGCTATCATAGCGGCATTGTCACCGCAGTATTTAAGCTGTGGTAAAAACAGCTTTATACCATTTTTTTCGCATTCACCATCAAAAGCAGCTCTTATGCCGCTGTTTGCGGATACTCCACCGGCTATTGCCAAAGTATTGACATTTAAGTCTTTTATTGCAAGCATAGTTTTTGAAACGAGTATATCACACATAGTCTTTTGAAAAGATGCTGCAATATCGTTTCGGTTAAGATCAACACCTTTCTGGGAAGCATTGTGAACGAGGTTAATAACTGCAGTTTTAAGTCCAGAAAAAGAAAAGTCATATTTACTTCCCGTAACATTTGGGTGAGGAAGGGAAAAAGCATCAGCATTACCGCTTTTCGCCGCTGAATCTATGTATTTGCCTCCCGGGTAATCAAAGCCTATGGTTCGTGCTACTTTGTCGAAACATTCTCCTGCTGCATCATCGCGGGTTCGTCCGATGACTCTGTACTTTGTATATTCTTCAACCATTACGATATGGCTGTGACCGCCGCTTATAACCAGACACAGATACGGAGGCTTTAAATCAGTATGAGTGATATAGTTTGCCGCAATATGTCCGGCTATATGATGAACAGGAATAAGCGGTTTTTTACTTGAAAGGCAAAGTCCTTTCGCATAGTTTATCCCGACAAGTAAAGCGCCTATCAATCCCGGAGCATATGTCACAGCTACCGCATCTATCTCATTTAACGAAACTTCTGCTTCAATAAGAGAATTATTCACAACATAATCTATGTTTTCAAGATGTCTGCGTGAGGCTATTTCCGGAACAACGCCTCCGTAAAGCTTATGCTCATCAATCTGTGAGGAAACTATGTTTGATAAAACCTTTTTGCCGTCCTCAACAACTGCGGCGGCAGTCTCATCACAAGAACTTTCTATTCCCAAAATTTTCATTGTTTTACCTATCGACAGTTATATATTTTCTTTTTTGAGAGCCGAGTAATTCTACAGCAAGCTTTACTGTTGCAAGCACACATAATATGGCTAGGATCAAAGCCGTTATTTTAAAACACTTTTTCATTTCTCCGACTCCTTTATATGGTATAATTTAAGTATACACTAAACAGAAAAAATATACAAGGGGAAAATCAAATAAAAGCTAAAAAATATTGTTATACAGTAATGTTTTTAAATAAGAAATAAAATTCCGAAATTAAGAGTGTAGGCGTTACTGCTATTGTATTATGTACAGATGAATACGCGCTTAAAATAATTTTAATTGATTGCTTTAAAGAGAAACATATGATAAAATGTACTTACAAAGATAAAGAATATAGGTAGTTAATTCATTCAGGAATAAACAAAAAAGTAAAATGCGTAAAAATATGTCACCAACGGCTCCATGACAAAGCCGTACATAAAAACCAAAAAGCCCGGAAAGGCAAGCAAGTGGGTGGCATTTTATGCGCTGTTTACAAAAAAGCTGAATTATAAGGAATGATGGAAAAACAAATGAAAAGTGTAAATCTTTCTTTGCTATACCGACCAATAACTTTTACTCCGTTTTTAAGGAGCAGCGATTATTGCGAAATACCGCCGTGTGATACACTAAAACCGTATGTCTGTTGTTTCTGGGGAAATGAGCGTCCGCAGATTCCTAATGAGAAAGCAGGGCGACTTGTGATTCCCGATACCTGTATGGATATAATCATTAAAGTCAATCATTCAGACTTAATGGTTACAGCAAGCTTCTGCACGATGGATGAACATACTTATCAATCTCACGCAACAGAAAGTGGTGCAGTCTTATCCACCTTCGGGATCCGCTTTTTCTGCTGGAGCGCGATTCTGTTTAGCACGGAAAGCTTTCGTCATACTAAAAACAACACTTATTTCCCCGATGAATTCTTTCGGGGAATTACCAACGAGCTTACCGAGATCGTCTACCGTTTTCACACACTCTTTGAAAGAGCACGGGCAGCGGAAACAGTTCTCCTTCGGAGACTGAATCTTAACCGCCTTAACTGTGATTTTATGAATGCTATAAGTGATATGATCGTATATTGCGGTCGTATGAAAACTTCTGAAATTGCACTGAGAAATGCTCTGTCGGAACGCAAAATGGAGCGAATTTTCGCAGAGAGCGTCGGTGTCGGCCCTAAGACTCTCTCAAATCTGATACGGTATCAGCTTATATGGCAGGAAGTTTCCCGTGGCAACGCAGATATCCTCGACTTGGTGGAAAAATACGGCTACACTGATCAAGCACATCTGCTAAATGATTTTCGGTTCCGTCACGGTATGACACCAACACAGGCACTTCTGACTGCTCGTGTCGGATTTTTACAAGACAGGCTACAGGATACTATGTAAAATGGAAAAGGATTGCGAAATCCAAATCATATTTAAAGGAGATATTTAAAATGAACACTTACGAAAAAGCCCGCAGATTTATATACCGTAACGCTAGACCTCTTGATCTTGCTGTTTATAAGTACCACTTTGAAAACGGCTCAAGCGAAGATGTGTTTGCTGCGCTTTCAGCCTATCAGAACCCTGACGGCGGCTTTGGCTGGGGCTTAGAAGCTGATAACTTCAATCCGCTTTCCACGCCGATGGGTGTCTGGAAGGCGACCGAGTATATACGCGAAGCAGGTGGTATTGAGCCCTCTAACCCTATCATTCAGGGGATTTTGCGCTATCTTGAAAGCGGCGACGGCTTTGACGAAGCGCATAATCAGTGGATGAACACCGTTCCGTCAAACAACGACTGCCCATGCGCAATTTGGTGGAAGTATACCGAAAACGGCAGCCTATTTGAATACAACCCGACTGCGGCTCTTGCGGGATTTATTGTCAGATACGCCGAAAAAGGGAGCGCACTTTATGAAAAGGGTCTTAAAATCGTGAAAGAAGCCGCGGATTGGTTTATAAACGATGCTCCGGTAGAGCGGCATATCGCTCGGTGTTTTATCACAATGTATGATGACTGCAAGGACGCCGGTGTAATGACATTTGACGGCAAAGCGATGCTCAGTAAGCTCGATGAAATAGCAGACAAGTCTATCTGCCGCGATACCTCGCGCTGGTGGGAATATATACCCCGCCCATCGGCGTTTATTAAGTCGCGGGAGAGCCGATTTTATAATGCCGATTCAGAAGCTATCTGCCGCGCCGAGTGCGAATATATAAAATCCACACAGCTCCCCGACGGCTCTTTTTATGTTCCGTGGACATGGGGCAACGACCACAAAGAGTGGTATGTAGCTGAAAACTGGTGTAAGTCGAGCATTACGATTGAAAATATGCTGTTTTTGAGGGAGTTTGATACTTAGGTGCAATGCTAGGCTTTGCATATCAGAATATAGTTATAATGATTTGCACAGTATGGGATAAGAAAACACAAATAAGAGCTGCCATTCTGTAAACGGCAGCTCTTCGTTCAATGTAGTATATATTTTTCCCAATATGCTTTTATGCATCGAATATCTTTGATACGCTATTTATAGCGTCCTGTAATATTTTTTCGGCATCAAAGCCGATAACATCCAGCATCTCCGCCTTAATGAGCATTACTTTTTTTATGCCGAAATAATCGGTCGCAAGCGTCTTTATGTACTCGTACCCGTATCGTTCGTCCAAAGGACCTCCCGCAGTGGTGACGAAAAACAGTCTGTTCGCTTTACATAGCCCAACGGGGCGTCCGTCCTCGCTATACCGAGAAACGATACCTGTCACATAGATATTTTCTATATATGTTTTCAGTACCGACGGAAAAGATAGATCCCAAAACGGCGCAGCGATAACGATATTGTCCGCTCCTGCCCATTGTCTTGCATACTTAAATCTCGGAGCGTTAAGTTCTCCGTTTTGAAGTAGCCTTTCGCGCTCAGCAAGACCGCAAGAGTCGAGATGGTGCAGGTCCTCTTTGTATAGATAAAGCTCCTCACATTCGCCAAGCCTGTCAAGCAGCACCTTTGCCAATCTGCGCGTGCGTGAATTCTCCCTAGCGCAGCAGTCGATATATAATGTCATATGTCCTCCCAAGGTTCAATATTTATTTTAGAAAATTTATGTCGAGATATTTATTTTCCCATTCCGAGCCAACCCTGTATGGATCATCTCGGTATTTTTCATTTTTGCTCTTTTTCAAACAATGTCTATCACAAAAAAATAGGATATTATTTTTAATGTGATAGGCTCATATTTTCGTTAAATAAAGCCTAATTTACAGACCTGATGATTAACCCTCAGATAAACGGGAAATTTATTAAATAACTTTAGTATTTCGGCATTTTTGTAAATACAACTTTTTCCCCATTTGCAGTACCGACATATATTTCAGATGTCTTTCTGCCAAGATTAAAATAATGTTCTATTATGAACTGTGTAGTATAAGGCATTTCAAGATTGTTTATTTCATCTATATAAAACCATTTACAGTTGCCCTCATTTGATACGATATTTTCATCAACATCCGATTTTAAGTTTGCAAAATAATAATAATTTTGTCTTATTTCCGTCCCCACACGTCTTAAGGTAATGTAGCGTAGAGCTAATTCCTCAATATCATTCACATCAATGCCTATTTCTTCTTTCATTTCCCTAAGCACGCAAGCTTGCGGATCATTCAATTCAAAAGGTTCAAAATGACCTCCGGCAGACCCTGTCCAGACATGATCGACAACCTTTCCTCCCTGCCTGTAGAGCAGTAGGATTTTATTCTCTTTCATCAGATGTATTGAAGTCATGTTTCGCAGCTTTTCATTCATATCACTATTTCTCCCATCCAAAATCTCGATTGACTATCTGACCGTTCCTCAAATAAACCCCAATTTGTCGGGCAGTAATTCTTTATACTTTCAATATTATAGCATACAATTATAAAAAAATCTACCACAATCTACAGTTTTCCTTCACTTCAGATTTACCTACACATTCTGAAATATTACATCATTCATTGAAACTGTCTACATCGTATATGAATTATATCTTATCGACTGGCACTCTTTTTCAAAAGCTATCTTTTTAGGTTTATCTGATTTATAAGCTCATTAAAGATGATAGGGTTATCATAACAAATAAATTATATAACAAAAATAGAACAAGTCCTAAAAAGTACAATAGAAAAGTACCCTCATAATGTATAACATACATTATGAGGGATTTTTAATTTCAAGAAGCTAGCACATAAGTAATTATGAAAAAGAGATATTAGAATTAAAGACAAAAGGAATGACATAGATTAATTGAAGAAAATTGAGATTTAGTAGAAAACAAATACACAATATCGTTATTGATATAGCAATAATAAATGAAAGATAGAAGCCAGTGTTCATTCTAAAGGTTTAGAAATGAAAATGAGTTGATTAGGGCTTTTCTCGCTTATAAGAAAGTAAGTAAAGTCATCAATTAAATATTGGGTAATTTTTAAGCATAAGGACATATACAAGATTAGTAAATGTGTATTTTCGTTAGTGTATCAAAGATTTGCCATTAGCCGATAAGAGAATGACATCTTAGAGTGCACATATTTCTTGAAAGACAAGAAATATACATAAATTCAAAAACAGACCTTCTGGTAATGTAAAAGTGAAATTTGCTGTCAATGGTTCTCAGAAAGCAGTTTCACTATTGTAGCAAATATCTGCTTAGATGTTATAACTCATTAAATAAAGAATTTACATCAAACAGACCAAATTAAAAAGGGAGGATTACCACTTTATATCCAAATACAAAACTTATACAATAATTATCGTATTCAAACAAAAATAAAACTGATTTCGCACGAAAAACGAAATCAGTTTTTAATTTTCTACACTGAGTAGGCTTTTTGTATTGCCTTAACAACTTGTGGCAGTTCACTTTTTTATTTCGCAGTTTTTTGATGCGCTTTTTATATTTCGAAAATTTCTTAACAAAGGATAACTATAAATTATCAAATAATTGAGATTGTGAAATATGAAAAAGAATACAAAAAAGCAATATATTATGCTATATAAGATTGTAACATATTTGTTCCTTCCATTGTCAATAATACTTCTATATTTATGTGCTGACAATTTCACTAGGTATCTTAGCAAAAAGTTTTATAACTGGCAACAAAATCCGAATTTTGAGTTTCAACGTGTTTTTCTAACAGCTTTTTTGACTGCAATAATGACAATTCTTATTAGGGGAATACTTAATACTGATAGAATGAAAACTTTCGCTATCCAACTATACAGTTTTCTTTGTAGGCAATATCTCTATAGTCAAAAAGTTGCAGTTTGTAAAATAATAGAAAGTTTTATTAATATAATATATAAGGGAGAGTTTTTACCTCTAAAAGAACAAAGCAATATAATTGAAGACATACTTAATGATTTGTCTGAAATAAGTTTGGGCCACAATGCTACACACTTATTCATTATAAGTGGAGATGGTCATAGCGGAAAGACCATTCTTGCTAAAAAGATCATTAATGATATTTTCACAAGAGAAGAATATATTCATTTGCTAAAACGATATAGTAAAGGCATATTTTATTATGACCTTGCAACTTTTAATAAACAGTTAGAACAGATTCTCAGAGATTATGAAAAAAACTATTACTGTAATAAAATCGTTGTTTTTGACAACATACATAAATTAAATAATTCAGAAATAATAAAAACCATTACTAGTATCATACGTCTTCCAAACAATGCTAGGTGTGTACTCTTGCTTACAAGAGATATTAATTATATTTTGAATGATAAATTAATTTCAGAAATTGAAGAAAAGAAGGCGAACAAGATTCTTAAAACAGAAAACCTATCTGTTTTAAGATTCGATAATGAGTATCAATCTTCAGAAGGATTCACAGAATTTGTAAATACGCTCAGAATGAATGACGTATTATTGAATAATGATTTTATCCATTTCCATTTATATTATATTTATAATATATATCTGCAAAACAAAAACAAAACTATTATTAAACTTTTTAATGAGTTAAATTCATATAACTTTAATAATCCGCTAGTAAAAGGATTAATATTCATTTGCTGTTGCACGCTTTTTACCGGGGTAATTGATATAAAAATTTTTAAAAAATGGCTTGAAAGAAAAAATTGTTATTTATATTTGAACACCTATGTAGAAATTGGTATAATTAATAGATTTCAAGGTATCCGTTCAAGTGAATACTCTATTCACGAAAAGACAGCTAGAGCATACATAAGTTACGCTGCTACTCAAACTGCCGGATTAAATCTATGTAGAGATTACTTTTTGTTTTTATCACAAAATACTGAAGGATCACTTAAGTATAGATATTCTATACCGTTTGATCTCAAACCAAATCCGGTTTCTTTCGACGAATTAATAAACAACGGGAATTTTTTAATACTATATGAAGATTTAAAATATATTATCAAAATATTCAATCTTAATGAATCAGAATACAGCCATGAAATAGGGCTATTGAATGATAGAATAGGGAGTTATAAATCGACAAAATACTATATATTAAAACAATACAAGCAAACCAAAGATGATGCAAATCTTATAATATTACTTCATGCAGATCATATGATGTACTATGATAAAAATTTCCATAAAAAATATGTAAGCCTATTATCAAGTGGAGATTTATACTTGAATTTTGCATCAAACTACTGGATAAATCATATTAAAATGCATGAAGGGCAATGGAATATAGATACTTATTTAAGTCTATATAAAAAACTTCCCCAACAACTAGATAATATAGCCAATAGATCTTATGAAACATTTCATGTGCTTAGAAGGTTCTATTTTGATGCTCTGAGAATTTATTATCTTCAGGGGATGTGTGACTTTGAATATTTTAAAAAAATCTTAGATAAGTTAGAATTTATAAAAGTTTATCTAAAAAATCGACTTCCTGAATTTGAAACATACGCATATAAGTTTGTTTATGGACACTATATTCATTATGATATGTTGTTTAATCATTATGTCTTAGGCATTTCCCCATCCAAAAATGAATTAGATTTTCTAAAATGCAGCGATATATCTAATGCAATTAATGTAGCCATGGGATATTATTATAAAGCATATAAAACATTTAAGAAAAACGGAGATAAAACTTATGATTATGTACTTTTAAGAATGTGCGAACTTTCCCCTGAATATGTCCTAAATCACATTTTAAATAAACCAGAAAAAATTGATCTAGTTGACTTTAAATCAGAAGATTATCAAGCTATTATAGATTTATTTGATGACTATCGCAAAAGATGTGGAATAGATCAGAATGTATTAGAATATGCGGCATTTGCTGAAACATTCAAACTGAAATTTACTTTCATGTGCAAATTGCTATGCGTTAATATTGGAACTGATATTGATTTTGATCTAATAATCAATAACTGCGCAAATAATGCATGTAAATATCATGATGAATATAATCCTCAGCATTCTAATAATTATGGAAAGTTAAGAATTAGATTATTGACAACTTTAAACTCTTATGTCAATGATCATAGTTCACTTAAACTACAGCAAAAGCTTGATATCATAAAAAAAGACTGCATTGATAAAAAATATAATAGAGAGTTAAAAATAATTAATTGTATTGAAAGTTCTAACTATGTAATAAACAAAAAACTAATGAATAATATTGCAAAGTTTTATCCGATCGTTTTACAGTAATAGCAAATAAACTTTATAGCTTTATTTCATAAAAAAGAGTAGCGCTGCTGTCATTATATCGATTTATTTGATAAAATCCATACTTTTCAAATAATGCGATAGCAATTGAAAACTTTTCTTTTGTATCTAATCGCATAAATTTGTATCCCTTATTAACTGCTGATTTTATCGCTGTTTTAACTAATCTTCCCCCAATGCCGCATCTATGATAATCTTTATACAAATAGAGCCTTTTTAATTCAGCAATTCTTTTGTGAGAATCCAAATCTCTAACTCCAACACAGCCAACAATATCATCGTTGTCTACAACAATATAAAAAGAAAAGTAAACAGAAAGCGGATCCAAAAAATCGGAATGCTTATGGGTCAGTTCCAGTTCAATATTATTTTCGTTAAACACATTAACAATAAATCTAAGTAATTCTTTTTGGTAACAATAATCATATTTAATAATTTCCATATTTACTTTGCTGAATCATCTTTGATATATATTCTTGTATAATTTCAGTATCTCCTTCTTCGTTTAGTGCCTGTGAAAAGTATTCTACAAATTGAGGGATATTGTCTACAGTTAGTCCTTGAATTGTGGCGCAACTCGTCCCCAGCCGTAAACCATAACCTAAATTATATGGTAGCAGTCGGTAATTCGTTAGAATTTTATTTTTTTCCAACCTTCTATAAGCGGTATAAGCATCTTCCTTGTTTGAAAACTGCAACCATAGATGGTGTGTCTCAACAAGTGAATGGTTTCTAGTAACAACAGGGATTTTATGTTCAATTAACATTTGCTCAAGAAACAATGCATTGCTTAGGATTTCATTACTATAAGTTTCTAACATGGGATTGTTTATAATTACACCTGCCTGTAATATTTTATCAGCATGAATATTTGACACACAATCATACAATGTTTCGATAACTGCTTTCCATTCTTTACTATCACTATTATTGGTGCATATTAAAGCCTTTTGTGGACCCGGAAAATTTTTATGAAGCGTGGAGATGATCATGTCAAATCCCATTTCAAACGGAGATTTAAACTGTTCAAATATAATATTCGTTAAGTATTGTGATGCATCAAATATTTTATATCCTTTAAAATTTGCACATAGATCAGTAAAATCCTCATAAATTAGACCTTCACTTCTGTCTATAAATAAAAATTGACATTTTTCTTTTTTTTGGACCTCAATAGCTTTATTAGTATCAATACATTTATTGTCATTATCAATAGGTATATGAATAACATCGTATCCAATTCTTTTTAATATTTTTGATGTTGAAAAATGGCCTCCAGCTTCTTCAGGCAGTAGCATAACTTTACTACCAATTTCACCTAAACCTAAAAACATTAGGAGATGAGCATTTAATCCAGACTGTGGGCGCATAGTAATGTCTTGAGCCTTTAATCTCTTTTTCCAAATCTCATATACAGATAGCACATTTTTAATATAATTTTCTCTTCCTGCAAATAGTATTTTTGAATTCTTTTTTTGCTCCTCACTGCGAGATTTATCAGTGATGTATAGCCCTTGTAGATTATCAATTGACTCATCTCCAAAAGTTAATGGCAAGTTTTCTACAGGATTTAAAACCAAACTATTTTGTTCGTAAGAATTTGAACTTGTTCCCATAATCTGTCACGTCCCTCTATGGTTGATAATTTATAGTTATCCTTTACTGATTATTTTCAGCTATATATCCTAACAAACATAAGGTATACAGCTAATTTGACTTAAGTATTTATTTTCGAGTGCCATTCGACAAATCCTTGCCTTTTAAGTATAATATAAGTATAATACTTTGACGGAAGGACTTGTGTATGGAAAAAATAAATGCGTATTATGATTTGTTTTTGCTGTATTGCCGAAATAATAAAAACCTGAATGATAAAACCTTAAAGGCATATAAAATTGATTTGCTACAATATCAAATCTTTTCCGATGCTATACTTGATAAACAACACCTGTTGTTGTATATAGAATATTTGAATAAAACTTTTGCACCTAAAACGGTAAAGCGCAAAATTGCAACATTAAAGGCTTTTACAAGATTTTTGCTGATGGAAGATATTATTGAAGCTAATCCGTTTGATAGGATTCGTTTGAATTTAAAAGAACCTAAGATTTTGCCAAAGACGATACCACTTAATATAATAAATGAGATTCTTAAAATGGCGTATAACCAGCTTAATAATGATTTGACTGTATTTCAACATAAAGTAATATTAAGGGATATTGCTGTTTTGGAATTTTTATTTGCTACCGGAGCAAGAGTTTCCGAAGCGTGTTCACTTTCTACGTATGATGTTGACTTGAATAATCATACAGTAAAAATATTTGGAAAGGGTTCTAAAGAACGAATTATTCAAATTGAAAATAATGATGTTTTAAATGCTCTTAAGCTTTATAGGTCAGCGTTTAAAGAAGATATTGAAAATTCAGGTTACTTCTTTATAAATAAGTTGCACAAGCGATTATCAGAACAATCTGTGCGTGAAATAGTAAGGAAGTATACAAAAATGATAAATTATAACAAAAATGTTACTCCACATATGTTCAGACACTCTTTTGCAACCCTTTTGTTAGAGGAGGATGTTGATATACGATACATACAAAGTATGTTGGGTCACAGTTCTATTACTACTACGCAAATATATACACATGTTGCCTCGGCTAAACAAAAACAAATATTAATAGCAAAGCATCCAAGAAATAAAATAAAAATCAAAAATTAGTGTTTAAAACAGTATACCTTCACATATACATTGTATCATTTGCTGACGGAATTTAGGGATCAATGTAAAAAACAGTTGTAAAATTGTATTAAACTGTATATTATTGCCGAATTTAAAAAGGTAGTGGCATTTTGTGCCTATGTAGTAATAGCAATATAAAAGCAATTACAAAACGCCCCTAAGCACAGATTTTTATGCGCTTAGGGGTCGGCATTTGTGTTTATTAAAATGTTTTAAGTGAAAATTATCAATACGGACTTTTCATACTTTCAGCTTTTATGATCGCTTCTTCAAGAGTCATATCGTAAAAAAGACCTGCGCTGAAGATTCGTCCCGATTTTTTGTCGTCAATAAATGCGCCGACAACAACTCCCGGCAGTGCACTTTCAGGAGAGTTTGTTGCATAAGGCCCTCCGAGATCGGTTCTGCACCAGCCCGGATCGGTGAGATTTATTGTGATGTCACTTCCGTTCAGCTTTGAGCCGAGGTCAATAGTCACTTTGTCAAGAGCTGCCTTGCTTGCAGAATACCCTGCCTGTTCGGGCTCAAGGCGTATACCACTTGTGGTGTTTACTATCCTGCCGAAGCCCTTGACCTTCATTTTAGGAATAAAATGATAGCATATCATCATAGGAGCTATGGTGTTTATCAAAAAGCTTTTCTCGTAATCTTCAGGGGGAGTTTTTGTGTATTCGCTATGGTATGCAATCTGCATACCGGCATTGTTGAGTATAATATCGACCTCAACACCTGTACTGTCGATACTGTTAAGCATTTTGTTGACAGAACTTAAGTCGGTAAATTCCGCAGATACCGCATGAGTCTTTACTCCCAGCGCTTGAATCTCATTAGCTGCCTTTTCGGACGCTAAAAGCGTTCTGCTGTGAACTATTATATTACAGCCGCGCTTTGCGAGAAACTGTGCCGCAAGCCTTCCTATCCCTCTTGTCGCACCGGTAATAAGCGCCCATTTTCCATTGACATCAACCATTCACAAAATCTCCTTTTTTATTATTTTTATTCAAACATCTTTATCGCATTATAACACACATTGCGATTTGCTGTCAACAAAAGCGGCGTTGATGTTGATGTCATTACTGTTTACATATTCAGCATATATAAAGTAATTCAAATAGATTGTCGAGCAATTAATTTTTAGCATTCTTCATAAAGTAGTTGAGAGTTACAATAAAACCACTTTGTTTTTGCAATAATTTACATATAAAAATCTAAAACATACAAATTATAAGAATGGTATTGACAATTTTTGTGGATTATGAAATAATAATGTCATTGCAATATTTAAAGACATCGCTAAATTGACTGTTGAGGTTTTAATATATGCTTGACTATTTGACATATATAGTGCTTTATAAAGCGGCAAAAGAAAGTGAGGATTTTGAACAATTTATGTCAGACCCGGGACATAGAGAACTAATATATGTAATGCCCGGAAATCTGATAGAGCCGACTCTGGAAGCTATTTATAAGATAGCAAACGAAGGCTTTAACGGAATGCTTGAGGTTTCTCATTTTGATGTGGCGCCGCTTTGCCGGTACTATGGAAACATTCCGTATCTGACAGCACAGGAGTGGAAGTCGGGCAAAAGTGAGATGCCGCAATACATATCTATAATACTTGGCTATGTTATAATGACTGATATACTGCGCAACTGGAAGAGAAGCGATATAGAAGATGAACAACTGAAGGATTAGGTAGAAAAATGCTACTATATAAAGGTATTTTCAGATACCCACAATCATAAAGCATATAAATATTAAAAAGGTGCAGCCTGTATGAACTGCACCTTTTGTTGTTAAGTCGTTATATAAAACCAAGATCATTCATCAAGATCATCGTACCCATCGTCATAGTCATCTTCATCGTCATAGGTACGGTATTTTTCTTTTATCTCGGAAACTCTTTTTTTGCTTCTTCTGTGAACATATACAAAGAATACTATCGTATACACGAGAATTATGACGGCGATTATCACTACCGCGATCTTAAACTGTGTGGAGGTAAAAAAGTTTGCCGCAACGGTAACAGAAGCCTCTCCTTTGGATTTGAAAACATCCTTTGTAGCGACAAGGTCGCTTTTTGCGACTGACTTTCCATTATATAAAAACTCCACCGAGCCAAGAACCTCTCCCGCATATATAGGGGCGATAATGTTATCGCTTATAGTGATTTTCCGCTCAAGCTCTTCTATCGGAATGTCGTTTCTCCAGATAGCAGTAACTTCACCTGCGGGCTTTAAATTAACATATCCGTCACCCTGTGCGTATTCGACCTTAGTGTCGGTGACCTCTTCGTTTTCCTTTATGAATGTCTGATAAGAAAGCTTGTCAAAGGCCCATGTATAAAGCGCTTTATGGTCGGCACAATTAAGGTATAGCTCGTTTCCGTCATCGTCATATCCGTCAGCGCCCATTGTTATACAAAGGTATGAATATCCGTTTTTTTCGGCGACGGAAGCAAGACATCTTCCGGCAGTATCAAGATATCCGGTTTTTATTCCGCTTACATATCCGTAATAGTAATCGCTTTCCGGGTCGAGAAGTTTGTTTGTGGTGGATATGTATGTTCCGTTTTCCATTGTATATCCTGATTTTGAGGTGATCTCCGTAAAAATAGGATATGTGTTTATGGCGTACCTGCAAAGCTTTGCGAGGTCCGAACAGGTCGTGATGTTTGATTCCTGACCTTCAATTTCAAGACCGTGTGCATTGTAAAATGTCGTACTGTCCATCTTAAGAGCTTTGGCTTTTTCATTCATAAGATTCGCAAAGCCCTCTAAGCTTCCGCCGACATTTATAGCGAGTATGTTTGCCGCCTCACAGGCTGACGGTATCATCAGAGCGCACAAAAGATCGTAATATGTGAGCTGCTCATCCGGTTTTATTCCGGCGTTTGAATATCCTGTGTCGTATAGCTCAGTAAAAGCTTCCTCTCCTGCGGAGATCTTTTCTGTTTTCAGTATCTCGAGATTTTCTTTAAAATTGTCTAAAACGACAACACAGGTCATTATCTTTGTGAGTGAAGCCGGGATACGTTTTTCGTCCGCTTTTTTGTTGATTACAACTTCTCCCGTTTCAAGGTTTTCCATATATGCCGCCGCACTTGAGATCTTTACTTCGCTTGGCTCAAAAACATAGGCGTCGGCACTGCCCGCATAGGGCAGAACAAGTGAAAATATTACAAGAAAAACTGTTATAAAACTTAGCTTTTTCATAATGTCTCCTTTTATAACTGAAAATAGTATAAATGTCGGCGATGCCATAAAAATAACTGAAGCTAATGTGTAAAAGCGTCAAACACAATTATATCAGACATAAGCAAAAAAGAAAAGCCCCTTTATACAATTATTTTATTATTCGGTAAAGAATATAGTTTTCTTTTTTGCCTATCCTCTCAACGAGCTTTAAATAGCTCAGAATATTAAGACAGACCTGTGCACACGAAAGACTTATTCCCGCAGCTTTTGAAAGATCGGCTGAACAAAAGCTTTCAGTTATACCTTCAGGTAAAAAAACTCTGTAATCATCAGCACAGGAGAGTATAAGTTCCTCCTCAATATCCGTCGGGATTTTATCGCCCTTTTGATAGCGCGGCTTTTTTCTCGTTGAGCTGCCCTGCTTTAAACAGCGGTAATCTCTAGCCTTTATAACAGGAATAATGACCGTCATATTGGGGTTGTCGAGAGTGTACTTTATTCCGTAAAGCTCATATAATGCGTCATATACAGAACCCTTAACCGGGGATTTTCTGCTTTTTACAGGCTTTCCGCTTTTGTCGAGCCATACTATTGTCTTTTCACTTATCACAGGGTGTACAACTGTTACAGGGCAGTAGTCAAGAAATATATCAAGCTTTTTTTGAAGCTTAAAAAGCTTTTGAGTCTGTATTTCAATTATGCCGTTTTCTCCGGATATATCGGCATAAAATCTGCCGATCTTGACCTCGGTGTTTATTTCGTCCGGCTCATAGTATTTTTTTAAGACCGAATGAATGCTTTTTTCTGAAAGTGTTCCTATACCGTTTTTTTCGTGGGCATTATTTGCGGCGCTTTCACAGGCCGCAAGAAATCTTGCTCTATCCATATCGGCGCTCGGATGTTTGCTTGGAAATGTTTTCATTTATCCAATACATCGGCTTTCTCGGTTGATGTCTTTTCATATAGCGAAAGATCTCTATTCTTCTGAATACCCGTAATGGAGTTGAAATAACGGTTAGGAGAATGTTATATGAATAAAACAAAAATCCCAAGGGAAAAGCGTTAGTCAGTATCGGATGCTTTCTTTTATATCTCTGACTTCCTCCGACCTTTACAACTTTTTTATTTAAAATTGCTTCGATAAGATCGTTTGTGTTGTTTATTTCAAAATCAATGATCGAATAAGCCTCTCCTATTGTATTTGCCTTGTGAGAATCGCTTCCTCCTGTACAGGGAAGCTGCCAGGATTTAGCAAGCTTTAAAGCTTGTTCATTATCAGATATGTATTCTGAGGTGTTAAATGTCTCAATAAAGTCAATCTGTGAAAGATATTTTTTATATTTAGACTCCTTTCCCTTCATAAGTGAAAGGAATTTTGCGCCGTATGGGTGCGCAGGACCTATTATGCCGCCAAAAAAATGTGTAATACTTATAAGAGTTTTAAGTCTCATTCCCCGTATCTCAAAAACTTTGAGATCCACTCCTTCCGGCATTATTACTATGAAGTGTCCGTGATCGACGGTGTCGTATTCAATTCCCTTTAAAACGCAAAAATTCGGTAATTGTTTATCCTTTGATTTTTGCCATATGCGGGCGGCACGGTAGCTGTCGTGATCGGTTATGAGCATACCGTCAAAGCCCTTGTCTTTTAGAATTTTTGCGTATTCAAAAACAGAGACCTTGCCGTCGGGAGATCCCTCCTTGGTATGGCAGTGAAGATCGAATTTCATCTGAGACATAAAAAATATCCTCTCTTACTTATTATCTGTATTTTACCACTTTTTAAAGTGTATTTCAAGTGTACGGTTTATGATTTTAAAGGATGCACAAAAAATATAAATTCTCTTTTGAGGGGGAAAGTACCATAAGCCGATCAAGCGGTTAAATGTGAATAGGGTATGAATATTGTAAACATTTCGTTACAAAACATAAGATATTTTATGAAGAATGTACGTTTGCGTACATTTTTTTGGTAAAAGACGCTGTTAGTAGAGAGTATAACAAAAAAAGTTTTTTATACTAAAAACAGAGAAAAATAAATGTGAGATTATTTATCAGATTTTAGTTTACAAATTTTATTTTCTTGAGTATAATTTGCACAAAAACAGATAAAGCAGATTGTGCAAAAGGTAGATAATAATAAACAATCGGTGAAAAAAGGTTAACAATGTCACAGTAAGGTGTTAAAATTGGAAATAGGAAATCGAAAGGGTGTGCGCTTATGATATATACGATCAGCTTTAATCCTGCGTGGGACTATGTTTTGCGGGTGGATGAGCTTAAGATGGGAATGACTAACAGGACATCTGAGGAAAGCGTAACATTCGGCGGAAAGGGAATAAATGTATCAGCTGTTTTAAATGAGCTTGGAGTAGAAAGTGTGGCTCTTGGCTTTACGGCAGGATTTTTAGGTGAAGCATTAAAAAAAGAAATCGAGTCAAAGGGAATAAAATGTGATTTTGTACATCTTGAAAAGGGAATGACAAGAATAAATATAAAGTTAAAATCAGAGGATGAAACAGAGATAAATGCATCGGGCCCTGAGATAGACGATGATGCTTTAAATAGGCTGTTAAGTAAGCTCGACAGGCTTGTATCGGGTGATATACTGGTTCTTGCGGGGAGTGTCCCCTTTGGAGTTTCCGTTGACATTTACGAAAAAATACTTGAAGGACTTAAATATAAGGAAGTGCTTATTGTCGTTGATGCTTCTGACGAGCTGTTGTTGAGCTCACTAAAGTATAGACCTTTTTTGATAAAGCCTAATATTTATGAGCTTAGAGATATTTTTAAACATAAAATAGAGACGGATCTTGAAATAACCGAGGCAGCAAAAAGCCTCAAGGAGCTTGGCGCTAAGAATGTACTTGTGTCTATGGCAGAAGACGGGGCATTGTTGATAGATGAGCACGGTAAGCTCCACAGGATAAACGCTGCAAAAGGCGAGGTCGTAAATTCGGTTGGCGCCGGAGATTCTATGGTAGCAGGATTTTTGGCGGGATATTTAAAGACAAAGGATTACGACTGTGCGTTAAAGCTTGCCACTGCTGCGGGAGGAGCGACAGCGTTTTCAAAAACACTTGCCGATAGAAAGCTGATAGATGATGTTTTAAAAACACTTTGATCCGGGATATGGGGGGATTATTTTGAACAAATATAAAGGTATAGGCGGCTCTGACGGCATAGCGGTAGGAAGAGCCGTAATAGTAAAAGAAACGGATATAAACTATAAACACAAAAAGATCGGAAGCGCAAGGACGGAAGCCTTCAGATTCAAGACGGCACTAAAACGCTTTAAAGATATGACCTCGAAAATGGCGGAGGATATGAAGAAAAAGGTAGGTCAAAAGGATTCTGACATACTTTTGGGACATATTGCGATAGCTGACGATCCGGCGTTTAATTCAGAGGTACAACAGCTTATTGACGCCGGAAAGTGCGCCGAAGAGGCGGTAGAAACTGTTTTAGATAACTTTATTGATATGTTCTCGGCTATTTCCGATGAGCTTATGCGTCAGAGGGCTACTGATGTCGGAGATGTAAAACAGCGCCTTCTTGAGATACTAATAGGAAACGAGCCGGAAAATATGTCTTCGCTTCCGCCGGACAGCATTATTGTTGCTAACGACTTAACACCCTCGATGACGGCTAAAATAAAAATCGAAAATGTGCTCGGATTTTTGACACAGAAGGGCGGAAGAACCTCACACGCGACGATCCTTGCCAGGGCGCTCGGTATACCTGCGGTTTTATCTGTAAAGGGAATATTGAGTGATATTAAAGACGGCGATACGGTCATTATAGACGGTGAAAAGGGAGAGGCTTTTTTAAATCCGGATGAGGAAAAGATAAGAAGATATTTAAAGAAAAGAGAAAGATTCTTAAGAGCTAAAGAAAAGCTTATAAAATATAAGGACAGAAAAACCGTAACGGGAGACGGCAAGGATATTTTGCTGTTTTCAAATATAGGCGTTCCAAAAGAAACTGAAAAGGTAAAGCAGTTCGGCGGCGAAGGAGTCGGACTTTTCAGAACCGAGTATCTTTTTATAGGAAAGGACACCTTTCCTGATGAACAGGAGCAGTTTGAAGCTTATAAAGAAGCTGCTCTATCCGGCGTGGGAACTGTAATAATCCGCACTCTTGATATGGGCGGAGATAAGGAGGTTTCAAATTTCGGAGCGGAAACAGAGCAAAATCCTTTCTTAGGATACCGTGCGGTAAGACTTTGTCTTGACAGGCAAGACCTGTTTAACGCACAGCTCAGGGCGATCCTGCGCGCATCCGCATACGGTGACATCAAGATGATGATACCTCTTGTAACCTGCATTGACGAGCTATTGATCGTTAAATGTATGGTGAAAAATATAATGGCTCAGCTCGATAGTGATGGTGAAAAATATAATAAAAACATCGAAATAGGAGTTATGATAGAAACCCCTGCGGCAACGGAGATAGCTGATATATTGGCTAAGGAGGCTGACTTTTTCAGCATAGGTACAAACGACCTAACACAGTATACAATGGCTGCGGACAGAGGAAACGCAAGGGTTGAGTATCTTTGTTCGGCATATAATATAGCGGTCCTGCGTTCGATCAAGCGTATAGTTGAGTGCGCTGAAAGAGAAGAGATAATGTGCTCAATGTGCGGAGAAGCGGCATCAGATATAAATTTGATACCGTTATGGCTTTCGTTCGGACTAAAAGAGCTGTCTGTCAGCCCGTCAAGTATTTTACAGACAAGAAAAACCATTTCATTGTGGACGATTCCCGAGTGCGATTCGCTTGCGGAAAGAGCTATGAGCCTCACTAAAGAAAATGAGATCAGGAAACTGCTTAAGGGAAATGCGAGAGATTGATAAAAAGCTTACTTTTTACTAATAGAAACAGAAATAAATTGTAAAATTTATGTTAATAAATTTACACAGTTAAACGATTTAATTGCACAAGCTAACAGCTTTAGGTCAATGTTACAAAAACACGATCTGATAATTATGCATATTGCACAAAAATAAATGAGATTTCTTTTATTTTTTAACTAATTTGTATTTAATGTAATTTACTTGTTGTTTGACAAATATTAAAAATCTTGCTATAATATATAAGAAATGGAAATTAATCTATCGGTAAGGAGGTAAGTTTTATGAAAACAAGTAAACGAATAATTTCGCTCTCGTCAGCTTTACTTGTCCTGACTGCATCGGTGGCGGTATCCGGATTTACATATGGTTCTGACGCAGTGACAAGCGTTAAGTTTTCATATCCCGGCAACGGTTCGTTTGGCGAAAGCTATCAGACGGACAACGAAGTGGTTATGAATTTAAATGACTTTTCGATTTTCACTAAGGATTTCAGCGCTATATGCGATCACGTTGAAGGAAATGTTGCTATTGACAATATGCTGTCCGAGAATTTCAGGTCGGATATACAGATGAGTAACGGAAATGTTGTTTCAAACAACGGTGAGGAATATCTTAAAAATGTATCGTTTGTAAGAAACTTTAAAAACGGCTCGTTTGTTTCATTTAATGCGGGACGCACCGATTTATTTATTGTCGGCAACGATAACACTATCGGAGATGTTGTACCCGGACAGGGATTTTATCTAAACGGCAAAATAACCGGTAACTGTGTAAAGTCAATAGCTTATGAGTCGGACATTTCTAAGAATGAACAGTTCATTGATTTTGACAAAGCACTTGACGGTGTGTCTGAGCTTGGAGCTTGGCTTAAGACAGAGGTCAACGCAAAGAAAGCTGTTGACGATAACGGCAGATGGACTGGAAGATTTGAGCCGGATGACAAGAATGACAGTGTATATGTTTTTGACATAGACGGTAAGGACCTTCAGACACTCGAACAGCTTCAGGGATGGGAATTCAACCAGATAATCCCGGACGGAAAGACAGTTATAATAAATGTAAATAATATTGAAGGCGATACCTTTGATATATATACAAAGATTCAGGGTGACTGGAATTCGGTCAATAAAGCTAATTATGTTCTGTGGAATTTCGGAGATTACAGCGGAACGATAGCAACAAAGGGAAGCTTTTCGGGTACTATAATGGCGCCAAAGGCAAATGTTTCTCTTGACGCTTCCAATATGAATGGTTCTGTTATTTCAAAATCACTTAAGCAAGGTCCGGAGATGCACTTTATGATCTTTAAGGGTAAGCTCCCGAAAGTACCTGAGCCATCGACCGAGCCTTCAACCACAACTTCAACTTCAAAATCGACCACTACAACTACTACGACAACAACTACTACCACTACCACAACCACAACTACCACCACGACTACTACCACAACTACAACATCTACTACTCCAAAGACAACTACAACAACCACTACGGAGTCAACAACCACTCCGACGACAACCACAACAACCACTACTGAGGCTACAACCACTCCGACGACAACTACTACAACTACTACTGAGGAAACAACAACTACTCCGGTGATAACCACAACGACCACTACTGAGGCAACAACGACCCCGGAAGTTACTACAACAACTACATCAGAAGCAACCACTACTACTCCGGAGACAACAACTACGACCGAAACTACTACACAGGTAACAACTGTCCCTGAGATAACTACTACAACAGAGGAAACTACAACAACTACTCCTGAAGCGACGGTTACAACCACAACTACAAACCCTAGGGTTGAGCTTGTAAGATATGTAGAGGAGGAGCTTGACGAAAGTCAATATAATCCTGAGGCATGGGCAGTTTATCAGGAGGTATTGGAAAGAGCTAAGATGGTCTTGGGTGCCGGTGATGAAATTGAGATAAAAAAGGTGCTTGAGGAACTCATAGCTGCAAGAAATATGCTCGTTTTAGGTGCAAGCGATAGTGTAAATACAGGAGCTATGACCGAGGTTTCGGTTTCGGCATTCGCAGTATTGACGATCGCAGGTGCGGTTGCGTTGATAAAGCGCAGAAAAGACGATTAACGATTAATTAAGTAGATTGAAAATCCCGGTGTTTAGCCGGGATTTTTATTTTGATAAAACTTGTACTACTGTAAAGTTATAAAGCTTCACAGGAAATCAAGGCAAAAATTTTAACTATATTAGATTTGTACATCATTAAAAAATAATACTAAAAACAAGCATTAAATGAGGATATGAAAAATTATACAAAAACGGGTTGAATGTTTTGGGTAAATCGTAGAAATTAAATATTTTCTCATCCCGCTATTGAAATATTTTTTAATGAGTGGTATCATTTAAATAGGTAACTATGCGGTCAGTGCCTTAATGCACTGCTAGATATATGTAACTTTTAAGGAGGACTTAGTTATGAAAAAGGGTTTGTTCAGAAGAGCTGCCGCAGTTTTGTTGGCGTGTGCAGTTTCTGCTACTACAGCTTTGTCTTCATTTGCGACAACTGTGTTTGCGGAAGACGGAGGCTCTGATCTCACACCGTTTATTAAGCATGTCACGGTGTACCAGAACGATGCTTCCGGTAAACCGACGGATAAGCCGTATGATGAGGGCGATGTGTCTGTAAGAGCGGGCGGAAAGTATAAATTTAAAGTAGAATTTGGCGAAGGAAATCCAACCCCGCAGTTTCCGGATGACGGAGTGCTTACATATAAGCTTCCGGGCTTATTGAAGCTTCAGAACCCTGAAACCGGCGAGATAAATGACGGTGACAGAGTAGCAGCTACTTATGAAATCGATACTGACGGAAATCTTACTATTAAATTTAAAGATGAATACTTGAGAGATCCAAATAATGCAATAATCAACGCTGATTTCTTCTTTAACGCAGAATTTAGTAAGGATGCGTCAGCGTCAAAGGATAAATTAAAGTTTAGCGACGATATTATTATTGATGTTACATTTGATAACAGCGCTGAACTTAATGTCGATAAGAAAGTCACCGATTATGATAAAAATACTCACGAGCTTTCTTATGAAATCACAGTAGAAGCTAAATACGGTGATGTAGCTAATGTCGTTTTAACTGATGAAATGGAGAAATATCTTGCATTGGTTGATGAAAACGGCGGAGATATTTTTGATGCTTTTACAATTACCGATAAAGATGGTCAGGTTGTAAGTGACCGTAGCCTTTTCTCTATTTATTCTGATGGAAATAGCGGTGATAGCTCTAAATATGTCATTCAGATAAATGAGATGTCCGAGGGCGATAAATACACTATAAAATATAAGGCTAAGGTAACAGACGAGGGCTTTTACAATGCTAACGGATCTGTTCAGTATGTTTCAAATAAATTATACGGACACTTCCAAGATAAGGGCAATAACAATCAGGAGGTTCAGGTCGAGCAGAAGAACGCTTATCCTGACTGGAGTCATCATGTAGAATATAATTGGCTGTCAAAAAGCGGAAGCTATGACAAGGACAGCAGCACCGTTACATGGAAGGTAAAAATAAACGGTGACGGTTATTATGATGTAAAAGAAAAGACCTTTACAGACACACTAAAGTCGGATGCGCTTACTTATGACAAGGATACACCGATCAAACTGTATAAGCTTGACGAAAGCGGAAACAGAATTGAACCGCCGCAGACGATTGAATGGACAGATAAGAATCTTACAATGGGAACAGACAGCAGATCGTTCACTTATACATTCCCTGCAGATGCTGAAAAGGCAGCTTATGAGTTTGAATACAAAACAAGCGTAGATACCTCTAAGGTAGGATCTGATGGAAGAGTTACAAATGACGCTGACTATGACGGACATAAGGGTAGCGGAAGCGCCGGAGGAATAGTAGGTCAACAGATTGAAACTTCGTTAAAGAAGGAAAATACTGTTGTTGGCGACAGTTGGAACGATTTCGGCTGGAAAATAACCGCTACGGTCAATAACCCCGGCGAATTGGATAATATTCCTTATTATTTAGAAGATGCGCTTGAGACATTCACCATCAACGGTAAACAGTATACCGATAAGCTTATCAGTGATTCGTTAAAGGTTAGTGTTACGGCAACTCAAAAGGTTGAACCTACAAGTGAAAACGGCTGGAAAAATACAGAAGATAAGGTTATAGAAGTACCTTACACTTTAAAAGAAGACAACGGAAAGTTTTATGTATACTTTAACGGTGATGATGCTAAAGCGTCAACGCTTAACGGCAAGTATACAAAGTATGTTATAACCGTTGAGTATAAGACACAGATCCCTCAGGAAGTAAGGAATTATGTTGAGTCCGGCAATACGGCTCAGGCTGTTAACAATGTTTACTCTCATCAGGGCGAAAAGGTTGATCAGTCTAGTGCAACCGGATATGTTCAAAAGAGAGAAGAAAAAGATGTAAAGGTTCAAAAGCTTGATAATCCGACAGTTTATAGACACGGCAATGTAAATGAAGTATATGACGATGAGTCAGGTACAGAAGTCAGATACGCTATAAGGATAAACGGAGATAAAGCTGCGAGATTAGGAACTGAGCCGTTTGTAATAACAGACCTGTTTGACACAGATAAATTTGAACTTGTAACTGATACTGTTTGCTTGATCTGGGGAAATGGTGACTGGGAACTATGGGAAGGCGGCGACAATCCGAACTCCAATATGGTCAAAGTGACTGACATTCAGGAGGTAAAGGATGGCAGCGGAAAGCTTATAGGTTATAAGATAACAACTCCAGAAATTGCTCCTGAAAATGTGCAAATGATTTTTGATCTTAGATATACTTTAAGACTCAAAAAAGAGTATATAAAAGACGGAAATGTATCTCTCCCGAATAAGGCTACAGTTTCTCAGGGAAATAAAGAGCTTGGAAGCGGTGAGATCACTCACGAATTTGAACCGAAGATACTCAGCAAGAACTTGTTAGGTAATAAAACTCAGGATTGGGGCAAGGATCCTTCTGAGAGCAACGGATATAAAGGTACTTATAGGCTTGAGGTAAATACGGTAGGCGCGGATCTGTCGGATAACGACGAAATAGTCGTTAAGGATCAGCTTATGCCGGGTATGTCTTTGGATTTGGAATCTATAAAGGTTTATGCTAAAGGCGACAGCGCCAAAACAGACATTTCTATTAAAAAGAAATATGACACAGACAAAAAGTTACTTTCTGTAACCGTTCCCGATTCAACCGCAGTAATAATAGAATATGATGTTGTTTTCCGCGGTAAAAACGGAGAAACAGTGTCTTTCAAAAATGTTGCTTGGATCGAGGGCTATGACAGCTCCAAAAAGGAGACCGATGACAGCGTTCAGTTCCAGGCAAGTGGCGGAAGTGCAAGCGGAGTTACTCCTGAATTCATAATACTTAAATATGATGAAGAAGACATTGAAAATGTACTTTCTGGAGCTACATTTGATGTATATAAAGTTGACGGTGATGTCGAAACTAAAGTTACAACGGTAACTACCGATCAGACAGGTAAGGCTAAGGTAACACAAAGCGGGGATATTTATTTAACAGATGGAGTTTATTATATTGTAGAGACAAAAGCTCCTCAAGGATATGTACTTGATACCACTAAGCATTACTTCTCGTTTAATTCGGATAGCGATGAATATACAAAGGTTTTGTATGGTGATATTGTAAGTATTGAAAACAGCAAGATAAAGTTAAGTGTAAACAAAGTCGATGAAAACGGAAAACCTGTGTCAGGTGCAAAGCTGCAAATCAAGGATGCCGGTGGTAAAGTTGTTCTTGAAACTGTTACAAACGGTCAGCCTTGGAGTGTAAATCTTGAGGACGGCAAGTACACTCTTGTAGAATCGGAGACTCCTGATGGATATGAAACCGCTGAGGAAATACCGTTTGAGGTCAAGAACGGTGAGCTTGTTGACGGTGATGGTATAAGCAATAAAGAAGCGACAATCACAATGGTTGATAAGCAAAAGCAGACCTATAACCCATCGCTCAAGAAGGTCGTAGAAGGTAAAGAGACAGATAGGGAGTTTAGCTTTGTAATAGCAGAAGCTTCAAACAAGCTTGAGGCAGTTACAACACTGACGCTTAAAGACGGTCAGACTGAGGAAATCAAAGGTCTTACCGATGGAGTGAAGTATGTAATCTATGAAACAGGCGCAGAAGGATACGATGTAGCGTTTGACGATGGCAAGAGCGAGTATGAGTTTACATACGACAAGTATGCAAAGGATATACTGTTCACAGCTACAAATACTGAATACGAGGGAATCAAACTCACAAAGAAGGTCATAAAGGACGGAATTGAGCAGACAACTGATCCTGATGTAGAATTTGAGTTTGAGATCACCGATAACAAAGGAAGTGTTATCGACAGAGTAACAGTAGCACAGGGAAGCGAGATAACACTTGACGGAAAGAAATATAAAGACGGTGAGACATATAAGCTTGTCGAGAAGGACGCAAAGGGTTACAAGCTGACAGTAGAAGTAAACGGAAAAGCATCGGCAGATGGAAGCTTTACCTATACAAAGGACACGGCAGTAGAGATAGCTGCAAAGAACAGCGTAACGAATGTAACGATCGACAAGTGGGATGTAACCAACAGTGAAGAGGTAGAGAACGCAGAGCTTACGGTATACGACAAGGACGGAAACGAAGTTGACAAGTGGACTTCAAAGAAGGGAGAAAAGCACACGATAGAGGGCATAATCCCTGGAGAGAAGTACACCTTAAAGGAAACTATAACACCTGACGGATACGAAACAGCGACAGAAACTGAATTCACAGTTGACGAAGAAGGAAAGGTAACAGTAGTAAGTGGAGATGACGCAAGCGTAGACGAAAACAATGTACTTATCATAGACGATAAGCTTATACCGACTACGACTGAGGCTACGACCGAGGCAACGACTGAAGCTACAACCGAAGCCACAACTGAGGCAACTACCGAAGCTACGACTGAGGCAACAACTGAGGCAACTACCGAAGCCACAACTGAACCAACGGAAGAACCGACTACTGAACCGACCTATAACCCATCACTTAAGAAGGTCGTAGAAGGAAAAGAGACGGATAAGGAGTTTAGCTTTGTAATAGCAGAAGCTTCAAACAAGCTTGAGGCAGTTACAACACTGACGCTTAAGGACGGTCAGACTAAGGAGATCAAAGGTCTTACCGATGGAGTGAAGTATGTAATCTATGAAACAGGTGCAGAAGGATACGATGTAGCGTTTGACGATGGCAAGAGCGAGTATGAGTTTACATATGACAAGTATGCAAAGGATATACTGTTCACAGCTACAAATACTGAATACGAGGGAATCAAACTCACAAAGAAGGTCATAAAGGACGGAATTGAGCAGACAACTGATCCTGATGTAGAATTTGAGTTTGAGATCACCGATAACAAAGGAAGTGTTATCGACAGAGTAACAGTAGCACAGGGAAGCGAGATAACACTTGACGGAAAGAAATATAAAGACGGTGAGACATATAAGCTTGTCGAGAAGGACGCAAAGGGTTACAAGCTGACAGTAGAAGTAAACGGAAAAGCATCGGCAGATGGAAGCTTTACCTATACAAAGGACACGGCAGTAGAGATAGCTGCAAAGAACAGCGTAACGAATGTAACGATCGACAAGTGGGATGTAACCAACAGTGAAGAGGTAGAGAACGCAGAGCTTACGGTATACGACAAGGACGGAAACGAAGTTGACAAGTGGACTTCAAAGAAGGGAGAAAAGCACACGATAGAGGGCATAATCCCTGGAGAGAAGTACACCTTAAAGGAAACTATAACACCTGACGGATACGAAACAGCGACAGAAACTGAATTCACAGTTGACGAAGAAGGAAAGGTAACAGTAGTAAGTGGAGATGACGCAAGCGTAGACGAGAACAATGTACTTATCATAGACGATAAGCTTATACCGACTACGACCGAAGCAACAACCGAGGCAACTACCGAAGCTACAACTGAGGCTACAACTGAGGCAACAACCGAAGCTACGACTGAAGCCACGACTGAGGCAACAACCGAAGCCACAACTGAAGCAACTACCGAAACCACGACTGAGGCAACTACTGAAGCAACAACTGAAGCTACAACCGAAGCAACAACTGAGGCTACAACCGAAGCCACAACTGAGGCTACGACTGAGGCCACAACCGAAGCAACAACTGAGGCTACAACCGAAGCCACAACTGAGGCTACGACTGAGGCCACAACCGAAGCAACTACTGAGGAAACAACTGAAGCCACAACTGAGGCTACAACCGAGGCAACTACTGAAGTTACGACTGAGGCAACGACTGAAGCTACAACCGAGGCTACAACAACTACGACAACCACTACAACAGTTCCACAGACGACCACACCGGTGGTAACAACGAATCCGAGAGATGAGCTTGTAAGGTATGTGTCTGAGGAACTCAATGAAAGCGACTATACTCCGGAGAGTTGGGCTGCTTACATAGAAGTTCTTGAAAGAGCAAAGAGGGTTCTTGCAGCTGGTGACGAAAACGAGATAAAGGCTGTTTTGGAGGAGCTTATTGAAGCACGAAGAAGGTTAGTGCTCGGAGCAAGTGTAAATACCGGCGCGATGACCGAGGTTTCGCTTTCAATGTTTGCACTAATATCAACGATCGGTGCAGTAGCTATCTTAAAGAGAAAAAGAAAAGACGATAAGTAAAAGCCTGTAACGATTGTTGTTAGCGACACAAATAAGTAATGATACTGTCCCGATGATTTCGGGGCAGTATTTTTGTGTTTACAATGCTTTGATTATATGGTATACTAATTTTACAAAGTGTTTTTCGGAGGCAATAATGCAGATAATAAACCATTTTTTGACTATAACACGCCACAGACATCAGGTGATTAAAAATTGCTTTAAAGCGGGGATACCGTTAAGGGGGCTTTTGCACGACCTTTCAAAATACACCCCCACAGAATTTATCGCAGGAGCAAGATTTTATCAGGGCAGCAGAAGCCCTAATGAAGGTGAGCGTGAGGCATATGGCTATTCAAAGGCTTGGATCCATCATAAGGGAATAAACAAGCACCATTTTGAGCATTGGACCGACTATAATCCGAAAACCAGAAAAATCGAAGGCGCGCCGATGCCAACAAAATATGTAATAGAAATGTTTTGTGACAGAGTTGCCGCGAGTAAAATATATATGGGCGACAAATATGATGATTCAAGCGCGCTTATGTATTTTGAAAAAAGTAGAAATACAAGAATGATACACAAGAGAACAAGCGATATGCTTGAGTATCTTCTTTTAATGTTGAAATATAAGGGTGAGGATTTTACTTTTAGTTATATAAGGCGATTGGATAAATCTGCACCGCCGGAGAGTTATAAATATATGTCAGATCTTATTGACAAACTTCACTCGAAATGTTAAAATGTAATTGTAAGCGGAAAAAGATTTTGACCGCAAGCAAAGTTTTAAAATTTAGCTGCCGACAGAAAGGCTTAGTGCCAATCTAAAGGGGATAATCCATATTTTTAAAATATATGGTTTTGTTAAACCGTATATTGCCGAGTATTACTATGTCCCCTTTTAATTAAAGGGGCATTTTTCTTTTTTAAAGGAGGGTATGTATTTGGAGACAAGAGTTGCTGTGATTGCTCTAATAGTTGAGGATCCTTCACAGGCTGATTCAATAAACAAGATTTTGCATGAGTATTCTCAGTATATAATTGCACGGATGGGAGTTCCGTATAAGCATAAGAATATAAGCATCATAAGTATTGCTGTTGATGCGGATGCGGATATTATCGGAGCTCTGTCAGGAAAGCTCGGAATGATAAAAGGAGTAAGTGCAAAAACAGTATATTCAAAGCACTGAACATAATAAAACCAAGGAGGAAAATTATGAAGTACGATAAGAGATCACTTAAGGCTGAAGAATTTATAAACCACAAGGAAATACTTGACACCATTGAATATGCCAAACAGCATAAGGATGACAAGGATATGTGTATGGAGCTTGCAAAGAGAGCTAAGGACTGCAAGGGGCTTACTCACCGTGAGGCAGCGGTACTGCTTGAATGTGATATTCCCGAGGTAGAAGAAGAGATAAGAAAAAGCGCAATTTATGTAAAGGAGCGTCTTTACGGTGACAGGATAGTTATGTTTGCGCCACTTTATCTTTCAAACTACTGTGTAAACGGATGTACATATTGTCCGTATCACCACTGCAACAAAACTATAACGAGAAAAAAACTTACACAGGATGAGATAAAGGCTGAGGTCATTGCTCTTCAGGATATGGGACACAAAAGACTTGCGATAGAATCGGGAGAGGACCCTGTAAATAATCCGATAGAATATATTCTTGAAAGCATTAAGACAATTTACAGTATCAAGCATAAAAACGGTGCGATAAGGCGCGTGAATGTAAACATTGCCGCCACTACTGTTGAAAATTATCGCAAGCTCAAAGAGGCTGGTATAGGCACATATATCCTGTTTCAGGAAACATACCACAAGGAGGATTATGAAAAGCTTCACCCGACAGGACCAAAGCACAATTATGCTTATCACACCGAGGCAATGGACAGAGCTATGGAGGGCGGTATTGACGATGTTGGTATAGGCGTTTTGTTCGGGCTTGAAAGATACCGTTATGATTTTTTAGGTCTTTTGATGCACGCAGAGCACCTTGAGGCAGCTCACGGAGTAGGTCCTCACACAATATCCGTACCTAGAATATGTCCGGCTGATGACATAAAAAAAGAGGACTTTGAGAATGCGATCTCAGACGAGATATTTGAGAAAATAGTCGCTGTTATACGGCTTGCCGTACCGTATACCGGAATGATAATATCTACAAGGGAATCCCAAAAGACAAGAGAAAGAGTTTTAAAGCTTGGTATTTCACAAATTTCCGGCGGCTCAAGGACCAGTGTCGGAGGATATGTTGAGGAAGAACCTGAAGAGGAGAACTCGGCACAGTTTGACATTTCAGACAGACGAACATTAGACGAGGTCGTAAACTGGCTTTTGAAGATGGGATATATTCCGTCGTTTTGTACCGCTTGTTACCGAGAGGGAAGAACCGGAGACAGGTTTATGTCACTCTGTAAGAGCGGTCAGATAGCAAATTGCTGTCAGCCTAATGCCCTTATGACACTCAAAGAGTATCTTATGGACTACGCCAGTGATGATACAAAAAAAGCAGGCGAGGCACTAATAAAAGAGCAGCTTTTAAAAATTCCTAATGAGAAAACAAGGCGTATAGCAACTGAAAATATAGAAAAGATTCAAAACGGAGAGCGCGATTTTCGGTTTTAATTTCTTAAGGAGGCATTTTGCTTATGGCTAAACTCAATGAGACACCAAGAGCAAACAGGATCCATATAGGCTTTTTTGGAAAGAGAAACAGCGGAAAATCAAGTCTTATAAATGCTTTTACTAAACAGGAAATCTCAATAGTGTCGGATACCCCCGGAACGACCACTGACCCTGTATATAAGTCTATGGAGATACTTCCTCTGGGGGCTTGTGTTCTTATAGATACTGCCGGTTTTGACGACATAGGCGAGCTTGGGGAAATAAGAGTAGAAAAAACCAAAATTGCTGCGGAAAAAACGGATATAGCCGTTATCCTTATAAGCGGAAACGATTTCAAATATGAGGCCAAGTGGTATAAGTATTTTAATGAAAGAAAAACTCCTGTGATGCTTTGTGTATCAAAAGCAGACGAGATTGAAGACATTGGCGCTTATGTACAAAGGATAAAGGAAATATTTAATAAAACACCGATAGTTTTAAGTTCAAGGACAAAAGAGGGTGTAGATAAGTTTAAAGAGACTCTTGTAAGACTTTTGCCGGAGGACTATAACAGCGGAAGTATTACAGGTTCTCTTTGCGGCGAAGGAGATACGGTGCTTCTCGTTATGCCGCAGGATATTCAAGCGCCAAAGGGCAGGCTTATTCTTCCGCAGGTACAAACCTTAAGGGAACTGCTTGATAAAAAGTGTATAGTTTCTTGCTGTACGACAGATAAGTTGGACGATGCGCTTTTAGCTGCTTCACAGCCGCCTAAGCTTATAATCACTGATTCTCAGGTCTTTAAAACTGTTTATGAAAAAAAGCCTGAAAAGAGTATGCTGACATCTTTTTCTACGCTTTTCGCAGGATACAAGGGGGACCTAAGCTACTATATCGAAGGCGCAAAGGCTATTGACAGCCTCAATGAGAACTCAAGAATTTTAATTGCAGAATGCTGTACTCATGCACCGCTGAGTGAGGATATAGGAAGAGAAAAGCTTCCGAGGCTTTTAAGAAAAAGGCTCGGAGACAGTCTTAAGATCGACTTCGTTTCCGGGTCAGACTTTCCCGATGACTTAAGCGGTTACGATCTTGTCATCCAGTGCGGAGCGTGTATGTTTAACAGAAAATATGTAATGTCACGAATTGACAGGGCAAAGGCACAGGGTGTAAAAATGTCTAACTACGGAGTGGTCATCGCGGCTTTAAGTGGGATTTTAGACAAGATAAATTACTAAAGCCAAATAACAAAAGCAGACAGTTAAAATAAACTGCCTGCTTTTTGTTTAATCAAGGATATCGTCGACAGCATCTCTTGCACCGTCTACTCCGTCCTTTACGCCGTCCGCAATATCATCGCCTATGTCTGCTGCATCAGATGAAAGCTCGTCCTCATCGTCTTTCACATCGTCTTTATCTGTGTTTCCGTCATTGTTATATTCTCCTCTGTAATCGCTGTCGGAATCTGTATCACTTGAGTCATCCTGCTTTGTTGTCGTTGTAGTAGTTGTTGTAGTTGTAGTTGAGGTTGTACTTGAAGAGGAGTCGTTGTCCTGTTTACTGTTGCCATCGTTGTTTTTGCAGCCTGCAAGCAAAAGGATACAAGCTACGGACGAAAGCATAATAGCCAATAGTTTTTTCATATCAATATCACCTTTCTGAAAAGCTTTTACATACGAAGCGACAGCCTCGTTTTGTTTAATGTACTGCAAGAGCATATGCCCTATAAGACTTCTTGTAGCTTTAAGCAAAGTCTTATATGCAGTAAATAAAAACTCTTTTCATCAGATATATTTTGCGTCAGAAGATAAAATATACATTTTGATTATTGAAAAAAGCTATATGATGTGATAAAATTAAAATTGGAAATTATTGATTTTTTATTTATTTGATTATGGAGATGATTAGTTTGAAAAGAATTGAAATCACGGAAAATAACATTAACCTTGTATTTGAGATAACTGATGAGCAGCAGCTTTTACTTTTACATTTTTCCTGTCTTGAGTTTGATGAAAAAACTTTGGGAAAACCCGAACACAAAAAAGCTTTTCAGTTTTTAGAGCTTAATGCAGCCGGATTTGACCGTCCCTATGAACGCCATGGAAACAAGTATATTGTAACTGCTCCCGGATACAGAATGAAATATCGTGGAATGGACGATACAAGAAACGAAAAGGGCAGAGTTTTAAAAATATATCTATGTGACGAAAAAACCGGAATTGAAACTGCTACAAGCATTCAGTTTTATGACGGTATCAGCGTTGCGAGATTTGTTACCGAGATAACAAATAACGGTAATGAGTCTCAGACAATAGAATATATTTCGTCCTTTAACCTTTCCGGAATAGAAAAGGAGGGAGAGAAGTCTCAGGACGAAAAGATGGAGGTCTATATCCCTCACAACTCCTGGTATCGTGAAATGCAATGGAGAAAGTATTCTCTTTCGGATCTTGGTGTTGATGAGTGTATGGAAGCGCTTGAACAGCATTCTTCAAAGCCGATAAGGGTTTCAAATGTCGGAAACTGGTCTACAAAGGAATTTCTTCCTATGGCTGTTATAAAAAATAACGAAACCGACTCAAATCTTTTTTTTCAGATAGAAAATAACGGTTCTTGGCATTGGGAAATTGCCGACAGCGAGGGACATCTTTATCTTAATACATCAGGACCAAATGAGATTTATTCTCACTGGTCTAAAGAGCTTAAGCCCGGCGAAAGCTTCATAAGCGTACCTTGCGCGGTCGGCTCGTGTATGGGAAAAATAGACAACGCTTTTGCAGAGCTTACTAAATATCGAAGGCAAATAAGGCGAAAAAATGACGATAATGAGTTTCTCGGAGTTATTTTTAACGACTATATGAACTGCCTTTGGGCATGGCCTACCGAAGAGGCGGAATATCCTTTGATAGACGCAGCCGCTGAAGTTGGCTGTGAGTATTTCTGTATAGATGCGGGTTGGTATGCTGACGGATATTGGTGGGACAGCGTAGGTGAGTGGAAGGAATCAAGACAGCGTTTTCCTAACGGACTTAAAAAGGTAACCGACTATATAAGGTCAAAAGGGCTTATTCCGGGCATATGGATAGAGCTTGAGGTTATGGGAATAAACTGTCCTATTGCAAAAAAGGTGCCTGATGACTGGTTCTTTATAAGACACGGAAAACGCGTTTACGACAGAAGCAGATATCAGCTTGATTTCAGAAACCCTGAAGTCATAAAGTTTGCTGATGAGACTATCGAGAGACTAATAACAGATTACGGAGTAGGTTATTTAAAGATCGACTATAATATAGAGCCGGGAATAGGAACAGAAAAGTATGCCGATTCTTACGGAGATGGACTTTTAGGTCACCAGAGGGCATATATTTCTTGGCTTGACAAAACCTTTAAAAAGTATCCGGAGCTTATAATAGAAAACTGTTCATCAGGCGGAATGAGAATAGATTATGCGATGCTATCACGCTGCTCTATTCAGTCTACATCTGATCAGGCAGACTATAAGCTTAACTGTACGATAGCGGCAAATTCCCCTTCCGCCGTAACACCGGAGCAGGCAGCCGTATGGAGTTATCCGATGAACAGTGGAGACAAAGAAGAGGTCGTATTTAATATGGTAAGCGCAATGCTTTTGCGTATACATCAGTCGGGTCATCTTGCAAAGATCTCACCAGAGCTAAGAGCATTAGTAAAAGAGGGTATCTCAGTTTATAAATCAATAAGACAGGATATTAAAAATTCCGTTCCGTTCTGGAGTCTCGGCTTTTCTACATTTAAAGATGATTTTCTTTCACTTGGACTTGATTGCGGAGATAAAGCATATCTTGCGGTATGGAGAAGAGAAGGACAGGATGACAGGGTAATGCTTCCTCTTGATTTTAACGCACAAAGTGTTAAAAAATTGTATCCGCAGTATTGCGATTGGAATTATGAGCTTAAGGGAAACGCATTAGAAGTCGAGCTTAAAAAGCCTTATTCTGCTCGTTTGTTTGAAATCAATAAAGGCGATATATAAAAACAGCGCTGCGACTATTATTATCCATATATTTCCTAGGACGGTGTAGGGCGTTTTATTTGAAAGCTTAACGATCTGTGCATTTATTGTTCCGCTTTCGCCCTCGGGAAGCTCTGCTATTTTTTTGCCAAGCGGCGATATTATAGCCGATATTCCAGAGTTTGCAGATCTTACAAGATAGCGGGAATTTTCAACGCTTCTTAAGACAGAGTGTCTTAGGTGGAGCCTTTGCAGGTGTGTATTTTCAAACCACGAGTCGTTTGTCGCAACAGCGATTATTTCTCCGCCCTGTGCCACCTGTCGCCGTATGATCTTCGGATAAATGCTTTCAATACAGATTGCTGTTGCTACGGTTGCATTTTTTGCATAAAGCGCTGAGATGTTTTTTGCGGATGAAAGGCTGTCAGTGCCATCGAAAAGCTTGTTTCCGAAAAATGTAAATTCGCCGAACGGTACCAGTATATTTTTTAAATAAACAGCTGTTTTGTCTTTTGTAAAGGCGCAGTAAGCATTGTAGGTTTTTCCGTTTTCACTGTAAAAAATCCCGCTAAGTATTTCAGCGTCAGTGCTGTTTACCAGCTCGTTTAATTCACCTGTTTGTGAAATATCATCGAGCGAACGGGTTATTGCCGTTTCGGGTAAAAATATCATATCAGAATTTTTTATGCTTTTTAAAAAGGAACTGTAATTGCTTAATGATGATAATCCGTTATTTGCCCACTTTGAAAGACCTGATTTATCTGTCTGTAAAACCGAGACATTTAATGTTTCACCAGACATATCGAAGGTGTTTATCCTTATTGTACCGAAGAGAGTGTTGCAAAAAAATATAAGGACTATCAACAATCCGGAAAGAAGCGATTTTGCACTAATAAAGCGTGTAGATAAAATGGATACAAACAGTGCATTTATCACTACTGTTATAAATGTAAGAAATAGACATCCGAAAACAGATGCGCTTTGTATAAACGGAGTAAATGAAACGAGTGACAGTGAAACAGAGGTTATCGGAACTCCTACCGGAATGGCTGACGAAACAAAGAATTCGCCCAATGTAAACATCGCAGAGTAGCATACGCCATCAAATATCCTTCGTTTTGAAAAGCGGTATATCACCGCAGTCGGAAGCAAATGTATAGTCGCAGTTAGAAGTGCGGTTACGGCTGTTGCAAAAAATGAAACTATAGCTCCGACCACATCAGGAAGATCTAAAAGAGATGAAAGCTTTAAAAGAAAGCAAAAGGACAGAAAATAGTAACTAAAAAAAAACAGCAAGGACATTTTTATATAACAAAAAAATCCTGAAGACTTGTTGAGCGAGTATAAAAACGGTACAAGAGATATAAAGCTCAATACAGGACAATTTATCACACAGGTTATCAAAAACAAAGTAACTGCTGAAATTACGGCAGAAAAATAATGCAAAGCGTTCATAAAAATAGTTTTGCCAGAGTAAAAAAATAAATTCACACGGCGGTGAGAAAATGGATATCGTTCTACCGAACACAGCAAAAAAAGCAATAAGGTTACTTAATAACAGCGGCTTTTATGCCTACGCCGTAGGCGGATGTGTAAGGGACCTGATTCTGGGTACTACACCGGAGGATATAGATATAGCGACCAATGCTTTACCCGATGAGGTGAAGGCTGTGTTTTCAGACTGTAAAACCTATGATATAGGTCTAAGTCACGGAACGGTAACTGTCTTACTTGATGGAAACAATATTGAGATTACAACATTCAGGCAGGAGGATGCGTATATTCTGCATCGTAAACCTGAAAATGTAAGGTTTGTAAAAAGCATTGATGAAGATTTAAAACGGCGTGATTTTACTATAAATTCAATCTGTTGTGATGGTGAAAAAATTATTGATCCGTTCAGTGGTACTGAGGATATAAAAAATAGAATCATAAGGGCAGTAGGCAAGCCTGATGAACGCTTTAAAGAGGATGCGCTGCGAATTATGCGTGCGCTAAGGTTTTGTTCGTGCCTCGGTTTTAATATAGAAAAAGAAACGGAAGAAAGCTTATATAAGAACAGATGGCTTTTAAGATATGTTTCCCGCGAGAGAATAAGAGATGAGCTTTTACGAATACTGTGCGGCAAGAATGTTGAAAAGGTACTGTTAAAATACAAAGAGATAATAGCGGTAGCTGTTCCGGAGATAAGGCAGATGTTTAATGTTTATCAGAATACTCCGCACCATATGTTCGATGTTTATACCCATACGGTGAAAAGCGTGTCTAATATCGAACCTGAACCGTTTCTGCGTCTTACAATGCTTTTTCACGATGTAGGAAAGCCTTCTGTCCTGAGTACCGACTGCTTAGGCGTTACACATTTTAAAACCCACCCGATTGAAAGCGTGAAAATTGCGAGAAGAGCTCTTTTATCTCTCAGAATTTCAAATAAGGAACTCAGCTACATTCTTTCTCTTATCGGGGAGCACGATAACAGAGTTGAAAAGAGCGAAAAAACAATGCGCCGTCTGTTAAAAAAGTACGATTATGACAAAGGTTTTTTTAATGACTATATTAAGGTCAGATTCGCCGATACATTGGCACAATCCGAGTATATGAGAGAGGAAAAGCTAAATTCTCTTTATGAGCTTAAAAAGTGCGGTGATAAGTTTTTGTGTTCACAGCTTGCGGTAAAGCAATCGGACCTTGAAATTGACGGAAACGATCTTCTATCGCTTGGCTTTTTCGGAAAAGAAATAGGACAAATACTCGATGAAATGACGACAGCAATTTCAGAAGGTAGGTTGGAAAATAAGAATGAGGAGTTAATTGAGTTTGCAAAGTCAAAGAGATAAAAAGCATATTGCGGCGAACATAGTTATCTGGGTCTTGACGGCACTGTGGTTGATTGTTATATTTCTGTTTTCATCATATCCTGATTACGAGTCGGATGAACAAACGCTTTTTGTAATAGATGTTTTAAATACGATATTCGGACTTGACCTGTCATCGGGTGAGCTGTTATCAAGCTTTGGGTTTTTACAGAGCATTGATTTCGTTATACGAAAATCTGCACACTTTATTGAGTATTTCATTCTTGGCGTGCTGAGCTTCATTTCGTTGAGGGATCTACGGTATCTTTTTAAGAAACAAAGGATGGCACAGGCAGTTATTGCGGCATCGTTTTGTGCGCTTTATGCTGTGAGTGATGAGATACATCAGCTTTTTGTAGAGGGAAGATACGGCTGTTTAAGAGATGTTTTGATAGATACCTCTGGAAGTGTTCTCGCGGTAATGATATGTCTTTTTACGATTTGGACGGCTAAAAAATGTCGCCGAAAAACACATTAAATCAAGACGAAAGTAAAGTATTTTTAGGTAAAACAGAGAATACATTTAAAAGTCAGGTTTAAGAGTAAATATTTGTTGATAAAAACAGGAAAATATTGTATAATGTAATATGTGATAATATCATTATCTTTATGGAATTTTACTAAAGGATATATTGCGATTTTTTGACAATGATATTTAAAGAAAGACTATTTTGAACAGGAGAGATAAATATGAACAGCGAAAAAGGAACCGATAAAAGGATCTATGATATTGTAGACAGCGTTGAGGCTCTTGAGTCAAGACTCTCGGAGCTTAGACGGGCACAAGCAGAATTTGCAACCTTTTCTCAGGAAAAGGTAGATGAAATATTTAAAGCAGCCGCTATTGCTGCGAATAAACAGAGAATACCTCTTGCAAAGCAGGCAGTTGAAGAAACGGGTATGGGAGTCGTTGAGGATAAGGTCATTAAAAATAACTATGCGGCAGAACACATTTACAATGCATTTAAAAATACAAAGACCTGTGGTATAATAGAGCGTGACGAGGAGTTTGGTACTATAAAGATTGCGGAGCCTATCGGAGTTATCGCCGCAGTTATCCCTACTACTAACCCTACATCTACCGCTATTTTTAAAACACTTATAGCTCTTAAGACGAGAAACGCTATTATAATTTCTCCTCACCCGAGAGCAAAAAAATGTACTATTGAGGCGGCAAAGATCGTACTTGAGGCGGCGGTAAAAGCCGGCGCACCCGAGGGTATCATAGCGTGGATAGATGTTCCTTCGTTGGAGCTTACCAACACCGTTATGAAAGAGGCGGATATAATTTTAGCAACAGGTGGTCCCGGAATGGTAAAGGCGGCTTATTCAAGCGGTAAGCCCGCTTTAGGAGTAGGTGCGGGAAATACCCCTGCTGTTATAGATGGTTCCGCTGATATAAAGCTTGCGGTAAACTCTATAATACATTCAAAAACATTCGATAACGGAATGATCTGTGCATCTGAGCAGTCGGTTATAGTTTTAAAGGATATTTATTCAGCGGTAAAGGAAGAGTTTAAAGCGAGAGGCTGTTATTTCCTCACAAAGGCTGAGACTGATAAGGTAAGAAAGACGATGATAATAAACGGTTCACTTAATGCGAGGATAGTAGGACAGCCTGCCGCAAAGATCGCAGAGCTTTCAGGCGTTACAGTGGATCCGGAGACTAAGATACTGATCGGTGAGGTCACTTCTGTTGATATATCAGAGGAATTTGCACACGAAAAGCTTTCTCCAGTACTTGCTATGTATAAGGCAAAGGATTTTGAGGACGCTATGCAAAAGGCTGACAGACTGGTTCAGGACGGAGGCTTTGGACATACCTCTTCACTTTACTGTGATGCAGTCACACAGAAAGAAAAGATTGACAGATTTGCACTTAAGATGAAGACCTGCCGAATACTTGTAAACACTCCGTCCTCTCACGGAGGAATCGGTGACCTTTACAACTTTAATCTCGCTCCGTCACTTACACTTGGCTGCGGTTCGTGGGGAGGAAATTCCGTTTCCGAAAATGTTGGGGTTAAACACCTTTTAAACACAAAGATAGTAGCCGAGAGGAGAGAGAATATGCTTTGGTTCAGGACACCTGAAAAGGTTTACTTTAAAAAGGGTTGTATGCCGGTAGCTCTTGACGAGATAAAAAATGTTCTCGGAAAGAAGAGAGTGTTTATTGTGACCGACTCCTTCCTTTATAAAAACGGATATACAAAGCCGGTCGAGGATAAGCTTAACTCAATGGGTATAGTTCATACGACATTTTCAAACGTACAGCCCGACCCGACTCTTGCAAATGCAACCGAAGGAGCAAAAGCAATGGCTGCTTTTGAACCGGATTGTATCATAGCTATGGGCGGAGGCTCGGCTATGGACGCAGGAAAAATAATGTGGGTTTTATATGAACATCCTGATGCTGACTTTATGGATATGGCGATGAGGTTCATTGACATACGAAAGAGAGTTTATACCTTCCCCAAAATGGGAGAAAAGGCATATTTTATCGCGATCCCGACTTCTTCAGGTACAGGCTCTGAGGTTACTCCGTTTGCTGTAATTACCGATGAAAAAACCGGAACAAAATATCCTCTTGCGGACTATCAGCTTCTTCCGAATATGGCGATCATAGACACGGACAATATGATGAGTGCGCCTAAGGGGCTCACCTCCGCATCGGGAATTGATGCACTTACACACGCGCTTGAGGCTTACGTTTCGGTAATGGCGACCGACTATACTGACGGACTTGCGCTCAAGGCGATAAAGAATATATTCACCTATCTCCCGACTGCGTATGAAAATGGCGCTGATGTTATAGCGCGAGAAAAGATGGCGGATGCTTCCACAATGGCAGGTATGGCGTTTGCAAATGCTTTCCTCGGTGTTTGTCACTCTATGGCGCATAAGCTCGGATCATATCATCACCTTCCTCACGGTGTTGCAAACGCTCTTCTTATCACAGAGGTTATGAGATACAATGTTGCAACAGCTCCGAGAAAAATGGGTACTTTTTCACAGTACCAGTATCCGCACGCTCTTGAAAGATATGCCGAATGTGCACACTTTATCGGAATATGCGGTAAAGATGATGAGGAAACCCTTGAAAAGTTTATAAAGGCTATCGAAGAGCTTAAGGATAAGGTCGGAATCAAAAAGACTATCAAGGATTACGGTGTTGATGAGAAATACTTCCTTGATACACTTGACAGTATGGTCGAGGACGCTTTTGATGACCAGTGTACAGGCGCTAATCCGAGGTATCCTCTTATGAAGGAGATCAAGGAAATGTACCTTAAGGCTTATTACGGAAAGTAATTCATATTTATATAAAAGGAGGATACGGTTATGGAGTTTGAAAAGGTATTGGCTGAAAGAGAAAGCAAGACTATCTATAAGTATAAAAATACAACAGTCAAGGTTTTTAACGAGGAATATAAGAAATATGACATCCTTAACGAGGCTCTGAACACTGCGAGAATTGAGGAAACCGGTCTTAATATTCCGAAGGTTTTAGAGGTTAAAAAAATAGACGGTAAATGGGCTATTGTATTGGAATATGTAGAGGGAAAAACTCTCGCACAGCTTATGGAGGAGAATCCGGATAAGACAGATGAGTATCTTGAAATGTTTGTAGATCTTCAGCTTGAGGTACAGTCTAAGACCTGCTTTAATCTTAATAAACTCAAGGATAAGATGCAGTCTAAAATATCTCAGACTGATCTCGATGCTACTACAAGGTACGAGCTCCATACAAGACTTGACGCTATGCCGAAGCACAATAAGGTGTGTCACGGTGACTTTAATCCCTCAAATATTATTGTTTCTCCCGACGGAGAAATGCACATACTGGACTGGTCTCACGCAACACAGGGTAATGCCTCTGCAGATGCGGCGAGAACCTATCTCCTGTTTGTTTTAAGCGGTCAGACAGAACTTGCTGATAAGTATCTTGATCTGTTTTGTAAAAAGAGCGACACCGCTAAGCAGTATGTTCAGCAGTGGATGCCTATCGTTGCCGCATCACAATCGGTAAAAGGAAAGCCCGAGGAAAGAGAGCTTTTGCTTCGATGGGTTGATGTTGTAGATTACGAGTAAAAAATTTCTATATAAAAAATTCGACAAAATTTTTAAATACCTCTTGACTAGTTTTATATAAAGTGCTATTATTTATTCATCGTCGAATAGTTATAATTATCATTACGGTAAGAGGTGAGTTTTATGTACAGATCGTTTTTTGTTAAAACATTAAACGGGGGGGGGGTATTTTTACCTATCAACTATATCTGTACAAAAAAATTACCTTAATTGTGTAAGACATAGGGCGTAGTATGCTTTTTTGCGTACTGCGTTTTTTTGTCGAAAGGAGGATACAGCTGTTTTTATGGCTATTCGTATGAGTATAATGTGTAATGTGTATAATTTGGAGGAAATTTAAAATGATTAGAACCGCTATTTGTGACGATGATGCGGACTTTATGGAGAATTTCTGTAAATCGGTAGACGCTCTAGTCACAATGACAGAAGCAGATATGATTGTAGAGTCATATTCGGATTCGCTCGATTTTTATGAAGAGTATCTAAAAAACCCATATGATATTGTGTTTTTAGATATTGAAATGTCCGGGATCTGTGGATTTCAGATCGTAGAAAAACTTAGAATAGTAAATGATAAAGTAACAATTATTTTTGTTTCTAGTCATGAAAGCTATGTTTATCGCTCATTTGTATTCAGACCATTTCGCTTTATCCGTAAAAACAGGTATAAAGAAGAACTATACGAAGCCTTTTTCGCTGCGCTTCAGCTTTATAAAAGCAATACTCAGATTTTAAAGGTCACTCTGAATGGAGAACTGATCCCTGTTAGAATTGACGATATTCTGTTTTTCGATGTTTACAGCCACAATGTTTTTTTGCATATGGGTGACAAAAAGATTATTGTAAAAAAATCACTTCAGGATCTCGAAAGTGAACTGAAGTCAGTGGGATTTATAAGAATACATAAAAGCTATCTTGTGAATTCCAGGCATATCTACTATGTAAAATCCGCTAGCGTGATTCTTGATGATCACAGCACTCTTCCGCTTAGTAAGCATAGGGTCAAAGAGGTTAAGGACAAGCTGATGTATCTCTCAAAATTATCTGAGAGCTGGGTTTAAGACCTTGCAGAAAATGCTTAGTAATATGGCGGTCCTTAGAGCTATTGCCATTGTACCTGCAATACTTCTCGTTGTAACGCTGATAGTGGGATGTGTAATATTTCATCGCAAAGCTACTAAAAATAAAAGCGACCTTGCGCGGCTCAAATATCAGATCGATGAACAAAAACGCCGTATTGACGATTTGAGTGAACAGGAGCATAAGATCGCTAAGATAAGGCACGACTATAAGAATCACATCTCTGTCGGACTGTCTCTCTTAAAAAGCGGAGAAACAGTAGAGGCACAACAGTATTTGTCAAAGTATTCAAATCAGGAGCTGTCGAAGATATATGTTTATGTCGACACTTCAAATGATTTTATCAATGCGGTAATAAATGATAAATTCAGGCTGTGCGCTGAAAAGGGTATAACACCCGAGGCGGAGATTTCTTTCGTTGAGCAAAAGGTCGACGATATCGACCTTTGCTCGGTTTTGTTCAACCTTCTTGACAATGCGATAGAAGCCTGCGAAAAGCTTGACAAAGAACGCAGGATAAAGCTTGTTATGTTTCAGCATAAAGCTTATCTCGTCGTGAGGGTGATAAATACCGCCGACGATAGTATGATTGAAAAAAATACTGAGCTTATAACAACAAAAACCGATAAGAAAAATCACGGGATGGGTACAAAAATAGTAAGTGAGATCGCTCGGAAATATAACGGATTTTTTAATACAGAGCAAAAGTGCGGAAGCTTTTGCGCAGAGATATGGCTAAAAAATGTGTAAGATATGTAAAACGGAGGTAATTTTAGGTACCTCCGTTTTCTTATTATCGTTTAGATTTGTTTAATTATTCTAACACGATTTGACCAGTTGGGAAGATTTTTGACCAGTTGGGAATTACCTATTGAATTTTTACCTAAAAGTATGATATTTTAGTTTTATAGTTATTTACTATTCGATGCTAAAACAAATCTGGGAGGTATTAAAATGAAATTCAAAAGAATTTTAAGCGGCATTCTTGCCGCGACAGTCGCAGTATCATCGTTAGCGGTTTCTTCGTTTACGGCATACGGCGCAGATGCTCCAAGCGATGTTGTCACACCGGACAGCGTCTCTTGGAAAAACACCACAGCAAGCAATAACGCAAAACTGGAACTTGTTTCAAATTTTGGAACAGGTGTGGTTATTTCACAGCTTGCAGGAAAAACAGAGTTCTATGTTACTTTTGATGTAACAGGCGTTGACGATGACACAGAGGCATTTTTGCCGATACAGGTCAAGAACAGCGCAACTCATTGGAATGCAGACGATAGCTGTCCGTTAGTAGAAACACCTACCGACGGCACATATACCGTAAAGTATTCGGGAGATGCGATTTCTGATGCTGCGATATTCAACTATCTTGGAGTAAACTTCAAGACTAAATCAAGCAGCGGAAAAACAGACAAGAAGGTAACAAGCGTTACTCTTAAGTATGTTACCCTCACTGACCCAAGCAAGGCTGATGAGCCTGCCGGCGATGACCCTGAACCTACCGACTACATATTTGATTACAGATATGCGTCAAATGACAATACATATGGTGAGGTATACCGTGCAACGCTGAAATCAAACTATGTTGAACTTTTAAAGGAACATAACACAACAGAAATAGTATTTCCTGATGAGTATGATGACCAAGGCGAACACGGAAAATTACCGGTAGTTTGGCTTACTTTTAGACTCGGAGACTCTTTAACTCCGGATGAATATGTAACATCCGTTATATTAAACAACAAAATTTACAATACAGGATCGGGTCCTTTTGCATATGCAAAGAAGCTTGAGAAGGTAGTATTTAAATACTCGGGTGACAGTTTTGACTTCAAAAATTTAGGATATAGGACAGCTAGTGCCTATAGTGACAGCATAAAGGAAATATACCTTTACGCAACAGATTTAAAATCTGTAAACACCGACGCATTCAGAGAAATGAACAAGGATTTAAAAATCTATGTAACCAATAATACTGTAAAGCAGAAACTACTTGATTCAACATCTACCAGCTCATATTATCAACTTAAAGACGAGCAGGTTATTGTTATGGGCAGCAAGCCGGCAGAGCCAGATCCTACCGACTACATATTTGATTATCAGTATTCGGCAGGCACACAAGTGTATTATGCATCTTTAAAGGCTGACTATATCGAGCTTTTGAAAGAGAAAAACACAACGGAAATAGTATTCCCTGAGGAATATGATGACCAAACTAACGGAAAACATCCGGTAGATACACTTTCCTTTAAAATAGGAAGCAAATCTACACCGGACGAATATGTAACATCTATAACATTTAATAGTAATATTTCTAGCGCTGGTAATGGAACGTTTGCATGTGCAAAGAAACTTGAGAAGGTAGTATATAAATACTCTGGCGATGCATTTTCGATAGGTAATGCTATTGCAAGAAGTATTTTGGGTTCTAGCGATAGCATAAAGGAAATATACCTTTACGCAACAGGATTAAGTTCTGTAAATAGTAATGCATTCAGAGCAATGAACACAGATTTAAAAATCTATGTTACAAACAGTGCAGTAAAGCAGACACTGCTTGATTCAACTAAAGAAAGCACATATTATCAACTTAAAGATGAGCAGGTTATTATTATGGAATCAAGCGACCCGCTTGATTTTGCAGAGCTTGACAAGGCTATTGCGTCAGCGGAGGATATAGTAAACAATCACAGCGAAGAATATTCAGAGGAATCATTAAACGCACTTAAGACTGAGCTTGACAAGGCAAAGGCGTTAAAGACAAACGGCAGTGCTGTACAGGGCGATGTAGATATAGCTGTAAAAACACTTAACGCAAGAATAGAGGGCCTTGTTACAAAGAAGGTTGCCGAGCTTAAATCACAGCTTCAGGCAAAGATTGACGAGTTAAACAGCGTGTCAATGTCTAAGTACACTCCGACTTCATATAAAGCTCTCACCGCTGAACTCAACTCAGCGAGAAGCGTGGCTAACAACGCAAAGGCAACTGAGGAGGAGCTTCAGTCAGCGCTTGATAAGCTCACAGCGGCAGGAACGGTTGACGAAACAGGACTTGCTGAAACAGGTCTTAAGAAGAGAGCTTCACTTAGTAAAGTATCAGATTTTCAAAAGCACCACAATTCAGCGATAACATCTAACAGGGGTTCATATACCGAAGATTCGTGGACAGAGTATCAGAAGGTTCTCGACGAATACGAAAAGGTATATAAAGCGGCAAATGCAAGTGACTGTGATGCTACAGATCAGCAGATTGATAAGGCAATGAGCGATCTTGATGCAGCGGCTAAAAATCTTAAATTTATACCGCTTAATGAAGAAGAGTATAAAAAGGCAAAGGAAGCGGTTGAAGCCCTTCTTGCTGAGGAAAACTCACCGTATACTCCTAACACTTTAACATCATTGAGGAATCTTTATGAAGCTCAGACGGGTAGTTTTTATAATGCGGCAATTGAGCGTAATTCACAGAATGAGCTTGATCAGATTACACAGAGGTTAAAAGATGCTATAGACCCAAGCTCAAGCAGTTACATACTGGCTAAGAAGGGCGATACAACGGCAATTCAGCCTCTTGTAGACGATTGTGCTAAGCTTGTTGAGAGCGACTACACATTAGATTCATGGAAGCTTGTTAAGGATAAGCTGGCGGCGGCACAGGCGCTTTTGGATGATCCTGACAACGTTAGTGAAGAAGATATAGCAACTATAAAGGACGAGCTTACAAAAGCGATAGAAGCTTTAGTAGTAGATTACAGTGAGGGAGAAAAGACCTCGGGAATCGGAAAGATAATGCCGCTTGGAAAGGAAACGACTCTTGACAGCGGTAAAGCAGACGAGAGTATGGCAGGCGCAGTAAAGATAAGATATATCTTTGACTGTGCAGCAGACACAGACTTTAGTGAATATACAACTATTGATGCAACAGCAGTAATAAACGGAACAAACAACTACAAGCAGTTTAAGGGTAACAACAATCAAAAGGGAGCTAAGGACTGTTCAGTAACACTTGATCTTGCGAGTGCTATCGAAGTTGGCGACAGTTATACTATCAAGGCAGACACATATGCATGGAATGAAGCAACAGACTATGTATATCTTGTAACAAGGATCGAATATCTTGACGCAGAAGGAAAGGTACTTAAGATGTTCACAGGCGGCGGAGAGACAGCTAAGCTTGACAATTACAAGAAAGCTATCGAAGACGCAAAGGCACTTGTTGAGAGTGGCGAGTACACAGAAGAGAGTGTAGCGGTACTTCAGACAGCTATTGACAATGCACAGGCACTTCTTGATAGCACAGACGGAAAGCCGTTGCCTTCACAGATGGAAGATCCGGCGGCAGCACTTGACGCAGCAATCAAGGCACTTGTTGAGATGCCGAAGGGAGACATCAGCGGAACGGTAGCCACACCTGGAACAGATGTTGAGGTAACGGTTACTATTGCAACAGCAGACGGCACAGAAGTTTCCGAAGTAACATCAGCAAACGGCGAATACACTCTTGCTGATCTTGAAGATGGAGATTATGTAATCACATTTGCAGCTGAAGGCTATGTTACAAGAAGCTACACCGCGACAGTAGCAGGTGGCGCAGTAAATATTGAAGCAGAGCTTCATATGGTAGGCGACATCAACGGAGACGGAAATATCACGACTGTAGATGTAGGACTTGCTAATGCACACGCAAAGGGAACAAAGACTCTTGAGGGTTACGACTTTGATGTAGCGGAAGTATCCGGCGATGAGAATTTAACGACAGTTGATGTTGGAATCATAAACTCAATAGCAAAGGGAACAAAGTAATTTCGATATAGTTTAAGTCGGCGGCATAAAGCGGTATAGTCCGCTTTATGCCACCGTCAATTATATATCGAAAAGGAGAGTAAAATATGAAAAAAATATTTTCCGTACTGACAGCAGCGATAATGCTGTTAGTTGGTAATATAAGTGTGTTTGCGTCTGATAGCGAAGGTACATTGCTTTCCGGCAATTGCGGTGATAATGTAACATGGTTTATCAACACCGATAATACACTTGTTATATCAGGAAACGGCGAATTAAACAGCGGTGGATACAGCAGCCCTTGGTATCAATATTCAGTAGGAATCAAAAAAGTAGTTGTAGAAGAGGGCATAACGGGAATAGATTCTAAAGCTTTTATAAATTGTCTTAATATTGAGGAAGCGGTAATCCCCTCAACGCTTGAAACGCTTGGTGTAAATGGTTTACCAAATAATGGGTCAAGGCTTACGGATGTATGGTGTTTTTCAAAGAACATTAAAAATACATTCAGTGGAAATTCAGGAAGTTACCCACAAGCCGGTAGCGGAATAAAATGGCATGTTTATAAAGACAGCACTACAGAAGATTCATTAAAAGTAGGTTTAAAATACACAGATGAAGATTTTGAGTATTTAACGAACGAGGCTTTTCCGACAGAAACAAACCGCACTCCGATATTATTGCCGAAGGAAACTGAAACCTCAGGACCGGCAGGGCTTGGCTGTGAATGGTCTTGGGACGAAGCGTCAAAGACTCTGACCTTTTCCGGAAGCGGAGATATAATTATATCGGACGGTTTTAAGAAGCTTGCGTCAAAAATAGAAAAGGTCGAGATGAAGGACTCTACGATAACGAGCATATGTAACTGTGCTTTCGGACCGTTTGATCAGGACAATAGCAGTAAAAATGCTTCTATATGTCCTAATCTTAAGAGCGTTACATTTCCCGAAACTCTAAAAGAAATAGGGGATCACGCTTTTAATAAATCAGCATTATCAGTGGAAAATCTTGAGTTCCCCGAGGGCTTGGAAAGCATAGGCAATATGGCATTTTACAATACAAATCTCAAAGGAAATCTTAAGCTTCCATCAACTCTTAACTATATAGGACAGAGTGCCTTTCAGAATACAGACATAACATCTGTTAATTTGATAGAGGGAATGACCCTTGGCGGAATAGCGTTCGCCAACTGCAATTCATTGAAGGAATTAACCGTACCTAAGGATATACACTATAATGTTACCGGAGTATCCAATATGATGCGTGGAAATGCAGCATTTTCCGGATGTGAAGGACTTGAGAGAGTAACTGTAAAAGGCGGCGGCACGGTTAAGATACATTTAAGCGGAGAACGCGAAAACGGCTTATCACAAAGAATGTTTGATGAATGTAAGTCTCTTAAAGAGATAATAATCGAAACTGATAACCTAAGCTTTGTACAGAATTACGCAGATTCCGAACGGACATTTGATCTGACAAGTAACCCGACATTCTATATCTACAAGGATAGTACAACAGAAAAAACACTGCGTAATGCTGGTTATCTGACGGGGACGAATGTAGTATATATAGCGAATAAGTCTGCACTTACCGACGCTGTTGAATCGGCAGAGGATATGGATACAGGTCTGTATACCGATGAATCGGTATTAAGTCTTGACAAAGCTGTTGAAGCGGCAAAGGCTGTTTTGGAAGATATCAACGCCACTCAGGAGTCGGCGGACAATGCCGCTAAGGCAATCAAGGACGCAATAGCAGCACTTAAGTATAAGCCTGCCGACTACACAAAGGTAGATGAAGCAATAGCAAAGATTCCTGCTGACTTGAGCATATACACAGATGAATCAGTATCAGCATTAAACGCAGCAGTAGATTCGGTAGACAGGACAAAGAACATCACCGAGCAGAGTATCGTTGACGGATACGCAAAGGATATAGAAGATGCTGTTGCGGCGCTTACCGAAAGACCAAAGGGAAATATCGTCGGAGCGGTAGTAACGCCGAAAGACAAAACAGAGGTCACTGTAACCGTAACGACTGACAACGGCGAGACAGTTGCAGAAGTAAAAGCAGCTAACGGGGAGTATTCTATATCAGATTTTGAGGACGGAGAATATGTAATAACATTCTCGGCAGAGGGCTATGTTACGAGAAGCTACACAGTGACGGTAGCGAATGGAAGTCTAGCGCTTAAAGCTGAGATACATAAATTAGGCGACATAAACGGAGACGGAAACATTACGACCGTAGATGTAGGGCTTGCAAATGCCCACGCTAAAGGAACAAAGACGCTTGAGGGATACGACTTTTATGTAGCGGAAGTATCGGGAGATGAAAAGATAACGACAGTAGATGTCGGAATGATAAACGCTACAGCAAAGGGAGTAAGATAACTGAGACATCTTCTAAATAAAGTTACACATACGGAAAAACGGTAGCTTTTTATAAGTCTGCCGTTTTTTCGTTTCATTTAATTAAAAATGTATTTTACAAAAAATATAACGATATATAGGGCATAGTATGCTTTTACGGCGTACTGTGCTTTTTGTTGTTTTTCGGAGGTGATATAGATTCAGATTGAAAACAACAGTCATAAGTAAGACTTGTTTTATCACTGTTCTACTTATTATGTTAGCTTAAGACTTTGCTGAAACGGTTTAAAAGATATTGATTTGGTTTTAAGCAGTTTAAATAAAAAAATTGTACTTTATTTGTGCAATTATACGAAATTTTAAATATTCTGTCTTATTTTGTCCAAAAACTTTAAAATAATACGTTATAGTAATTTATGTAGAAGGTTTTCTTTCGGCATATTTTTATGGCTTTATGAAGGAGGTAATGTATAATCTTTTTCCGATTAGTAAAAACTTTTTTGGGCAATGTAAAAGTGATTCTTTGATAACCTATTAAGGAATATTATAGGAGGTAATACTTTGGATAGTATATTAGATTTTAAGTCAGGAGAAATTAAAAGTATGGCTGAATGTTTTGCTGATGCTGTGAGTAATATTTATAATGTTTTACTTAATTCTCTTTTCTTAGATATTAAAAATAATTTTATTCGTTTCGGTGAAATCAATGTTGGTCGCTTTTATAAAATGAAAATTGTAAATAATTCACACTCTACAAAATAAAACCCTATTTGAACTTTTACAAAATAATTATCTTTATATTTTTTATAAAGGAGTGTGACATTATGCTTATGGTTTGTATGGCGATGATCGACAACAGTGAGGATAAGACAATATTTAAAAAATTGTATGACGAATACCTTAATCTTATGCTGTATACCGCTTATAATATTCTTGGTAATCAGCAGGACGCCGAGGATGCTGTTTCGGAAGCCTTTTTGCGTATAGCTAAAAATTTCTCTAAATTAGAAAAAACAATTTGCCCTAAAACAGCAAATCAATTTGTTATTATTGTCAGAAATATTTCAATAGATATTTATAGGAAAAATAAAAGAAAAAAAGAGATACCGTTTCAGGAGGATATGAATTTAAAATACGATGATAAATCTGAATCTTCCGATTTGGAATCGGCACTTTCTAACCTTAATCAGAGCGAAAAAGATATTTTATATATGTACTATATTTACGGAAGAACAATTAAAGATATTTCAAAATTGTTTGACATAAGTGAGGCAGCAGTTTATAAACGCATTCAACGCGCAAAATCACATTTAAAGGAAATCTTGGAGGTGGATTATAGTGGACAAGTCTGAATTTATGACTGCGTTGGAAAAATCTTTTGAAAATGATTGCAATCAGTTAGCTAATTTAGACATTCCAGATTATCAGAACACTCCCAATTATCAACTTTCAAAAAAATTTAAAAAGAAAATGGCAAAGCTCATTGATCGTCAAAAGCAACCTTATTTTGTTTTTATAAGTACTGCCGGAAGACGCGTTGCAAGTTTTATTATAATTATATTTGTTATGATGGCAGCTTCATCGATAGGTGGTGTTAAAGCAGTCCCCAAGATCAATAAAAGCTTAGTTGTGAAAAGCTTTTCCGATCATATTTCTCTCAGTGTAGACGATAGAAAAATATATAGCGCTTGGGAGACTACTATCAGAGATGAGTATGAGGTTTATGATATTCCCGACGGGTTTGAACTTACTGAATCTAAAGAGGACTTAAAGATGTATTGTAATTATGACACGGGTGAATTTATTCGGTTTAGACAGGGATCAATAACAACCGCAGTTGAACTTGATACTGTTCATTCTACTATCGAATTTTATGTAGATGAAAACAATCAGGATTATGTTATACATGATATGAAAGCATTATCTTGGATAGGGGTTTATTGGACTGACGGAGATTATATGCTTTCTATACTCAGCAATTTAGACAAAAATACTGTTATTGATTTGTGCAAGCATACAAAGAAAAAAGCCGATTAAAAATTTTTGTCCATAAAGCAAATTTAATTTCGTAATAGATATATGCAGAAGAATTTTTCTTTCTGTCTATATTATATTTTATGTGTAAAAGGAGGATTAAAAAGTATTATTCAAGAATCATTCGAATCAATGCAGACTTAACAGGTCTGCGAAAAGTTTAACACTATCTAGGAGGATAAAAAATGAAAATCAAAAAGCTTTTAAGCGGCATTCTTGCCGCAACGGTAGCATTAACTTCGCTGTCAGTTTCTGCTATTACATCATCGGCAGCTGATATTAATGGTACTCTTACTATAACTGCAAATAATGGTGCATTAGCAAGTTATCAGGATTCTTCTGATGTTCAAATTAATGGTGCAGGAAAGTATACTGCAACTGTTAGTTTTCATAGAAGTAGTACTAGATTTTCTGAAATTGGATTTTTTACATTCAGTCCTTATCCAAGCGAGGGAGATTTCCCTTTTTATATTAATGTAGATTCTGTAACAATTCAGAATACAGATGGATATGATCAAACATTTACTAATATATTACATAGCACTGGATTAGTTCCTGCTTCTACATATAGCCAAGTTGCTACAGATGAGGATAAAGCGGCATTACCACGTAAGAAACAATATGAAACCGGTACAATTGTATCAGGAGATGATGCAAACCGTTTAATTTATAACTCAAACGGTTATGTAGCACTAGAAAAAGTTGAAGATGGAACAGGTCTTGCTCAAGTAATTAATACTATTACATACAACTTTACTGTTGTTGAAGGTTTACCTCCAGCTGACTTTACAAAACTTAAAGAAGCAGTAGAAAAAGCAAAGACATATAAAGATAAAGAAAAACTATATAAGCCGGAAACATATAATCTGTTAACAAACGCATTGGCAGAGGGTGAAAAGCTTCTGGAAAATGATAAGGCAACACAGAAAGATATTGATGCGGCTGTAGAAGCAATAAACAGCGCAATAAACGGGCTGGTAGAAAAAGCCGTAAGCCTTAAGGAAACGATCAATACAACAAAAAATACTTATATGAAGGGCGATAGCATCTATAAGTATACAATCCCAACATACAGCACCTTGACCGAAGCTGTTTCATCGGGTGAAGCAATAGCGGAAAACTCAGAGTCAACACAAGAGGCAATAGACGCAGCAGAACAGGCAATAAAAGACGCTATTTCAGGACTAAAAGAGCGTGCGGATTCAGATCATGCACAAAAATTGCATGAAGCAAGCAACAGATACAGAAATGTTACCGGCACCGGATATACAAAAGAATCATTTGCAAAATTTAGAGAGCTGGTCGATAAACTGCTTGAAATGACCCAAGAAAATTCATCAAATGAGGATATTGACCAGATGATCTCAGAAGTACAAGCTGCATATGAGGCATTGGAATATGCACCGTTAGATTTCACACTAATTGTAAAAGCTCTGGCAAGAGGATGGGAAATAACGGAAAACCCTGATTATGCTACATATGTCACAGAGAAATCGTATGCAGAATTAACGGAAGCAGTTAAAAAGGCTGAAGAATTATTTGAAAAAGGAATAAAAGAAAGCGGGGATAATTTCAATCATGATACCGCTACGGTAACACAAACAGACTTGGAGATGGCTGCTTATCAGCTTATCTATTGTGTTGAACACCTTGAATATAATCCTGCTGATTACACAAAGGTAGATGAAGCAATAGCAAAGATTCCTGCTGACTTGAGCGTTTATACGGACGAGACGGTAAAGGCACTTAATGATGCGAAAAACGCAGTAGACAGAACAAAGAATATAATGGAGCAGGATACGGTTGATGGTTATGCACAGGCAATCGAGGACGCAATAGCAGCACTTGAGTATAAGCCTGCCGACTACACAAAGGTAGATGAAGCAATAGCAAAGATTCCTGCTGACTTGAGCATATACACAGAGGAATCGGTAGCGGCTCTTAATGCGGCAGTTGATGCAGTAGACAGGACAAAGAACATAACCGAGCAGGAGACAGTTGATGGTTATGCACAGGCAATCGAGGATGCAATAGCAGCGCTAGTTGAAGTTTCAAAGGGAAATGATGTAAGCGGAACGGTAACTACACCGGGCATAGACGCAGAAGTAACAGTAACGGTTGCAACAGCAGACGGCGAGACAGTTTCGGAAGCGAAAGCAGCTAACGGGGAGTATACGATACCTGAGCTTGAGGACGGAGAATATGTAATAACATTCGCAGCAGAAGGATATGTTACAAGGAGTTACGCAGCGACAGTAACAAACGGCGAAATAGATATTGAAGCTGAGCTTCACGCAGCGGGCGACATCAACGGCGACGGAATCATTACGACCGTAGATGTAGGTCTGGCGAATGCACACGCAAAGGGATCAAAGACACTTGAGGATTACGATTTTGAAGTAGCAGAGGTATCAGGCGATGAAAAGATAACAACAGTAGATGTCGGAATGATAAACGCTACAGCAAAGGGAGTTAAATAACTAAGCTATCTTCCAGATTATGTTACACATATGAAAAGGCGGCAGCTTTTTAAGCTTGCCGTTTTTTCATATTTTGTTTTGTTGCTGTTTGCTGTCAGTTTAGAATAAACGCTAGTAGAAACTGCTTTATAAAAGAATTATTAGCGGTTGACACATTATACAAAAAGTGATATAATCAATTTGTAAGTTTTAGATATTTTACACTCAAGTAATGGAGGGATTTGACTTGGCAGAATTGGAAATAAAAAATGTTAAAGACGAGTCGTTTAAAAAATACGGAAGGATAATTGAAGGGTATAATTTAAACGACATATTGGACGCTATGGATGCCGCTCCGTGTCCTAAGGATGTTATATACATTCCGGGGGTATCAAGTCTTGAATCTCTTGCGTTTAAAAAGGATCTTGAGAATGAAATATACGGAGGACTTCCGGTACAGATTGGATATTGCAACGGTAACAATTATGATTTAAACGCGCTTGAGTATCACCGTTCTAGCGAGATAAATATAGCAGCTACCGACCTTATTTTAATGCTGGGGTGTCAGCAGGACATAAACGATGATTTCACATATGAAACGGATAAGGTAGAGTGCTTTTTTGTGCCGAAGGGAACTATGATAGAGGTATATGCAACTACGCTTCACTATGCTCCGTGCAATGCAAATGAGGGCGGATTTAAATGTGTTGTTGTGTTGCCAAAGGGCACAAACTACGAATTATCCGCGCCTGTCGAGGTCGGCGGAGGAGATGCAAAGCTGTTGTTTGCAAAAAATAAATGGCTTATAGCTCACCCTGATTCCGGACTTGACAAGGACGGCGCATTCATAGGACTTAAGGGAGAAAATTTATCACTCAAGTAATTGAGTAAAATAAAAATATGATAAGGAGAATTTAAAATGAACAACACACCAAATGTAAAGATCGGTATTGTTGCGGTATCCCGTGACTGTTTCCCGGAATCTCTTTCTGTATCGAGGAGAGAAGCGCTTATTTCAGCCTACAAGTCCAAGTACGGAGATGCGGATATTTACGAATGTCCGATATGTATAGTTGAGAGCGAAATACATATGGTTCAGGCTCTTGAGGATATAAAGAAAGCGGGCTGTAATGCGCTTTGCGTATATCTCGGAAACTTTGGACCTGAAATATCAGAAACGCTGCTTGCAAAGCACTTTGACGGACCTGCAATGTTTGTAGCCGCAGCAGAGGAAACGGGCGGAAATTTATGTCAGGGAAGAGGAGACGCTTACTGCGGAATGCTTAACGCAAGCTACAATCTTAAGCTCAGAAATATAAAGGCATATATTCCTGAATACCCGGTAGGGACTGCTGAAGAATGTGCCGATATGATAAACGAGTTTGTACCTATCGCAAAGGCGATTATCGGACTTAAGAATTTAAAGATAATTTCATTCGGACCTCGTCCGCTTAACTTTATGGCTTGTAACGCACCTATTAAGCCGCTGTTTGATCTCGGCGTTGAGATTGAGGAAAACTCTGAGCTTGATTTATTTGAAGCGTATAAGCTCCACGAGGGTGACGAAAGGATCCCCGAGGTTGTAAAGGATATGGAACAAGAGCTTGGAAAGGGTAATATGAAGCCTGAGATTTTGCCTAAGCTTGCACAGTATGAGCTCACTCTTCTCGATTGGATAGAGTCACATAAGGGATACAGAGAGTATGTAGCTATCGCGGGAAAATGCTGGCCGGCATTCCAGACACAGTTTGGATTTGTTCCGTGTTATGTAAACAGCCGACTTACCTCAAGAGGAATTCCTGTATCGTGCGAGGTTGATATCTACGGTGCACTCTCAGAATTTATCGGAACCTGCGTAAGCGACGACATTGTAACGCTTCTCGACATAAACAACACTGTTCCTGCTGACCTTTACGAAGAGGACATAAAGGGTAAGCACGATTACACACTTAAGGATGTGTTTATGGGCTTCCACTGCGGAAACACTTCCTCAAAGAAGCTTACCTCATGCTCTATGAAGTATCAGATGATAATGGCAAGAAGCTTGCCTGAAGAGGTTACTCAGGGAACGCTTGAGGGAGATATTATCCCGGGAGATATTACATTCTTCAGGCTTCAGTCAACATCCGACTGTAAGCTTCGTGCATACATAGCACAGGGAGAGGTTCTTCCGGTTGCGACCCGTTCGTTCGGAGCGATAGGAATATTTGCTATCCCGGAGATGGGAAGATTTTATCGTCATGTACTTATTGAGGGCAACTTCCCGCATCACGGAGCAGTAGCCTTCGGACATTTTGGAAAAGCGATTTTTGAGGTATTTAAGTACTTAGGAATTGCCGAGATCGGATACAATCAGCCAAAATGTCTGCCATATCCGTCTGAAAATCCGTTTAAAGGATAAGTATAAATAAAAACGACCTCACTCTTAAAAAGAGTGAGGTTTTTGTCTTGTATCACACAAAATCTTCTTCGTTAATATCGTCCTCAAGTTCTTCGCCGTTTAAAAGCTTTGTGAGGTTTTCGACTTCTTCTTCTGTAAGAGTTACACCCTTACCCATTCTTGTGTGATCAGGATTCCACTCTCTTAGGTCGTACTTAGGTTCACGATCATTCCAGCTTATCATATTTAGCTCTTTTGTCCAACCCTTTGCATTTTCCGATAAAACTCCGATATGCTTAGTAATTTCGTATTTTAACTCCGCCATTATTTTCTCCCTCCTTTAAAACTTATTTATTATAGGTATTTTGCTGAGTATTTTATCAGGTATCATTATTTTTACAACTCTCATAACGCATCTGAAATTGCTTGCGACAACAACACAGGTTCCGATAACAAGTATCGCATAAGCTGCTATTTTAAAAGGTATATTTAGAGGAATAAGATATGTCGCAAGGCACATAACCGCCAGCACTGAGCAGTTAAAAATAAGCTTACCGATATGCAGATCAAACGGCTGATATTTTTTAGCGTCTATCGCGCGTATAACAAACACTGCGAGATAGGAAACAAGCGCCGCAACAGCCGCAGAATATATCCCGATAACCTTAACAAAAGCAAGGTTTATTACAATGTTAAGACCTCCGGCAATAAGCGCCGTCACAAGACTTCTGACGCTTTTTTTATGTACCGAATATATCGTTCCCAAAAAGGTCACAAAGCAGGTGAATATTGTCGTATATATCAGAATAGGGGCGTATAAAACGGACGAGCGGAAATCAGCGCCGATCCATACCCCTGTGATTATATGCAAAAACAAAAGAATGAATGCTGAAAGAATGTATATTACCGACTGATTACAGTTGAATACATTTTCATAAAATTTTTCCTGTTCATCGGAATCCTTTTCAAGCACAGCAGACATATTCCAAGCAAGTGCAAATATCATATATACAGTTGAGACAAGATTTGGTATTTTATATGCGGCAGACAGTATTCCGTTTGCATCGGTTCCTAAAAACTGTGAAACGATAAGGCTTGAAGATGTGTTTGTGATAAGCCACATTATCTGTGCTGGAATAAGCGGCACGCAATAAATAAGCATCTGTTTTGTGACAGATTTATCAAAGTCTTTAAAGGAAAAGTATCTCCAAAGCTTTGCTCTTATGAACATATATATGATAGCTATTAGGTCTGAAAGAATTATCGCAAGGAGATACCCTGTTACGCCGATCTTTAAACCTAAAAGCAACAGCACTGTAAAAGCAAGAGTAAAGAATGTTGTGAGAATTCCGACAAAGGCATAAAGCTTTACCATCTCGATAGCCCTTACAAAATATGAAAACAAGAGCTTGATAGATGCGGTAAAGACATATGCAAAAAGTATAAGTCCGTTGTCATAGATTATAGTGCTTGCGAGTGAATCATCGCCGGGGGAAGGGTTTTTAAAAATCATCAGTCCGGCAATCACCAGCCCGAGGACAACAAGTCCTGCAAGATTTAAAATCGTTCCTATTGTAAAAACCGAATTTTTGTTGTAGGCTCTGTCGAGTCCGAAACGCGTTATCGCTTCTGATACGGTAAGTGATACGATAGGTACGAGCCAGTTTGATATTTGCTGTAATAGGTCTGCGATTCCAAGCTCGTTTGTTGTAAGAGCGTTGGTGTAAATAGGCACTAAAAACAACACAAGTATTTTTGAACTGAATGACCCTATCGCAAAAATAATTGTATTTGAAAAGAGCTTTTTATATCTGCCCTCAGAGCTCATAACGAGTGTTCCTTTCTGTTGTCATTATTGTTGTGAGGTTTCAAGGTCTTTTTTCCACACATCCCACACAGCGTCGGACGGCATTCTTAAGTCTCCTCTCGGAGAAAGGGTAACAGTTCCTATCTTTGCACCGTCGGGGAGGCAGGAGCGTTTAAACTGCTGCGAGAAAAACCTTCTGTAAAAGGTGCTTAGCCACTTGTCGATTTCCTCTTCGCTGTAATCGTTTCCAAAAGCATATTTTGCGAGACGCCTTACCTTTGAAGGCTTGAAGGAAAAACGAATAGCATAATAAAGATAAAAGTCATGCAGCTCATAAGGCCCTACAAGCTCTTCGGTTTTCTGAGCTATCTCTTCACCCTTTTCGTCTGTCGGCAAAAGCTCCGGTGAAACGGGAGTATCAAGTATGTCGTAAAGCACGCTTGAAAGAGGTTCGTATCCACAGGTATCTGCATAGTATTTTACTATGTGTCGAATAAGCGTCTTAGGCACCGAGGCGTTTACTCCGTACATAGACATATGATCGCCGTTGTATGTCGCCCATCCTAGCGCAAGCTCTGAAAGGTCTCCAGTTCCTATAACAAGCCCGCCCGAACCGTTTGCTATATCCATAAGAACCTTTGTGCGTTCTCTTGCCTGACCGTTTTCATATACCACATTATGATCGTTTTCATCGTGACCTATGTCCTTGAAATGCTGCTTTACAGATGCTGTGATGTCGATCTCCTTGAAGGTAACACCGAGTGCGTTACAAAGAAGCTCTGCATTTGAGCGAGTGCGCTTTGTCGTTCCAAAGCAGGGCATAGTTACCGCTGTTATATCGCTGTGAGGACGACCGAGAAGGTCAAGAGCCATTATACACACAAGCATTGCGAGCGAGCTGTCAAGTCCTCCCGACATACCTATTACAAGAGTTTTTGCCGATGTGTGCTCAATACGCTTTTTCAATCCCTGTGCCTGCATCTGTAAAATCAAGTCGCAGCGGTAATCCCGCTCTTTTTCGTCGTATGGGATAAAAGGTGTTTTTGAGTAAAATCGGGTAAGCGAAGTACTTTGTAAAGGCATCGAAAAATAGATGTACTCATATCTTCTGTCAAAGTCCGCGTAATATGTGGACATCTTGTTACGCTCGCTTATCAGCTTCTGAAGGTCAAGCTCGGTCACTGTAAGCTCGTTTTTAAATAATGCGCTTTGATTTAAAACAGCCCCGTTTTCCGCAATTATATTGTGCCCTGAAAAAACCATATCCTGAGTGGATTCGCCGTCGCCTGCGCTTGAGTAGACATATCCGCAGATAAGTCTTGCCGATTGATTGGTTACAAGTGACAGCCGATAGCTGTCTTTTCCAATAACTTCATCTGAAGCCGAAAGATTTGCTATTACCGTCGCTCCTGCAAGGGCGTGTCGGTTTGACTGTGGACAGGGTGCCCACAGATCTTCGCATATTTCTACCGCAAGCTTAAACTCCGGCATCTGTTCACAGCAGAAAATAAGATTTTTCCCGAAAGGATAATCTCTTCCTCTAAGTCTTATTACGGTGTTTTCATCCGGCGCAGGAGCAAAATGTCTTAATTCGTAAAACTCGTTGTAATTCGGTAGGCTTGTCTTTGGTACAATACCGAGTATTTCACCGTCAAAAATAACAGCCGCACAGTTATATATGCTCCCGTCCTTTTGTATCGGAAGTCCTATTGTAAACAGGATTTTTTTATCCGCACTTGCCCCGGCTATTTCAAAAAGCGCATCGACTGACGCATCTAAAAGTGCGCTTTGGAAAAAAAGATCCTGACAGGTATATGCCGTCACGCAAAGCTCGGGAAATACAAGGCATTTTACCTCTTTTTTATAAGCTTCGTCAAGCGCAGAAATAATGCTTTTTGTATTGTAAGCTATGTTTGCAACCTTTACTTTTGGGGTAGCGGCAGCAACCTTTAAAAAGCCGTCTCTCATATATATCTCCTTTGTTAAGCTTAAGTGTAATTAAATATAGTATACCACAAAGCTTTGTTAAATTCAAGATTTTAACTTTGCTTTAGTAAGCTTTGCTTTTAATTTTTATTATCCCTCTCTACTAACAGCGCAAAATCAGGAAAAAATGTACGCAAACGTACATTTTTCATAAAATAAATACAATTCATTTACATAAAGTTAATAATATTCATTGTTTGTTAATATTTAGCTATTTTTCTGTGTGGCTTATATCGTCAACTCGTTTTAGTGCTTTTTACTAATGCTTATCATAATTATTTGTATAATCCTACAAATTATTTTGCAATACAAAAAAAATAAATAAAAGCGGTTGCAATTTATAATTTCATTTGATATAATAATATCGTGGATAAATAATTGGCACGCTTATACATATAAGATCCAAAATAATAAATCTTTAAGGAGGTCTTTTTTCTTATGAAAAAGCTTAGGAAAATGAAGAATCAAAAGGGCTTTACCCTTGTTGAAGTTATCGTAGTCCTGGTAATTCTCGCTATTATGGCAGCTATCCTTATCCCGTCGCTTGTAGGCTATATTGATAAGGCTAGAGAGAATTCTATCGTTACCGAGACAAGGTCAATCGTGCAGGCTACACAGACTCTTGCATCTGAGGCATATGCGAAGTATAAACAAATAACTACAATTGAACTTGGTGATACTACTACCGACCCTGATGATGCTAAAACGGCAACTACCTATGTAATATCATATGATGATGTTAAAAAGCTCTCTGAGGTTGATGGGGTGTCTAAGGATTCATTAACTGCTGATTTTGGTGATGATACTACTACTACACCAGACATAGAAGGCGCAGCCAATATTGTATCATTAACATACACATCCGGTGGTAAGACCTGTTCATATCCGGGATATGAAGTTAAAGATGCAACAACGTAATATCAAAAATAATTTCTAAGTAGTTTATAATTAAGTAAAACAGCTCGGAGACTAAGTGCCAATAGTCTCTGGGCGTTTTTGTTTTTAGGAATTACCCCGGTTGTAGCGCTATCGCAAAAAAAAGGGACTGTAAAAAAACAGCCCCTTTATTTTAGTCAACATTGACAATCATTGATTTTTTAGCTCTTGTTCAGTTTCTGTATACTGATTTTCTGTGTCCAACGGACAAAGCAAGGATAACTAGCTTGTTGTCGTCGATTATGCAAATAAGACGGTAATTGCCGATTCTGTAACGCCATTGTCCAGAGCGGTTGGCGGTTAGCCTCTTTCCAAAACCTCGAGGGTTTTCACAGCCTACAAGATTTTTTGAAATCCACGCACGGATTATTTTCTGGGTGTATTTGTCTAATTTACGAAACTCTTTTTTGAAGCGTTCCGTAAGCTCAACCTCATATTTCACTATCTAACTCCTTCCAAAAATCTGCAATAGGGGTACTCTTACACCCGCCTTTGACATACTCGTTGTAGGCTTCTTCCGCCACCGCAATGTCATACTCGTCCTCTATCTTTTCAAACAGAGCCTGTTTAAACGCCTCTCCAAGTGATATGGAGTGGATTTTAGCATAGCTCTCTGCGATCTTTTTTTCGTCCGGCGTCAGTCTGATTGAAAAACTCATATAATCATCCCCTCTCTTAATACATTGTACTACATTTTTTCTGTTTTGTCAATAAAATATTTGTTAAAATTATAAATATTATTGACAAATAACACTTGATAAATTCCCATTATATAATATTACCCTGTGGATATAAATCGCAGGGTCGTTTTTATGTTTTGACATATCTGATAATCAAAAATTGGAAAAAATTCTTAAAAGTTTCAAAAAGGACTAGCAATTTACAAAAGTTTATGATATAATCTAACTAAGTCCACAGCTTATGGCAAAATTGGCTGTTCGGCAAATAAATTACTATTATATTTTGGAGGTAGATACCAATGAGCAAAAAGTGGGTTTACTTGTTCTCAGAGGGCGATGCAACGATGAGAGAGCTTCTTGGCGGAAAAGGAGCAAACCTCGCTGAGATGACAAAGCTCGGTCTTCCTGTTCCACAGGGCTTCACTATCACAACAGAGGCCTGCACACAGTATTACGAAGACGGAAGACAGATCAATGATGAAATCCAGTCTCAGATCAATGAGTACATCGGAAAGATGGAGGAAATAACAGGAAAGAAGTTTGGCGATAACGAAAATCCTCTTTTGGTTTCGGTTCGTTCAGGCGCAAGGGCTTCTATGCCGGGAATGATGGATACAATTCTTAACCTCGGACTTAATGAAGAGGTAGTTGATGTTGTAGCAAAGAAAACCGGAAATGAAAGATGGGCTTGGGACTGTTACAGAAGATTTATTCAGATGTATTCCGATGTTGTTATGGAGGTCGGAAAGAAATATTTTGAAGAGCTTATCGACGAGATAAAGGCTAAGAAGGGCGTTACACAGGATGTAGACCTTACGGCTGACGACCTCAAGGAGCTCGCTTCTATGTTCAAGGCTGAATATAAGGAAAAGATCGGAGAGGACTTCCCGACAGATCCTAAGGAACAGCTTATGGGCGCAGTTAAGGCAGTGTTCCGTTCATGGGACAACCCCCGTGCAAATGTTTACCGTCGTGATAACGATATTCCTTATTCTTGGGGTACCGCTGTAAATGTACAGGAAATGGCATTTGGTAACTGGTCGGACGAGTCGGGTACAGGTGTTGCGTTTACCCGTGACCCGGCAACCGGTGAGAAGAAGCTTATGGGTGAGTTCTTGATGAACGCTCAGGGCGAGGATGTTGTTGCCGGTGTAAGAACTCCGCAGCCTATATCACAGCTTGCTGAGGTTATGCCAGAAGTATTTGAACAGTTCAAGAATGTATGCAGCACTCTTGAGAACCATTACAGAGATATGCAGGATATGGAGTTTACCATTCAGGACAGAAAGCTGTTTATGCTTCAGACCAGAAACGGTAAGAGAACAGCACAGGCTGCCCTTAAGATCGCTTGTGATCTCGTTGACGAGGGTATGATCTCAGAGCAGGAAGCTGTTGTTATGATCGACCCGAGAAACCTCGATACACTTCTCCACCCACAGTTTGACGCTGCCGCATTGAAGGCTGCAACTCCTATTGGAAAGGGTCTTGGCGCTTCTCCGGGAGCTGCCTGCGGTAAGATAGTATTTACAGCAGAAGATGCTGAAGAGTGGGCTGCAAGAGGCGAGAAGGTCGTACTCGTAAGACTTGAGACATCTCCTGAGGACATCACAGGTATGAAGTCTTCACAGGGAATCCTTACTGTCCGCGGAGGTATGACTTCACACGCTGCTGTTGTTGCCCGCGGTATGGGTACCTGCTGTGTATCAGGATGTTCCGAAATCAATATGGACGAGGCAAATAAGAAGTTTACTCTCGCAGGAAAAACCTTTAAAGAGGGCGACTGCATTTCTATCGACGGCTCAACAGGTAACATCTATGACGGACTTATCCCGACAGTAGACGCTACTATTGCAGGAGAGTTCGGAAGAATTATGGCTTGGGCTGACAAGTACAGAACCCTTAAGGTAAGAACAAACGCTGATACTCCGGCTGACGCTAAGAAGGCTAAGGAGCTTGGCGCTGAGGGTATCGGACTTTGCCGTACAGAGCATATGTTCTTTGGCCCCGAAAGAATCGCTGCTTTCAGAGAGATGATCTGTGCCGATACTGTTGAGGAGAGAGAGGCTGCTCTCGCTAAGATCGAACCGATGCAGCAGGGCGACTTTGAGGCTCTTTATGAGGCTCTTGAGGGCAACCCGGTAACTATCAGATTCTTAGACCCGCCGCTTCACGAGTTCGTTCCGACAGAAGAGGCTGATATTAAGGCACTTGCTGACGCACAGGGCAAGAGCGTTGAACAGATAAAGGCTATTATCGCTTCACTCCACGAGTTTAACCCGATGATGGGTCACCGTGGATGCCGTCTTGCGGTAACATATCCGGAAATCGCTAAGATGCAGACTAACGCTGTTATCAAGGCTGCTATCAATGTCAAGAAGGCACATCCTGATTGGAATGTTGAGCCTGAGATAATGATACCTCTTGTTGGCGACATCAAGGAGCTTAAATATGTCAAGAAGGTCGTTGTTGATACTGCTGACGCAGTTATCGAGGCTGCCGGAAGTGACCTTAAGTATGAGGTAGGTACTATGATCGAGATACCAAGAGCCGCTCTTACTGCTGACGAGATCGCTAGTGAGGCTGACTTCTTCTGTTTCGGTACTAACGACCTTACTCAGATGACTTTCGGTTTCTCAAGAGATGACGCAGGAAAATTCCTTGACGCTTACTATGACAGAAAGATTTACGAGTCTGATCCGTTCGCAAGACTTGACCAGACCGGTGTAGGTAAGCTTATGGATATGGCTATAAAGCTCGGAAAGCCTGTTAACCCGAATCTACACATCGGTATCTGCGGAGAGCACGGCGGTGACCCGACATCTGTTGAGTTCTGCCACAAGATCGGTCTTGACTATGTTTCTTGCTCACCGTTCAGAGTTCCGATTGCAAGACTTGCCGCTGCGCAGGCTGCAATCAAGGCGCAGGGGAAATAAAGACTAAAAGCCCTTAAAATCGCAGAGTTGACCGTCGATGAAGCCTACATCTGCGCGAGTTTATCCAAACTGCGCCGAGAGTACACGACTTCAAGACGAGCCGGTAGAAAGATATCAGAATCGATATCTTGATTTAAGTAATATTTCAACGAGATTCCCTCCGTCGTAACCCGGCGGAGGGAATTTTAGGAAAAAGGAGATTCAATTATGAGCATCAAAGAAGAATCAGAAAGATCAAAAGCGTACATGATTAAAACCATTGATCTTAACGGAGAGAAGATTGTCGAGCTTACGCTTGATAATGTTGCACGAGTTGAAGCAATGATTCAAAATGATTCTGCATATATCAGGGCGTTTGACAAAAACGCCGGACCGAAGAGGTATCCAAAGAAACAAACGGAAGAGTTTAAGTATGGTGGGTCAACTGCTTACTGGGTTACGCAATTAAAAAATATACTTATTGATGGTCGGCCGACGTCAGATGACAACTACTCATTTGAAGATACGGTTAAGTATTTGGTTGCGTCAATTGATAGAGAGAATAGCACCCACTTAAACGCCGATGGAAATGGCAGGACTGAAATTTGTAATCGCATTGTCGAGAACAAAGATAACCTTATCGAATGGCTTAAAAATCAAAATAAAGAATATGAGATTATTAACCGTATCTGTGAAAAAACAAGTGGAGACAAAGGACGCAAAAATCTTTCTTTTGCTTCTAAATTTGCTCACTATGCAGCGTTTTATTTATTTGAAGGAACGGAATTTCAGGATGGTTTTTCGATTTATGATGGAATTCTCATTAGAGCGCTACCAAAATACTTAAAAGCATTAGGCGTTAAGGCTAAAAACTATGAAAAAAACTATAAGAACTATCAAAACGCAATTGACAGCATAATATCTGAAGCTGAACAACAGTACAAAGAAAGGATCAGCCGAAACGGATTTGATCACCTAATCTGGTACTATCATAAAGGCAGACAGTAAATTGCACATTTTTCAAAATACCTCCCTTGCGGTACAATGAGATCGCAAAGGAGGTATTGCATTTATGAACGATAATTTATAAGGCGTAGTGATCTGGGGATAAATACACTGAGGATTCTTACGCAAAGCTGAATGCGGCAGTAGAAGCAGGAAAGACCGTAGCTGCTAACACCAGAAGCAACGGCAGCTAACGGGGAGTATACGATACCTGAACTTGAGGACGGAGAATATGTAATAACATTCGCGGCAGAAGGATATGTTACAAGGAGCTACACAGCTACAGTAACAAACGGCGAAGTAGATATCGAAGCTGAGCTTCACGCAGTGGGCGACATCAACGGCGACGGAAACATCACGACCGTAGATGTAGGACTTGCGAACGCTCACGCTAAGGCAACAAAGACTCTCGAGGGATACGATTTTGAAGTAGCTGAAGTATCTGGCGACAATATAATAACGACAGTTGATGTCGGAATGATAAACTCGACAGCAAAGAGAGTTTAATAACTAAGACATCTTCCAAATTTGTTACACATACGGAGAAGCGGCAAGCAGATTATTGTTTGCCGCTTTTTCGTGTAATTCTGTTATCAGTTTACAGGTGTGAAAGAATTTAAGAACTGCCGAAACCAAAGTATAACTATATATTAACAAAAAAGCCCAGAATAATCTGGACTTTTTAACTGTGTTATTTAGCTTTTATTACTTTTATTTTTCTAATTTTTCTGCAATGCTTTTAATGACATTTTCGTCAGTTTCATTTTTGATTTTATATTCGGTACGAGAGTAAAAATTATCATTTGTATCCCATAAAACCGGTACAAATCCATTCTCTGTCAGCTTATTAAGAACATATTCAAGACATTCGGATGATGATGTGATCTCGGCATTTGTATCAAAGTTGCTGTCCGGATATATTGATGTAGTTTCACCAAGAAATACAGGTATATGTTTTGATGTGAAAGCGTTATTAAGCTTGGTTATCTGATCGTCAATATAATCTTTCCAGTCACTTCCACCTATTTTGTTAGTCCAGTACATCGCATTGTCAACATAGTGGACGGATACCATAAGTCTGTCCTGTGCGGTATCAGTCGGTATTTTGAATGAGTCGGTAGTTGTGAGATCAATGTTTGTCCAGTATCCCGATACGATCAGAACTCTGTCGCCGTTGTTGCCTCCTGTTTTTCTTACTGAATCAACAAACGCCTGGTTTAGAGTGTTAGTTATAGAATACCCCGAAGACTTAGAAAGCTCTTTTAATTCGCCGCTGTCGTCAAATTGATTTCCACCAAGATATTCATTAAAGCCTTCAAATACAACTGTATACGGATAGTCCTTAAAGTAATCGGCAATTTGAGTCCAGAGATTGGTAAATATCTCCGCACACTCGGCTTCGGTATGTCTTCTGATGATAAATTCATCGAAGTGGTGAATGTTGATCACAACATATAAATCATCATTCACACAGTAATCAACTATTTCTTTGACGCGTGCGATATAATCGGGATTTATCTTCCATTTACCGTCGTTTTCCATCATATTTCCCCAGAAAACGGGAATTCTGACTGTGTTAAAGCCCGACTCTTTTATACCGTCGATGACTTCCTGAGTTGTTACAACTGCACCCCAGGATGTTTCATAGTCCTGTGGCGTATTACTTCCGACCGTAGGTATCCATTCATAGGAAATTTTTTCACAGTTTGTAGCGTCATATGCCTCCATAGTGTTTCCGAGGTTTAGTCCTACTCCCATTTTCTTTGCGGTATCCGACGCAGAAAGCGAAGTTGAAGCCGCAACTGAATCCTTTTTCTCTGAGAAATCCGACGATGGGTCTTTTGAACCACATCCTACTGAAAACAACATCGACATTGCAATTACTGAGGCGATTATTTTTCGTAAACTCATTATAGTATCTCCTTTCTTAAAGCAATGAGCTTTTATAAGTACTATATACCTAAAATTATTTTAATTAAGTTTATGAAAGTTTATGAAGAAACTTATATGTTAAAATTGTATAGAAAAACGCTTTTTTAATATGATATTATTAAGTATAAAGTTACCTGTATCATTATATCATAACAAGTGAATTTTTACAAGAGAGTATGAAAATATTTTGAAATATATATTTGGTTGTCAGTAAATAAATATTATTCTTAAAATGTATTATATGTTTATTGGCTATAGGATACAAACTCTGAATTACCTATTTTCAAATTTCTATATATTCATCAAGCTCTGTGAGAAGCTCATATGAGAAGCCGTCTATCATAAGCACCTCGCGTATGTTTGAATATCCTCCGATCATTTCCCTTAGCTCCACTATCTTTTCGGCTAATTCATAGTTTATCAAAAGTGACCGCTGTATTTCGGTGGCGTCTGCCGTGTTGATGTTTACCTTTTTCCGTGAAGAAGTTACAGTCGTTTGCTTTGTTTTTTTAGTATCAGTCGTTTTGGAAGTGCCATAATAGTCCGATGATCCGGTTGTTTTAGAGAAACTTGTTGACTGTGTAGAGATTTTAGTTGTTTTAATCGTTTTTGATTTGGTATATGAGCTTTGTTTTGTCTGACTTCCGATATCATTTGTCACATAAAAATACTTCATTAAAATATCAAGCTTTCCTTCGCCTATACCGTCAATCTCTAGCAGCTCGTACATACTTTTAAAATTACCGTTAAGACTTTTATAATCAAGTATTCTTTCTGCAAGCACTTCTCCGATTCCGGATACCGAACAAAGCATATCTTTATCAGCGTTATTTATGTCTATTGGATAATTGTATGTGATTTCACTTGTCCTTTGCGTTTTGACATTTGATGTATTTGTGGTAGTAGTAGATTTTTTTGATTTGTTAGTTCTTCTTGTTGTTATAACTATATTTTCTTTTGTCACATCATTTTTGTTTTCGGAGTATTCTTCAGAAATATCTTGAGTAGTATCCGTACTCCGAGGTTTTATTATAATTCGGTTGTCAGACGGCTCGTCTGAAGAGACAAGATAAATTATTCCGCAGACAATTAAAACAGCAGAAGAAATAAGAGCTATTATACCATTCTCATTTAACTTCATTGCCGTCACCTCTTGTCGAAATATGTCGATATACACAGGTTTATAATACCACATAAAAAACAAAGCTTTCAATACAAATACACCAAATTTATAAAAAATTTACTTAAAATACAACATTTGGAAATATTTAGAAATTTATATTGCTATAATCAGCGCAGCATTTGAGGGTTACGAATTGTTGCTATTTTTAAAATAATGTGATACAATTATTACAGATATTTGATTAAACATTTAAGCTGTTGCTTGTAAAATTCTACATAGAAAGGTGCAACTTATGAGAGAAAGTATTTTGACAATACCTATAAATGAAATTTTTGAGCCTAAAAACGGCTGCCCTATTTGTCTTATGAGAGATATGCTTGAGAGCAGAGCGGTCGAGTATATAATGGGAGCGGCGATGATGGAGCCTGATGTCAGGATTGAAACAAATAAGCAGGGGTTCTGTAAAACACACTTTGATAAGATGCTGGCTAAGAAAAACAGGCTTTCTTTGGCACTGTTGCTGCAATCTCACCTTATCGAGCTTGACAAAAGCATTTTTTCAAAAAAGAGTATTTTTGAAGGCTTGAACTCAAAGCAGAAAAAAGTTTCTGCCGTGAATAACGACTGCTTTGTATGTTCAAAAATAGACTGGGGAATGTCAAGACTTGTTCAGGCCGTGTTTGATATGTATTCCCAAAGCCGGGAATTCAGGGCACTGTTTTCCGAACAGGAGTACCTTTGTCCGAATCACTATGATTTACTTGTGAGCGAAAGCACGCAGTCAATGGACAAAAAATACCGCTCTGAATTTGTTAAAATATGTTCTGAGCTTGTGAAAAAAGGTCTTGCAACGCTAATTGAAGATGTGACACACTATTGCAATATGTACGATTACAGAAATACGGGAAAGGACGCAGATTGGGGAAATTCTAAGGACGCCATAGAACGCTCAATAAGATTTTTGACAACAAGATAAAAAATGTGTAATCAAATTGTAACTTTTGTCTTGATTTTTTTTAGTTAAATAAAGTTAAGCATTAGAATTTAGCTTTATTGTTTATTTGCTCTTGTAAATATTATTACAAAACGGTTTTAGTAACAAATTGTTCATACAATAGGGCTTGATTCGTTCTAATGCGAGGACGATTTTTTGTACCTTTCGTTTTAAAGACATATAAAAAGAGGCGAAAAACAGGGGATTTTTCAAAGGTTTAAACAGAGTTTTCAACTATTTTTACTCTCGTTTTCAGTTTTCAACAGAGTTTTAAACAAAATCTGTTGAAAACTCTTGAGAAACTGATCTGATATTCAAATGTTCGTGTAATTATTTCAATTTTGCTGAAAAAAACAGATCGTAAAAGAAATTTTGTTAATAAGTCTTATGTTTAAAGTTAATAATAAGTAACTGAACTGTGAATATTTTGTGAAGTAAGTCATTTGATGTTCAAAACACATTTTATTCAATTTATTAAACTTATTTATAATAAAATCAAGACTTAGATGAAATGAAGAATATAAAGCGGTGTCGGTTTGAAAAAAGTAAAAAAAACTTGTATTTTTAAAAACGATGTGGTATAATGTAAAATGTATCGTTATATGTAAATATATATTTCAAGGAGCTTTTAAATGAACTCTAAACAGGGTGGAAAAAATGGTAGATCACAGTCGGATGAGTCATCACAGGGGCTGATTGTCGGTAGAAATCCGGTAGCGGAGGCAATTCGGTCAGGAAAGACCATTGACAGTGTTTATGTGAGTACAAAAGCCACAGGGTCTGTTTCGGTGATATTAAAGCTTTGTAGAGAAAACGGTATTATTGTTAAGCGTGTCGATGATAAAAAGCTCGATAAGATGTCCATTGGCATTCCGCATCAGGGTGTTGTTGCAGCGGTAGGGTGCGCGGAGTATTATTCTGTTGCTCAGATACTTGAGTATGCTGCACAAAGAGATGAGGATCCGTTTATAATAATATGTGATGAGATAGAGGATCCGCATAACTTGGGCGCAATAATCAGAACGGCGGAGGCCGCAGGCGCGCACGGGGTGATAATACCGAAAAGACGCAGCGCTTCGTTATCCCAGACTGTTTTTAAGACATCTGCCGGAGCGGCGGCATATGTTAAGGTCGCTAGAGTTTCTAATCTTGCTTCGGCGATAGATGAGCTTAAGAATGCCGGGGTATGGATATATGGTACAGATGCAGGCGGCGAGGATTACTCAGCTGTTGAGCTCAGCGGAGCTATCGGACTTGTTATAGGTTCAGAGGGTTACGGTATTGGTCGGTTGATAAAGGAAAAATGTGATTTCTTATTAAGGCTGCCGATGTTTGGAAAGGTCAATTCTCTGAACGCTTCAGTTGCCGCAGGAATATTTATGTACGAAGTAGTAAGACAGAGGACAAAAAACATAAAGATAGATTAACATACACAATTATTTAAAAGTGAGGAGTGTGTAAATTGGCGGAAAAGTTTTCACTTGACGATATTCTTGAAGAATATGCCTCAAAGGCGAAAAATTCCCGTGAGAAGAGTGATTTTGATGTTGAAAGGCTTCTTGAAAATCCACTTTCTCACAAGAAGGCTTATGAGGATATTTTAAAAGGTTACGATAATTCTGACAAAACAGATGTCTTGACAAATGAGAAAAAAGAATATCAGTCTGCTCCGACAACTAGTGATGATGGTACTACTGAAGATGTAAAACCTTATGTAGAGGCTGATATTGAACGGGAAGTGGGGAAAGCTGAAACAGTTGAGACTAGTGACGATAGAGCCCAGAAAGACAATGAGCCGACAGAAGATAATAAGGTCATAAGACAGGGCAATATCGAAAGCGTTGATATTGACACATTGGTAGAATCTGCTGTCGATGGGGTCGAGACTACCGATGAGCCTATTGAAAAAACACAGTCTGATATGGATATAAGACTTAATCCCATTACATCAGTGCCTGATAAGTCCGATAATGAGGATGAAAATCCCGATGACGATAAGGCTTTATATGAAGATGAAAAGACAAGAGTTATCGCAAGCATTGTCAACGGAGATGATAACAGTCCTGTCAAAAATGAAGAAGAGAATAAGGATGTTAAAAAAGCATCAAGAAGAGAGAATGTACACGACGAGGAGCAAAGGCTTCAGAAGGAGGGCTTTGACGCTGGACTTAACAGCCGTTTCAGATTGAGGAAAACATCGGGTAATACTGCTATTATCGAAGGTCTTATGAAGCTTAAGAGGGAGAGAAAGCCCGTTTCTAAGGAAGTTGAAGTAACCCCTGTAAAGAGGCTTAGAATAAAGGATGTAGATCTAAATCTCGGAGGAAAGATAATTCCTAAGACGGAACAGTTTGACAAGATTGAAGAACCTCTTACATTTCCTGAAAATGCTACCGACACTATGAAGATGAACATTCTTTCAGAGCGTAGAAAAAACAGGATAAAGAACTTCGTTTTAAGAACGAATGACCGCGATGATGAGGAAACTGAAAATAAGGTAAAAAACACCATAGGTGATTTCGATGATTATAAACAGGCACACAAGGTGCTATCTGATATTGTCGGACTAAAAAGCAATCTGACTGTAAGACTTTGTGTATTGCTGTTGACAACGGTGTTCTCGTGCTATATAGCTGCGGCGAACGATTTCGGCTGGCCGATTTTAGAGCTGTTCAAGAGGACAAGCGACTCATCGTTTGTTTTTGTAAACATAATTTTAGGACTTATATCAGCTTTTGTTTCTTATACCGTAATAACGGCCGGATTTAAAAAGCTAATAAAGAGAAATGCGGACTGTGACAGCATAGCTGCAATCTCAATAGTGTCTGCGGTATTGGTAAGTATTTTAGTGCTGTTTGATTCATCTATAATGCAGACGAAAGCCTATAATCTTTATATGTCGGTCGCTATTCTCGGGCTATTGTTTAACACATTGGGCAAGCTGCTTATTGTAAACCGAACACTCAGGAATTTTAGATATGTTGCCGGCGAATTTGATAAATACGCTATAAACAGCGTTGCTAACGAGGATACAGCCGTAAAGTTTACAAAGGGTTCAATAAATGATTTCCCTGAACTGGCGGCAATGAGAAAGACGGAGTTTAACGAGGACTTTTTAAAGAACTCCTACTCTACCGATGCCGCAGACAGATTCTGTAAAACTTATGCGCCACTTATACTTATCGTTTCTCTTATCATAGGTTTGTTGGCATTGGTTTGTGACAGAAACGCAGTTGGGTTTATGGGACGAATTATGGCTGCTCTAATCACTTTTTCCGGGGCTATTTCAATGGTTTCGTCTTTTGCGCTTATGCTGATAGTAAACCTTCCTTTATCAAGGGCTTCAAAAAAGTTTTTACAGTCGTCTGCTGTAATGCTCGGATATTCGGCTGTTGAGGATTTTTCAGATACCAATTCAATTCTGGTAGATGCCTGTCAGCTATTTCCGGAGGGTATGGTAAATCTTGTAAACTTAAAGTCTATGAGCGCTACCTCGATAGAGGAATGTATTCTTATGGCGGCTTCACTTGCCTGTCAGTCGGGAAGCGTTATGAATCAGACCTTTTACAATATGCTTAAGGGAAAAACGGAGATGCTTTATCCTGTTGAAAGCTACATATTTGAGGATGGTCTTGGGCTTTCCGGTTGGATCGAGAATAAGAGAGTTTTGCTCGGTACCCGTGAGCTTATGAAGAATCACTCTATTGAGGGGCTTCCGACGAGAGAGCGTGAAGCTGAATACACGAGAGGATATATTCCCGTTTACCTTTCTATCGGAGGGGTCGTATCTGCATTGTTTGTTATTCAGGTCAACCCAAGTATAAGCGTTAAAAAGTGGCTTTTGTCTCTTGAAAAGGACAAGGTTATCACAGTTATCCGAACGGTAGACGGATTTATATCACTGGGATTTTTGGCAAGCTTGTTTGATATTCAGCCGGATTCAATAAAGCTTTTACCATTTAGGTTTCACGAGGAATATGAAAAGGAAACTTCTTATACAGAGAGAGCCAATTCGTCTATGCTTTGTTCGGGTCATTTCCCATCGTTCGCTATGCTTATAAGCGGTTCTAAAAAGCTTCAGACACTGGCAAATCTCGGGGTTTTCATTACGATGGGCGGTTCGCTTTTGGGCGCATTTATCGCATTTGTTATGACGGTGTTCGGAACCTTCTCGGGACTTACCGCAACACTTGTTATGGGATACAATCTATTGCTTTTAGTTATAACAGTGTTATCATCATATATTAAAAGATTTTAGCAGATAGGAAAGTCCTCTGCGGCAAAAAGCTGCGGAGGATTTATTTCGATGAAGTACCGTTGACAGGTCAATTTTAATTCTGTATAATATATTTGTTGTAATATTGTAATGATGGAGGTATTTTAATGGCTAAGGTTTCTTTTAGACTTAGGCTTTTTATTATGGCGTTTATTATGCTTGTGACATTTATGTCCGGGCTTTACTCTCAAGAAATTACCGCATCTGCCGCAACGACCGCTGTTTCCGCGCACGGCAGACTTTCAGTCAAGGGTTCTAAAATAGTTGATAAAAACTCAAATGCTTTTCAGCTTATAGGAATGAGTACACATGGTATCGCATGGTATCCTGAGGCGATAAGCGAGCAGACTATCAGAACGCTTAGAGATGACTGGGGAATAAATGCTTTTCGTCTTGCTATGTATACCGAAGAATACGGCGGATATACTACAAGCCCTGAAAATAAAAACGCAATGATAAACAGGGTAAACAAGGGTGTTGAAATTGCAAAAAAGCTTGGTATGTATGTCATAATAGACTGGCACATACTTAATGATAATAACCCTCAGACTCATAAAGCAGAGGCTGTTGACTTTTTTAAACAAATGTCCTCAAAATATAAGGATTGCCCGAATGTATTATATGAGATATGCAATGAGCCGCATTGGGTTTCATGGGCTTCCGACATAAAGCCTTACTGTATTGAGGTAATAAAGGCTATCAGGAAAAATGATCCTAACGCAATTATAATATGCGGCTCAAACACTTGGAGCCAGGATATTCACGAGGTGCTACAAAACCCTATAACCGGCTATAAAAATATAGCTTATTCATTGCATTTTTACGCTAACACTCATACACAATGGTTACGAGACAGGCTTGTGAATTGTCTTGATAACGGTCTTTGTGTTCTGGTTACGGAGTTCGGAACCTGTGATGCATCCGGTAACGGAGGTTTTAACAAGGCTGAGACTGACAACTGGCTTAAGCTTCTTCAAAGTCGAAAGGTAGGATTTTTTAACTGGAGCTTATCAAATAAAGAGGAGACTGCGTCGGCATTTTTGCCGGGAACAGATCTTTCGAGAATAAAAGCAGGAGAAAGCCAACTGACTCAAAGCGGAAAACTGATAAGATCGTGGACCAGAAAGATAAGCGGTGCGAAAAATGTTACATCATCAGCACCTAAGAAAACTACGCCAAAGTCAACGCAGGCGCAGCCGAAGCCTGTTCAAACTCAACCGGCGCAAACACAACCTGTTCAAACACAACCTGTGCAGACACAACCGGCTACTTGGAATGTGCCTGTTCAGAATAACAATACAGCTACCAGCAAGTCAAATACAAATAAAGTGACAACAACTAAGAAAGTCAATACCAAAGTCACTAGTGAATGTGAAACCTATAAATCCGACAGTATGATAAAGAGTATTTTATCCGGAAATGTAAAAATAACTCCTGTTTATCTTGCTGATCTGGGCGTTCAGAAGCTTAAAGAGGCTCTCAGCAGACAGTAAACATATCTTAGTTAGTCAGTGTTGACATTTTTGTATAAATATAGTATAATATTTAAGATTATTAAACACAGGGAGGCAGTTTAATGTTAAGGAAAAGAATTGTGGCAGCATCTTGTGCCGCAGCAATGGCAGTGGGGTTTGCGGGCTGCGCTGATATGTCAAAGATTATGACAGTCGACGGAAAGGGAATAAATGCAGGTGTATATATAGACTATATGCTTAATGAGTATTCTCTTCAGAGCTATTACGCTCAGTATTTTCAGTCATCTGATACAACAGAGACGGAGTTCCTCAAGAGAGAGTATTCTGATGGTAAGACCTATTCTCAGCACTTTAAGGAATATGCTCTTGAGCAGACTGTAAGGGGAGTTGCGGCAGATAAGCTTTTTGCTGATGAGGGACTAAAGCTTTCTGATGATGACAAAGCAGAGATAGAGGACAATGTTTCCTCAACTGTGGATCAGTACGGAAAAGACTATCTTGAGCTTCAGGGCATATCTGAGGATTCTGTGCGGACAGTTTTCACATATGAAAAGCAAAAGGAGCTTTTGTTCGATCACTTCTATGATGAGGGCGGAACAAAAGCGGTATCTGACGATGATATCAAAACTTATATGAAGGATAACTACCTCAGATATAAGATGATAACTATTTCAAGAGTTCCGACCTCCACCGAGGGCGATGAAGCAACTGATGATGAAAAGAAAGAGGCAGAGACAAAAGCTAAGGAGCAGGCAGACAAGTATCTTGCACTTGCCGAAAAAACAGGAGCAGACAGCTTTGACGATGTTATAGAACAGTACGAAGCGGACACTGAGGAGGCCACAGAGGAAACAACTCAGGAAGTTACTGAAGAAGCCACTGAGGCTACAAGCGAGAAGGAAGAGATAGATACTTCGGCTGAGTACACGGTTACATTTGTTGACTCTGACGGAAAGGATTACACCGAGGATTCAGATTACCCACCGCAGACTGTTAAGGGTGGAGATAAGGTCAAAAAGCCTGACACAGATCCTACAAAGCCTTATTATACATTCAAAGGATGGTATTCGGATTCTACAAGTACGACTGAGTTTGATTTTGATAAGCCAATCTCCGGAGATACAAAGATATACAGCGGTTTTGATACAAATGAGGTTTTGACTCAGTATGACAAGGACAGCGCAAGCGACATTCAGAAGAAAATTCACGAGCTTGAGACAGGAAAGCCTGTTTTAGAGTCTGATGACAGCAACTATTACATCATCGTACGGCTTGATGCCGGTGACAGAGAGGACTATCTTAGCGGCGGAAGTAACCACAAATCGATAATCCAAACAATGAAGACCGAAGAGTATAACAAGACACTTGACGATTTGGCAGATGATATGAAGCTTGATAAGAACGAAAGTGCTATCGATAAGTATACACCTGAAAAGCTGGAAGAAATCGCTGACAAATATAATCAAAAGAAGTAATAGTAAATCTTAAATAAATAAAGCGCAGCTTAAATTCTTTTTAAGCTGCGCTTTATTTATGGTATTTTTTATTGTTGATTATAGTGTAAGCACGGTATATCTGTTCTAAGAGCATAACTCTCGCAAGTTGATGCGGAAATGTCATTTTAGACATTGAAAGCTTATAGTCGGACTTTTCCTTAACGGTTTGAGAAAGTCCATAAGATGATCCTATAACAAAGTTTATAACGGATATTCCGTTTAATGATAATTCTTTGAGCTTCTCTGCAAGGCTTAAAGAAGTCATATCTTTTCCTTCTATGCACATTGAAAAGGTGTAGCTTCGGGACTTTATAAAAGATAATATGCGATTGCCTTCATTTTCAAGCGCAAGCTTTATTTCATTTTCGGTAGGATCATCGCAAACCCTGAATTCTGATACCTCTACAACATTTATTTTGCAAAAAGCTCCAAGCCGCTTTTCATATTCAGCACAGGCATCCTTAAGATACTTTTCTTTAAGTTTTCCGACACAAATAATGTTTACCTGTGTCATATTTTGACCGCCTCTCCTGGTTCGTCGGCAGGTGCCACAAAAAGCTCATACTCATCTGTGCTTATCTCACAGAGCTGTGATACAACTGCTTGTCTTGCGACATATGGAGTGTTGTTTTCCCGGCTCAGATGTCCGAGGATTATTTTTTGAGTACCGTTTCTTATAAGTATCTCTATTTCAGCAGCAGAGTCGGAATTTGAAAGATGACCATTGTCTGAGCGTATTCTCTGCTTTAACATATAAGGGTATCTTCCGTTTTCAAGCATTTTGTTATCGTAATTTGCTTCAATAAGACAAACAGATGCGCTAAGAAGGTTTTTATGTATTTCTTTGGTAATGTGACCTAAATCAGTGCAGGTCACCGCGACCTTTCCTTCGGGATTTTTTATTTTAAAACCAAAGCTTTCTCTTGAGTCGTGCGGTGTTTTAAACGGATGTATCTCATAATCGCCGACGCAAAAGCTTTCAACATTGTCAAACACATTTATAGTGCTTAAGGGTGAAATAAGGTCTCCGCTAGTCAGAAATTTTGCTGTTTCGATTCCCATATACACGGGGGTGTGATATTTCTTAGTAAAATTTAAAAGACCTTTAATGTGGTCGGAGTGTTCATGTGTTATTAAAATTCCCTCGATCTTTTCTGGGGAGATGCCATTAGAGCTTAACGCGGTTACAATTTTTTTTGTGCTCACACCGGCATCTATTAAGACTCCTCCATTTTCGTCTCCGATAAAGGTCGAGTTTCCGGAGCTTGAGGAGTACAGCGGATATATTTTTGACATTCTATCACTCTTTTCCTGATATTAAAAAGGCGGAGGACTTATCTGTCTCCGCCGTAAAATCAACCTGAAATTGCCTGAGCGTTTAGATCCGGAAAATATCGTTTCACCATATCTCCGCCAAGAGCCTGTACTTTCAAATCAATATTTTCATATCCTCTTTCAATATGGAATATGTCGTCGATTATAGTTTGACCTTCAGCCGCAAGACCTGCAATTACCATTGCAGCGCCGGCTCTTAAGTCGGTTGCCCTGACCGGTGCTCCAATCAGTTTTCCTACGCCCTGAATTATAGCGACCTTGCCGTCCACCGAAATATCTGCACCCATTCTCCTGAGCTCAGCTACATATCTGAAACGATTTTCAAAAATATCATCTGTAACGATGCTTGTACCGTCTGCAAGTGTTAAAAGGGTTGAAAGTTGTGGCTGCATATCGGTAGGAAAGCCCGGATGAGGCATAGTCTTAACACTTGTTTTCGTAAACCTCACATTAGGTTCAACGCGAACCCTGACGCTTTCGTCAAATTCATCTACGGTGACACCTATTTTACGAAGCTTTGCGGTTATTGACTCAAGATGCTTTGGTATAACATTTTTTACCAGGACATCTCCTCTTGTCGCCGCAGCCATAACCATATAAGTTCCTGCTTCTATCTGGTCAGGGATAACAGCATATGTTATTCCCTTTAATTTGTTTACTCCGCGGATTTTAATAACATCGGTTCCTGCGCCTCTTATATCTGCCCCCATTGAGTTTAAAAAGTTTGCAAGATCAACTATATGAGGTTCTTTTGCGGCGTTTTCAATTACTGTAAGACCTTTTGCTTTAACTCCTGCAAAAATAGCGTTTATTGTTGCGCCAACAGTTATAAAGTCAAAGTAGATTTGACCACCGTAAAGCTCATCACAGTGAACATGAACTACTCCTGCGTGCATATCGTCCGACGCACCGAGAGATTTGAATGCTTTCAGATGCTGATCTATAGGTCTGTCACCTAAATCACATCCGCCCGGCATAGGAACATATGCCTCGTGAAATCTTCCGAGAAGTGTTCCGAGAAAATAGCTTGACGCTCTCATACTCCTTGCAAGATCATATGGAACGACAGGATTTTGTATTCCTGTTGTATCAAAATAAACTGTATTTTTGCCAGTGACCTGTACTGTTGCACCCATTTCGCGTAAAATCTTAAGACATATTGAAATATCACTTATTTCGGGTACATTTTCTAAAACGCAAGGCTCATCACATAAAATGGTTGCGGCAACGATTGCTACTGCGGCATTTTTAGCACCGCTTATAACTACCTCGCCTTTTAATGGTTTTCCCCCATTGATAATATACTTATCCATTATTATGCCCCTTATTTTCATTTTGTTGTCTTTTCTCTCTAAAACTTTTACATTAAACAAAAAAATACTGCTTGCAAGTTTTAAGCAAGCGCAAGTAGCTGTTATGAGATAAGTTAAAGCAGAATTTAACAGTACTATTATACCTCGTTTACAAGATAAAATCAATTATCAAGGAAATTTTCTACATTTTAAATAGAAAATGATTTAAAAGACCGCTTTATTTTTATATGCTTGTCTTACAAGTTATTCCGAAAAAACGAGATTTATAGGGGTTTACAACAATATGTTGTGCTTTTATTTTTATTTTACACATTATATTTTATCACACAACGCTTTAAAAATCAAGGTTTTTTGCAAAATTAGCAGATTTATTTGTAATTTTTACCGATGTACACACAAAAATAATTTAATTTAATTTTAAAACAAGGTCAAATGTAAATGTTCTACATACTTTTAAATACGCATATACTTTACAAAAAGAACAAGGGGAGAGTGCGTTACATATGAATTTGTCAGATGACACCAGATGTGTACTGCTTGGCGAATATATTGTCGAACATAAGGCAACAGTTCGTGCCTGTGCCAAGGAATTCGGAATAAGTAAAAGTACCGTACATAAAGATGTTTCTGTAAAGCTTAGAAAGGTGAACCCGTCTTTATATCAGCAAGTAAAGGAAATTTTACAGATCAATAAAAGCGAGCGCCACATAAGGGGCGGTCAGGCAACAAAGCTTAAATATGCACAAAAATCTACTGTCAACAACTAAACATACATAATAAACCGCAGAGAAATGATTTTTTCTCTGCGGTTGTTTGCATTTATGTGGTTTTATAAAACTTTGATCTTTTTAATTATCCCATATCGATCTTACACCCTGTGAGCAGGCATTTATTATTCCGGTATCAACTGTGGTAACTTTTCCATCACCGGAGACGTCTGCAACGGCGGTGTCATAGTCGTCAAGAACATTTATTTTTTTAGTATTAGCGTTGGCGATTCCTGTGTCAACGGTTGTAAGTTTTCCATCGCCGTTTAGATCTCCGTAAAGCTTAAGCTCTGCATCAAGATTTGTCGATGTCGCGTCTTTGTTGATTTCATAACTCCTCGGCACGCAGTTCTTTGCACTGAATGTGATCGTATAGCTTTCGTAATCGGACAACGAAAATGAATATTGTCCGTCATTGGATGTTCCGCTGTAAACGCTTTCTCCATTTGCAGTAACTTCAATATCAATTGGCGTAGCTGAGTCAGCTCCGGTAACCGATACAGTACCGGAAACACTTACTGATTCTGTCGGTTCTTCCTCTGAAGGCATTTCGGTAGGTTCTTCATTGCTTTTTAAGCTTTCAGATATAGTCTTTATAACCTCTGCATTACTGGTACTCTTTATCTTGCAGTTGTTCCTATCATAAAAATCGTTTGGCGTATCCCATAAAACCGGTACAAATCCGTTCTCTGTCAGCTTACTAAGAACATATTCAAGACATTCGGATGATGATGTGATCTCAGCGTTTGTGTCAAAGTTGCTGTCCGGATATATTGATGTAGTTTCACCAAGAAATACAGGTATATTTTTTGATGTGAAAGCGTTGTTAAGCTTGGTTATCTGATCGTCAATATAATCTTTCCAGTCACTTCCGCCTATTTTTTTATTCCAGTACATCGCATTGTCAACATAGTGAACTGATACCATAAGCTTGTTTTCAACAGTATCGGTTGGTATTTTAAAACTTGATGAGGTCGTGTTGTCGATGTTTGTCCAGTATCCTGAAACTATAAGGATTCGATTTGAATTGTTTGAACCTGTTGATCTGACAGCGTTCACAAAGGTTTGATTTAAAGTGTTTGTCCACTCATAAGCGGTATCCCTTGGTAGGTCGATAGTTCCATTGTCAGGATTAGTTTTATCTTTAAGAGGACCTCCGCCCAGATATTCGTTAAAGCCTTCAAAAATCAGATAATCGGAATAGTCTTTAAAATATTCCGCTATTTGTTTCCAGATAACCGAAATTGTTTTAGAACATCCCTCAAGGTCAAGATTCATATCAGCCGTATAACGACGGATAAGAAATTCATCGTAGTGGTGCATATTTATTACTACATACAAATCGTTGTCACGGCAGTAATCTACTATTTCTTTAACTCTTGCTATATAATCTTTGTTAATAGTAAATGTTCCGTCGTTTTTCATCATATTTCCCCAGAAAACCGGAATTCTGACAGTATTAAAGCCGGCAGCCTTTATGCCGTCGATCATTTCGTGAGTGGTAGTGGGAGCACCCCAGCATCTTTCATAGTCGTCAGGAGTATCTTTACCGATGGTTTGTGATCCTGAATCAATATTAGAAGTGGCAAGCCAGTACGCCTCCATAGTGTTTCCAAGGTTAAGCCCGACGCCCATTTCTTTTGCCGCATCGTTTGCAGTAAAACCTTCTCGCATTATGCCGTTGTCACCCGAACTTTTTGGCGCTGTATCCTGAGCTAAAGCATTTACGCTGAGCATTAGGGTAAACAGAATACAAAGTACCGTTGCAAGGCTTATCGCTTTTGTCTTCATAACAATTACCTCCAATGTTTAATATGTATATATTTTATCCTGCAAAATCCTGCTTGTCAACAGACTTTATGCTCAATTCTACATACTGCATAAAAATAAATTTTTATTTTGTGCAAAAGGTAAAATTCGTTTTGATGACAAATTTTGATATTGCTTAAGGAGCAGATTTTTTAACTTAAAAGTATTAAAATTTTCGCCTGATTATATATCCGAGGCGTTCATCTATAAACTGTGCCGTTATACCTGTAAATGCTCCTGTTATCAACGCCGAAAGCATAAGCATTGGCAAATAATAAAGTGTGCTAAGGTTTTCTATCAAAATCGCCGCGGCTGTAAGTTGACCGATATTGTGAAAAACAGCTCCGGATACTGAAATCGCCCATATCAGTTTTTTCGGCAAAAACAGAATAAGCAAACTCATTACTGTAAAAGCAAATATGCCGCCGAATAATGAAAACATAAAGCTTATCAATGTTCCGTTTATAAGAGAGGTCACGGATATTCTCAAGAATAAAATCAAGGCAGTGTAACCCTTTCCTAGGTACATAAGAGAAATAAGCGTTACAATGTTAGAAAGACCAAGCTTAACTCCCGGAATTCCTCCTATTGGTGGTATAAAGCTTTCTAGTGTGTAAATTGCGATCGACATAGCTAAAAGCAAAGCTGAAAGAGATAGTTTATTAATTTTCATATACATATCTCCTTAAGTGTCGGCATCCGCAGAGGACTCGCCCGTGATTTTTACTGTAAGGCGATGCGGAGCACATATGATTGCCGAGCCGACAGAGCTTTTTTTACCCGAATTAACACAAATCTGATTTTTACAGTCTGCGCTTTTTACAAAAACATTGCCGTCCTTTACTTCAATTATGTTATAGCCTTCATCAAGTTTGATTTGTTTCGTTTTGTTTTCAGAAAGATCCATAGTATCAATAAGCTTATCCTTATAAAATATTTGTACTGTAGTTCCGCTGTTAAAGCTAAAAATAACAAGTAAAAAAACACTTATAGCCGCAATAGTAGCGAAAAGTATTATCCAGAATTTATTGCTTTTTAAAATCGTCCTCACCGCCCGCAGATTAGTCAACAAAATAATAATAACACCTGTTTGCCGTCTGCGTCAAGTCGGTAAACTTGGATCGTTATAATAATATAAAAAACTTACTGTGTGTGTTAAAATGATATTATTCAATAAAAAAAGAGAAGTAGCTTCAAAATATGGTATAATGAAAATTCTAAAAACCATTAACCAAGAAAGAAACGCTTCTAATAAATATAATAGCAAAAGACGCAAATAAAAAGCAAATGTGAATTTTTGCTTGTAATTCTATTGAATATATGGTACAATAATTTAAATATCAGCGTGCGGAGGTATGTTTTTTATATGAGTGCTGAGACTATTTTAAAATACGGAGTAAGAATTCTTATTATTTTTATGATATTGCCGATACACGAGTTTGCTCACGCATATGCTGCAAAAAAATTCGGGGACAGCACTGCCGAAAATATGGGAAGACTTACGCTTAACCCGATCTCGCATATTGACATTTTTGGAGCTATATGCCTTGTGCTGACAGGGTTCGGCTGGGCAAAGCCTGTGCCTGTCAATCCCAACAGATTTAAAAATTATAAACTCGGTTCAGTTATAACGGCGCTTGCGGGACCTCTTTCAAATGTTATTGTCGGGTATATAGGCCTTGTTGTGCTTAAGATCATTATGTTTGCGGTAGCTTCACAGATTACGACTACTTGGATTTATGTAAATATAATTCTTTCTAATTTTATAATAATAAATCTTTCTCTTGCAGTGTTTAACCTTTTACCTATTCCGCCGCTTGACGGTTCAAGAATACTTACGACCTTCCTTCCGCTCAAATACCAGTGGAAGATTCAGGAATATCAAATGTATATAAGCATTGCGTTCATCGTTATCATTTTTTCGGGAATCCTCGATACACCTCTTTACTTTTTGATGAATCTTTTATATGACGGAATAGATGTCCTTACAGGATGGGTCGATCTGATCTTTGCATAAAGCGGGTTTTAATGACTATGGATCTAATTTCGTTTAAGTTGGAAAATTTTGAGGGACCGCTTGATCTTTTACTTTATCTAATTTCAAAACACAAGCTAAATATTGAGGATATTGAAATTTCTTTGCTTTTAGAGCAATACTTAGAGTATATAGACGGTCTTGATGAACAGGATTTTGAAACCGCCGGTGAGTTTTTGGAAATGGCGGCAAGGCTTATTTATATTAAGACGGTATCGCTTCTTCCAAAGCCTAATGAAGCCGAGCAGCTAAAAAAAGAGCTTGAAGGAAGGCTTATAGAATACTCCGTCTGTAAGCAGACAGCTAAGCTTTTGCAGGATATGTGTGCTTATGGAGAGATTTTTGTAAGAGAGCCGATAAAAATACCCGTTGATAAAACATATCGCAAAACTCATAATAAAGAGATACTGCTTGAGACATATATTTCTCTTGAAATACGCTCAGACAGCAAGGATCAGGTAAATACATCAGTATTTACTCCTATCGTTTCAAAGAAAATTGTTTCGGTCACATCAAAAATAATCTATGTACTAAAAAAGCTTTATACCGACGGTAAGTGCAGTATGACCGGACTATTTTACAATATGACCGATAAATCGGAGCGCATAGCTACTTTTTTAGCAGTATTGGAGCTGACAAAATCAGGAAGAATATGGTTAAACGATGACAACACCGTCATAACCTTTAACCGTGACAAAAAGAAAATAAGGCAGGTAAATGAATAGATGCAGACAGATGAAAAAATATCAATAGTTGAAGCGGTGTTATTTGCAAGCGGTGAGCCTGTTTTAAAGAAAACTTTTTGTGAGCTTTTAAATATTGACTCCGATGAGCTCGACGATCTCATAGAAAAGCTCAGAGATAAATATTTAAGCATATGCAGTGCTGTCGAGATACTTACGCTTGGTGACAGCTACCAGATGGCGTCAAGGCGTGAGTTTTCTCCTCACATAAAGGCAGTCTTGGAGGAAAAGAAAAATTCAACCCTTTCACAAGCGGCATTTGAGGTGCTTACAATAGTTGCATATAATCAGCCGGTGACAAAGGGGTTTGTCGAAAATGTAAGAGGTGTGGATTCTTCAAGCGTCGTTAATTCTCTTGTCGAAAAAGGACTTTTAGAGGAAGCGGGGAGAATAGACATTCCAGGCAGACCCGTTTCATACAAAACAACAACAGGTTTTTTAAGAGCCTTTCAGATCTCAGATCTTTCTGAGCTTCCGCCTATTCCGGAAAGAGAAGCACAGCTTACACTTAATGATGTCACAACTGAAAATGATGAGGAGAGTACAGAGGAGTAATGACCACAACCTCAGCTTATACTTATAAAGGAGATGATGGCAATTTTAGCGCTTTATATAATACTTGGTCTTATTGCCGTTATTTATATCCTTCTTCGATTTTCGGTAAGGATAAGCTATTCATTTGACACTACTTCTCAAACAAAGGCAAAGATAAAGATAAAATACTTTTTCTTCACCGTTTATGAAAACCCGAAAAGTCAAAAACAAAAGCTTAGGAAAGAAAAAAAAGAAAATAAAAAAGACAAAAAATCAAAGACAAAAAAGAGCTTAAAAACAAATAAACAAAAACAGAAAAAGGATAAATCACCCGACATAGTTGATGAGATAAATTCTCTCAGCGATGAAGAAACTAAAGATAAGATAAGGTCGCTTGAACGAGAGATAGAAGATCAGAGAAAAGCGCTTTTACAGACAGAAATAGAAATTTCAAAGCAAAGCTTAGATGACAATACCGAAGCCGAAAACAAACAGGATAAACAAAAAAAGCTTTCAAAGCAAGAAAAGAAAGAGCTTAAAAAACTAAAAAAACAAGAGAAAAAGAAAAATAAGCTTCTAAAGAAAAAAAACAGTAAGCTCAAACAGCTTAAGCAAAAATGGAACTTTATCAAGCCGTATGTTCCGCTTATGTGGAATACGCTCAGAAAGCTACTTAAAAAAATCCGATTTTATAATACAGAGATAGATATAATGCTCGGAAACGAAGATCCGTATAAGGCCGCACTTAATTATGGGTATTTTAACACCGCCTTTTACCATACCCTTGCATTTTTGTGTATGGTCTTTTCGGTAAAGATAAAATCCTGTGACATAAACACTGAATTTACAGTAAAAAGATTTGAACTTAAAGTAAGCGGTGATGTGTATATTAGGATCAGTACGGTTCTGGCAATAGCAATATGCTTACTTTTTAAGATGCTTAAAATATATTTAAAACAAAGAAATAATCAGGATAAAGAAAAAAATTAAATTTAAGGAGTGTGTTTTAATGAGCAGTGAAAGAAAGCTGGAGGGATTGGTAGACACCGCGATGCAGAAGCTTAAAAGCATTGCAGACGGAGAGACGGTAGTCGGAAAACCGATAACAGTAGGCGATACTACAATAATTCCTATTTCTTCCGTCAAAGTAGGATTTGCAACCGGAGGTTCGGACCTCCCTACAAAGAATCCGAAGGAACAGTTCGGTGGCGGCACAGGCGGAGGAGTTACCGTTGAACCTGTGGCGTTTATCACCATATCAAACGGTGATATAAAGCTTTTGCAGATGACTGTAAACCAGAGCAAAGGTAACGCCCTTATAAATATGGTACCTGATGTTGTGGATAAAATTACCGCAGCAGTAAACAAAAAAGGAAACGAATAGATACCAAAATTTCTGAGTACAATATCCTAAAAAGGATGTGTGCTATGAAAAAGTTCTTTAGTATTCTGGCTGTGGCTCTGTCGTTGACATCTGTGGCTGTTATGCCAAACTCGTTTTCGGTAGATGTAAGCGCTGCAAGTGTTTCTGCCAAAGCCTGTGTTGTGCTTGATGCTGACTCAGGAGAGGTCGTTTATGAGAAAAACATAAGCGAACGGCTTCCTATGGCTTCGACTACAAAAATAATGTCAACACTTATTGCACTGGAAGGCAATCTTGATGAAGAATTTACGGTGGATTCCGATGCAATAAAGGTAGAAGGCTCGTCTATGGGACTTAAAGAGGGATATAAGGTAACTCTTAAAAAGCTTTGCTACGGAATGATGCTTCCAAGCGGAAATGATGCGGCTAACGCTACCGCTGTAAGGATAGCCGGTGATGTTGACAGCTTTGTTGATATGATGAACCAAAAGGCTAAAGAATTAGGTCTTAAAAATACTCACTTTGTTACCCCTTCAGGGCTTGACGACTACACCGATGAGCACTATTCGACAGCATATGATATGGCTGTGCTTATGAAAGCCGCTCTTAAAAACAAAACCTTTCGAGAGATCATAGCGACTAAGAGAATAACCGTCGATATGGGTGAGGGTAATTCAAATACACTTGTAAATACTAACAAGCTTCTTTCCTACTGTCAGGGAATAATAGGCGGAAAAACCGGCTTTACCGATAAGGCAAAAAGATGCCTTGTGTCTGCCTGTGAACGAAACGGAGCTACGCTTATCTGTGTAACGCTTAACGCTCCTGATGACTGGAACGATCACACTGTGCTATATAATCAGATTTTTCAAAGGTATCAAAGCGTTACACTCAAGCCGTCTGTCGATTCGTTCAGGCTTCCTGTTGTCGGCTCTGAATCCGAGTATGTGAACGCCTATTGCGGCAGTGTGAAAAAAAGCTTGCTTGACGGAGATGCAGACGGGATATCCGAGTGCACCGTTATAAAGCCGTTTTATTATGCGCCTGTCAAAAAAGGTGATGTTATGGGAGAGGTGAGGTTTATAAAAAACTCAGAGGTCATTGCGAAATCTCCGATAATCGCAGGCAAGGATGCTCCCGAAAGCAAAAAAGAGCTCGGACTTCTTGATAAAATTGAGCTGTTTTTTAAAAACTTATTCTGACGGATAGCCTCCGTCACTACATAGGAGAATTTATGGAAAAGCAAAGGATACAGAAAATAATAGCAGAAGCCGGATACTGCTCCAGAAGAAAAGCCGAGGAGCTTATTTCTTCCGGTCATGTAAAAATAAATGGAAGACCGTGCAAGCTGGGCGATAAAGCTGACAGCAAGGACATTATAAGCATAGACGGTGAAAATCTAAAAATACCCAAAAAGAGACATTATTACTATATTATGCTCCACAAGCCCAGAGGATATGTTACAACTATGAGCGACGAGTTCGACCGAAAAAGCGTAAGTGAGCTTGTTAAAGATATTCCCGAAAGAGTGTATCCGATAGGAAGACTCGACAAAAACTCCGAGGGTCTTTTACTCTTTACAAACGACGGTAAATTCGCAAACGATATTATGCATCCGTCGGGGCATATTTCAAAAATATATAGGGTAACTGTTCGTCCCGGAATTACTGATGAACAGCTTGTAAAAATGTCGGAGGGTATAGAAATAGACGGAAAAAAAACTCTGCCGTGTACCATAAATGTACTTGTTAACGAAAACGGACGCGTTGTTTTGCAGATGGTCATAAAAGAGGGCAGAAACCGACAGATAAGAAAAATGTGTGAGGCAGTCGGACTTGAGGTCGCAAGGCTTAAAAGAACAGCGATAGGTCCTGTTAAGCTCGGTATGTTAAAGCCCGGCGCTCACAGAGAGCTTACAAATGAGGAACTAAGGGCGCTGAGATCTGCAATCTCAAAATAAATAATAGGAGATAATATTATGCTTGAAATAAAATCAGCTGAGGACATTTCAAAATATTATGAAAAAATGGAGCAACTCGGTCTTGACACCTATACAACACTTGCAGTTGAATCGTTTGACAAGGGAACCGTAAACGGATACGGACTTTACCATTCGGACGGAAAAAGTGTGTTTCTCGACTACATAGAAGATAAAGGAGATATTTTACTTTTTGACGGTATTGCAAGAACGGTTCTATTTAAAGCTATGCTTTCGGGAATAGATACAGCTGTGCTTTCGGAAAATCAGCTTGACAAATACAAGCTGCTCGGCTTTGTGCAAAATAATTATAAAACAATAGACTCGATAGAAGATTTTATGTCTAAATGTAAAAGTTGTAAAAAATGATTTGTAAAATCTTGTCATTTTCCAAATTTAGTAGTATAATTAATTTATATGTTATAATTGTGTAATTAAGGTTTTATTTGTAGGAGGAAATTTGATGAGCACTCAAACTGTTTTGTCTGCGGCGCAAAGGCTTTCATTGCTCTACGACGGAGAATATACGGAAATTGCTTCTGAGGTCAAATCCGGAAATTACTTGAGCGGAGTGATTACTGCATTTGGATATGTAAACGACACTCCGGTTTATGCTTTTTCTCAGGACTCAAGCGTTAAAAACGGCGCTTTGACAAAGGAGCAGGCGGCAAAAATAGTTAAGATCTATGATATGGCGGCAAAAACAGGTGTACCTGTTGTGGGTATTTACGACTCATATGGCGCCGATATAAACGACCCGGTAGGTGGGTTGGAAAGCTACGGTGAATGGCTTAATAAAGCGAATTCTCTTTCCGGAGTTGTACCACAGCTCTCTCTTGTCGCAGGCACTTGCGCTATGACAGCTGCAATGATAGCGGTGTCTTCCGATATTGTCGTTATGACAAAGGACGCAGAGCTCTTTATAACTCCGAACAGCGAGGATAAGGAGCTTTCGGTTACATCTGCTAAAAACGGAACTGCGGCTATCATATGCGATAACGATGAGGACGGAATTTCAAAAATTAAGGAGCTTATATCAAGACTTCCGCAGAACAATTTATCTGAGGTCCCGATGTTTGAATTTTCTTCGCCAGAGACCTTTGACCTATCAAATGCCGACAGTGCGGCGAAAAGTATTTTTGATGAGGGCAGTGTTTTAGAACTGTATTCGGATTTCGGACGCTCATCTTACACGGCGCTCGCTACACTTAGCGGAGCTTCGGTAGGAGTTGTTGCAACAAACAAAAGTGATAAAAAGCTCAACGCAGATGACGCATCAAAAATAGCAAGGTTTGTCAGGACCTGTGACGCATATTCCATTCCTGTGATAACGCTTTTGGATACAAAAGGCTTTTGTATATGTGAAAATGCTCAGAAATCAGGAGCTGTAAGACAGCAGGCAAAGGTAGCGTCAGCTTATGCAGAGGCTACAACAGTCAAAATATCCTTGATACTCGGAAAAGCTTATGGCTCAGCATTTATTGCTCTCGCAGGGAAAAATGCAAATGCCGATCTGGTTTACGCTCTTGATACAGCGGTAATTTCATCTACCGATCCTTTAACGGCAGTCGAGTTTTTATATCACGATAAGCTAAAGGGCGCTAAGAATGTAGAAAAGGAAAGAGAAGCTCTAGCTAAGGAATTTGAAAAAACCGAAGCTTCTGCAAAGAATGCTGCTGAAAAAATGTGCGTCGATTCTGTTATATCTAAGGAAAATATAAGGGCTTCACTTATCAGCGCTGTTGAAATAATGGCAGGTAAGCGAGTTTCCGCTCTTCCTAAGAAGCATTCAAACTGCCCGTTTTAACTGACATTACATTCAAGAAAGGATTGATATATTATGAAGAGATATAACATTACCGTAAACGGTACTGCTTATGATGTTGTTGTTGAGGAAGTGGATACACAAGGTACTGTGTCCGCACCTGTTTCTAAGCCTTCATCGGCACCGACACCGGCAACACCGGCTCCTTCGGCAGATACATCGACCGTAACAGGAGGAACTAATGTAGAGTCGCCTATGCCTGGAGTTATCCTTGATGTCAAGGTAAATGTAGGCGACACCGTTTCCGAGGGTCAGGCACTTTTTGTACTTGAAGCTATGAAAATGGAAAACGATGTAAACGCTCCTTGTGCCGGAACCGTTGTAAGCATCAGTGTATCAAAGCAGGCTAATGTTGAGACCGGAACAGTCTTGGCTGTGATCAAGTAAGCTTTTGAAAGGAAATACGACAATGGCTAAGGTTAAAATTACTGAAACAGTCTTAAGGGACGCTCATCAGTCGCTTATCGCAACAAGAATGTCGCTTGATGAGATGATGCCTATTCTTCCCGCAATGGACAAGATAGGCTTTCACTCTTGTGAGGTCTGGGGCGGAGCTACATTTGATGCCTGCTTAAGATTTTTAGACGAAGACCCTTGGGAAAGATTAAGAGCTATCAGAAAGGCTATGCCTAACACTAAGCTTCAGATGCTTTTCAGAGGTCAGAATATGCTCGGCTACCGTCATTATGCCGATGATGTTCTTAAGTATTTTGTTGAAAAAACTGTTGCAAACGGTATCGACATTATAAGGATATTCGATGCATTAAATGATATACGAAATCTTGAAACTGCTGTTTCTTCGGCAAAGAAAGAAGGCGCTCACGCGCAGATAGCTATTTCATATACTCTTTGTGAAGTGTTCACCGACGATTACTATGTTGATTATGCTAAAAGGATAGAGTCCATCGGAGCAGATTCGATTTGTATCAAGGATATGGCGGCGCTTCTTACTCCTTATGAAACTGAACGGCTAGTAAAAAGAATAAAGGAAAATGTAAAGATACCTGTTCAGCTCCACACACACTACACCTCGGGACTTGCATCTATGTGCCTTCTCAAAGGGATAGAGGCAGGAGCCGACATAATAGATACCGCTATGTCGCCGCTTGCGCTAGGAACATCTCACGCTCCGACCGAATCAATGGTTGCCGCTTTGCAGGGTACTGAGTACGACACAGGTCTTGACCTTGTAGCGCTTACCGAGATCAGAGACTATTTTATGACTCTGAGGGAAAAATATATAAAGAACGGACTGCTAGACCCAAAGATGCTCGCAACGGATGCAAACGCGCTTATTTATCAGGTTCCGGGCGGAATGCTTTCAAATCTTCTTTCTCAGCTTAAACAGGCCGGTAAAGAGGATCAGCTTACCGAGGTTTTAAAAGAAGTCCCGAGAGTTCGCAAGGACGCAGGCTTCCCGCCTCTCGTTACTCCAACATCTCAGATCGTCGGAACTCAAGCTGTATTTAATGTAATTATGGGTGAGAGATACAAGACTGTGACCAAGGAATTCAAAGGTCTCGTAAGAGGCGAGTACGGAAAAACTCCTGTTGAGATTGATCCTGAATTTCAAAAGATGATCTGTAAGGACGAAAAGCCGATAACCTGCCGTCCTGCTGATCTGCTTGAACCTGAGCTCGATAAGCTAAGAGCCGAGTGTGCAGAATGGATAGAACAGGAAGAGGATGTTTTGAGCTACGCTCAGTTCCCGAAGGTCGCACCGAAGTTTTTTGAAAAAAGAAGAGATAAAAAATACGGAATAGATTCTAATCATTCCGATGCACAACAAAAGGTTATGCCTGTTTAGTTTGAAGCTAAACAAAAGAATATAGTTTACTTAAGCGTGTTAAAGAATTCTTTTGACACGCTTTTATTTTATACACAAAAAACTAAAATCTACCACATAAAAAGGACTTTGACAATTAAAATGCCAAAGTCCCTGTTATTTATACAATCATAACCGTATTATTTACACGAGCTTTCTTCTGTCAATTACTCTTACAGCCTTTCCTTCGCTTCTCGTTATTGACTTAGGTGCGACAAGATGTATTTTAGGATTGATTCCAAGCACCGACTTCATAGCTGCCACAAGCTTCTTAGCGTTTGCTTCTTTAGCTTCGGCATCATCAAGCAGCTTTTCGTCATCGACTTCAACAGAAACATCAAGCGTATCGGTATTGTTTACTCTGTCGACCTCTATAAGATAGTTTGGAGAATATCCCTGATTTATAAGGACAGTTTCTATCTGTGACGGAAATACATTTACTCCTCGGATGATAAGCATATCGTCGCTTCTGCCCATTGGCTTTGTCATTTTTATAAGCGTTCTTCCACAGGAACATTTTTCTCTTGAAAGCACACAAATATCTCTCGTTCTGTATCTTAAGAGTGGGAAGGCCTCTTTGGTTATACTGGTAAATACGAGTTCACCCTTTTCACCTTCAGGCAAAACCTCTCCTGTGTCGGGGTCTATTATCTCAGGTATAAAGTGATCCTCACATATGTGCATTCCCGTCTGCTCCTCACACTCAAAGGAAACTCCCGGTCCGCTTATCTCGGTAAGTCCGTATATGTCATATGCCTTTATTCCCAGAAGACGCTCTATCTCCTTACGCATCTGCTCTGTCCAAGGCTCAGCGCCAAAAATTCCCGCTTTAAGCTTTATGTCGTCTGTTGTATAGCCCATATCGTGAAGAGTTTCACCTATGTATGCAGCATAAGACGGTGTACAGCAAAGTATAGTAGAGCCGAGGTCTCTCATAAACTGGATCTGTCTTTCGGTGTTTCCCGATGACATCGGAAGCGTAAGACAGCCTACCTTATGTGAACCGCCGTTAAGTCCCGGTCCGCCAGTAAAAAGTCCGTAGCCGTAGCATACCTGACATACATCATCTTTCGTTCCTCCTGCCGCTACAACAGCTCTTGCACAGCACTCCTCCCATATGTCTATATCAGGCTGAGTGTAAAACGCAACTACTCTTTTTCCCGTGGTTCCGCTTGTCGACTGAATTCTTACACAGTCAGAAAGCGGTCTTGCCAGAAGTCCATATGGATAAGCCTCTCTTAAGTCATCCTTTGACAAAAACGGAAGCTTGGAAAGATCAGACAGCTCCTTTATATCATCTGGTGTAACTGATTTTTCCTCCATTTTTTTACGATAGTAAGGAACATTGTCCCAAACATACTTTACCTGCTTGATAAGCCTCTCTGTCTGAAGCTTTTTCATCGAGTCTATATCCATACACTCGATTTCTTTCTGATAATAATTCTTCTCCACTTAAATTCCCGTCCTTTTCAAGATGTTATTTATCTAACGGCGATATACTCACCGAAAAAGCCGTTGTTCAGCCCTTTAAGCATTCTTACCAAGCTCAAAAGCAACCTTGTTTACCTCCAGAAACTTAGGCGGCACAAGTTTCTCTAGCGCATTTTGCCAACAGCTTTCATCAAAATCAAGCAGACTTGATACTTTTCCCATAAGCACAACGTTAGAAGCTTTTGCGTTTCCCGCCTTTTGTGCAAGCGATAAAGCGTCCACCGCGATCACTTTCGCGCCTGCGTTCTCGATCTTCTCAATCAGCTTGTCGGGATACTTGGCAACACCCGATATTACCGGCATAGGATCGATCTGCTGAGTTGAAGTGATTATAGTTCCGCCAGGCTTTAAATGAGATATCCAGCGTGCGGCTTCAAGCTCCTCAAAGCTTATTATAACATCCGCCTCGCCCTTTTCTATAACAGGCGAATACACCTTGTCCCCGTACTTTACATAGGTCACTACCGAACCGCCTCTCTGGCTCATTCCGTGGACTTCAGACACCTTTACATCATAGCCCTTAGACATAAGAACACTTCCTAACAGACGGGAGGCCAGCAACGACCCCTGTCCTCCTACACCTACTATCATAATTGACTTTGTTTGCATACTATTTTCTCCTTAATATTTTTTTCTTTTAAAATCATAAGACAGAATTTATATTTCACCTTCATATTCCATTGAACGCATTTTTAAGGTTCCATCTAACTTTTGAAACTCACCGTATCTCACAAAATGAAGCCCGCATTTCTCCATAACTCTTCCCGAGGCTTTGTTTTGTTCCACATGGCTGGCAGCAAATTTCCTTATTTTAAAGTTATCATAAGCAAACTTGATCATAGCTTTTGCTGCCTCAGTTGCATATCCTTTACCCCAGCAATCGTATCGAAAATTATACCCAAATCCCCAAAAGCCGTTTTTTCCACTTGGACCGATACTTCCGCTGCCGATAAGTTTACCGTCAGATTTTCTGACAAAACCGAAGTGGTAATCCTTAGCAGCAGTTTCAATGTATCTTAACCACTCCTTTACCTGATCAACAGAGGTGTATGTATTATACACCATATATCTTGACACGCGCTCATCGCTTACCCACTCAAAAACCGCTTCAGCGTCTTTGACTGTGAGCGGGCGGAGTATCAACCGCTCCGTTTCTATTGTAATATTGTGCATACCATATTCCTTTACTCTATCCTATTGCCTTACCGAGCGTAAGCCCAAAGAAAACTCCCGCAAGCGAGCCTACAAGGCTGAGTATTATATACACGATTCCCATTATTGCCTTTCCGCCTTGAATAAGCGTTATCGCTTCAAGCGAAAAGGTTGAAAATGTCGTAAAGCCTCCGCACATTCCGGTTTTTAAAAACAGTTCAGCTTCTCTTGAGACATCTTTATCTATGACAAGTCCAGAGATAAATCCAAGCGCAAACGCTCCTAATACATTCACTAAAAAAGTCGCAGTTGGAAAATCTCCCTCAAACGGTATAAGACTTATTATGTACCTTAAGACTGCGCCTATCGCTCCGCCTGCGCCGACAGCCAGAATAGATTTAAGCGCCATTTACCTGATTGCTCCGAGTCTGCACATTTCCTTGCAGATACCACAACCGACACACTGTGTGCTGTCTATCTCACACTTTTTATCGTGGATAGAAATTGCAGGACATCCTATCTTTAAGCACTGCTTACAGCCGACACACTTATCACTTTCGACATTAAGCGGAGGATTGTGCTTTACATATTTGAGTAACGCGCACGGGCGGCGTGAGATTATTACGCACGGCTCGTCAAGTTCGACCTTTTCCTTTATCACCTTTTCACACTCGCTCATATTATAAGGGTCTACAACGCTTACATTTTTTATGCCGATCGCCTTGCAAAGCTCCTCAAGATTTACCGCCGCCGCAGGATCACCCTTAAGATTTTTTCCGGTAGTTGGATTCTGCTGATGACCGGTCATTCCGGTTATCGAGTTGTCAAGTATTATAACAAGCGAGTTTGACGCGTTGTACGCGATGTTTACAAGCCCTGTCATTCCGCTGTGCATAAATGTAGAGTCACCTATTACCGCAACGCTCTTTTTATCCGCACCCTCTCTTGCTTTATTAAAGCCGTGAAGCGCCGATATTGATGCTCCCATACATATGGTCGAATCCATTGCGGTAAGCGGAGCGGCTGCGCCCAAGGTATAACAGCCAATATCTCCCGAAACTGTAAGCCCAAGCTTAGACAGACAGTAGAACAATCCCCTGTGCGGACAGCCGGCACACATTACAGGCGGGCGGACAGGTATCTGTTCATCAAGCTCGGTATAGTCCTTTTTCTCACCGAATACTCTCTCTGCGATAAGGCTCTGTGAATACTCGCCAAGCATACTGAAAATCTCTTTACCGACAACTTCAAGACCCAACGCTTTGCAGTGATTTTCTATAAACGGGTCAAGCTCTTCGATAACATATACCTTTTTGCATTTTTTACAAAAATCCTCAATGAGCTTTTTCGGAAGAGGATAAACGATTCCTAGCTTTAAGTAGTTCACTCTGTCGCCAAGCGCTTCCTTTGAATAAACATAGGAAATTCCGCTTGTGATAACGCCTATATCGGCGCCGTTATCCTCAACTGTATTTATATCGCACGACTCTGCATACTCAATCTCATCTAGTGTTCTCTGCTCGACAAAAATATGTCTGCCCCTTGCGTATGCGGGCATCATAACATACTTAGACGGGTTCTTTTTGTAATCCTTAAGCACAATTTCCTCACGCTCATTAAGCTCGACCGCAGACTGAGAGTGAGAAACCCTTGTGGACATTCTGACAATCACCGGTGTGTCAAATCTCTCAGAAATCTCAAACGCAAGCTTAGTATATCGCTTACATTCGTCAGAGTCCGAAGGCTCAAGCATCATAACCTTTGATGCCTCTGCGTGATGACGGGAATCCTGTTCATTCTGTGACGAATGCATTCCCGGGTCGTCCGCAACAGCTATAACCATTCCACCGTTAACTCCGGTATATGACGCAGTATAAAGCGGGTCGGCGGCAACATTAAGCCCTACATGCTTCATTCCGCAAAAGCTTCTCGCTCCTGCCATTGAAGCGCCGAGCGCTACCTCCATCGCAACCTTTTCATTAGGCGCCCACTCAGCATATATTTCATCGTATTTTGCCGCCTCTTCGGTTATTTCCGTAGACGGCGTTCCCGGATATGACGAAACGACCTTGCATCCGGCTTCATAAAGTCCTCTTGCAAAAGCCTTGTTTCCGAGCATAAGTTCTTTCATTTAATATTCTCCCTTTATGTATACAATTATACAAACAGTATAACACAATTATTATAAAAAATCAACAGATATATTTTTAATTAAGCGCCACATTTAATGCATTTTAACAATAAAAGCTCTCACAGGGATCACTTTCCTCCGTGAGAGCTTTACTTAACTCATTTTATGCCTTTATTTAGCACCCTTAGCTATCCTGTTTATAAGTCCTACATCTGCGGTAGTGATTTTTCCGTCACCGTTTAAATCCGCAAGTAAAAACTCTGTGTCTGAAGGTTTTCTTGTGCCTTTTGCAAAAGAGTTTGCTATTCCTACATCAACAGTAGTTATTCTGTTATCACCGTTTATATCTCCGATAAGCATAGTCGGGTCGGTGAACTCATCCTTATATGAGTCACCGCAGACAGAACACTTATGTAAAGTGTAGCCCTGCTCTGTTTCTGTCGGCAAAACTATCGTATCTATATACTTATGTCCTGCTGCTGGGATAGGTTCTGTTTTTATTGCTTTTTTACAAATTGAACAGAAATATGTTTTTATTCCGTCTTGGGTACAAGTCGGTTCCTTTGTAACAGATGACAAATCGCTGTTACAGGTATGGATATATTCGTATTTAAAATTGTTTTCTATCGCATACTTTTCACCAACAGTGTCTTCATAGCAGTATATCGTCAACTTAACTCTGCCGGGATCATCGTTAATGTTATTTTCAAATGCGTTTGATTCAATTTCTGTGACGCTTTTCGGTATCGTTACGCTCTCAAGACTGATACAGCCCCAAAAAGCATTTGCACCGATATATGTTACACCCTCGGGGATAGTTACACTTTCCAAGCTTACGCAATCCGAAAAAGCACTCATTCCTATTTTCTTTGTGTTTCCTGAAATGATAATTTTATTAAGAGAACGACAGTTTGCAAAAACAAAATTCCCTATTTCCGTAACACTGTCCGGTATAGTGATGGTTTTAAGGCTCGTGCAGTCAGAAAACGCATAATCTCCTATATCGGTAACCCCTTCAGGAATATCGACAGTAGTTAAATTATCACATTTATTAAACGCAAATTTTCCTATACTTACCACACTGTCCGGAATAATTACATTCAAAAGCTCAGTGCATCCGCTGAAAGCATTATCATTTATACGGGTTACGGTTTTTCCGTCAATTTTAGAAGGTATATTAAGCGAAGAAGGCTCGACTTTGTTCGCCAATCCTGTTATCGCGACTGTTCCATCATCTAACAGTTCATATTTAAAAACAGGTTCCGTATAAGATTTATCCGATAGCGGATAAATTCGTTTGAATTCAGCAGTCGTATAATCCTTATTAGGTGTGTGGTCGGGAAACTCGCTCTCACATTTAAGAAAATACGCATACCTGTCTTCACTTTTTCCGGCGTCCCATGTGCTGTCAGCAAGATAATATTTGTCGTCAAGCTTTACTATGTTCCAAGCGTGATTCTCATTATGGGAAACGCCAGGAATGAAACGGCAGTCTATCCCCTCTGTAAGCAAGAGGCGATAAAGTGCAAGTGCGTAGCCTTGACAAACCGCTGTATTTTTGACAAGCGCGGCATATGCCGAATGTTCAATTAACGAACTGTCGTCCTCAAGCCCCGCATAATCATATGTAACATTGGAGCAAAGATAGTTATATATCTTTTTGACCTTCTGATAATCGCTGTCATTTTCAAGGTCAAGCGACTTTAAAATATCTTTTACTTTTTTGTCAAGCTCAGTCTCCTGTGCCGAAGTCGTAAAATAGTCCATCTCATAAATAAACTCAGTTTTATATTCATTGACGGAGATTTTTTGCCATCTAATATTTGTCATAGAATCGTTGTGCTGCATTCTTATATAGTCACCCTGCTTTGGGTCTCCGGTATGTTCGGTAGCGGCATAATATGCGGATATTACCAGTGATGTGTCAGGGGCATTTTCATAAACTCCTGTAACGGTTATGTTTGAATTATGTAAGGTAAGCTTTTCGCGAAGTTCACTGACCATTTGATCAAACACTTTTTGGTCGTTTTTAGAAAGCGAAAGATCGTCAGCGGCTTCGGCATCAGCCGAGCTGCTTGAGTATGAAATCGAGCTTTCAATCGTTTCGGTATATTCCATTATCTTTCCAACGGCAGGGTCCGATCCGTTATTTACCGATTCGGCACCGGCGCCGACAATAGGAATTGCTCCCGCTAAGCTAAAAGCCATAACTGATGCGGTTATCAGACTTAAAAAGCGTTTTTTTAATACAGACATAATTATACCTCCGACTTGAAATACTATAATTATCTTTATTAAAGTATTATATCTTAAAAAATAATATCCGTCAAGCAATGGTAGTTTTTTACATTTTAAAACTCTGCGTTGTAAATAGATGTGAGCTAATTAATAAAAATAATGTTTTGCTTATCTTTGGAGTGAAGTTAGCGAAGCGAAAGTATAAGTATTTCTGATTATTTCTGTTACTGCATTCTACTTTATTTCCTACTCGCTTTACTTTTTCCATTTCCTTCTGTTTATCCAACATTTGTTTTTATTATAATTAAATCGAAGTAAGCTTTTGAAATTCAGACTGGCGATTTTTCGTAACAAAGACACATAAAGCGATTGCTAAATTTGCAAAGGCAGAGATCAGCAAATATTAACAAACTATAAATATTATTAACTTTTTGTAAATAAATTGTATTTATTTTATGAAGAATGTACGTTTGCGTACATTTTTTCCTGATTTTGCGCTGTTAGTAGAAGGGAGCAAAAAAATTGATTTTAAATCAAAAGTCATCTGATATTTAAAGTATACAAATTTGACTTTCGCAATGATATGTGATAATATAATAATGTATAAGTTTTTTTGAGTTAAACCGTTAAGATATAAGGAGCACAGACATATTTATGAAAAAATGGTTTGGAAAAATACTGATGTCATTTTTGATTTTGATAGTATGCGTTGCTGTAGTTTTAATAGGGGTTTTTTATTTCAAATATATTTCCCGCAGTATATATGAAGACAGCACAGACCATCTTGGAGAGATATACGGTCAGGTAAACCGCTCGTTCGGTGCGTTTGTTGAAAAAAACTGGGGACTCTTAAACAGCTGGAACGAATATATGACTGTGTCAAAGGACGATAAAAAAAGTGATATTTCCGAATTCATTTCAAAGGAACAGAAATATTGGGGATTTTCGGAATTTTACTTTCTTTCAAAGGATAAGACCTGTAAGCCTTTAAGCGGTACTAAAAACGGTCTGGAACTTGAAGAAGGCTGGGACAGCCTGTTAGAGAAAAAAGAGCCTGTAATGGCAGGGGGAACGCTTACTGATAAACAGGATGTGATAGTTTTTGCCGTTCCCGTAAATCACGGGGAATATAAAGGCTTTGGTTTTGAAGCTGTCGCCATAAGCTATACAAATGCGGATATAGCGAGCTCTCTCAATGTAGATGCTTTTTCGGGACAGGCAAAATGCTGTGTAATCCACAATGACGGAAGCGTGTTGCTTTCCACACAGACAGGCGGAAGTGTGTTTGACAATTATCTTGTTTATTTAAAGGCTGCATCCGATATTGGCGAAAAACGGCTTAAGAAGATACAGGAAGATTGGGAAAGCGGTACTTCGGGTCTGCTGCAATGTGAAATAGGCGATGTTAACCAGTGTATTTTGTATCAGCCTGTCGGTTATCAGGATTATATTTTGCTGAGTGTTGTGCCGCAAAATGTTGTGAGCGCCGGTTTTCTGTCGGTTCAAAAGACTACGACCAATGTGCTGTTGATAATATTCCTGCTGGTAGGAACAGCGGTAATAGCACTTATAGTTGTCAGAAGCTATAAACAGTCAAGAAAAAGTAAGATCAAGCTTCAGTACAGGGAGCTTATGTTTGATGTGCTGTCAAACAGCGTAGATGATATTTTTATAATGCTTGACCACGAGGATCAAACAGTTGATTATATAAGCCCTAATATCGAGAGACTTCTGGGAATTCCTGTTCATGAGGCCCGTAAGGATATAAGGGTGATGAAAAAGTGTGCAGTAAATTTTGATGTTGTTATCCCAAAGAAAGAGCTTGATAAGATACCTCTTAACGGAAATATTTACCGTGAATGTGAATATATGCATCAGAACACAGGCGAGCGCCGCTGGTACAGAATGACGGTGTACAATATGAGCATTCAGGATGTTAAAAAATACATTGTGGTTTTGTCCGACCGCACTCAGGATCAGCAGATGAACCTTAAGCTTCAGGAAGCGTTGACAGCTGCCAGAAGTGCAAACGAGGCGAAGAGCAATTTTCTCTCAAATATGTCCCACGATATAAGAACGCCGATGAATGCTATCGTAGGATTTTCAATGCTGCTTGAAAAGGATGCCGATAAAGCTGACAAGGTCCGCGAGTATACAAGGAAAATAACAGCGTCAAGCCACCATCTTTTAAGTCTGATAAACGATGTGCTTGATATGAGTAAAATAGAGAGCGGAAAAACATCTTTGAATGTTGATAATTTCAGTCTGCCGGAGCTTATGGACGAGCTGAGTATAATTTTAAGACCGCAGGCAAAAGCAAAAAATCAGATATTTAAAATTTATGTTCAGGGAGCCCCGCCGGAACATATAGTCGGGGATAAGCTCCGTCTTAATCAGATACTTATAAATCTTTTGTCAAATGCTATAAAATATACGCCAAACGACGGAAATATAGATTTCTATGTTTGCGAGGTGCCTCAGGATACACAGCAGTATGTCAAGCTCAGATTTATCGTGCAGGACAACGGTATAGGAATGAGCAAGGAATTTCAAAAAATCATATTTTCTCCGTTCAGCAGAGAAATCAGCTCTGTAACCAATTCGATACAGGGGACAGGCCTGGGAATGGCAATAACAAAAAATCTTGTGGACCTTATGGGCGGGATCATTCGTGTTGAAAGTGAGCCCGGAAAGGGAAGTAAATTTACAGTTGAGTTGTCCTTTGCGCTTCCGGAGCCGGAGGAGACTGAGCTTTGGTTCCGTCAGAAGGTAACTAATATACTTGTTGCCGACGATGAAGAGGATATATGTCTTGATATTAAGGAGCTGATGCGTGATACCGGCGTGGAGGTATCGTTTGTAACAGACGGTTCTTCAGCTGTTGAAGCGGCGGTCCAGGCACACCTGAGAGGAGAGGACTTTGATGTTATTCTGCTTGACTGGAAGATGCCGGGACTCAACGGTGTAGATACCGCGCGCATTATCCGTGAGCGCATCGCAACAGACACTCCTATTCTTGTTTTGACTTCTCACGATTGGAGCGATATTGAGACTGAAGCCCGTCAGGCAGGTATAAATGCGTTTATGTCAAAGCCGTTTTTTGTATCGACCTTCTGGCAGACAATAAAGCCGCTGTTCTCTGAACAAACCGTTAAGGCGGAAAGCAGTGACAATATTGAGCTAAGCGTTATGAACGGGCTTTTGTTTCTCGTCGCAGAGGACAACGAGTTGAATTCAGAGATACTCACCGAAATGCTTAAGCTTGAAGGTGCGAGCTGTGAGATCGCGGTAAACGGTCAGGAGGCTGTGGATATGTTTGTAAATTCAGAGCCCGGTCACTACGATATGATATTTATGGATGTACAGATGCCGGTAATGAACGGCTATGAGGCGACAAGACAGATACGGTCTTCCGCTCACCCGGAGGCTAAAACGATACCTATTGCGGCTATGACGGCAAACACCTTCGCAGAAGATGTTCGCAATTCGCTGGACGCCGGAATGGACGGACATCTTGCAAAGCCTATTGATATGAATGCAGTAAGAGAATTGGTAGATAAGCTCGTTAATCACAGTAACAGTAAAACGGAGCAAACATCCCAATAGGAGGGGTTTCAGATGAAGAAAAGGTCTTTTATAATAATGCTTGTGATCGCCGCAACGGTTTTTATGACATCATGCGACGGGATAAAAAGAAATTTTGAACCGTCTGATGAAACTGTCCTTACGATAATGGGCAGGAAAAGCGATATGGAAAAAAGCTATATGACAAGTATTTTTGATCTTTACGAAAAAGAAAAAGGGGTAAAGCTTGATGTAATCGCCATTGAAGATGCAGAATTTGAGACCGAGGCTTCTAAGGATTTTGAGGACGGTAATATCCCCGATGTGTTTATGCACTTTAATAACTCTGATCTAAAGCGCTTTGATGTTTCGGACAATTTCTATTATATGAATGATGAAAGCTGGGTCTCAGACCTGACAAACAGTTCAAAGGCTTACTGTCTTGACAGCAGCGGAAATCTTTTGGGGCTTCCGTTCTGGGAAAGCTCTGTTTCCGGGTGTTATTACAATAAAACTCTTCTAGATAGTCTCGGACTAAAGCCTGCTACAACTCAGGCTGAGTTTGATGTCTTGTGTCAGGTGCTTACCGAGATCGGTTACACACCGATATGCTGGCCGGCTGACGGCTGTACATGGATGTTTCAGTTAGCACTTGACCCGGTATTTGCCGATAATCCGTCGCTCCTTGAGAAAATCAATAAAAACGAGGGCACCTATTCGGATATTCCCGAGGTAAGCAATATGGTTAAGTGGATAAAGGACGCCGCTGACAAAGGTTGGTTCGGTTCGACATACTTAAAGAAAGGCTGGTCTGATATAAGCGAAGACCTCGGATCAGGTGACGCGGTAATGACATTTATCTGGGACACATGGTTTTACACAGACTTTGAAAAGGGAAATAAATATTCACTTGACGACTTTGCTCTTATGCCCGTATTTATGAACACGGTTGACAGCGGAACATATGAGGGTGGCAACCTCAATATGATGATGGTAAACAAAAACAGCGATAAGCTGGATACGGCGCTTGAGTTTTTGTCCTTCTGCGCCTCGGAGGAAAACTATAATATCGCTTTTGACGGAATCTCCACAGTAAGCTGCTTTAAGGGACAAAAAACAAATATTCAGTCACATATGGTAACAGATGCAAGCGCATCAATAGCTGAAAATGAGCGCGTTTCTACCGCTACATCAAGAGTTATCGGTTACAGCGGTGACGATATGTTGGAGGCGGTCAACAAAATGCTAAAGAAGGATGTTGATGTAGCCGGCTGTGTAAAGCTAATGGATGAGCAGCGTATCAAAAGAGCAAAGGCACAGGGAACACAAGGATTTTAGATAAGACTTGTTAGGTAAATAAAAAGTTTTTAGTATAACATTATACTTCGTTGACAATATTTTCTGCTGATGTTATAATAAATATCTTGAGCAGTTTAAGTGGGAGTGTTAAAATGAAGGCGGCAAAGCTTTATTTGGTTATTCCATGCTATAATGAGCAGGAAGTTCTTATGGATTCGGCTTCAAAGCTAAAGAAAAAAATGATCTCTCTTATGGAAAAGGAGAAGATCTCATATTTAAGCAGGATAGTTTTTGTTGATGACGGTTCTAAGGATAAAACCTGGGATATTATATGTGAACTCCATAAAAGCGATGAGATATTTATGGGCGTTAAGCTTTCCCGTAACAGAGGACATCAAAATGCGCTTCTTGGAGGACTCCTTACCGTTAAAGATGATTGTGATATAACAATATCACTTGACGCAGACCTTCAGGACGATATAAATGCAATGGACGAAATGCTTGATAAATATTATGATGGCTGTGATATAGTTTACGGAATAAGAAATAACCGTGAAACGGATACTGCGTTTAAGCGCGTTACCGCTCAGGGATTTTACAAGCTGCTTAGATTTATGGGAGCCGATGTTAAGTATAATCACTCCGATTACCGTCTTATGAGCAAAAGAGCGATAGATGGACTTGAAAGCTTCGGCGAGGTTAATCTGTTTTTGCGCGGGATAGTACCGATGATAGGCTATAAGTCGGCGGAGGTGTATTATAAACGAGGCGAGAGACTTGCGGGAGAATCAAAGTATCCGTTAAAGAAAATGCTTGCTCTTGCAACAGAGGGAGTTACATCGCTTTCTATAAGACCTATAAGATTTATAACATTTTTAGGGCTGTTTATTTTTGTCGTAAGTATAGGTATGCTTATATATTTCCTAGTTCGCCATATTATGGGGCAGACTATTCCGGGCTGGACATCAATAGCGGTTTCGGTCTGGGCAATAGGCGGACTTCAGCTTTTGGCGATAGGCATAATAGGTGAGTATATCGGAAAGGTATATCTCGAGACAAAAAAGCGTCCGAAGTATATTATAGAACAATATCTTAAGGACTAAATTAGCTTTATCCGGGCTTTATGCTCGGATTTTTTGTGAGGGTAAATTATGAATGACAACGAGTATATGAAAAAAGCTCTGGCTCTTGCTGCTGTTGCCGCCGAAAACGGAGATACCCCGGTAGGAGCGGTGGTTGTTGATAACTCCACCGGAGAGATATTGGGAGAGGGAAAAAACGAATGTGAAAAGTCTTATTCGCCGCTTTTGCACGCAGAAATGATCGCAATAGAATCAGCTTCAAAAAAGCTTAAGAGCTGGCGGCTTTTTAACTGTACATTGTATGTCACCTTAGAGCCGTGTGCAATGTGCACGGGCGCTATTATAAATTCAAGACTGTCAAGAGTAGTCTTTGGAGCTTATGATGAAAGAGCAGGGGCCTGTGGCTCGGCTTTTGATTTGTTTTCACTTACTAAAACCTTTACTCCACAGATAAAGGGCGGAGTTTGTGAGGCTGAATGTAAGGATATTCTTTCGGGCTTTTTTAAAACAAAAAGGGACAAAAAACGGGTCAAGCCTGAGCTTTGGGACCTATATGACGAAAAAAGAAATCCGCTGTCCTGTACTCATATCAGGGGAGTACCTTTGAAGGAGGGTACATTTCACACGGTGATCGTCGTTGTGACCAAAAACAGCGACAACAGAATACTTATCACAAAGCGTTCCCGTTTAAAAAACAACTGCCCGGGATACTGGGAATGTACCACAGGATCTGTTTTGGCGGGCGAAACGAGCATTTCGGGCGCTTGCCGTGAGCTTATGGAGGAAACGGCAATAAAAAGGAAAAAGGAAAATTTTAAACTTATTAAAACTATTAAAATGGGGTCAAGCTTTACAGACTGTTATCTTTTAAAAACGGATGTAAGGAAAGACGAGATAAAGCTTCAGAATAGGGAAACCGAGGATTACAAATGGGTCGATAGGGAAGAGTTTGAAGAGCTTCAGAAAAAAGGAATTGTATTTACACCCGACTCAGAGCAGTATGAAAAAATAAAGGATATGATATGGTAGATTAAGACATAAAACAGCCGCCAAAAAATCGGCGGCTGTTTTAATATACTGTTTGTTGATAGTTACATCTCATTTCTGTTTTCCAGGGCTTTAAACAAAGTTACCTCGTCGGCATACTCAAGTATTGCGCCGACAGGCAGTCCGAAGGCAAGTCTTGTGACCTTTACCCCAAGAGGCTTAAGAAGCTTTGAAATGTACATAGCCGTTGCCTCGCCCTCGACAGTCGGGTTTGTCGCCATAATTACTTCTTTTACAGTCCCGTCGGAAATTCTTGACAAAAGCTCCTTTATTTTAAGCTTGTCGGGAGTTATATTGTCAATAGGCGAGATAAGACCGTGAAGGACATGGTACATACCCTTGTATTCATTAGTACGCTCAAATGCGGTAACATCTTTAGGACTTTCGACAACACAGATCAAAGAACGGTCACGGCTCAGATCATCACATATAGGACAGATCTCACGGTCGGTGAGATTCTGACAGACCGCACAACAATGAACGGTAGAGTGTGCCTTTATTATAGCGTCGGCAAACTCTTTTGCTTCGGCATCGGTCATATTCATAACAAAGAAAGAAAGTCTTTGCGCCGTTTTCATACCGATACCGGGAAGCTTTGCAAACTGTTCCGCAAGTTCGACAAGCGGTAATGCGCTTGAATTAGCCATAGCTTAAACCAGTCCAGGGAACGAAACGCCGCCAGTTACTTTAGACATTTCTTCTTCGCTTGTTTTTTCTATCTTTTCAACAGCGTCGTTAAACGCACTTGTAATAAGGTCCTCAAGCATCTCGACATCATCAGGGTCAACGACCTCGGGCTTTATCTTTACAGATAAAAGCTTTTTTGCTCCCGACATCTTTATCTCAACAGCTCCGCCTCCGACAGATGTCTCAAACTCCCTTTCCTCAAGCTCCGACTGAACTCTTGTGATCTCATCCTGCATTTTCTGGGCTTGCTTCAGCATCTGATTCATATTCTGCGGACCTCCGCCCATTCCTGCCGGTAATCTTGCTTTCATATATTTTGTCCTCCTTATTTATTGACTTTAACTTCTATATTAAGTTCCTTTGCCTTGTTAATCAGTTTATTTATCGGGCTGTCTTCGTCTTTGAGCTCCTCGTTTGAAATCGCCCTTACCCTTATCGCATACCTTTTTCCGAGAACCTCCTCAACTGTTTTGTCAAGCACTTTTACATGATCCTTTAAAAGCTTTATTAAAAGTCTGTTTTTCACCACAATAAGTATTGTGTTCTGATAAACATACGCACTTGAATCATTCATAAAAGCAGAGGTCGAGGGGCTTTTTTCCACAAGTCTTGAAAGTATGTCCTTCCAGCTTTTAAGCGGCTTTAGATCCTCGGTCTTTACCTTTGAAAGGTCGGCAGACGGCGGTTCGGGACTTGTCTGATTTTCCGGTATTATCGGATCGTACTGTTTAGTCTTTGACGGTGTATCGGAAGCAGACCTCACGGCATTAAGCTTTTGTTCAAGCTCGTAGATCCTGTTTAATAACGGCTTTAAGTCTGCTGCTTCGGCATTTGAAGATGCGCCTTGTTTTTTTGCAGCCGAACAGAGCTTTATAATACCCATTTCAAACTGTATCTTTTTATTTGTAGCCTTTAATAGGCGCTCGTTTAAATCCTCAAAAAGCTCAAGCTTTGATATTATATTTTCAAGCGAATTCTTTCTTGAAAGCTCGGATAAAAGATCATATTCCTCGGGTGTTGAGGCGATAAGCTCCTGAGCATTTCCGGCAGTTTTTATGAGCATTACATTTCTGACCTGTGACAAAAGCTCCTCGCACAACCTTTGAAGATCCTTTGACATTGAATATAGCTCGTTTACTTTATTTATTGCTTTTGATGCGTCTGAGTCAAAGACAGCGTTTAAAATGTCAAACACATACTCCCGTCCGCTTATCCCCACGGCGGAGGATACAGTTTCAACCGACACCTCATCTGAGTAAGCGGTACACTGGTCAAGCATTGATAAGGCATCTCTCATCCCGCCGTCAGAAAGCTTGGCGATAAGCGATGCTGCGTCCTCATTGAGCTTAAAGCCTTCCTCAGACGCGATAAACATAAGCCGGTTTTTAATATCATCAGCCTTTATCCTTGAAAAGTCAAACCGCTGACATCTTGAAAGGATCGTAGGTGGTATCTTGTGAACTTCGGTAGTAGCTAGTATGAATTTGACGTGCTCGGGAGGTTCTTCAAGCAGCTTTAAAAGCGCATTGAATGCGTTGTTTGAGAGCATATGCACCTCGTCGATGATAAAGACCTTGTATCTTGTCTGTTCAGGCATATACAGCGCAGCTTCCTTTAACGAGCGAACATCATCAACTCCTGTGTTTGATGCGGCGTCTATCTCGATTATGTCGGTAAGCGACTGGTTGTCCGCCTGTTTGCATATCTCACACTCAAGACAAGGCTCTCCGTCAGTCATATTAAGACAGTTTATAGTCTTAGCAAAAATTCTCGCACAGGTGGTTTTTCCCGTTCCTCTGGAGCCTGTAAAAAGATAAGCGTGTGCGGTTTTATTTGCAATTATCTGATTTTTAAGGGTAGTAGTTATATGGCTCTGAGACACGACATCGTCAAAGCTTAATGGTCGCCACTTTCTGTATAAAGCGCAGTACATAATAAACTCCCTTCTCTTAAAAATGCTTCGATCCGACATATAGGCACGCAGGCGGAGCTGTGTCACACAAGACAAACTGCTTAATGCTGCTCGGTTCCCCGCCTGACATGGTTCACAGCGTTTCGTTGCACAGGACCTGCGCACCTGTATCCCGGATCGAAAATCAACCACATTTTAAACACATATTAGTATAACACATCAAATATTTATTTTCAAGTGTTTTTTGCAAATATTATTAGCTTTGACAGTGAGATTTGTGAAAATTTGGTGTAAGCCGTTGACTATGTCCTTTGTTTTTGATATAATTAAGCTGTTGCGTTTTTTATTGCCTTTTAAGGAGGATGTATGGGAAATTCAAAAAATCTTTTTAGCAGGGTAAGTGCGTCTGTCAAGCGATTACCTAAAAATGCTATTATATGTATAAGGAAAAATCTGCTTTTTGTCGGATTTGTTGTTTGCTGCCTTTTAGCGTCAACGGTGTTAAGGGGCTTTACGCTGGGCGACTGGTTTTACATAAAGCCTATGCTTGCGGATATTGCGGTGTTGATGGCTATCGGCACGATAGGATATTTTATAAGACCGTCAAGGAGATTTATATTTTATATAGTTCTCGTTTCGGCTTTTTCACTCCTGAGCTTCGGAAACAGCATTTATTATACTAATTTCAAGTCATTTGTTTCAGCATCTCAAATCGCTACTGCGGCACAGCTTAACGGAGTTATGGACGCGGTCACCGAAAATATACTTGAAGCTAAGGATTTTGTATTATTGCTTCCGATACCTCTATATATAATTCTGTATCTGAGACTCAGAAAGTGCGAGGGGTATTTCTCTAACGACTACGACAAGAAAAAGACGCACAAAACTGCGCTTACGACTTTTATTTCCTCAATAGCTGTGTTCCTTATCTTCTGTACTATGGTTACGCCGACTAACTGGTCAAGACTATACAACAGCTGGAACAGAGTTTCGGTAATGACTGAGTTCGGAGAGTATACTTATACTGTTTCGGATCTTGTGCTTTCGGTTAAAAGCTCACTTAATACGGTGTTTGGCGTGGAAAAGAGCAAGGAGACATTCAACAGCTTTTATGAGAGCAGCTCAGAAAATAATAAAAACAAAGAGGATAAGGAAGACAAGGATAAGTACAAGAATATTTTTGAGGGGAAAAACCTCCTTGTTATCCATGCGGAGAGTATTCAGCAGTTTGCTATGGACACCTCGTTTAACGGAGTCGAGGTAACGCCTAACCTCAACAAATTGGCAAGGGAAGGAATATATTTCAGCAACTTTTATGCACAGGAGAGCGTCGGAACAAGCTCTGACAGCGAATTTACATTTTCTTCGTCGCTTTTACCGGCATCAAGCGGTACTGTTGCTGTGAATTATGCAAACAGAATGTATATAACAACTCAGAAGCTTTTAAAGGAAAAGGGCTATTATACCTTCAGTATGCACGCAAATAACGGCTCTTTCTGGAACAGATTAGAGCTTCATGAGGCTTTGGGATATGACAGGTTCTTTAACTATACAGATGATTATGACATTGACTTCAACGATCCCGAACAGATAGTAGGAATGGGTCTTAACGATAAGGAATTCTTCTCACAGTCGGTCGATAAGATTAAAACTATTTCAAAGGAAAATGAGCAGTGGATGGGAACGCTGATAATGCTTTCTAATCACACTCCGTTTACCGATGCCGCTAAAGCGAGCGGATATGAGGTGGATTTTAAGTATGACAGATTTAATGAGGAAACCGGAGAATATGAAACTGTATCAGCTCCGTTTATGGAGAATACCAAGCTCGGCAATTATTTTAAAAGCGTAAACTATGCGGATCAGGCAATAGGGGAGCTTGTTGAGGAGCTTGACAATGAGGGGCTTTTAGAGAATACGGTTTTGGTTATATACGGCGACCACGATGCAAAGGTTAAAGAATCTGAGTATGAGCGATACTTAAATTATGACCCGTATACCGACAGTGTCTTAGAGGAAGGCGACGAGGGCTATGTCCCCGTTGATGAGTACTGCTATAACTTAAACAGAAAGGTTCCGTTTATAATCTGGACAAAGGATCACTCTGAGTATGAGCCTGTGAAAATAGATAAGATCGGCGGAATGTACGACTGTCAGCCGACACTAGGTCATCTTTTCGGATATGAAAATAAATATGCACTCGGGCACAACCTATTGGATGAGGATGTTAATGATAATGAAAACATAGTTATCCTGCCGAATTCAAACTTTATTACCGACAGTATTTATTATTCAGCCGCAAATGAAGAGTATTTCGACCTTATTGACTATAAAAATGTAATGACGGCAGTCCCAATAAATCAGCAAACAGATTTTTCAAAAGGACTTCCTAAATACATTCCTCCGGTTGAGGACGATACCGAGGAAGAACAGGAAGCGACAACAGGGGAAAAGGAGAATACTATAAGAGATGATTATTCCGGAGCGGAAATTTCACAGAGGTATAACGACGGAACTGTGGAAGATGAATATATAAGCGAAAGAATAGCATATGTTGAACAGCGTATGAATGTTTCGGATTCTATCGTATTTCACGATATGATAAGGGTAAATACAGCCTCCGATCAGGAGACAACAGATGATACATCAAATGAGAATACCTCGGAAACTGATGAAATAATAAGTGAAGCCGCAACGGAGAAGGCGGCTTCATAAGAAAAACGGTGAGAAGTCCTTAAAAGGCTCTCACCGATATATTATAATTTATAATAAAAAATACAGCCGGAAAATATCCGACTGTAAAATTTTTTTATTAACGATTACGCTCTTTCAACTTTTCCAGAACGCAAGCACCTTGAGCATGCGTAAATATGACAAGGAGTGCCGTTAACAATAGCCTTTACTCTCTTTACATTAGGCTTCCAAGATCTGTTAGTTCTTCTGTGAGAGTGTGAAAGCTTTATACCGAAAGTTACACCCTTTCCGCAAATACTGCATTTTGCCATAACGCTGCACCTCCTTTGATTTTCGTGGCAACTACATTATTTTAGCAGATTTTTCTCATAAAAGCAAGAGGTTTTCAGAATGTTTATAATTTGTTCACAATTGATATGACAAATATTTTATAGTATTTATGTAAGTTATAGCTATAATAAATATAAATGACAGTATACCTTTTGTTCACACAAATAGTTGATTCTTGACATAAAAGGTGTTAAATTATATAATATCTATATATGGATAGCTTATATAAATGAGAGGAAGAGTGTTTATGAAAGTAAATAGCTTTACACGCAAAGCGTTTTATTATGAAACAGACGGTATGGGTATAGTACATCACTCAAACTATATAAGATGGCTTGAAGAAGCGAGAATATGGTGGCTTGACGAGATAGGCTTCGGTTATGATAAGATGGAGGAAATGGGTGTTATGATACCCGTTTTATCGGTGTCCTTAAACTATCATTCACCTGTGAGGTTTAATGATGAGTTTAAAGTTTGTATGATGATAAGCGAGTTTTCCGGTGTGAGATTTAAGGTCAACTACAAGCTTTACAACCTTACGACGGGAAAGCTTTCTGCCGATGGGGAAAGCACACATTGCTTTGTGTCAAAGAATATGAGACCGTTGCGGACAAAAAACGATTACCCACAGATATACCAGATTTTTAAAGATGCTGTGGGCAGAAAGGACTGGTATGAAGATGAGTGAGATAAGGGATGAAAGCATTTGGCAAAGCGGAGAACTTAAAATAGAATGGGTGAAGGCTAATATGCCTATTCTGCGGTCTATCGAGGATGAGTTTATAAGAGAAAAACCGTTTCGTAACATTAAAATCGCGCTGTCTGTACACCTTGAGGCGAAAACCGCATATCTTTGCAGAGTGCTTTCTGCGGGCGGAGCACAGATGTATGTTACGGGGTCAAATCCGCTTTCCACCCAGGATGATGTCGCTGCCGCACTTGTACATTCGGGACTTAATGTTTTTGCGTGGTATGATGCGACCGACGAGGAGTATCACAGGCACATTGAAAGCGTCATAAAGGCTGGACCTAACATCATAATAGACGATGGCGGAGACCTTGTTAATCTTATACACAACGAATATCCTGAGCTTATAAAAAATGTTATAGGCGGGTGTGAAGAAACAACTACAGGAATAATACGGCTTATAAATATGAATAAACAGGGCGCTCTTAAATTTCCTATGGTGCTTGTTAATAACGCAGATTGTAAGCACCTTTTTGACAACCGCTACGGTACAGGTCAGTCGGTTTGGGACGGAATAAACCGAACGACAAACCTTATCGTCGCCGGAAAGAATGTTGTTGTTGCCGGATACGGTTGGTGCGGAAAAGGAGTCGCTATGAGAGCAAAAGGACTTGGGGCATCGGTAATAGTAACTGAGATCGATCCGATAAAGGCAATGGAAGCGGTTATGGACGGATTTAAGGTTATGAAAATGGAAGACGCCGCAAAAGTAGGTGATTTCTTCATTACTGTGACAGGCTGTAAGGATGTTATAACAGAAAACTCGTTTATGAATATGAAAAACGGAGCGATAATGTGTAATGCAGGGCATTTTGACTGTGAGGTAGATGTTGCCACTCTGAAAAAAATCGCTGTAAATAAAAAGCCTGCCAGAAAGAACATAATGGGCTATGAGCTTAAAAACGGCAACATAGTCTATGTTATTTCAGAGGGCAGACTGGTAAACCTTGCTGCCGGAGACGGTCATCCGGCAGAGATAATGGATATGTCTTTTGCGATACAGGCACTTTCGGCACGGTATCTTGTTGAGAATAAAGGCAGAACGAGCAGTATGATCATTGATGTTCCAAAGGAAATAGACAAGGAGGTAGCTCAAAGAAAGCTCAGATTCTGGGGAATAGAGATAGACAGGCTTACCGATGAACAGGAAAATTATCTAAACTCCTGGAAAAGCTGATATAAAAAATATAGGAGACCTTGTATTATTTTCTGTAGATTATCGGTTGTATCTGAACACCGTTCATCGCTTTTATTATCGCTTCGGGGATAAGCTCGAATCTTGCTACAATAGAATACGGTTTATTATAATAATCGTCCTGTGCATATGGCACAAAATAATAGTTTTTGTAGTTTTGTAATGCTCCGATGTTTTTTGCCGCTGCGGCAAGAGCATCGTTTGTAGAAATTGCTATCAAAACCGGTCTTGAATTTCTGATATGTGATTTAACAGCCATTGTTACCGGTGTGTCGGTTATACCCAAAGCAAGCTTAGCCAGTGTGTTGGCTGTACAGGGAGCTACAACCAGTATATCGTGTAGCTTTTTAGGACCTATCGGTTCCGCATCTTCTATCGTCTTAATAACTTTTTTACCTGTGAAATCTTCAAGCTTGTTGATATGCTCCTGAGCTTTTCCAAAACGGGTATCTATTGAACTCGCATTAAAAGACATTATCGGAGTTACAAGCGCTTTAGTGGAGACAAGTTGTGAAACTGTGGCGAAAGCCTTTTCAAATGTACAAAACGAGCCGGTTACGCAAAAACCGATTTTAAGTCCTTCAAGAGTGTTTATCATAAGCCGCCTCCGGATTTTATACAGGATATTATCGTTTTTGCAATGATTTCACCGCTTGTTACAGGTGCGACCTTACCTGGGAGAGAAAGTGCCCAGATAACATTCATACCCCTTATTCTTGCGTATTTCAAATCAACTCCGCCCGGCTTTGAGGCAAGATCAATTATAAGCGTGTTGGCGCTTATTTTTTTTAATACCTCTTTTGAAATAACGAGCGCAGGAACAGTGTTTATGATAATGCTTGAAGAGTATAGCTCATCAGCACCGAAATCGTATGCGTTAAGACCTATTTTCTCAGCGGCATTTCTTTTGCTTTTCTTTCTGTCAAAAACCGAAACTTCTGCGCCTACACTTTTAAAAAGCTTTGCCGTTTCTCTTCCTACTCTTCCAAAGCCAAGAACCGCTGTTTTCGCGTTTCGCAAAACATACGGTGTTTCTTCTAGAGCGATCTGCAACGCTCCCTCGGCAGTAGGTATGGTATTTGCGAGAATAAGCTTTTCGTTTTTAAAGTAATCTGTGACTGTATAGTTGTTTTCGCAAAGTTCTTTAAAAAGGCTCTCGCTGATATTTCCGCCGAATATCAATGCGTTTGGCGCAAGGTGTTTAAGTACATCGTTTATATACAGATTTTTATTGTAAAACGGAGTGTTTACAGTTTTTCCGTCGTTTGTTGTAACAGGCGGAAGCACCAGTACATCTATACTGTCATTCAGCTCGGTTATGTCTTCCAGAAAAGTTACTTTGTCAAAGCTTAAGGTCTGATTAAAGCCTATCGTATATATTTTATCAAAATATTTTATAAAGTATCCGGCTATATAGGTCTGGCGGTAATCTCCGCCGGCTATAAGCACACTGCGTTTTTTATTCATATGCTTCGCTCCTTATGCCAAAAAGTGGCTGTTTTAAAAATATCATTTTCTTTATTTCATTATATGCCGGAAATAATATCGGGTGATTGCATATGCTATTGTAAAAAGGGATAAAATGTGCTAAAATACCTTTAGGGGATATGCACAGAAAGAGAGCGGTATTCAAAACTATGAATCAGATCAGAATTGAAGATATAAACGAGCGTATTAAGTATGATGTAAAAGGTTTTATCAAAGAGTGCGAAGATGTTTATGAAAAGAGAATTTACGATGCTGCAGAAAGAATAAAATCATATGCAGATAAGCGTCCGATAATACTTTTATCCGGCCCTTCCGGTGCAGGTAAGACAACGACAGCGCTTAAATTGGAAGCGCTTTTGGATCGTGCGGGAATAGAAACTCATACTATTTCAATGGATAATTATTTTATACCGCTTAAGGACGAAAGCGGTATTGACCTTGAGGCGCCGTCAAGACTTGATATACCTCTTTTACAGGAGCATCTTATAAGGCTTGCAGAGGGTAAGGAGATAGATGTCCCGATATTTAGATTTAAAAGTCAGCTCAGAGCAGGCTGTAAAAGAATAAAAAGAAAAAAGGGAGAGCTTGTCGTAATTGAGGGAATACACGCGCTTAATCCTGATGTCACAAGATATAAAACAGATTTTACACATAGCATTTATCTTAGCCCGGATACAAGAATAAGCTATAAGGACAAGACCTTGAGAAGAGCCGATATAAGACTTTTAAGAAGGTTGACAAGAGATGTAAATTTTAGGGGAAGAAGCTTTGAGCATACTCTCTCACAATGTGAAAAGGTAGAGGAGGGTGCAAAAAAATACATCATTCCTTTTAAGGAAAGGGCGGACATCCGGATAGATACGCTTATTCCCTATGAAATAGGAGTATATCGAAGGTTTGACCTTAAAGGACTTTTGGATATTCCGTCTCAGAGTAAAAGTAAAGCTCACGCCGATAATCTTTATATGGCGCTTAAAAACGCTGAGAGTGTTGAAGAAAATCTTATTCCGAAAAGCTCGCTTGTGAGGGAGTTTATTGGAGGAAGCGCATTTGAATATTAAGAATGTATAAAAACAGGGAGTGATGTTATGAGTATCAATGTGTCCGCCTCAATACTTGGGTGCGATCTTTCAAATTTAGAGAGCGAGTTAAAGAGAGTTGAGGCATCAGGAGCGGATTATGTACATTTTGATGTTATGGACGGGGTGTTTGTCAATAACATAAGCTTTGGTCTTCCAGTGTTAAAGTGTGCGAAAAGAGTAAGCAAGCTTCCTTTTGATGTTCATCTAATGATAACCTCTCCTGAGCGGTATATAGAAAGATTTATTGATTTTGGCGCGGATAATATTACATTTCATATTGAATCTACCGACAGTATCGAAAGCTGTATAAAAATGTGCAGGGACAAGGGTATAAGCGTCGGTATTTCTATAAAACCCGGTACAGATGTAAGTCTTGTTTATCCGTATCTTGAGCTGGTAGATATGGTGCTTATAATGACGGTAGAGCCGGGGTTTGGAGGTCAGGGCTTTATAGAGAATATGGTAGAAAAGATAAAAACGCTCAACAAAAAGATAAATGAGCGTGGTCTTAATAAAGTTATTCAAGTTGATGGTGGAATAAATGAAAAAACCGCACCACAGGTAATATTGAGCGGTGCGACAAATCTTGTTGCCGGTACATATCTGTTTAAAGCCGACGATATGGCTGAAAGAATAAGAAAACTTAAACAAGGTATATGATAATACACCTTTGCGATGTGTAAAAAATATACTGCTAAAGCTCTAATTTAAAAGATCGATCCTAAGTATTTTGTCTATTGCATTATTTTTGCAAATGGCAGTGTAATGTTCCTCCGTAAATATAATATCAATTTTATTATATGAACCGTGATATTCGGATAAAAGCCGTTTAAGCTCATAAGCTTCATCGGCTTTTTTATTTTGCTTTATAATAATTCTGTAATTTCCGTCAAAGTAAAGAGAGGAGTCCGCTTTATTGAGGTGTAATTTACTGGCCCTTTTTGCAAATCTGAAAAGCTCGTTGAATGTCAGTTCAAATACCACTGTATGCTCTTCATCAGACCCGGTCGAATCAGTAATAAGCTCCTCGTTACCGCAAAGATATACTACACAGCCCCCCGGCGGCTCTTCAAAAACCTCTACAAAAAGCTTTGATCTCGATATTCTCACTTGCATAGAGCGTTCAATTATGTCGATAAGGCGAGAAATAAATTTTTTTGCGCCATAGCTTTTGTTGTCAATAAGAGCTATATCGGTGCCGAGCTTTGACATATCATCAGCAGAAAGTTCTATTTTAAAGGTGTATTTAGAAAGCTTAGTTATTCTCAATATACATCACCTCGTAATCTCTGTATATTATCCTATGCGGCGCAAAAAAAATAGGTGCCGCCATATTCGACAAAGTGATTGTGAATCTGTGTCAGCACCTGTTAAACTATATTTTGTTATGCTTTTTTCTTATAATAAATACTATGATAGCTGAGAGAAGGCAAATTCCGAATACTCCTACAAAAGCGCACATTACCAGAACCGAACTGCTTTCGCTTTTTTCTATTTCGTCAAGTCGTCCGCTTACCGGAACGCCACCTGATTCGGTTGTGGAGGTATCGGTAGGGGTGGGGAAGCTGTGTTTTTCAATAGATGATTTTACCGCTTCATAGATTTTTTTGTGCCCGGAAGCGTTCGGATGTATATCGCCGTCAAGCATATTTGTCATATCCGCTGATTTCCCGTCAAACAGGTGATAAACATCTATAACTTCAACACATACTTTATCTTGATTTTGAGTTCTGACACAGCTTCTAAGGTTTTGGTTTAAAAGATTTATTTTTCCGTCAAAGATGTTTTTTACCGAATCGGGTATCGGAAGGCATTCTAGCGGATTATATACTGTCTGACAAATTATATATGCGTTCTTGTTTTTTTCTCTTATTAAGGAGAGTATCTCTGAAAAGGTTTCAGAAAAGCCCGATATGTTTGAGTCTATATTTGAGATCAATTCGTTTAACTTAGCCATAAGCTCCGGATTTGTAAAATCAGCGTTTATGCTTGTCCCGGAAATATCAATAAGGTCAAGTCCAATGCTTTCCTTTAAAAACTCCAAAAACTCGCCTAAAAGATCATTTCCGCCGATAGTGAGGAGAATGAGCTCAGAATCTATCGCTTTGTCATATTTGCCGTCCCGAAGGTTAGTTAAAAGCTCCTGAGAGGTAAGTCCGTCAGACGCCAGATTTAAATATGAACGCTCCTGTGAAAGATGAAGATCGCTTGCTACAAGATTTGCATAGCTTTGAGTGTTGTAGTTGTTTCCCTTTTTGTATGAATAAAGCATACAGCCTGTGGATATTGAGTCGCCAAGCACAAGCATACTGTGAGGAGGGTTAATGACCTCAAGCTTGCTGTTGTTGGCTGATGCTGCTATGCCTGTCATAAGTAAAAGACAAATAATAAGGGAAACCGTAGAACAAATAATCCTTCTCATAAAAATACCTCTCTTTTGTTTAAGTATATCACAAATTTATCAGCGGTCAAGCGATAATCGGGATATCAAATAGCATATTTAAAAAAAATCAAGTATTGATATTTTCCCCAAAGTATATTATTATATAATATGTATTATTTGGTTTATCGGAGTTTTTATATGATTTTAAAGGTAGAAAAAATAAATAAATATTTTGGCGCTAAGGCTATTTTTAAGGATGTATCATTTACAGTCGAGGAAAACGAGATAATAGGTCTTATCGGACCGAACGGCTCGGGGAAATCTACTCTTTTAGGTATTATCAGCGGTGAGACAGACTTTGATAAAAATGAAAAGGGAGAGGGTAGTGTAAGCTTAAAAAACGGCACTGTAATAGGATTTTTAAAACAAAACTCAGGACTTGATTCTGACCTTACAATATCGGAGGAGATGAAAAAGCCGTTTATCCACCTGAAAAAAACGCTTGAGCGAATGAAAGAGCTTGAGCGTGATATGAATGATGTCAATTCAGAGGAATATGCCCGACTTTCCTCTTATTATGAGGCAAACGACGGCTATAATACAGAGTTTATAATAAACCGTGTCTTAAATGGTATGGGGTTTTCTGATTTTGAAAGAGACAGGGTAGTAAATACATTGTCCGGCGGTGAGAAAACAAGGCTAGCTCTCGCTAAGCTGCTGCTTGAGTCGCCTGACCTTCTTATTCTTGACGAACCGACAAACCATCTTGATTTTGAAACTCTTATGTGGCTTGAGGATTACTTGAAGGCCTATAAAGGCTCAGTTATAGTTGTATCTCACGACAGATATTTTCTCGACAGCCTGTGCGGAAGGATACTTGAGATCGAAAATAAAAGCCTTTTTACCTATCGCGGTAATTATACGGCATATACTGTCATTAAGGAGCAGAGCTTTGAGGCGAGAATGAAGGCATATCGAAAGCAGCAGGAGGAAATAGCAAGACTTAAAGACTATATTGCAAAAAACAAAGTTAGAGCATCGACCGCCGCAATGGCAAAAAGCAGAGAAAAACAGCTTGAGCGCCTTGATATAATAGAAAAGCCGTACGAATACAAAAGCGGGATACGGCTCAGTCTTAACTATGAAATAGAACCGCCAAAGGATATTTTAAAGGTGAGTGACTGTGTCCTGTCAGCGGGAGGAAAAACACTTCTTAAACGCTTTTCTTTTGAAATAAAAAGAGGAGACAGAGTAGGGGTAATAGGCAAAAACGGTGCAGGAAAATCAACACTTATAAAACTGATATTAAATAAGCTTCCTCAAAACGAAGGGCGTATACTCTGGGCGGATAATGTAAAGCCGTTTTATTTTGATCAGGAGATGAAATCTCTTGACGATTCAAATACTGTTATTGAGGAGCTTCATAGCCGTTTTTCTTCGCTCACCGATGAACAGGTTAGAAAGCTTCTGGCAAGCGTTATGTTTTTTGGAGAAAATGTATTCAAGCCTGTCGGGGTATTGTCCGGAGGCGAAAGGGTAAAGCTTATGTTTGCAATAATGGTGCTTTCAAAAGCTAATGTTTTGTTGCTTGATGAGCCAACAAACCACCTTGACTTAAATTCAAAGGAGATTTTAGAAGGCGCCCTTGAGGAATATTCGGGAACAGTAATTGTTGTTTCGCACGACAGGTATCTTTTAAGTAAGCTCACAAGCAGGATATTTGAGCTTCGGGAAGGTGAGCTTAACATATACGACTGCGGCTTTAAGGAGTATATGGATAAAAAGCGTCAGGAAAAGGCTGAAGTAAAAGACACAAAAAAAGAAAAGCCGAAAACGAAAATATACCGGACAAAGCAGCAAAGATCCGATGAGGCAAAGCGCCGTTTACGCATCGGGGAGATTGAGGAGCAAATATCGCTTTTAGAGAAAGAATGCAAAGAGATAGAAGAAAAAATATCCTCCGCGGCATCTGATTATAAAGAAATGGCTCGTCTTTGCAAAGAGCTTGATGAAAAAAAGGAGCTTTCGGCATTACTAATGGACGAGTGGGTAACGCTTGAGTGATAATATAAATGAGAAGGACGCAGATTTTTAATCTTTGCGTCCTTTTTCGGATTTGCTTTGAAAAAGTATGGTTATGCCCATTACGGTTATAAATCCTCCGAACAGCCTGGAAAGAAGGCTTACATCGCAGGCGGTAGCGACAAAGGAAAATAAAAGCGAAAAAACGCATCCGGTAATAATCGTAGGAATAACCTTTTTCCATTCCACAAGCTTGTTTTTTGTATGGAAAAACAGACTTACCGCAGCGATAGGCAAAAAGAAAAAAAGGTTTATGCCCTGCGCCTCGAGCTGACCCGTACCGGCGATAAGAGTAAGGTATAAAATAAGCACCATACCTCCTCCAAGCCCCAAAGACGCCATAACACCTGTGAGAAATGAAACTATAAGCGTAACTAACAGATTCATCTTAAAATCAGCCTCACTCCTGAGATTATTAAGATCAAGGCAAAAATGATCTTTAAGTGTTTAGGACTTATTTTTTTTAAGATAAGAGCTCCTACTCCTGCACCCAAAAGTCCTAAGGGAACATATTTAAATGCTTCTAAAACAGAAAAGCTTTGCTTAAGCAGATAAACAATAAGGCTTATCACGCTTAGAAATACAGTTATTGAGATAGAGGTCGCCTGAGCTTTTTTCTGATTGAATCCTGCGTGAGTGAGAAGCGGAACGATTATCATTCCTCCGCCCGCTCCGAACATACCGTTTGCGATTCCTGCGAGTGCGCCTAAAAGATAAAAGTAGTATTTTTTAAATAGCTTTTTCATATGTGGTATTGTTTGTAAAATACCCGTTTATATTCAAATATAAAATAAAAAGACACAAAAGACCCTGTTTAAGGTCCTCTGTGCCCAAAGCTTTGTTACAGGATAGCGTCAGTCTATCTCAACAGAGATCTTTTGATCGCGTTTGTTTGCACAAGCTCTCATAACAGTGCGGATAGCCTTAGCTATTCTGCCCTGTTTACCGATAACTCTTCCCATATCTTCCTCAGCAACATGAAGATGATAGGTGATGATACCTTCCTCGTTCGGCTCGTCAGCTGTGACAACAATAGAATCCTTGTCTTCTACAAGCTCAGTAACGATAGCCTTTAATAATTCTTCCATAATAACTCTCCTTACGCCCACCCGACACAAAAGCAAGGCTGACAAAAAATTGTTGGCGGGCATCTCGTAAAAAGCCTTGCTTAAACCGAATTAAAGAATACCGTTCTTTTTCAAGAGCGCCTTGACTGTGTCAGTCGGCTGAGCGCCGTTAGCGATCCAGCTTTTAGCCTTGTCGCCGTCAACTGAAACAACGCTCGGCTCCTTTGTTGGGTCATAGTAACCAAGCTCCTCGATAAATCTGCCGTCTCTCGGATATCTTGAGTCGGCAACAACGATACGGTAGAAAGGCGCCTTCTTAGCACCCATTCTCTTAAGTCTGATCTTTACTGCCATTAAATTTCACCTCCGTGTAATGTTTTATTAATGTATATCTAGTTTATTCGGAATTCTCCGTTTAAAAAAGATGTCATTATCAAGCGGCGCAGCTATTTTACTGATAGCATAAGCCGCATAAGTTATGATGGATTTACAGATCTAGAAGCCGGCAAAGCCGCTCGGTCCGCCTCCGCCGGGAAGTCCCGAGCCCGGGGTACCGAATCCTGACATACCCTTCAGCATAGCGGGGCTGATGCGCTTTTTCTTTGAGCCTTTACCTCCTAGTCCCATCTGCCTCATCATTTTATTCATTTGTTCAAACTGCTTAAGAAGTCTGTTTACATCCTCTACTTTAGTGCCGCTTCCTGCTGCGATACGCTTTTTGCGGCTGGGATTTATAACAGAAGGCTTTTCTCTTTCCTTTATTGTCATTGAGGATATTATAGCCTCAAGCCGTTTAAACTGATTTTCGTCGACATCAACATCCTTGAGCTTGCCGCCTACCCCGGGAATCATTCCGAGAAGGCTTTTGATTGAGCCCATCTTTTGTATCTGTTTAAGCTGATCCAAAAGGTCGTTCAGGTCAAAGCCTTTTTCCTTTACCTTTTTAGCAAGCTTTTTGGCATCTTCCTCATCGACGGTTTGCTGAGCCTTTTCAATGAGCGTGAGCACATCTCCCATACCGAGTATCCTTGAAGCCATTCTTTCCGGGTGGAAAACCTCAAACTCATCGAGCTTTTCACCCATTCCGACAAACTTTATCGGTTTTCCCGTTACGGAAAGTACAGAAAGTGCCGCACCGCCTCTGGTATCTGAGTCAAGCTTTGTGAGAAGCACTCCCGTTATGCCGAGAGCCTCATCAAAGCTGGCTGCAACATTGACAGCGTCTTGACCTGTCATAGCATCCACTACGAGCATTATTTCGTTAGGCTGTGCAATTTCCTTTATATCGACAAGCTCTTTCATAAGCTCTTCGTCAATGTGAAGTCTTCCTGCGGTATCTAGAATAACAAGATCATTTCCGTGATCCTTCGCGTGACGAAGGGCATTTTTTACTATATCTCGAGGGTCAGTCTGACCCATTTCAAATACAGGTACCTCCGCCTTATCGCCGACTATTTTAAGCTGTTCAATAGCGGCAGGACGGTAAATATCGCAGGCAACGAGAAGCGGTCTGCGTCCTTGTGATTTAAAAAGCCTCGCAAGCTTAGCCGAGTGAGTAGTCTTACCGCTTCCCTGAAGACCGCACATCATAACTATACATGGCGGTTTAGAAGGGAAGTTTATCCTTGCCCCTTCATTTCCCATAAGAGCGATAAGCTCTTCATTTACTATTTTTATAACCTGCTGAGCAGGAGTAAGGCTTTTAGTAACTTCCTCGCCGACAGCCCTCTCTGAGACCTTTCCTACAAATTCCTTTACGACCTTGTAGCTTACATCCGCCTCTAAAAGAGCCATCTTTACCTCGCGCATTGCGCTTTTGACATCGTCCTCAGAAAGCTTTCCCTTATTTTTCAGGCGTTTAAAAACACCGCCAAGTTTTTCGGAAAGACCCTCAAACGCCATAAATGAAACCTCCTAAAAACTTAACCGAAAAGTTCGGTGCATTCGTCAAGATAAGAGATCAACGCCTCACATCTTGACTGAACTGCTCTGGTATAACTGATTTTTTTAAGTTCTGAAAGCATAAGTAAGTTTTGCTCCTTTATGTTTGAGATTATCTCCTCATACTTTCTCATTTTTTTCAAATAGCCGAGAGAATTTTCAAGCGTAAAGAGAATTTCCTCTCCACGCTTAATGCTATCACGGACTCCCTGCCTTGAGATCTGCATATTCTGAGCTATCTCAGCAAGAGAGAGATCTTCAAAATAGTAAAGCTCAAGAGCGTCCCGCTGCTTATCGGTAAGCATAGAACCGTATATGTCGATAAGATATGTTATTTCAAGATTCTTACCCATATAATACACCTCTCTTGCTTTAAAGTGTAAAGTGGCTGAGCTTTACATTTATGTATTGTATCACAAACCGATTACTTTGTCAAGGGAAATTTATGCAAAAGTGAGTTTTTTTGATTTATTATAGAAATAAGCAAAAAAATGTGTTAGAATAAATCAAAGGGAAAAAGGCTAATAATTGATTTATTTAATAGAGAATATAATAAAAGCCATAAGGAATAGAATTTAAGAAGGAATAATTTGTTTAATGCTTTTGCTAAGAGTATGAAAGGATAGAGAGAGTATGATAACCTATAAGCTTAAGAATGATAAGTATGAGCTGGATATGCCTTGCCTGTGCTTTGGGACTGCCGACTTTGATGATAGGTCAAAAAAAGACGAATATTTTTCACAGCTTGACAAGTATGTGGAGTGCGGCGGAACCTGTATAGATACAGCGAGGGTGTACTGTGACTTTGTAGAAGGCGGCGCAGATGTCTCCGAAAGTGTTATAGGAGAGTGGCTTGAGAGCAGGAAAAACAGAGATAACATTATAGTCTGCACAAAAGGAGGACATCCTCCGTTTGATGATATGAAAAGCTCAAGGCTTTCAAAGAAGGAGCTTGATAAGGATCTGTCAAGGAGCCTTGAGTGTCTTAAAACCGATTACATAGATATATATCTTCTGCACAGAGATGATACCTCTATTCCCGTTGAGGAGATAATGCCGATACTTGATGAATATGTAAAGTCCGGAAGGGTACATTTTATCGGCGCGTCAAACTGGGGTGTCGAAAGGATCGCCGAGGCGAACAGATTTGCCATAGAAAACGGCTATGAGCCTTTCCGTATAAGTCAGATAAATTACAGCCTTGCACACACAAGTGCTAATATGTTTGAGGATGAAACGCTTGTGTGTATGGATTTGAATCAGTACAACTGGTATCGGGACAACAACTTCCCGGTTATGGCATTTTCACCGCAGGCTAAGGGCTTTTTCACAAGGATAGCACAGGGCTTGGGAGTAAAGAACCTTATGGAGGGAAGATTTGTTTCGACAGCAAACCTTGCGAGAATATCAAGAGTAAAACAGTATTGTGAAAAAACAGGACTGACTCCGGCAGTTGTAACGCTTGCGTATTTAAACAGCCACGGGTTCCCGGTTACAAGCGTTTTTTCTGCCGGAAAGCTTGAACATATAGCCGAGGATATGACGGCACAGGATATTGTTTTTGACAATAAGACAATTGCATTTTTAGAGAACACAGGCGGAATAATATAAAGAAGTCACATCTGTAAAATGTATGTAGACCGTATTGACTTTTTGAGATCAACGGTTTAAAATGTATATTGTAGCATTGTTTTATTGAAGGCATATATAAAATAGTAAGGAGTTGAGATTTTTATGGACGGCTATGTCGAAAGTAACAGCATAGAGCCTCGAGGGAGCATATTTTCCGGCATTACCGTCTGTGATGTCGCGGTTTAAAAATATGCTTTCCAACGGGGCGTCCAAAAAAATGAAAAGGAGGATGCGCCAATGGAAGAAAAAGAGCTTTCAATAGTTGAGCAGACCTTGAATTATATTGAAAACAGGCAGTATACTCTTCTGAAAAACTACCTTTCGGAGCACAACGCCGCAGATATTGCGGCAGCTCTTGAGGAACTTAGTGACAGGGATCTGCCGCTTGTTTTCAGGATACTTCCAAAGGATGAGGCTGCCGACACCTTTGCCTATATGGAAAGTGAAGCAAGGCGAAAGCTTATAGATTCGTTTTCCGATAGGGAGTTAAGGGAGGTCCTTGACGACCTGTATCTTGACGACACGGTCAATCTTATTGAAGAAATGCCTGCAAATGTTGTTTCAAGAATACTCAGAAATACCGATGTAAAGACAAGAAAAAACATCAACGAGATTTTAAAGTATCCTGACGACAGCGCAGGGAGCATTATGACGATAGAGTATGTCTATCTGAATAAGGATATGACTATCTCGGAAGCGCTGGGACATATACGGTCGGTCGGCGTTGTAAAGGAAACTATATACACCTGTTATGTTACGCAGCGCAGGCGATTAGTAGGCGTCGTAAGTGTATTAAATCTCTTGACATCCGATCCGGAGACAAAGATAGAAGATATAATGGAGTCAAATGTCATCTATGTACATACGAATGACGACCAGGAATTTGTTGCAAAGCAGATAGAAAAGTATGACTTTATTGCCATACCCGTTGTGGATAATGAGGAGAGGCTTGTCGGGATAATCACCTTTGACGATGTTATTGATGTCATCCATAAGGAGGCAACAGAGGATATTTCAAAGATGGCCGGTATTACGCCGAACGAGCATTCATACTTTAACACCTCGGTTTTTCAGCACGCGAAAAGCCGAATCGGATGGCTTTTGTTTCTGATGCTTTCCGCGACCCTCACGGGAATGGTCATAAATCATTATGAGCACCTTATGGTGACGGTACCGCTTTTGTATTCGTTTGTGCCGATGCTTACAGGAACCGGAGGAAACAGCGGCTCACAGGCGGCAACGCTTATCATAAGAGGACTTTCAATGGACGAGATAAAGTTCAAGGATATTTTCAGAGTAATGTTCAAGGAATTCAGAGTTGCTCTTTTGGTATCAAGTGTTCTAGCCGTAGTAAACGGTGTGAGAATAGCTATAACCTACTGGAACAATGACGACGGAATCAACTCGATCTTACTTGGTACAGCGATCGCAATATCAATAGTATTTGTTGTTGTGCTTGCTAAAACCGTAGGCTGCGTTCTGCCTATGCTTGCAAAAAAACTGAAGCTTGACCCTGCAATTATGGCGGCGCCGCTGATTTCGACAATCGTAGATGCCTGCGCGGTATTTATATACTGCAATGTTTGCATTCTGATTTTTGATAATATATTGTAAATGCTTTTGATAAACAGAATAAGATAACAAAAAAGCAGACGGTGTGTGCCGTCTGCTTTAATATATATTAAGTTGTAAAAAGCTAATTATTTCATTGGACCGTACCTAATTTCATAAAATTTTGTTTTGATTAAAACTAATTACTTCATTGGACTGTACTTCCTTTTAAAATTTCGAGTTATCAGATATTAAAGTTATAGGCGTACTGGTGGAACCACCCCCGAATTTACTGACATTCTGCCATAACTGCTTTCCACGATCCTCTTTAACCTTTATCGTAATGATTTAACTTTATCAGCTCTTTCGTCTGAGTTTTAAGTCCTTTTAAATGTACGAGTAACAGTGGAAAGATAAACCTGAGAAGAATCTTCTAAACCCATTGGACTCGCTCCCTTCTTATTTGATGATTCGGATAGATTTTTGATAAGCTTTCATACTCATCATTCCTTTCTTCCTCTTCCTTGACTATACTATACCACATAATTTGTATAATGTCAATAGTTTTTTCTAAAAATTCTAAAATTTTTTATTTAACATTACTTTTACAAAATGTGCTTGACTTAGATTAAAAAATATTGTATAATATATTTGTTGCCGTGATTAAATTCACAGCATTTTTTCTTTAAGAGGAGGATATGATATGTCTAACGAATACACCCCCGATCTTTATACCTTAGTAGACGAGGAAGGAAAAGAAGAAACCTTTGAGGTCCTTGCTGAAACAGAATATGAGGGCGATGTTTATTATGCGCTTACCCCATATTATGATAACGCACAGGATTCGCTTGAAGATGACGGTCTGCTTGTAATTCTGAAAAGCACCTATGAAGGCGATGAAGAGATATTAGTATCGGTTGATGACAGCGAGACCTTTGATAAGGTCGGAGAGATATTTATGTCGATGCTCGAGGATATGTACGAGGACGAATGTGATGATGACTGCGTACACGAGCACGAAAACAGCACTGAAGAAGCCGAAGAATAAAATAATATTAAGAACAGATAATAATTAAGTAAAATTTCTGCCTTGTTCGATCAAGCATAGTATTTTATAATCCAACACATTTTAAAAGGGAACTTAGTCTCTGATTGCGGATTGAAGGCCCTCCCCAAAGGCTCCGCGAAAGCCGAGAAATCCTTGTGGGACGAGGGGATCGTGAAACGGTCAGGCGGTTACCCACCTGCTTGAGTGCGGGTTTTATACGCTATGCGACGGCAAGGTGGAATTTTATTTTAAATACGATAAAAGCACTGCTGCAAAATCAAAACTGATTTGCAAAGGTGCTTTTATTTTTTTGATTTTGAGCGAAAAATAAGAAGACTTTGGATACCCAAAATGTTAATGAAATATGAATATTGTAAATATTCTGTTACAAAACATAAGATATTTTATGAAGAATGTACGTTTGCGTACATTTTTTTCGAAAAATGCGCTGTATATGAGAGGCAAAATAAATTTTAAAATTGCTTGGTAAATGTAACAAAATTTTGTGTGGAGCATAAATTGAATCAGCAGACGCTTAACAATTCAGGCGCTGCACAAGGACAAGCAAAAGGAGGATAAAAATGAGTCTAAATGACAGCTTAGGAAAAAGAATGGGAAATTTCAACAGCTCGGCATATTCGTGGGCAGGCTTTTCGTCCGGACCTTACAGCGGACAGTGTGTGACCTATGTAAGAGGAAGGGCTAAGGAGAAGCTCGGAGTTGAGTTTTTAGGAGGCTTCGACAGCGCAAAACAGATGGTCGATGTTGCAAAACAAAGAGGCTATAAAACTGGAAAAACCGCCGAAGCGGACAGCTTTATAGTCTTTGGCGACGGAAGATATGCCGGCGACATCTGGGGACATGTGTATTTTTGTGAGGGCATAGAAGGCGACAGTTACTTTTATACCGAAGCTAATTCAAACAACGATGCCGCTGTATCGGCGGATGACGGAATACTCAAAAAGGGCAGCTTGAAGGTGCTTCAGGCTAATAAGGCTTTTCTAGGATTTGTTTATCTCAAGCCTCAGAAGTCACAGAGCAAGCCCGACACAAAAAATCCGACAGAATCAAAGACCCCGAGCGGCACGGTTGAATTTAAAAAGGGTGTAAACTATACTTTGAGCCAGAATGTAAATGTTCGTTACGGAGCAGGAACAGGATTTTCGAGAAAGCTGAGAACCGAGCTTACACCGAATGGGATGAGCAATGCTCTTAATCAGCAGTATGCCTGTTTAAAAGCCGGAACGGTAGTAACTGCCCTTGAAGTGAAAAAGGTCTCCGATAAGGAAGTCTGGGCAAAAATACCGAGCGGCTATATCGCTTTGATGTATTCCGGAGAGATATATGTTAAAGTGAAAAGGAAAGTGACGGCAGATGTTCTTAATGTCAGAGAAAAGCCGTCAACAGCTTCCAAAGTCGTTTCAACGCTAAAAAAAGGAGATGTTGTTACAATCACATCTTTAAGCTCAGAGTGGGGAAAAACCTCAAAAGGCTGGATACACCTTGGTTATACCGCAGCGACTTAATATACTAAAATTGTACTGTTTCTATCAAAATACGCGTATATTTTTATTAGTTTAGCAAAAATTTTCTGAATTTTCTTGAAAAAGCTGCTAAAGTGTGGTACACTACTAATTAAAGATTCTGCGATCTAATTTGATCAGACTATCAGCTGAAAGGGAGCCATAAAAATGAAAAGAATGTTGGTGATTCTGGTAATAGCGGTTTTAGCGGTATATGTTTTTGTGGGATGTGCGGATGACAACGATTCAAAGCCGAAAATTTCTGATGAGACTACACAAAGCGAGACGCTTAGTACGACGGAGGAAACGGAATTTACGACCACTGCTTTAAAAACAACGACAACTACCAAAATAAAATCGACACAAAGTACACCGATCCCAACACAGGCTCCTATAAAGACCGTTTCACAAATTCCTGTTACAACTCAGTCAACAACATCTACAACGACGCAGGAAACTACAACGACACCGTACACTACCGAAGTGACTTCTGATTCAGGCACGACAGAATTTACAATGACAGAGGGCGTTTACTCCGTAACGATAAACGGTAACAGAGTGGCTTTAGGAACCAGTATTACAGATAAAATCCAAAAGCTCGGGAATCCTGTTGCGACCGTATCACATGACGGGGACTTTTCGATATATTCATATGACGGCTGTAAGATAACCGCAAGGTCAGGATATGTTATTCAGATAACCGTTACAGGAAGTCAGATCTCTACCGAATCGGGAATAAAAATAGGTTCGTCAAAGAAGGATGTAGTTAAAAATTATCCGGGAGGAAATTCCTCGGAAAATTATGTTTATGTTACAAACGGTCAAAGCGCTGTGCGTTTTAACCTTACCGATGAAAAGGTCAGCCTTATTACAATTTCTGTTTCTTAATGATTACCGCATCGCAGGTGTTTGCGATGCGGTATTTTTTTGACATTCAGACCTTGAAATTTGTATTTATTTATGGTATACTGTGTTAAAGTGTTTATTGTTTAAAACCTAGGGAGGAAACAAAAATGTCTTCTAGAGAAAAGAAAACCTCGCCCTTTAAGGTGCTTGGAATCATATGCTTAATTATTCTGATACTTACTTCTGCTTGGGTGATCGCGGTAAAGGTTGTGTTTAAAAATCAGAATGTAACGCCTTCTATCGGCAATATAAGCCTTTATGTTGTCAGAACATCAGAGATGGAAGTGGGTAAGGATACCGACATAAAACAGGACACATTGCTGTTTGTAAACAAAGTAGTTCCCACACGTGATGACATCGGCAAGGTGATCGTAGTCAACAATGTATCTACAAGAGGTACGGTGGCTGTGAGACTAAGAGATATAATTACCGAAAACAATGCGGCGGTTTATGAGGTAGGATTTGACAAGATTAAAAAGTCGTATTATGTCAATTCAGATCAGATAGATGGAATCGCAACAAAGATGGATCACTTCTTGGGATGGGTAATCGTTCAGTCGGGTACCGTTCACGGAATGCTTCTTATCGTTTTGACGCCGCTTCTTTTGATGATAGTTTTCTTTGCTCTTCACTCGTGGTGGAAGCAGAAAAACAATGCAAAAAAATATATGGGTCATAAGGAAAAGGTCAGAGAGCTTGAGCGTCAGGTGGAGGCTATCGAGGCTGAAAAGACAGAGGTAGTCGAGCGTCTCATTAAGGAAAAGGAAGAGCTTTTAGAGGCGACTGCCAACGCTGAGGACACTAAGGACGCCGCAGAGCTTACTCCCGTTGAAGAGATAGTGGAAATCAAGGAGGAGATAAAACAGTCTGCCAGCAATACTGCGATAGAAGAGCTTCTCCGTCTTTGTGAGGAGGAAAATCAGAAGCTTATGGCTAAGTTTAACAGATCGGGCGAATCCGGAGACGAAGCTTTTGACACGGAAAAGAATAATACCGATAAGGCTGGGGACGAAGATGTTGCTGAGGCAGTAAAAAAAGCTGTTTCAGAGGATAAAGGTAAAACGGAATAATCTTTACATCCACGGAAAGATGAACTTTCTGTGGATGTTTTTCTATCTTAATAAAAAACCTCTTACAGCTTTAAATATCTCATCGAAATAACTGGTTATTCACACTAAAATAAATCTATAAAATCGGCTGTAAATATTGCAAAAGAAACTCAAATATTATATAATAAAATGTGAAATAAAAAGGTTTTGTGATTATTCAAAACCGGGGAGGAAAAATATGAACAGAATTAAACGCTTATCGGCATTATGTCTGACCCTTGCACTTACACTGTCAATAGCTGCCTGCGGCGGAGACGGTAAGAAAGAAGAGTCAAGCAAAAAAGAGGATGTTGTAAAGGTAGTTACTACAAACGACATTGATCCTATTCCCGAGGGAGCGGAAAGTACGCTTTTGTATATGGGAATAGATGATCTTAATCCTGTCGGTTCCGCCGAGAAATCAGTCGGACTTACACTTTTTGAGGACAAGGGCGGAAAGATCAAATGGACGAGAGTTACGGCTCAGAATCAGGCCACTAAGCTTGGAGCCGCTTTGACGGCAGGTAAGGATGTTCCCGACATTTTTAAGGGCGGAGCTTTTCCGTATCAGGTAGTTCAGGGCTTCTTTCAGTCGGTGGACGAAATAGTTGACTTCAACGAGCCGCTCTGGATAGATGTAAAGGCTACTGCGGATCAGTCGGTTTTAAACGGCAAGCACTACTGTGTTCCTCTTAAGTTTGAGGCGGCTGCTATGATATTCTACGATAAGAATGTCATTACAGAAAACGGCTTTGACGACCCAATGGAGCTTTACTATAACGATCAGTGGGATTACGACGCTATGGATGAGCTTATGGAAGAGTATATAAAGGGCGCTGAGGGCGATGAGGTAAGATACGGTATAAACGGGTATTATGCTCCACAGTATGTTCAGCAGACGGGAGAAACTCTTGTTAAAACTGATGACTATATTACATATAAAAACAATCTTGACAATCCAAAGCTCGCTGCCGCTGAGGACAGACTTGCAAACTGGCAGAAACAGGGTTGGGTAGAACCGAGCTGGATAGGAAGCGCCGGTGAGGCATTTAAAAAGAACATTCTGTTTTATTCTATGGGAGCTTGGGCTGCGACAGGAAGCGGAAGCGGTCCGACCAATACCGACAACTGGGGAGTAGTTCCTATGCCGAAAGATCCGACTTATGAGGGGGATCTTCCTATCTCAAGCGCTACGACAACTCAGTATATGTGGGTAAAGGGCTCTACAAAGAAAGAAGCTGTAAAGACTTTTTATGAGTGTTACAGAATCGCCGTTACCGATCCGGGTTATCAGCAAAACACAAAGGATAAGTGGCTCGAGGATAATCCGAACTGGAGCGAAGAGGCTTATCAGATAATGGCGGACGCTGCCGATCCGAACAAGTGCCTTATGATATTTGACCCGGCATACGGTGTATCCAGTCTTATGAGCAACGACTTCAGCGGATTTATGACCGGAGTTTCTCTTGCAAACTGGCTTTATAAGAGCACCTCGGCTCCTGATGAGCAGGGCGTCAGCTGGACTTGGACACAGATAAAGGAGAAGCATTCTCCTACTGTTGACGCTGAGCTTAAAACACTTAACGAAAATATCAAGAAGTTTATAGCAAGCGATAAGTAATATATCCTTAACCCGCAAATCATTATTGGTTTGCGGCTGTTTTATACAGATTACAAAAAGTTTTAAAATAGTGTTGTATTGGTGTTTTTTTTATTGTATAATATATAAGATGTATTTTATTTTGTATCAAAAGGAATGATGCGTTTTATGAAAAACTCGGTAATTATCCTAGCGGGTGGACAGGGAAAACGAATGAAAATAGACAAGCCCAAGGTGCTTTGTGAGGTTTTGGGTCAGCCTATGCTTGAATGGGTCATAAAGGCTTGTGAAAAGGCTGGAGAGACAAATATCTGTATAGTCAGGGGCTTCGCCGGACATTTTATAACAAATTATTTAAACGGAAGATACCCGACTGTTTTACAGCGTGACAGGCTTGGGACAGGACACGCCGTAATGCAGGCGGCGGACTTTCTGCGCCAGAATATCGACGGAAATACCCTGATACTATGCGGAGACGCTCCTTTTATAGATAAAGAAACGATAAACGGCGCTTTAAAGCTCCATATGCAAAAGGACTGCTCGGTGACGGTCGTTACATCGGTAGTTGATGACCCGACAGGCTATGGAAGAATAGTGAGAAACGAAAACGGAATTTCTGCGATAGTTGAGGAAAAAGACTGTACCGATAATCAGAAGAAGATATGTGAGATAAACTCCGGGTGTTACTGGTTCAAAACGAGGGATCTCCTTGATGTTTTGTTCGAGATAACACCGGATAACGCACAGGGAGAATACTATCTTACCGACTGTATAGGGCTTCTTATCGAAAAGGGCAGGACGGCAGACGCATATATATCAGAAAATAAAAATGTATCTCTTGGGGCAAATGACAGAAAGGGTCTTTTGAATCTAAACACAATAGCCAGAGAAAATAACATAAATAAGCATCTTGACAACGGAATAGAGTTTACCTGTACAGACGGAGTTATCATAGGAAACGATGTTGAGATAGGAGCAGGCAGCGTGATAAACGCAGGGTGCGTACTTACCGGAAAAACCAAGATCGGTAACGGATGTGTTGTAGGTCCTAATACCTGTTTAAACGACACTGTTGTCGGAAGAGACTGTATACTCAATAATGTTCAGGCAAATCAAACTCAGATAGGAAGCGGCGTAAGAATAGGACCTTGGGTGAATCTAAGACCGGGCACAAGAATCGCCAATAACGTAAAGATCGGAGATTTTGTTGAGATCAAAAACTCCGTTATCGGAGATTCTACCTCTGTTGCTCATCTTACCTATATCGGCGACAGCGACGTTGGTGAGAATGTCAACTTCGGCTGCGGTGTTACTACCGCAAATTACAACGGCGATAAAAAGTTCAGGACCATTATAGGAGACAATGCGTTTATAGGATGTAACACAAATCTTATACCTCCTGTTAAAGTCGGAAACTGTGCGTATACTGCGGCAGGTTCTACGATTACAAAGGACATTCCAGACGGCGCACTTGTAATCGAGCGCGCAAGTGAAGCGGTTAAGGAGGGCTATGGAGACAGAATGCTCAGAAACAGAGTGGAAAAGTTCAACGCTAAAAAGGAGCAGGAGGCCGAAAAGGCTAAGGCTGAGGAAGAATGAGCATTTGGGATATATTTAAAAAAATCGAAGGTGAGAAGCCGTCCGGCAAGCCGGAATTTATAATAGTGGGACTTGGAAATCCCGGACTTACTTATGAAAATACACGGCACAATGCCGGATTTATGGCGGTAGACCGGCTTTTAGATGAAGTACAGAACACGGGCTTTAAGCTGAAATTCAAATCAAAGTGTACTACCGTTTCGATCTCTGGAAAAAGCTGTTTGATACTAAAGCCGGAAACCTTTATGAATAATTCCGGAGAAGCTGTTGAAGCTGCGATGAGCTTTTATAAGATTTCTCCCAATAATGTAATAATTATCTTTGATGATATATCGCTTGATGTCGGAAATATAAGGATAAGGAGAAAAGGCTCGTCAGGCGGACACAACGGTATAAAAAGCATTATTGAGCTTACAGGCTCAGAGGACTTTCCACGGGTCAAAATAGGAGTCGGAAAAAAACCAAGACCGGATTATGACCTCGCAAAATGGGTGCTTTCAAAGTTTTCAAAGTCAGAAGAGGAAGCTTTAAACAAAGCACTTGGGTCGGCGGCGGAAAGTGTTAAGCTGATTATCGAAGGTAAAATAAACGAAGCGATGAATAAATATAATTAGTGTTCGCCGAAAGGAATAAAAGTGGATATTTTTATTAAAATGGCTCAAAGAGTTCCGTTTATAAAAGAACTGTTTAAAGCCGTTGATGCTCGGGGTTACCCGGTTGCCGTGACCGGCGTTTCTAACATACATAAATCTCATTTGGCTTATGCGCTGTCGGTGCATGAGCCTGTTTGTGTTGTAACAGATTCAGAGAGCGAAGCAAGAAAAATGGCATCCGACATAAACGCTATGTCAGGGGAAAATACGGCGGTAGTTTTCCCAAGGAAAGATTACCTTTTCACACACACCGAGGGGGCTTCCTTTGAATATGAGCAGATGAGACTTAGAGCGCTGACCCTAATACTATCGTCGCAGGCGAAAATACTTATCGCCCCGATAGAGGCGGCAATGCAGGCAACTGTACCCAAAAGCGTTCTTTCTTCTCATATCATCACTTTAAAAAAGGGTGATGAGATAAATGTAGACTCACTTACAAAAACTCTTATAAGCTCGGGCTATGTTAAATATTCTCAGGTTGAAGGTGCGGCGCAGTTTTCAAGAAGAGGAGATATTATCGACATATACGGTGTGTCGATGAAAGAGCCTGTGCGGCTTGAGCTTTGGGGAGATGAGATAGAGCGAATATACACCTTTGATCCTGAAAGTCAGAGAAGAATATCTGAAATTACAGATTGTATAATAAGTCCGGCAAGAGAGATACTTGTAAGCGATGAGGAGTTTTCCGATAAGCTTTTAGCTCTTATGAAAAAGCCGAGAGGAAAGCTTGCGGAAACGATTAGGGAAAATATCGAGCGCGACTTAAATCTTTTTGAAAGCGGGATAACGGTAACCGATCTTGACAAATACTATAATGTCGTTTATCCCGAAAAAGCTACGGTATTCGATTACTTTTCTTCAAGTAAAATAATCGTTTGTGAGCGTGTGTCTGTGCTGAATCGTGCAAAAGCTTTTGTAACTCAGCTTACCGAGGACCTTAAGATTCTTACGGAACAGGGAGTTATGTTTAAGGCTCTTGACGGATTTTATCTGACATTATCAGATATTTCGGAAATATTTGAAAGCTCAAAAACAGTTTATCTTGACACATTTTTGCAGGGTGGAAATTTAAGTCTTAAGTCGCTTATAAATGCGACTTGTTACCAGACGGGCGCTTGGAACGGCGATTTGAAATCACTTACCGCGGAGCTTAAAACCTTCTGTGAAAGAGGCTATACGACCGTGCTTTTCGGAGGTAGTGAAAAGACTCTTGATATTCTTATTTCCGACCTGCGTGAGAGCGGGATACCGTGTGAACGGCTCAAGGATAGCTCAGAGCTTACAAGGGGATTTGTATATGTTACTTCGGGTGCAGTTTCAAATGGCTTTGATTATGCGGATGCAGCCTTTGCGCTTATTACAAAGCTGCAAAATGACAGTGCTACAAAGCGTAAAAAGCGCTTTAAGGCGGGAGAAAAGCTAAAAAGCTTAAGTGATATAAACCCGGGAGATCTTGTCGTTCATTCACTTTACGGAATAGGAAAGTTTCAGGGTATCAAAAAGCTCGAAAACGGCGGAATCACCAAGGACTACATTACAATTTCATATGCGGGCACCGATGTTTTGTATGTTCCTGTTACACAGCTTGACCTTGTTACAAGATATATAGGAGCGGGAGATGAAAGCACAGTCAGGCTCAACAAGCTTACATCTACCGAGTGGAAGAAGACAAAGTCAAGGGTAAAGGCCGCTGCCGAGGATATGGCAAAGGAGCTTATATCACTTTATGCAAAAAGACAGCTTTCAAAGGGATACGCTTTTTCACCCGACAGTGAATGGCAGCTTGAGTTTGAAGAACGCTTTGACTATGCGGAGACTGACGATCAGCTCAGAACTATAAAAGAGATAAAAGATGATATGGAAAAGCCATACCCTATGGATCGACTTCTTTGCGGAGATGTGGGCTTCGGGAAGACAGAGGTCGCTTTAAGAGCCTGTATGAAATGTATACTTGATTCAAAGCAGTGTGCCATACTTGTTCCGACAACGGTTCTCGCTTGGCAGCATTATCAGACGGCGATTAAACGCTTTGAGCATTTTCCGGTAAGGATAGAGCTTTTGTCGAGATTTGTGTCTCCTTCACAGCAGAGAAAGGTCATAAGAGATTTAAAGTCAGGGCTTATTGATATGGTTATAGGTACCCACAGGCTTATTCAAAAGGACATAGGATTTAAAGACTTAGGACTTGCTGTTATAGACGAGGAACAGCGCTTCGGCGTAAAGCACAAGGAAAAGTTTAAGGAGCTGTATCCATCGGCAGACATTCTCACTCTTTCGGCAACGCCTATACCGAGAACACTCAATATGGCTATGAGCGGTATAAGAGATATGTCTACTATTGACGATCCGCCACAGGACAGACTTCCTGTTCAGACATATGTTATCGAGCATAATGACGGAGTTTTGATAAATGCTATTGAGCGTGAACTGAGACGAGGCGGTCAGGTTTATTATATCCATAACAGGGTCGAAACTATTTCTCATACAGCAGCAAAGCTCTCTTCGCTTATACCTGACGCGAGGATAGGTATAGCCCACGGACAGATGAACGAAAACGAGCTTTCAGACATATGGCGGAGGCTTATCGAAAAGGATATAGATGTTTTGGTCTGCACTACAATAATAGAAACGGGTGTTGATGTTGCCAATGTAAATACGCTCATCATTGAAAACGCTGATCATTTCGGTCTGGCGCAGCTCTATCAGCTCAGAGGGCGTGTTGGCAGAAGCTCAAGAAGGGCTTTTGCATACTTTACCTTTACAAGGGGAAAAGAGCTTTCGGAAATCGCTTCAAAAAGGCTTCAGGCAATAAGAGAATTTACACAGTTCGGCTCGGGCTTTAAGATTGCCGTAAGGGATCTGGAGCTGCGCGGCGCTGGGTCTATACTTTCTTCAAAGCAGCACGGTCATATGGAAGCGGTAGGATATGAAATGTATCTTAGAATATTAAACGAGGCTATTGCCGAACAAAAGGGTGAGGCTTTACCCGCTTCACCTGAGGACTGCCTGGTGGATATTGCCGTAAATGCTTACATTCCCGAAAGCTATATTGAAAGTCTTACACAAAGGATAGATGCTTACAGACGCGTCGCCGCTATATATACAAAAGAGGATGCTGATGATGTGACAGACGAGCTCAGCGATCGCTTCGGCAAAATACCGAAGAGCGTTTACGGGCTTATAGAAATATCCCTTCTAAGAAATACCGCATCTTCTTTGGGAATATGCGAGATCGCTCAGCGAGGTAAAAGCATATGCTTTTATATCAGGGATATACTGCCCGAGCAGATATCGTCGCTTGCAAAGGCATACAAAAAGCGGATAACATTTAATGACGGAAAGCGTCCTTGCTTTATGATAACCGGCGACAGCAAGATAAAGCCTATTGAGCTTATAAGACAGACTCTTGAGATAATGAACAAAGCTAAGGAAGAAAACAAAAGTATTGACTTGTAGGAATGGCTTTCGTTACCTTGACACAGCAATAGTTTTTTGATATTATAAATGTACTGATTTTAAGGGGAAGAAAAATGACTATTTATGAAATGCAAAAAGAAATTTTAAGACTTAAAAAGGAAAATGATGTGTGTATATTGGCACACAGCTATCAGGGCAGAGAGATAATAGAGATAGCCGACATTGTCGGAGATTCTTTTGCTTTAAGTGAAAAGGCAAGGGGAGTAAAGCAAAAAACTATACTTATGTGCGGTGTAAGATTTATGGCGGAAACCGCAAAGCTTTTGTCCCCGGATAAAAAGGTGCTTCTCGCTAACGCATCCGCCGGATGTCCTATGGCTGAGCAGTTTAATAAGGATGATATTCTTAAAATCAAAAAGGACTATCCTGGTATTTGTGTGGTGTGTTATATAAACACAACAGCAGAGCTTAAAACCGTATGTGATGTCTGTGTAACATCTTCCTCGGCTCTCAGAATAGTAAAAAAGCTTCCTCAAAAGGACATTTTGTTTATTCCAGACATTAACCTCGGAACTTATATTAAAAACAGCCTTCCTGAAAAAAATATCATTCTTTTAAATGGTGGCTGTCCGGTCCATTCGTCTGTGCGTGAACAGGAAGTTTTAGACGCTAAAAAGCTTCATCCTGATGCGCTTCTTCTTGTCCATCCCGAATGCAGGGAGGAGGTAGCTCGTTATGCGGATATTATCGGCTCAACTGCGGATATTATAAGCTATGCAAAAAACAGCGACAAAAAGGAATTCATAATCGGCACGGAGATTTCTATTGTTGAGTATTTGCAGTTTGAGTGTCACGATAAATCGTTTTATCCGCTGAGCACTAAAATATGCTGCAACGATATGAAAGCTACAACACTCGCCGATGTTCTGAACAGCATCAAGGGGATAAATACTGAGGAGATAATCCTTGACAAAGACACAATGGATAAAGCAGTTCGTTGTATAAATAAAATGATAGAGATGTAAGGCATTATAAATGCTTTTCAATGAAACTGTACAAAAAAGCGCAGTCCGTTTACGAACTGCGCTCAATTTTTAATAGAAAATCAGTATCTCTATTTGTTGTATATAGTCTTTCTGAGATGATCTATGCTCGAATCAAAGTTTATCCCCAAAACGCTCATACCGTTTATCGTCAGATAACTGAAGTCATTATCAAGAGGTATTGCCTGTGAGACTTTATCGTAGCTAAGAAGGTCAAAAGCGTCTAATACCAACGAGAAAATTTCTCCTTCGGTAAGGTTAGTGGTAATATTGGGCAACAGGACATTTAAAAGATCGTTTAATTCAAATAAGCTAAGATCCTTTGCCTTGTCCATTATCTTTGTCATAACGGTGCGTTGACGCTCGGTTCTTCCGAAGTCCGTTCCGATATATCTTATTCTCGAATACGCAAGCGCCTGTTTACCGTTCAGTGTATAGGTGCCGCCCTTGCTGAGCGATCCCGAAGCAGACGGCTCGCCTTTGAGCTTGTTTATTTCGGACAGATATGAATTAACATACTTGACCTCGTCGTCGGTAACATTTATCTCGACTCCGCCTACTTCATCTACAACATCGACAAATGAGAAGAAGTTTACCATTACATACTTGTCTATTTTGATCCTGAAGTTTTGCTCTATTGTGTCCATCAAAAGCTCTGCGCCGCCGTAAGCGTAAGCGTGGTTGAGCCTTGTGTAGCCTATTCCCGGTATTTGCAGGTATATATCTCTCAGGAAAGATGTCATAATGATTTTATTTGTCTTTTCGTTTATAGATACAAGTATCATACTGTCACTTCTGCCGCGGTCCAATTCGGGATTTCTTGAGTCGGTGCCGATAACCAGAACATTTAAAACATCCTCGTCGTACATTATCGGCACAGCGTTCTCCTCCAAATTTTTCTTTATATCTGAATTAAGCTTGTCTATATCTTCCTTAGGAGAATCAGGTTTATTTGTCAAATCATCATCCACTATTGAGGATGCAATAGATGTGTCCGGATTCTTAACGATGTTGATTTTAGAAATGTAATTAAAAATCAAAGCGACCGCTGCGCCAACAAGCAGCAGAAGAATAAGCAAAATGATAATTACGATAGTTATTATCTTTTTCTTTTTTGACCATTTCATTTTTCCGTTTTTCTTTAAGCGGTTCTTGCTTTTGCTCTGTGGTCTTTCGGGTGGCTCCTCAAGCTTTTTGAGCTTATCATATTTTTCATAATATGCCTTGTCAAAGTCTTTTGGAGAATCCTTTTTAAATTCCTTGCTTTTATAATCTGTTACTTTTTTTCCCTCCTTGCCAGCAATTCCGAGAGATGCAAGATCCTCGTCGTCCTCGCTGTAATTATCCGCAAGGAAGTCGGGTGCTGAGTTTTTCATATTTTTCTCGCTTTTCTGAGATTTTTGTCTGGAATTTATAATGTTATCAAAAACATCCTGAGAAATTGTGACAGAATCCTGTTGACTGTCGGATATTTCATCTTCCCTTTGATTTAGCAAGACGGTATCATCAGGTTTTGTAATATCCGAAATAAGATAGTCGGATGTGTTGTCAAGGGTTGTTTTTTTATTTATTTCAATATTCTCCTCAACTTCTTCTCCGCTTTTTTTGCGCTTCTTTTCCATTGCTTCATTTATAATATCATCAAGTGATTTGTCCATTACTTTTTCTCTCCTTTCAAAATACTACTTCTGTTAATATAATACAACACTTTTAATTTTAAGTCAATAATAATCTGACTTTTTATACGATTCTATAATAAACCAGCAAAATGAACATAAATTTTTGTTCATATACTATTGAAAAAACAATAATGCTATGTTATAATTTATATAGTTAAAATTGTGTTGATTTACTTGATACTGACTGTGAAAAGAGGGAATTGAAGTTTGAAAGAGAGGATAAATATAGCGGTTGCCTTTTCGGGGATCAATGATGAATATCAGGGTAAAATGTGTTGGGGTATTTCTCAAAGGGTCGGCGAAAATGATAATATAACAGTAGCTTATTTCGCACCGTTTAACACAGATCTCGGCGTAAAAGAGCTTGACAGTGCGGAAAATACTATATTCTCACTGATAAACTTTGATTTTTTTGATGTGTTGATTGTCGTACCGAGTAATTTTTCTGCGAACACCGAGCTTCTTGAAAGAATAATAAAAGAAGCAAAAGATAAGAATGTTCCTGTTTTTTCAATGGACAGTGAGCTTGAAGGCTGCGTTAATATTCTTATTGATAACGCTCCGGCAATACGAAAAATAGCCGATCATTTGATTGATGTACACGGAGCGAGAGACATTATATATGTCGGAGGAGTAAAGGGAAAGCCGTACTGTAAGGAAAAGCTTGATGAATTTAAGGCGTCTCTCGCAGCGCACGGTATTGAGTTTGACGAGAACCACTGCCTGTGGGGAGAGTTTTACGATATAGCGGTAAGAAAGGAGCTTAAAAAATATCTTGACGGCGGCGGAAAGCTTCCGGATGCGTTTTTCTGTGCGAATGACGCTATGGCGCTCGGAATATGTTATGAGCTTGAGGAACGAGGATACGGCATACCGGATGATGTAATAATAACGGGCTTTGACGGATTTATGGCAAATCTTGTTCACGACCCGACTATAACTACCGTTGAGGTGCCGTATAAAGACCTTGGCTATAATACAGTAAGTGCGGTAATTGATTATTTAGAAAACGGTGTAACAGACCCCGAAGTTTTAAAGAAAAAATATATGATAAAATCGGAGCCGAGCTTTTACGGAAGCTGTGGTTGTTTGTCTGATGACAAGGTCGTGAGAAACGCTATAACTAAGCGATTAAGCAACGATTCTTACAGAAAGAACTATATGAATTCCTATCTGATAAGGATGTCAACGGTTTTGTCTTCATGTGATAATTTTAGTGAATATTTCGAGGTGCTTAAAAAGTATGTAGATGAGATGCAGGTGGATTCTGTATATTTCTGTTACAGCGAGGAATACACTAAGCAGTATGATAAGGACGATCCGTTTTTAGTAGATTATACTATCCCGGAAAAAACAGAGATTTCCGATAAGATATGTGCAAAGATCGTCAGGGTCGGAGAAGAAATAAAAGAGCCGGTTTACTTTAATAAAAAGGACATACTTCCCGATTTACACACGGATAACCGTAGATCTAAGGAATTTCTGTTTACACCGCTTCATTTTCTCAGCCGTACATACGGATATGTAGCCTGTGAGGTGAGGGGAGATCTTCAAAGCAGCAACTCTGCACTTTTTAATCTCTGGGTAAACTATATTGCAATTGCACATGACAGCGTTCGTGAAAAGTTAAAGTCTAAAAGATATACCGCGATACTTGAGGAGCTTTATAACAGAGATTTTCTCACAAAGCTTTTTAACCGACGCGGATTGTTTGCAGAGATAAACTCAAAGCTTTCTGATATTTCAAAAAATCAAAGATCGGTTATGGTGTTTATAGCTGACCTTGACGATATGAAGGGAATAAATGACAACTACGGTCATTCAGCGGGAGATATAGCTCTTTTGATTGTTTCGAGAAGTCTTGAGGAGATTTTAAAGCCTGATGATTTTGCCTGCCGATACGGCGGAGATGAGTTTGTCGTATTCGGAATAGGGTACGATGAAAGTGAAGCCAAAGACTTTGGAAGAAGGTTTGAAAAAACCGTAAAATTTAGAAGCGACAGGAACGGAGCGCCGTATACGGTAAAAGCGAGCTACGGTTATTATATCAGCAAGGATTTTTCAGGCGTTGAGACTTTTGACGCACTTGTATCCAAAGCCGATCAAAGGATGTACATTTCAAAACAGATTGCAAAAAGTCAAAAACAAACAAGCTGAAAACAAAATATCAGTTTTAGATAAAAAATAACCGCCGCAGATATTTCTGCGGCGGTGCCTTTTTGGCTGGTGAGCTATCGGGGATTCGAACCCCGGACCCTTTGATTAAAAGTCAAATGCTCTGCCAACTGAGCTAATAACTCGTAAGCCTTTTTAACAGCTTAATTATTATATCAAACTTGTTTTGATATGTCAAGTGTTTTTAGAAAAAATGATGTGCGGTTTTTTAAGGCTTAAACAATAAGCCGTTAAAATCCGCTTTTTTGTTAATTTTGCGGGAATAAAACGTAAGGTTTGTCCATAAGTATTAAACAGAACACTTTTATATGTTAAAAGGGAGGAAGGCTTATGAATAAGCTTTTTTTTGCATTGACGCTTGTATTTGTGCTCTTGTTTAGTGCCTGTGGCGAAAAAGAAAGCTTTCGTGTACTCAACAGAGGAATAGTTTCACAAGATTTTGAAAACACTTTTTCGTCTTCGGATAATAAAACATATCAGGCGCTTAATTACGATGAGCAAAAAGCCATATGGATATCATACATAGAGCTTGCGGATTTTTTATCAGGCTCAGATGAGGCTTCGTTTAAAAACAGATTTTCAAAGGCTCTTGATTTAGTTAAAGCATCCGGCTTTAATACGGTATATGTTCATGTAAGAGCCTTCGGAGACGCATATTACAACTCCTCTTTCTATCCGAAAGCGTTTGCGGTAAAATCGGATTTTGATCCTCTTGAGATAATGACAGAGCTTTCTCACGAAAGAGACATTTCATTTCACGCATGGATAAATCCTTTCAGGTGTATGAGCTATGATAATATGGAGACGCTGGACGACAGATTTAAGATAAAAAAATGGTTTGATGAAAACAAAGGTGTAATTGAAAGTGTACCTGATAATGCAAACTACTGGCTTAATCCTTCTTATGACGAGGTTTTTGAGCTGATAAACAGCGGAGTAGAGGAGATAATTAAGAACTATGATGTGGACGGGATACACTTTGACGATTATTTTTTCCCGACTACCGATGAAAGCTTTGATATGGAGGAGTTTGAAAAATCAGGCGTAAGCGACCGGTCGGAGTACAGGATTTCACGAATAAACAAAATGGTATCAGGCGTTTACAAAACGATAAAGAAAATAAATAAAAGCGTAGTGTTCGGTCTTTCTCCGCAGGGGAATATCGACAACGATTATGATTTACAGTTTGCGGATGTCAAAAGGTGGTGCAGTAAGAAAGGTTTTTGTGATTACATAGCTCCGCAGGTGTATTATGGATATAAAAGCGTTTGTCCTTATTCGGAAACCGTAAAAAAATGGAGCGATATGTGTAAGGGTAACAGCGTTCGTCTTGTGATAGGACTCGGTGAATACAAAATACTTTCGGAGGATGAATTTATATCAACAAAGGGAATAATAGCTAATATGATAAACGATGCGAAAAAGCTTGAAAGCTATTCCGGGATAGCAATATACAACTACAAAAATCTTTTTGCAGCCGGAGAGGAGGATTCTCAAAGGGTAATGGCTGAAAAGGAGCTTATAGAAAAAGCTATGGAATAATTTATGAATATTTTGTGAAAAGCATTGTAAAATTTTATTTTTATGATATAATTATAATACCTAAAAGGATCAAATTAGAAAATTTCTGGAGGAATTTAAAATGGTTAATGTTTTATTAGCTGCACAGCAGCAAAGCACAGCATCTATGCTTGTTACATTTATTCCATTGGTTTTGATAATCGTAGTATTTTATTTTCTGCTTATCAGACCACAGAGGAAAAAGGATAAGGAAGACGCTATGATGAGGAACAATATCCAGGTCGGCGACGAGATAGTTACTGCCGGAGGGATTATCGGAATAGTCTTTTCCGTAAAGGATGACACACTTGTTGTTGAAACGGGCGGTGACAGAAGTAAGATAAGGATAAAAAAGTGGGCTGTTTCACAGAATCTTACAGTTCACGAACAGCAGGAGGCTGCCGCAGCTGCTGCAAGAGAGGCAAGAAGCGCCTCAAAGAAGAAAATCAAAGCTGAGGTCTCTGAAAGTTCAGATATAGAAAATGACATTGAAAAGTAATTTTTCAGAATAAATTACTGAAATCCCGAATAAGGTTTAACAGTATCTCTGTTTTCCTTAGGAGGGATTTTTTTGAGAAGAGCAAGCAAAAGACCAAAAATTCCGGCTTTTATGATATTTTGCGTCGTCATTGGTTTTATTATTACTGCGGCAATTTTTTTACTTGTCTCATTCATTATGACAAAGATTGACATATCCAAAAGTATGACACAGCTAATTTCTGTTTCTGCTCTTGCGCTTGGAACATACTTCGGCGGATTTATTTGTGCTAAAAAATACAGAAAAAACGGACTTATAAGAGGTGCGGTATGCGGCTTTTCGATTTTTTTGACAGTAACTGTACTTGGTTCGATTTTTGCCGGAAGCATACTCAGCTTTTCAGCGTCATCAAAGCTTTTGCTTGTCGTGATAACGGGAGCGGTAGGCGGGGCCGTCGGTGTCAATTCAAAAAGGCGTAGGTATTGAATCTTTTTGTATTGACAAGCATTTTATTATCTGATATAATTATTAAAACTATTAAATAGGAGGTATTCATCTATGAAGCATATCAAGACTGTTAATAAGGCAAACCTCAAGGCTACCGCTGAAAAGGGCGGCTGCGGTAAATGTCAGGCTTCCTGTCAGTCTGCCTGCAAAACTTCCTGCACTGTTGCAAATCAGAAGTGCGAAAAGGACGCATAGCTTATTGTCAGGTAAAACATATTGATTTTAAAGTCGCATGAAAAACTTCCTGCGGCTTTTGTTTTTAGTATAATATATCCACTGTAAGGCAATAATATTTTCAAAAGATTGTTTTACGGGGATAAGTATGAAATACGAAAAAGTAAAAATAAGCGGAATAAATACAGCGGATCTTTGTGTATTGACGGAAGAAGAAAAAGAGGAGCTTTTGATAAGGGCGGAAAAAGGGGATAAGGAGGCAAAGGACAAGCTGGTACTCGGAAATTTAAAGCTCGTTTTGTCTGTGATCCAGCATTTTAACGGAAGAGGACCGTCAGCCGATGATCTGTTTGAGGTCGGAACGATCGGGCTTATAAAGGCGATAAACCGGTTTGACCGTTCAAAGGGATTTAAGCTTTCGAGCTATTGTCACCCAATGATATTAGGAGAGATAAAACGGTTTTTAAGAGATGATTCTCCGATAAGGGTAAGTCGATCGCTAAAGGACCTTGCTTATAAGGCGATGCAGGCCAAGGAAGCTTTGATAAAAAAGAACAAGAATGAGCCTACGGTCGATGATATAGCGAAAGAGCTCGGCGAAAAGCGAAGTGATGTTGTTATGGCTCTGGAGTCTGTAAGCGATCCGGTATCTCTCTATGAGCCGGTTTTTTCGGATTCGGGCGATACGCTTTATGTCCTTGATCAGATAGGCGACAACAACGACGACGAGACATGGCTCAACGAAATATCGATAAAAGAGGCGATTGCTTCTCTTACACAGCGTGAAAAAAGAATACTCAATCTCAGGTACTTTCAGGGGAAAACTCAGGTCGAGGTCGCCGATCAGATAGGAATTTCACAAGCACAAGTATCAAGACTTGAAAAGGGTGCGCTTGACAAAATAAAGGACGGGATATAGATATAATAGTTTTGATATTCTTTTTGTTATATAAATGACGGCATAAAAAGTATAGACAACAGAGTGATCGGTGATCCTATGTTGTATTATCTTTAGCTCTTGACATTTTTTATGGGGTGTGATATTATATCTTATGAAATTTGATTTAAAAGCTATGATAAGAAAAAGTAGCTTATGCTTTTGTACTTAAGAGAGCTTTCGGTCGGTGTGAGAAAGCGGCAGGGCATAGGTGAATACATCTTTGAGCTGAAGTCCTGAAACCGATTCAGTAGGGGCTTTCGGTCGCAACCGTTACACTGCACAAGAGGTAGAAAGGCTTTTTGCTTTTTCTATAAACAGAGGTGGTACCACGAGTAAATTCGTCCTCCGGCATTTTTGTCGGAGGCTTTTTTAATCTTTAAAAGGTTGCGAAGTGAAAGCGGTATCTTATTTGTTAGCTTGTTAATTGAAAAACAAATATAAATTTAAATTCGGAGGAATAAAAATGACGATTTTTGAAGAACTTAAAAGGCGCGGTCTTTTGGCACAGCTTACCGATGAGGATGAAATAGCTGAGCTTATAAATGAAGGAAAGGCAACCTTTTACATAGGTTTTGATCCTACCGCAGACAGCCTTCATGTTGGACATTTTATGGCACTTTGCCTAATGAAAAGGCTTCAGATGGCTGGTAACAAGCCGATAGCGCTTATTGGCGGCGGAACCGGAATGATAGGTGATCCATCGGGAAAAAGCGATATGCGAAAAATGATGACAAGGGAAACTATCGACCACAATGTTGAGTGCTTTAAAAAACAGATGAGCCGGTTTATTGACTTTTCTGACGGAAAGGCGCTCGTGGTAAACAATGCCGACTGGTTGATGGATCTTAACTACATTGATGTTTTAAGAGAGGTCGGAGCCTGCTTTTCGGTAAATAAGATGCTCACCTTTGAGTGCTACAAACAAAGGATGGAAAGAGGACTTACATTCCTTGAATTTAACTATATGATTATGCAAAGCTATGATTTTTACAGGCTGTTTCAGGATTACGGCTGTAATATGCAGTTTGGAGGCGACGACCAATGGGCTAATATGCTTGGGGGTACTGAGCTTATAAGAAAGAAGCTTGGAAAAGACGCTTACGCTATGACGATAACTCTTCTTTTAAACTCCGAGGGAAAGAAGATGGGAAAAACCGAGAAGGGAGCCGTGTGGCTTGACCCGGAAAAGACATCTCCGTATGAGTTTTACCAGTACTGGAGAAATGTGTCGGACGCCGATGTTATGAAGTGCCTTAAGATGCTCACATTTATCCCGATAGAGCAGATAGAAGAAATGGAGCGCACAATGGAGGGAGCACAGCTCAACAAGGCTAAGGAAATGCTTGCCTACGAGCTTACTAATCTCGTTCACGGCGAAGAGGAGGCAAACAAGGCTCAGGATGCAGCACAAGCTGTTTTCAAAAACGGAGCATCAAGCGAAAATATGCCTACTACCGTGCTTTCAAAGAATGAACTTACCGAAGGGAAAATAGGGCTTCTTACCCTTATGGTCAAGGCTAAGCTTGCCGCATCAAACGGAGAGGCAAGACGGCTCGTTTTAGGAGGAGGAGTTTCGGTAAACGATGTAAAGATAACAGATCCCTCCGAGAGGATAGATGTTTCCGAGCCCGTTATAATAAAAAAAGGTAAGAAGGTTTTTCATAAGGTAACAGTTGAGTGACGAATGATTTCGGAGGAAGAAAAATGTTAAAAAGCGGTGTTATCAGCGACCTGAAAAATGTTGTTAAACAACGAGGTGCGGCACAGATATTTTACTGTCTGTTTACTGCTTGGATATTTGTGTCGGTCGCGTTTTTGATAAGAACGGATAAGCTGTTTTATCAAAAGGAATTTTATGAGGGTATGAACTTCTGGCTGTTCAGTCTTTGTGTTATACTGACATGGCTTGCTTTGTATATTTTTACAAACGAAAAGGTCATATCGGTAATGATGGTTTTTTCTATCGTGCTTTACAGCGTTATTTCCGGCATAAAATATCAGAACTTCTTATTTGCAATAGGCTGTTCTGCCGTTGTGCTTGCATTTGTTTGGTTTTCAAAGATCGACCTTATCAAGCTCAATATAAGCAGTAAGGTGATGTGGATAGCCGCAATCACATTGATAGTGGCATTTACCGCAGTCATAGGTATTGCGCTGAGCTTAAAGTACGCAAATTACAGGACCTCTTGTTACGATTTTGGAATTTTTTCGCAGATGTTTTATTATATGAAGGAAGTTGGGCTCCCACTTACGACCTGTGAGAGGGACGGACTTTTGTCGCATTTTGCGGTGCATTTTTCACCTGTGTTTTATCTGATGCTGCCGTTTTACTATATTATACCATCGCCTGTGACTCTTCAGGTCTTGTCCTGTCTTGTTGTTGCGAGCGGCGTGATACCGCTTGTGCTCATAATCAAAAGGCACGGTATGTCAAATCTTACCGCTTTAGGGTTCTCGGTAGTATATACACTTTATCCGGTCCTTCTTGCCGGTACGCAGTACAATCTGCATGAAAATAATTTTTTAGCGCCGATAGTACTATGGTGCTTCTGGGCTTTTGAAACCAAAAAGATACTTCCCTGTGTATTATTCTCGGTTCTCTTACTTTCGGTAAAAGAGGATGCCGCTATGTATCTCGCTGTTATAGCACTTTATTTTATAATCACAAAAAAGAATTTAAAGTTTGCGATACCTGCGTTTGCATTTTCTGTGATATACTTCCTTGTGGTGACAATGCTTTTGGAGAACATCGGCGAGGGGGTAATGACTTACAGATATGATAACTATATTTACGATGACAGCGAAAATCTTATGGCTGTGATAAAATCTGTAATACAGAACCCCGTTTACGTGCTTCACGAAATATTTACCGAAGATAAATTTACCTACATTCTTCAGGTTCTGGCACCGCTCGCTTTTTTACCGTTATTTATAAAAGAGCCTAAAAGACTTGTACTTCTTATACCTTTTATACTGGTGAACCTTATGTCAAATTATCAGTATCAGCACGCCTTAAACTATCAGTACGGTTTTGGAAGCGGCGCATTTCTGATTTATCTTTCTGTGATAAACTATGAAAGTTTTGCTAAAAACCGAAAGAAGATACTTATTTGTGTTATGGCTTTTTCTTTGATAACATCAATAGCCTTAGTATTCCCGCGAACAAAGGGTTACTATCAGAATTTCACAAAGGACAGCACCTCACGACTTACAATAGATGCGGCGCTCGAGCTTATTCCTGAGGACGCGTCGGTTTCTTGTACGACTTACCTCGTTCCGAACCTCTCTACAAGACGGGAGCTTTATGAGCTTGAACACACTAAGGATCCTAATAGAGTAACGGACTACTACGCAATAGATCTTCGTCAGACTGATAAGAGAGTGGATATAAATGATTATCTCAATAACAGCAAGTATAAACAGCTGTATTATAAGTCGGGAATAATAGCAGTATTTAAAACGGTATGATTTGTTTTTTAGAATTTTTACTCCCTCTACTAACAGCGCAAAATCAGGAAAAAATGTACGCAAACGTACATTCTTCATAAAATAAATTATGTTTTGTAACAAAATGTTTACAATATTCATAATTTATTCACAAATAATGAGTGCGAAATATGTTTAACAGCATATTTAATGCGGAGAATTTATAAGAGGGGGCGGCATCTGATCACCGCTAGTTGGACGACTGAGTGACAATCCTTATACAAGCATTTATATAGCCGATCTCACATTAAAGTGAGGTCGGTTTTGTTGTATTCAGAATGTCTCCGGATATATTAAATGGCAAGACAAGGCATATATTAAAAGGAAAAATATGATGTTAAAATTGTAATAATTTAAAAATGGCAATGTTAGTTAGATTTTAAAAAAATGAACCTTAAAAATCTTTAGCAAACATACTTAAACAAATATAGAAAGTTCCTATCTATATATTGTATATGATGCTATTTATTAACATTTTGGTAATATCATACAGGTTAATATGTAGTAAATGTGTAAATTTTTGTAATTTTATGTAAAGTGCTAAAAACATTGTAAAAATTGAACGAAAATCATTGACAAAGTAATGTTTTTGTGCTAAAATTACTTATGTCAATTTAGTAGTGCAGACAGGACATTGATTTTTACGAAAAGCAATTGGTTTTTAATTTTATCTCAGAAGGTGAATGCTTATATGAGCCTATATGCAACTAATTGATTTATATATTGAAAGTTCAGCAAGTTATATTCATAATGTTATCCCCATTATTCCCGATAATCTCAATTTAATATCTTTGAGAATTTCGGTAATCCTTTTACATTTTGGTAAGGACAAGCTAGAACGGGAAACAATTTAAAATGTATAAATTCAGAAGTATGCGAAAGAATGCAGACGAAGTCAAGGAGGAGTTAAGACCTACTGAAAAAAGAAAACAGATAGAAAAGTGATTTATGTTAGATGTAAAAGAGAAAGGAACTGATGACAAGGTGTCAAAGGAAATAACGGCAGTTGTTCAGAACGATGCAGTGGTTGAGCAGGCGGTTTTGGATGGGACTTTAGCCTTAGAAACGGGTGAAACCTTAGTCAAAGAGAAATCAAAACAGCGTTTAGCATACAGGATACTGAAGCGAGGTTTTGATTTTATACTATCGTTAATAGCCAGCATTATATTGCTTATACCGATCCTGGTGATTGCTCTTATCATTTTTGTCAAGGATCCGGGGAATCCATTTTACATACAAAAAAGAGTTGGACTAAAAAACAAAGAAATACATATCTTGAAATTTCGGTCAATGCGAAAGGGAGCAGATGAGTTTGAAGATTCGCTTACACCGGAGCAGCTTGAAGAATATAGGCTTGAGTACAAGCTTGAGGACGATCCGAGGCTGATCGGATATAAGAAGCCAGGGGATTCAAAAAAGTGTTTTGGCGGAATACTCAGGAGACTGAGCATTGATGAGCTGCCGCAGGTGATTTGGAATATCTGCATAAAGGGAGATATGTCGATAGTAGGACCTAGACCTATATTAAGGGAAGAGCTTGAGAATCATTATATGCCTGACGAGCAAAAAATACTGCTGTCAGTTAAGCCCGGACTCACCGGATACTGGCAGGCATATGCGAGAAATGATGTGGGTTATTCCGATCACGAGAGGCAGGATATGGAGCTTTATTACTGTACGAATCGTTCACTGTTACTTGACATAAAAATAATTTTCAAAACGATAGGTACTGTTATTGCTGGGAAAGGTGCGATTTGATATATTTACAAGCAAAAAGTTAAAGGATAGAGGTAAATGATGAAAAAAATTCTTATGGTCACTGAGACAATTGGTGGTGGCGTGGGAGTGTATGTAACACAGCTGTGTAACGATATGTGTGATTCGTTTGAAGTATATCTAGCATATTCTGCAAAAAGAAAAGAAACTCCAAAAAATTATAAGCGACTTTTTGATAAAAGAATTCATCTTGTAGAAATAAACAATTTTGGTAGCATATTCAATGTTTTTAATGTTATCAATGCAATAAAAGAGTTGAAAAATGTTGAAAAAAGAGTAAACCCCGACATCATACATCTTCATTCTTCCATCGCGGGAGGCATAGGGCGTCTTGCATTTAATGGTAAAAAATCCACTGTTATTTATACGCCTCATGGCTATGCACATATCCTTATGGGTCCGGGAGTCAAAAGTACTGTATACAAGTTAATGGAGCGTATTCTTGGAAGAAGGCACTGTATTACACTGACATGCTGCGATTCAGAAGATATGGTGGCAAAGACGCTGTGTAGGAAAACAGCATATATTGAAACGGGTATAAATCTGCAGGATTTATCTGCTTCTTTGCATGACATTCAAATCGTACGAAATAATGAATTTACGGTTTTTTCCTTGGGGAGAATTTGCGTTCAAAAGCAGCCCGAGGTATTTAACAAGATAGCTGAATTGGTGCCAGAGGCAAAATTTTTGTGGATTGGCGATGGTGAATTAAGAAACAAGCTAACTGCGTCAAATATTGAGGTGACGGGATGGAAACCGAGACATGAAGCTTTAACGATGGCTAAAGGTGCAGATGCTTTTGTACTCTGTTCACGCGGAGAAGCAATTGCTATGAGCCTTCTGGAGAATATGTACTTAAAAAAGCTTTGTCTTGTAAGCAATGTAATGGGAAATAAAAGCGTGATTAAAGATGGAGTTAACGGATATGTTTGCAATACATCAGAGGAATATGCGGAAAGAATACGGGAAGCAATGAATAAATTTCCGGTTGAATTGTCTGAAGCTGCTTATAACGATGTGAGAGAAACTTATAATACAGATGTGATGAAAGAAAAATTTATACAGTTTTATAAAAATCTTTAAATTTTTGATTTATTAAAATAATCATCTAAATTCCCGCTAACACTCATTTTAGCAATTTTTTCAAACCTTTATGTACTGTTATTGTTGAGAAAGGTGCGATTTGATAATGATAATAACAAAGACGCCGTTTCGGATGTCATTTTTCGGCGGAGGAACGGATATGGAGTCATATTTCAGAGAACACAAGGGTGCGGTTATTTCCACGACGTTTGATAAATACTGCTATGTAAATGTAAGACATTTGCCAAGGTTTTTTGATTATTCATCGGAGCTTGTTTATTCAAAGACAGAGAGAGTAAAGTCTGTTACTGATATTAAGCATCCCGCAATAAAAAACGCAATGCAGATGCTTGATATGCACGAGATACGGCTTACGTATGAGTCGGATCTTCCTGCGAGATCAGGCTTGGGGACAAGCTCTTCGTTTGCGGTGGGAATGCTTAACGCGTTTCATGCTCTGAAGGGAAAGTATGCCGATAAGAAACGCTTAGCAGATGAAGCGATCTACCTTGAAAGGACGCTTTGTCAAGAGGCAGGAGGTTGGCAGGATCAGATTGCAGCATCATTTGGTGGACTAAACAGAATAGATTTTAACAGTGACGGATATGAGGTAAGTCCTGTAATAATATCACCGGAAAGAAAGAAAAGATTAAATGAAAATCTAGTTATGTTTTTTACCGGATTTACGAGATTTTCACATGAGGTACAGGAAGCAAATAATTCAGATAAAAGAGATAAGACAAAACAGCTGAACGAAATGTATGCTCTTGTAGATGAGGCAGAAAAAATACTTACAGATAAGAATTCGGATATAGATGAATTCGGTAAACTGTTAGATTATACATGGAGATTAAAAAGACAGACGGGCTCGGCAGTATCAACGAATGATATAGATATGCTGTATGAAAAGGGACTTAGGGCGGGAGCTTTGGGAGGAAAGCTGCTTGGAGCAGGAGGCGGAGGCTTTTTAATATTCTACACTCGTCCTGAAAACCGTGAGTCATTAAAAAGAGCAATGGAAAAGCTTATGTATGTTCCGTTTGAATTTGAAAACGGCGGAACCAGAGTAATACATTATACGCCTGAAACTTATGTTTTAAAGGAGTAAGGAAGTATGAAAACAGTAATAATGGCAGGCGGTAAGGGAACACGGATCTCGTCTGTTGCAAAAGACATTCCTAAACCGATGATAAAAATAGGTGGTAAGCCTGTTTTAGAGCGTGAAATAGAGTGTCTCAGGGATCAGGGGTTTACTGATATTATTATCACAGTCAGTCACTTAGGAAAAATCATTATGGATCACTTTGGTGACGGCAGTAAATACGGTGTGGATATAGAGTATTACTTTGAAAGAGAGCCTTTAGGTAATGCCGGAGCCTTATTTAAAATAAGGGACAAGTTCACAGAGGATTTCTTTTTGCTAAATGCTGATTCATTGTTTAATGTGGATTTTAACCGCTTTTTGAAATTTCATAAGGAACACAGAGGCTTGGTAACATTATTTACACATCCAAACAGTCATCCTTATGACAGCGGACTGATAGTGACTGATTCTTCAGGCTGTGTAACAGATTGGCTAACAAAGGAGGATGAGCGTCCTCAGTTTTATAACAACAGAGTAAATGCGGGACTTCATATAATATCACCTGAATTATTAGAAAAAGAGTTTGATACAGAAAAAATAGATTTAGACAGACAGCTTTTAAAACCTCTCGCTAATACAGGGAAAATGTTTGCATATCAAAGCAGCGAGTATGTTAAGGATATGGGAACACCTGAAAGGTACAGAAGTGTTTGTGAGGACTATAAAAAAGGAATAGCAGAAGCTAAGAACTTAAAAGTCCCACAGAAGGCAGTGTTTCTTGACAGGGATGGCACAATAAACAAATACAAGGGGTTTTTAAAAGATATAGATGATTTTGAGCTTCTTCCCGGAGTAACTGAAGCTATAAAAGCAATAAACCGTTCGGGTTATCTGGCGGTAGTAATAACAAATCAGCCGGTAATAGCAAGGGGAGAAGTAACACATAGTGAGCTAGATATGATACATAAGAAGATGGAGACTCTGCTTGGAAAAGGCGGAGCATACATCGATGCATTATATTATTGTCCGCATCATCCGGATAAGGGATATGATGGGGAGATAGAAGAGCTTAAGATAGATTGTGACTGCCGAAAGCCAAAGCCGGGAATGCTTCTTAAAGCTGCCGAGGATTTTAACATAGATCTGAGTCGTTCCTATATGATAGGGGACGGGGAAAACGATGTTATGGCTGCAAAGGCAGCAGGCTGCAAGGCAATCAAGATCGAAACAGACGGCGATTTACTCGGCGCTGTTGAGAATATTTTGGAGGATAAATAATGACCGAAAATGTACAAGCACAGCTTGATTTATTGATAAAAAGGTATCCTGAGCTTAAGGTATGTAAGGAAAGTATAGCTAAGGCATACAAGATCATTGAAGACTGCTATAAAAGCAGAGGAAAGCTTTTGATTGCCGGAAACGGGGGTTCTGCTGCAGACGCGGAGCATATGGTAGGAGAGCTTATGAAGGGCTTTAAAAAGCAAAGAAAGCTTTCAAAGGATTTTTCTGACAGGCTTATAGAAGTCAGTCCTGAGTATGGAAAAATTTTGGCTGAGAACTTACAGGGAGCGCTTCCGGCTATTGCGTTAGACGGGCATTATGCGTTATCGACAGCGTATATGAACGACTGTGAGCCGCTTCTATGCTTTGCACAACAGGTAAACGGATACGGAAATAAAGGCGATGTATTTATAGGGATATCCACATCCGGCAACAGCAAAAATGTTATATATGCGGCGGTTACGGCAAAGGCAAAGGGAATGAAGGTAATAGGTATGACGGGCGAAAAAGAAAGCAAGCTGAGTGATATATGCGATGCCTGCATACAAGTACCACAGACAGAAACGTATATGATACAGGAACTTCATTTACCGGTTTATCATGCTTTATGCTTGATGGTGGAGGAAGAGTTTTATAAATAACAAGGCTTGGAGGATATCAGATGAAAAAAGCGTTTATAATGTCGGCAAAATATTCACCAGGACATTTTTCGCATATGTTGGCTTATTATAAGTTGTTTGAGGAATCAAATTATCAGCCGTATTTGTTTGTTGATAACCAGTACAATTCTTTTCTAATAAATTATAATGAGTTCCAAAGTATAGTCTTAGATACATATTTTGATGTTATTCCCGACATTCTGTTGATATATAATTTATCGTCTAAAGATATGAAGTATGTAAAACAGTTAAAGCGCAAAAATGCTAAATTAAAAGTATACTTTGTTTATCATGAGCCGTGGTATGGTTTTAAAAGGTGGATATGTGATGTAATAAAGCACAATGAGTCTATAGTTGATAGTTTAAAAACTCTTTGTAAAAGATGTTTTTTTATAGGATCGGTTTTAAAAAATGCAGATAAAGTTATTTTATCTTCAAATAAGGCTGTTGATTTTTATGTAAAGAATTGTATTAAGTACAACAAGAATTATGCCTTGTTTCCTTTGGTGTTTATAGATGAGAGCAGTGGTGACAACAATTCTTTGATTAAAGATAAAAAGTATTTTTCTTTTATTTCTACTGCTACGGCTGCAAAAAACTTTGATGTTTTTATTAAATACATTAAATATAAATCAAGAAAAGATAAAGACGCTTTATTTCAGATAGCAACGCGCACAGATATTACTAGCTATATCGATAGTGAGATCCGATCTTTGATTGACAGTAAGCGACTTATTGTTAATTACGGACATTCGTTGTCAAATGCCGAGATAAATTACGCATATGCAATAAGCTGTTGTACATGGATGCTGTATAAGCGGTCAACTCAAAGTGGAGTATTATGTAAAGCTATGATGTTTGGCTCACCTGTTATTGCTTCAGACATTGGAAGCTTTAAAGAATTTGTTGAAGGTTCTAACGGAATCGTATTAAATGAAAACTATAGCTTTCAGGATATAGATAAAGCATATGAATCTATAATAAGTGAATTAGAGAGTTTTTCTCAAAATGCTAGAAAGACATTTTTAAATAAATTCCTTTATGTTAATCAAGTTGAAAGGTTTAGAAAACTCTTGTTGAATAATTATTTATGAGCGGTTTTAATTTTGAATTCTGTATAGAATATTTTAAATAAATATGAAATACATAAATCAATAAAATATTTTAGCCAATATAGTTTAGAGAGGTAGTTATATTTGGTAGTATATTATTTTATCTTATGTGGGCTTACATTTTTAGGGGTGGCAAATGCGTTAAGCAATAAAAACAAAAATTATCAAAATGTAATTGTAATTATTGCACTGCTTCTTTTGTTTATTTTTGCAGCACTTAGAAGCATAAATATAGGCGCTGATACACGCCAATATGTAAGTCACTTTTTAAAAATATCAAACACTAACATAAGTGATTTTAGTAATTATAATAATGGTTGGTATGGTGATGTTGAAATAGGATATAAATTTTATAATAAATTTATATCATTTTTTTCTAAAAATCCGCAAGCTATCACTATTGTCAACAGTTTAGTTCAGATATTGCTTATATCAATTCTTATTTTTAGGGATTCAAAACATAAATGGTTAAGTGTGTTTTTGTATTATACATTTTGTTTTTATCAAACCGCGCTTAACTTAACACCAAGTTCATTTGTATCATATTTTGTTTTTCTTTCATTTCCGTTTATTAAGAATAAAAAGCTTATAGCATTTCTGGCTTTTGTTTTAATAGGAATGACATTTCACACCTCTGCTATATTTTTTATTCCTCTTTACTTTTTATCTAAAATTAAAATATCTCCTAAAAGTATGTTTGCAGTTTTGTGTATTTGTTTATTTTGTATGATAGGATATTCTACATTTTTATCAATTATTATAAATATAATCCCAGCTAAATATGTTTGGTATATTGATAGTGCAAGAGAGCATGCGCATACTTCTGTTGAATTATTAGTTTACATATCACATTTTATTGCTTTAGTTTTTTGTCTATTAATGTTAAATAAACAAAAGCGAAAAAAGTTTATTGAAGATAATCCTGTTATGTTATGGGCATTTATTTTTGAAACAGTGCTTTATGTATTGTCTACTCAGAGTTCTATGTTTTCTCGTGGTGCTTTTTTATTTTCACCTTTTGTTATTATAATGATACCGGAGATTCTAAATACTATAGATAATAAAAATAAAAGGTTTATTGCAACGTGTTGTATTGTTATTTATGGATTGGTTTTGTATATAGCTAGAGTTAATGTAAATAATGTTGGTACTACAATGCCGTATGAATTTTTCTTTTAGATAAAAATTGTATATTTAACTGAGCTTTTAGAAATGGAAAATATACATATATCGCTTTAGTGATTAGGAGGATAGTATATGATGAAGAGAAAGCAATTTATTTTTGTTTGTGATACAAGCATAACGAAGCATATGTATGATGATTTAGAAAGAGACAAAAGAGTTATTGTTTTACATGGTCCATGTAAGGAGTTGAAAAGCAGACTGTTAAAGTTTATAAGAAGAGTTCATCTTAATAAACGAGTTAACGATATAATTAGAATTCCGTTTAAAGGAATTTGGTCTACATCGTTACGTAAGATTAAATGGCAAAAAAATATTGATTATTATGTGATCTTTAATGATGTATCTATTCATCCAATATCATACAAGTACCTGATAAGTCTTAAAAAAGAATATAGTGTAAAATATATTTTATTGTTGCAGGATCAATGGAGAAATATTGGAGGTAAAATTAGTGATTGCTTTTACGCTAGAAAATATGTACGTAATGTAGATTTTGATTATATTTTTACTTATAATCCTGAAGATGTAAAAGAACATGGCTTTCTTTATCAGAAGCAGTTGTATTCAATATTATCAGATAATATATGTAGTGAAATTGATTCGGATTTGTATTTTTGTGGAAGGACAAAACCGGAGAGACTAAGCAAACTTCATAGTGTTTATGATTATTTAAATAAAAATTATGTGTCAATGATATACAGAATTTCACGTGTGAAAAAGAAGGATAGAAAATATGATGGAATATTATACAAAAAGGAGATTCCTTACAGGAAAACTATTCAAGAACTAAAAAAGTGCAACTGCATACTTGAAATATTGACTGAAGGACAATCAGGCGCGTCACTTAGATATTTTGAAGCAATTTGTTACAATAAAAAGCTATTGACCGACAATAAAAATGTAGTAAATCTACCATTTTATGATCCAAGATATATGAAGGTCTTTGAGAAGCCGGAGGACATAGATATTGAATGGGTAAAAAGACGAGAAGAGATTAATTATCAGTACGACGGACGGTTTTCGCCTTCGCGTTTTATTGATAAAATAATTGAACTTGAAGAAGAGAAAAAGAAAGAAGGCTAAAGAGTTGCCGAGTAGTAGGCTTGTGGATTTCTTTAAAAATATATCATATACATTTACATCTAATATAATTTATATGATTATTAATGCTACGATAATATTAGTATTGCCCAAGTTTATAGGCATAGAACAATATGGATACTACCAGTTATATATTTTCTACACTAACTATGTGGGAGTATTGTATTTTGGCTGGTGTGACGGTATATATTTACGAGAGGGTGGCAAGTACTACAATAATCTTAATAAGCCGTTATACTCTACACAATTTCGTTTACTGGGGCTATGTGAAGTTATCATTTACTTACTGATATTTATCAGCTCACTGTTTATTGTAGATGATGAAAATAAGCATTTTGTAATCGGTTGTACTTGCATAGTTGCAGTAGCAATGTGTTTAAGGTGGTTCATAACCTTTATCCTTCAAGCAACAGGCAGAATAAAAGAATTTGCTATAGTTACTATTTCCGAGAAAATTATTTTAGTAATACTGGCTATATTGTTGATAGCAACAGGATACAGACAATTCCACTTACTTATCTGTGCGAATGTCGTGGCTGTATTTGTATCATTGGGTATTGGCATCTGGTACTGCAAGGACTTGGTTTTTTCAAGCTGTATAAGTATAAAAAATACAATTGGGGAAATAAAGAAAAACATCTCAGCAGGCTTCAAGCTAATGCTTGCCTCACTTAGCAGTATGCTGATTATAGGAGTTGTTCGCTTTGGTGTAGAAAATCACTGGGATATATCGACATTCGGCAAAGTATCACTTTCATTAAATATTTCAAATATGGCAGTTACAGCTATAAATGCAATATCAGTGGTAATGTATCCAACACTTCGCAGAACAAGCCAGGAGAGATTACCGCAAATATACAGTTTAATGCGAATAATACTTATGGGACTGATATTCGGTGTACTTACGATGTATTATCCGATGATGAAAATACTATCAGCTTGGCTTCCACAGTATGCCGAGAGCTTAAGATATGCGGCAATCCTATTTCCGATATGCGCATATGAGAGCAAAGTATCAATGCTTGTAAATACATACTACAAAAGTCTCAGAATGGAAAACCTTTTGATGAAATGCAATATGGCGTCATTGGCGTTAAGCGTTGTATGTACATTTTTATCAACAGTGGTGCTTAATAGCGTAACAATGGCGATACTATCAATACTTTTTGTACTGATATTCCGTTGCGTAATATGTGAGCTTTTGCTTTCAAAGAGAATATCTATCAATGTAACAAAAGATATTATCATCGAAATAGTAATGACC